>NZ_JADOES010000014.1 GCF_018739885.1 Leptothoe spongobia TAU-MAC 1115 | reverse complement strand
CTCTATTATCCCTAACGGGGAAGAATCTGAACTCTACACTAAATGTAGGGGGCTCCACGGGAATTCCGGAAGAGCCGAAGTTTGTTGCCTGTTTGGAAAAATTTATAAGAATGCCAGGCCGTTGATGACACTAAGATGGGTGGTATCATGCACAATCCCAATCAGATCGTTTTGATAGTAGATAAACGTATCTGCCTGGTTACCGCCGCCAGCATTGCTATAACCGAACGAATAATCATTGAAGTTACCATGGACGGTAATCGTATCTCCTTCTGCCCTGTTGAAATCGGTGATGGTCGCGAAGGAATTACCCAGGTGATAGGCTTTTGAAGAATTTCCCAATATAAAGTTATCAGCCCCATCACCCAATACAGTTTGACCCGGCAGTGACCCCGGATCGTCGCCAGTCAAGATGTCAAAATTGTCAAACCCGCTGCCGTTGCCTGCTTGATACCCTGTCAGGGTGTCATTTCCTTTACCGCCCACGAGTAAGTCGTTACCAGCCCCGCCCAACAGAGAATCTTGAGCGTATTCCCCAAAAAGCTCATCGTCGCCTACGCCGCCAACGAGTCTGTCATTACCGTGACCACCAAAAAGCTCATCATTGCCTGCGCCGCCATATAGTTCGTCATAGCCGTAGCCGCCGTACAGGACATCGTCTCCATCGAATTGATCCCAGTAAGTGCCCCCATAGATAGTGTCGTTGCCAATCCCGCCGTACAAGGTATCACTGCCATTGTTGCCGTGGATGAAGTCATTACCCTCGTCCCCGAATAAACGATCATCACCATCACCACCGCCCAGGATGTCATTGTCGGCCCCACCATAGAGAGAATCATTGCCGCCTAGACCAAAGAGAAAGTCAATGCCTGCCTGGCCATATATAGTTTCGTTGGCCTCACTACCCTCTATGTGATCAGCCCCCTCAGTCCCATAAATAATCGGGAAAAAAAGGTCTTTGAGAAACAAGTTTTTGTGATATTGAAAATTGGTTAGGCTGTCTAAGGAGGAGTTTGTCCGGTTATTCTCACTGGTATTGTTGTAATTAGCGACTTGGATTAAGGCCATGGGGGTTTTCCTGAATTGTGAAGACTGACAAGATTTGGACAGAGATGATTGGCTCTGGGTAAATGCTTTTTTCCATTCAGTGATTACTCATGGAGTCGAACCGGGTTTTATGCAAAAATTTTTTTTTTTGCAATTCATTTTTGATTGAACTTGTAGGAAGTCCTGGCTGATGGCACCTGGTATCGAGGGGCATCCACAAGGGAGTGCCCCTACGGGATGGTCTATTTTTACCGGACGTGATGCATTTGGATTTGTTATGCGAAATCCTGGCTGATGGCATTCGGTATCGAGGGGCATCCACAAGGGAGTGCCCCTACGGGATCGTCCATTTTTTACCGGACATGATGCATTCGGATTTGTTATAGGAAATCCTGGCTGATGGCATTCGGTATCGAGGGGCATCCACAAGGGAGTGCCCCTACGGGATGGTCTATGTTTTACAGATGGTTAATCGACTCTGATCTTTTTGGTGAGGATGGCCATGACTTCGTTGGGGCGTCCGGTGGGTAGGGGTTTGCTCCAGTCGTTGGGTTCGGCGTAGTTGAGTTTGTGGAGCAGGGTGATGGTGTTGCGGATAGCGGTGAGGCTGCCGAGGAGGATATGGCGGACGGGTTCGAATTGGTATTCGGGTAAGGGGGCTGGTTGTTGTTTGGGGGTGTTGGCGTTGTCGGGGTTTGATGATTGAAACATGGTTCTGGTTTCTTTACATAGGGGACAGGTGCCCCGCAATAAAGCAGCGGGGCGGGTGAAACCAGAACTAAAAAGGCCCTGCAACCCCACAAAATGTAGTGCAAATCGGGGTTGCTAGGGCATAATCATCCTAGCCCGCAGACTGGCATGATCAGTTTGGGGGTCAGTCGTCGGTAGGTGGTTCCAGCACCTGCCGACGACGCTGGGTCTATTTAGTTCTGTTGTGTGGTTGCGATGGGCTCACAACCTTTGGGAAAGCATAGGGACTTTTTGCTCAGAAAGCAAGTCCTAAAAACAAAGTTATATACATCAAGTTTTCTTGTTGCATATTAGGCCTACAATCATGTTTTTTATTGTTCTCTAACGAGACTGCGGGCGAGGAGGAATGTCACAAACTGCACGGTCAGCATCACTGACCTCGTCTTCTGGACCATGGCGCAGATAGCCATCGAGCCAGGCGCAGGCATCATCCACTAGCTCATAAATGGTGCGAGCGATACCTCGCTGTCCGTATTGCCAGCCACGCCCATCCCCAATAGATCAGCCTCGGCCTCCACCTCAATTTCAGTCATCAAGAGCTTAGCGGCTCCTCGCAATAACCCCCGCAAACTCTTGGCGTCGCTTAGGTTCAGCTGTTCTAGACTATCGCTGACTCGTTTTGCGATCGCCAGCAGCACATCACCAATATCCACATCGGCCATTTCCAGGTCTTCGCTCGACTCAAAGTAAACGACATAAAAGCCCTCCACCTCCAGGTCAGCCTTGAGCCGCAGCAGCTCAGTCGATTTTCCACAGCCAATGTGCCCAGTAAACAAGGTGCAAGTAGGCTGCTCCGGTGAAAAGAACGTAATCTGACTTTTCAACTCCTCGATGATTTCTTCTCCCCGCACCGCCGAAAAATCAATATAGAGATTTTTATCTTCCGGCTTACTTAAATCCAGCGTCCGGCTAGGATTCGTCATCTGAAAGAACTGGCGAATATCAATCACACCACGGAACCTTACTACAAAGGAAGCTACCAGCCAGTCTATAAAGACCTCGCCCAGTTTTCAGAGAATTACTATGAATTATTAAGCTTCAGGGACATCAGACCAACCACTATGCGGTTCCCCTCAGCATCTGATCACAACAGAACGAACTTCCCAGTGGAATCAACTCTCTTGCCCGAGGCAAAGAGACTGCCGACCCATCACCATAGATTCCCAGGTTAAAGTCGGCTACTCTGTCTAAAAGAAAATCTACCAGGCAGATCTATGCAATTCGGACTACCGCTCCACATGCTCCTATTCCCCGTATTCAGTTTTGCCATCAGCGCCATTGCCTTGTTTGCTATCGGCACCATTATCTTGCACTGGATATGGAATACTACTCTTAGCCATATCTTCTCAGTCAGAAGAATTTCCTATTGGGAAGCATTTAAGCTGATATTGTTTAGCAAAATCTTATTTGGTTTTGGCATTCTCCCCTTTGGTTTCTGATATCACCTGCCAACCTTCATGAATAGCTACATAATCTACCTAAGATAGCCAAGCTAACTACCTCTTCAAAAATATCATCCGTATAAATACTCAATAGATCGTACAAGTAAAGAATATCTAAGCGTATTTACGCATCTTTCCAAAATTAGGGCATTATCAATGCAAGGTTCTGTGTAACACGTTTACCAGAACTCATTGCCCCCAGGATTAACCATCAACAAGCCAGCGGCCAGAGATCTGACTGAGCCCCTTGCAATCTGCCCCCTTTCAAATTTTGCAAACCCCAAAGCCCCATGGCTCGTGATGGTATTAATGCCCTCTTCCGTCCTCATTGCCTAAAAACAATGGCTTCATTGACTAGCATTTTGTCAATGACCCAGAGATTTGATTGATTAGCTCATTCCCCATCACCGTTAAACAGTTGGGGAAGCTGTTTTCTAAACCACGTCCAAGTTGAAACCTGTAGTTTCTCCCACGGTAAAACGACCGTTCTGGACGTGGACAAGGTTTATATCTTTGTCACAGGAGGTTCCTATGGGATTCTTACCAGCATTTTTCGTCTTTTCAATTGTCTTTCTATCTTTTTCTAGAACAGTATTGACCCCACCAGAAACCCCTCAAGAAATAATTGATCCTGCTCAAAAATTATCCGCCGCTCTGCTGGAATATCAAATTTTGCAAGAGCTCAAGAAAGAAGCAGAACAACAGCAAACTCGACCTAAATCGAGTATCGTACAGTAGCAGATTGGATCGAGGACATAGCCCATGGGTAAGGCAGTAAGCTAAGCCATGGGTGCATCGAAAGTATCCTCAGGGGCATCCCAAACTTTCATCCGTAATCCATGGGGTAGGGATTGTTGTAACAGAAAAAATGGACTTAATCACCATTGTGCTGATTGCCATAGCAGCAATCACCCTATGCATCAATCTATGGACCTATTGGACAAACTCTCGCTATCACCTGTCTGATTTCATGGGAGCGTCGATTAACTTCCATGCAGGTAACTTTATTGTGGGCTTGCTAGCGGGCCTTGGCGTGGCTCTGCACTCAAGCTGGGCCTGGTGGTTAGGCCTGGTGATCTTAGTAACATGTTGGCTCGGCAGCCTGCCCCTAATGTGGCTTGCCGATTGTCTATGCCGACCATTCCGTCGGCCCCATCCCAAGCTCAAGCTGGACAAGTCAGTCCAGCCTTATCAAAAAGTCAAAAAGTAGTTCGAGTTTTTAAGGTATTAAGGTATTAAGTATTATTTAAAATCGAGTTTTTCTGTATAGCTCAAAAAAGTGTTGGGCAATATTTATAACATCAGAACTATCCTATAATTAGCACCTCTACACAATGGTTAATCACTATATCTAAAATAAGCTAATCCTTTATACTCCAAACGTTACCAACATTTTTCACAAGCTTCGCCGTTGTTCAAACTCTCATGGCTTGTGAAAATTCAACAGGTTGGCAACATCCTGACCCGGTTAAATCGGTCTATAAACAGTATTAAGGTTCTGAACAATATGAAACAATCTGCTCAAGGAAATTAAGTAATGATTGGTAGACTCTTCACTGGCACCATATTAGGATACATTTCGCTACTTGCTCTAACCGCATCTAGCCATGCATCCACCGAACCCGTTACTGTCGATGTCTATGGCTCATCCTACAGTGTTGAGCTAGATCATGAGGTCACTGATCGGGACCTTCGCAACCAACCATGGTGGGGCAACAAGGAACTCGCAAGCGAGCTATGTGAAGCTTTGGTCTATCAGGGCGATGAGATTGCCAGCATAGGATTTAATAAGCTTGAAATAAATGGTGAAGATTATATTGAAGCCTATCTCGTCATGCCCCTTACTACCTGCAGTGGACCGGTCGTGATTGCACCAGCAGACATCGGACAAATGACTGGAGGAACATTCTTTGTTATTTCCGGTAATGTTTGCTTAACTAACACGACAGATAGTCTCAGTGCCCAAGTCCAGAAAAATCAAACTTCACAGCCAATACTGCAGAATGTTAGTATGCTTAACTGTCATTATTTCAATGACTTCATTCTGTATTAAAATTTTAAGACATTAAGGTTTAAACCATCAGGCGATAATCTCCATGGATTTGTTCCATATGGATCAATTGTCAAATGATCAATAGGATTGTATTGGGCACTAAATTCATTGAGAAAAGTAGATGAATGCAACAAGAGTCGTCCGAGCTAAAATGCAGTTGATTCGAGCCTGTATACTCAAAACTTAGAAGCCAGAAGTCATGGCCTTACTAACTTCTGGCTTCTAAGTTCCCACCTAGTCAGGATTTCTCGGCTTGAATTGATACCCGAAGTTTAAGCGTGAGAATGATTTTCGTGTGAGTCCAGAGACCGATTGAAGGACAATGGCCCTTTTAAGGAGAATGGCTCATTAAAAAACAATGGAGCACTAATCGCCCAGCATAGAATCGGACAAAATACGATGCAGTAGACTGTCAATACCACAATCAATTCAGTTGTGGTGAAAACATCAGATTCCATAAGAATCGCCTCCTAAAAATATGCGTTGAAGAGGCACGTCCCTTCGGGAAGATATCCCTACTTTTTATCCCTTAATGTTCAGTTTTTCCTAAACACAAGGATGAACGTCATTCACAGCCCTATTATAGATCATCCATACCCTAAATAGCCCAGGATAGCGACCAAAATACCTACAATTCATAACAGAATCGAGCTAAATTGGTACGCTAACAATATTGATTTGGCAGACAGCAAACTTAAGTTACAGACCAACACAATTGAGGTAAAGTTTCTTGAATAGAACTATCAAAGAATTCGACCCCAACGACATTGACCTAATGATTCACTATTTTCTACAAATTAAGTGAAGAAAAGTGGCGGCAGCCCCACAAAATATAAGCTAAAAAATATCACTGGGTATCTGGATTTAAGGGAGCGATATGTTGGTTATTAGACCGTACATAACAGGTCTGGACAACGGCAAAATCATCAGCCACCTGACGACGTAAATCCATGGCGCTAACATTTACTTTGAGCCAGGGTTGACCATTGATCGATCGAATGGCATCGCCATTGTCAAATACAGAGTCGACAATCGCACCATAGGCTAAGGTCAAAACAACAGTTCCATTCTCATTACGACAGTTGAGGCCTTCTACATCGGGTTCAACCACAAGCCATTGCCTATGAGAATAGTAGCCACGATTACCCCGCACTCTGGCAGAATGAAAATCTCCATCGGTATCAAAAGCTGGGACGTCACTCATCTGAGCCTGAGCGGCGGTGGCCATGGAAAAGACACAGAGTAACGAGGCCAGGAACCCACGAGTCACAGTCAGAATACTCCTAAAGTCAGCACAAGTCAGGATACCATTGTCCACTGACTGAAATTCAGTCGGTGGACAATGGATGGATGGGGGCAGCCGTAGTCTTTTCACCCAAATCTAGCCAGCCATATCAAACAGTAAGATTTCAGTATCATCCGACTGTCCTTGAATCATTAGAGCCTCAGCAGCTTTAACAGCGACGCCATCACCCGCCTTGAGGGATTGACCATTGAGAGCCATGCCACCACGCACGACTTGTATCCAAACAATTCGGTCGGATTGAAGTGTATAGTCAATCTGCTCATCTATCGTCAACCGAGCTGCGTAGAGATTGACATCTTGGTGAATGGTAATCGACCCATCTCGACCATCGCGGGAACCGACCAGGCGTAATTTTCCCTGATTCTCTTCGGGACTGAAGTAAGTTTGTTCATACCCAGGTTCGATGCCCTGTTTTTCAGGCAATATCCATATCTGGAGAAAGTGAACGGGATTCTCTCTAGAGGCGTTGTACTCACTGTGGCTAATGCCGGTACCGGCAGACATGCGCTGCACATCTCCAGGACGAATGATGGAGCCATTGCCAATGCTGTCCTTGTGTTCTAAGGCACCATCAATAACGTAGGAAATGATTTCCATATCGCGGTGGCTATGGGTAGGGAATCCCTGGCCTGGAGCTACCTTGTCTTCGTTGATGACGCGTAGATGACCAAACCCCATATGAGCTGGGTCGTAATAACTGCCAAAGGAAAAGGTATGGCGACTATCAAGCCACCCAAAGTTGGCATTACCTCTTTCTGATCCGGAGCGAATGGTGATCATAGGGTTTACCTCCCGCTAGTTCTATTGGATGGAAGTGATTTAGAACTGACTTAATTAATTATGGATTGAATCCTAAAAATAGACAATAATCAATTTAGTGGACATATTGTCTACTTTTAGTTGACAATAATAAACAAGCGTCATCCCCAAGATCATGGATAAATTTGCAGCCATTCATGCATTTGTACAGGTAGTTGAGGCCAATGGTTTTGCCGCAGCAGCACGGGATATGGGGATGTCACGTTCAGCCGTCAACAAATTAGTGATTACGTTAGAAACGGAACTGGGGGCACGATTGCTACAGCGCAGTACCCGGAAAGTGACCCCAACGGCCACGGGCACGGCTTTTTATGATCGCTGTTTGGGGATTTTGACGGACCTGGAAGAAGCGGAACTAGCTGTCTCCCGAGCCCAAGCAGAGCCGGTCGGAATCTTACGGGTCAATGCCCCCATGACCTTTGGAACGATGCATTTGGGGCCGGTGCTGGCAGACTTTATGGCGCAATATCCTGGGATAAAGGTACAGCTGACGTTAGAGGATCGGTTTATCGATCCCTTAGCGGAGGGATTTGACCTTACCGTACGGATTTCTCAACCAAAACCATCGTCCCAGCTGGTGGTACATGAGCTGGCAAAACTACAGTGTTTACTATGTGCTGCACCCAACTATTTATGGCATCACGGGATTCCAAGGACAGTCAAGGATGTAGATAACCATAGCTGTTTAGTCTATGGTGAGCTGTCAGGTCGCCACGAGTGGGTACTCGCTAAGGCTAATGGCGAGCGCAGGGTGACGATAAGTGACGCGACCATGTGCTCTAACAATGGTGAAGTGCTGAGGGATGCTGCCATCCGGGGTCTGGGAATAGTGTTGTTGCCTCGGTTTATCGTTCAGACGAGTATAGAGCGCTGGAAATTGCAAGAAATAGCCCTGGATTATCAACCTCAACCGTTATCTCTATGGGCGATGTATCCGACGAACCGGCATCTGTCTACTAAAGTGCAGCTACTAACTGCATTTTTACAAGAGCGTTTTGGCACTTTGTTTAGTTCATAAGCTTATGTCATGTTTCTTGGCGTAAAAATCATTGCCTCACAAACATCCCATAATCATAAAAAACAGATAAACCCAGCATAGTCCAGATACAAATCACCGAATAAAAGGAACATTTTCCACCATTAAGAAACATTAATAGATTAAGTTATCTTGTTCTCTTTACAGAAATCCCATCAACCTATGAGATTTCAAAAAAAGGATCTTTGTAGCACTAGTTACTATTACGTAGAAATTCTAACCTTTAGCCAGGGACATGAAACAAGACTGCTGGCTATCTAGACATATATCGTTGGCCATAGGTCCTATTTTCTCCTGAATGCCTTCGTCGAGAATGTCGCTCAGCTTATCCAAACTGATTAGTTTGGATAGGTTTGCCATGGGCTATCAGGTTGTTATTTGAGCAAAATCACAGTTATTCTCTTGTCACTTCATGTCAACAGATAATATCGTCCCCCCAGGTTCTCTACAGCCCACTAGTATCGCCTTTGTCGATAGCAATGTGGCCCAGGCAGACGACCTACTGCAAAGCCTGCAGACCGATAAAGTTTTCTTGTTGAATGATCGCTCCAGTGGACTTAAGCAGATCACTCAGACCTTAGCTGCATACACCGACCTAGAAAGCGTTCATATCTTCTCCCATGGCAGCCAGGGAGCCCTTCAGTTAGGGAACAGCATCTTCAGCCAGACAAATCTAAATGACTACAAAGCGGAGTTAGAACGCTGGCAATCCGCATTCTCCCAAGATGGCGACCTGCTGTTCTACGGCTGTAATCTTGCCGCCGCCGATGGATTTGATTTTGTCCAACAGATTGGCCAGCTCACCCAGGCCGATGTCGCCGCCTCTAACGACATCACTGGACATACCAGCCTAGATGGCGACTGGGACCTGGAGATAACCACCGGCTCTATTGAAGCAGCCATCGCCGTGGATCAAGCCACTCAAGTCGCTTACCGAGGACAATTAGATCTGATCCTGGGTACGGCGGGCAATGATGGATTGCTAGAAGGGACTGCCGGGGATGACACCTTAAATGGCCTGGGCGGCATCGATTTGCTTCAAGGTAATGGGGGTGCCGATCTCTTTATCCTGGGCGATGACACTGGCGGCTTCTATGACCAGGACTTTTTTAATGACTATGCCGACATCCTGGACTTTACGATAGGAGAAGATACCATTCAGCTTAGCGGTGTGGCAAATGACTACACCTTCCAGTCCGTGGGCTCCAACACTTGGATCTATAAGGGAGACTCGGGCAACGCTGAACTGGTCGCCGATATCTTTAATACGGATGGGGCCGATATCACCAGCAGCATTGACTTCGTAGAGGATAGTACGCCCACACCACCAAATCCGCCTACGCCCACACCCGGCAACACGATTGTGGGCACCACAGGTAATGATGGATTGCTAGAGGGCACTGCCGGGGATGACACTTTAAATGGACTGGGCGGCATTGATTTACTCCAGGGCAATGGCGGGGCTGATGTCTTTATCCTGGGCGATGAAACCGGCGGCTTCTATGACCAGGGCTTTTTCAATGACTATGCCGACATCCTGGACTTTACGGTAGGAGAAGATACCATTCGGCTCAGTGGTGTGGCTGATGACTACACCTTCCAGGTCGTGGGTTCCAACACCTGGATCTACAGGGGAGACGCAGGCGACGCTGAACTGGTCGCCGATGTCTTTAATACGAACGGGGCCGATATCACCAGCAGCATTGACTTCCTGGGGGATACCCCACCCACACCAAACCCAGGGGAATTTTCCCTGGAGTTTTCCACAGTTACCGTGGATGAGGGAGCGGCCTCTATTGATTTAACTGTCAATCGGCTTGGTAGCACCGAAGGCGTGGCTAGTGTGGACTATGAGACATCTAGTCAAACAGCCGTTGCCCTGGAAGACTTTATTCCGATTGTCGGCACCCTAACGTTTGGCGATGGGCAAGAGTCTATGACCATTCGGATTCCCATTATCAATGATGGGGCTGTGGAAGTGGATGAAACCTTTGCCGTGCAGCTCAGCAACCCCACCAATGGAGCAACGCTCGGTACCCAGCGTACCGTTATCGCCATTGAGGACAATGATCAAGTTGTTGAGGCAGGCACCCTCACCTTTACCGGCCCCATGGCCATGGTTAGTGAATCAACCGGTCTCGCCAGTATTAAGGTGGTACGTGTGGGCGGCAGTACGGGCACAGTTACCGTGGACTACACCACAGCCAACGATGGAGCCAATGCGGGTGAAGACTACACAGCTACCTCTGGCACCCTCACCTTTGAAGAAGGGGTAACGGAACAATTTATCACCGTCCCCATCCTCAACGACACCACCACAGAAAATAGAGAAGTCTTTTTACTGTACCTCGATAACCCAGTAGGGGGTGCTGTGATTGGTACTGAATCGATCATGGTGGCCATCAACGATGATGATGTTGCTCCGCCGCCACCCCCAGCCGATCCTGAATATCGCTATGTCCGATTTGTTGCCAACTCTGAGGTGAATGGCAACCCCTGGACCAGCCTGGCGGAGTTAAATCTCCTGGATGGCAATGATAATCTTATCAGCCAGGCAAACTGGACCCTTGAATCGGTCAACAGTGAGGAATTAGTGGTCAGTAACCGTCCTGCCACTAATGCGTTTGATGGGAATCCCAACACCTTCTGGCATACTGAATGGGCACCGCCTGGAAACGACAACGATCCTCGCCATCCCCATGAAATTGTCATTGATTTAGAAGCTGAATACGACATCAGCGGATTTAGCTATTTACCCCGCCAGGATGCCTCCCCAAATGGTCAGGTGGCTGACTATGCCTTCTATGTCAGCAACAACGGCATTGACTGGGGATCTCCTGTTGCCGTCGGACTCTTACAAAACATCAAGTCGGAACAAATTATTCGGTTTGAAGATTTCAATCCCGGCAATTTGATTCCCGGTTTAGTGGGGCACTGGAAACTAAATGAAACTGTGGCAAGTTCGCCCGTTGTGGATTCATCCGGTATTAGTAGCAACGGTACGGCCAACAATTTTACCGGCATTAATGGCCCCTATAATGCCGCTCCCATTTTCGACGGCGACAACCCACGCAGTTGGGACTTTGATGGGGCAGATGACTATATCAGCATTGCCAGTGATCCTGACCTGGATCTGAGCGATGGAGCCTTTACCCAATCTGTGTGGATTAACTCCGACAGTACTGACAATGGCTATCACGGCATTATCGGCAAACAAAATCCGGGTAGTTCCGTCAATCGCTACCCTGGCATCTGGGTCTATGACCAAAACAAAATCCATGCTGGTTTTGGCGATGGCACTAATTGGAATAATTTCACCACGGGCAATGTGTTGAAACCCAATGCCTGGAACCATGTTGTTACCAGCTTTGATGGCACCACCTATAAAGCCATTGTCAATGGGGAAGAGGTCTTTTCCACGGATGCTTTTGCCGGACGTAAGCCCTTGGCCCTAGACAGTTTTGACATTGGGCGAGTGGATAACTATTTTGATGGCCAGATTGATGATGTGCGGATTTACGATCGCGGCCTGAGCGATAGTGAAATTCAAAGTCTGTACCAGGTGCAACCGGATGCCGCTCAGGTGGGTTCCTGGGGTGAGGTGATTGAGTTTCCCAATATTCCGGTTTCCGCAGCCACACTACCCAATGGCAAGATTGTTACCTGGTCATCCTGGGATCGATTCCAATTTTCTCCCAGTCGATTTGCCCGTAGCTACACCTCTGTCTTTGACACGAATACTCAACAAGTCGATGAGTTTTTGGTCACTAATACCAATCACGACATGTTCTGCCCTGGCACCGTCATGTTGCCCGATGGACGCGTCTTGGTAAACGGTGGTGGTGGTGTTGTGCAATCCACCAGCGTGTATGACTTTAGAACCAATACCTGGTCCCTGGTGGATAGCATGGAGGCGAGGCGCTGGTATAACGTTTCGGTCACCATGGGAGATGGCAGTGTCTTTACCCTGGGCGGTAACCGCGCCGATGGTCGCAAAGGGCCAGGGGAACTCTGGTCGGAAGATACTGGCTGGCGGACATTGACCGGTGCCCCCATCGACCCCATCAGTAGTGCTGGCGGTCGCGCTGATGAACATCCTCAAATGTTCTTAGCGCCCAATGGCAATGTGTTTATTGCCGGTCCGAGTACGACCATGTACTGGTATGACGTCACGGGCAATGGCTCCTATACAGAGGCTGGTCTGCGGGGGGATGATACTTACTCCCAGAATGGTCTCACAGTGATGTATGACCAGGGTAAGTTACTGCGAGCTGGTGGTCAGAGTCAATATTCAGGGGGCATTGTTACCGATGTGGCCTATGACATTGACATTAACAATGACAACCAAGTCACCGTCGATAAGCAAGACCCAATGAACTATAAGCGGTCCTATGCCACTGGTGTAGTGATGGCGGATGGTCAGGTGTTTGTGGTGGGCGGTAGCGAGAAAGCGGTGGCCTTTAGTGATGACCAGGCGGTTTACCGACCTGAAATCTGGAACCCTGATACTGGGGAATGGACCCTGTTGGCGCAGCAACAAGTAGCTCGCACCTATCACTCTGTCGCATTGTTACAGCCTGATGGTCGTGTGTTCGTCGGTGGCGGTGGTCTCTGTGGTACTTGCTCCACTAACCATTCTGATGCCGAGATCTATACTCCGGCCTATCTGTATAACGATAATGGCACTCTGGCTGACCGTCCTGTGATTGGTGGCGGACCAGACCAGGCGGGCTATGGACAAAACATCGACATCACTATCGATAATGGCATGCCGATCACCGAATTTAACCTGGTGCGGTTGTCTTCTGTCACCCACAGTGTCAATACAGACCAGCGCTTCTTATCGGTGGACTTTACGGCCAATGGGGATGGCAGTTATGAACTAACGACTCCGGAAAATGGCAATGTGGCTCCTCCGGGATACTACATGTTGTTTGCCATGAATGATCAAGGTATTCCCAGTGAAGCCAAGATGATTCAGATTGGCTAAATGATACAAGTTGTTGCCTGGGGAACACCTTGTTAATGACTTAGATGCGATCGCAACTCCCTGATCTAGAGCAGTTGCGATCGCTTTTGCTTAACCTCATCAATATTCCATAACCATAAAAAACACGTAAACCCCAGCGATTTCAGATACAAACTACTGCATAAAACAAAAGCCTTGCACGATTAAGACAAATCAACACATTGAATTATCTTGTTCTCTTTACAGAACCCCTATCGATACATGAGATTACCAAAAAAGATATTTGTAGTACTAGTGACTATTACGTAGAAACCCTAATCTTTACCCAGGGACATGAATATAGACTGCTGGTCATCTAAACCTATATTGCTGACCATAGTCTTATTTTCTCCTGATCGCCCTCGTCGAGAACGTCGATCAGATCATCTAAACCCATGGGTTTAGATAGGTTTACTGTGGGCTATCAGGCTGTTTTTTAAGCAATATCACAGTTATTCTCTTGTCACTTCATGTCAACAGATAATATTATCCCCCAAGGTTCTCTACAGTCCACCAATATTGCCTTTGTCGATAGCAATGTGGCCCAGGCGGATGAATTACTGACAAGTCTGCAGACTGACAAAGTTTTCTTGTTGAATGATCAATCCAGTGGACTTGATCAGATCACTCAGGTCTTAGCAGCATACAGCAACCTAGAAAGCGTCCATATCTTCTCCCATGGCAGTCAGGGACAACTCCAACTAGGAAACAGCATTTTTAGCCAAACTAACCTCAATGACTATGAAGCGGAGTTAGAAAGCTGGAAAACGGCCTTCTCCCAGGAAGGTGATCTGTTATTCTACGGCTGTAATCTTGCCGCTGCCGATGGATTCGGCTTTATAGAACAGATTAGTCAGCTTACCCAGGCCGATGTCGCCGCCTCTGATAATATCACCGGTCATACCGGAGACTGGCAATTAGAGAAAGCCACCGGTTCGATTGAAGCAGGAATAGCCGTAAGCCAGGCGACTCAAGTCTCTTACCAGGGACAATTGAATCTGATCCTCGGGACAGCGGGCAATGATGGAGTACTGGAGGGTACCGCCGGAGACGATACATTAAATGGGTTGGGGGGTATTGATCAGCTCCAGGGCAATGACGGGGCCGATCTCTTTATCCTCGGCGATGACACCGGTGGCTTCTATGATCAGGAGTTTTTCAGTGACTATGTCGACATCCTGGACTTTACCTCAGGGGAAGATACCATTCAGCTCAGCGGCGTCTTAGGTGACTATAGCTTCCAGGCAGTGGGCAACAGCACCTGGATCTATAAGGGAGACATCAGCAATGCTGAACTGGTAGCCGATGTCTTTAACACCGGTGGGGCAGACATCACCAGCAGCATTGACTTTGTCGGTGGCGGCACGCCGCCCCCACCGCCGCCGCCCCCCACGCCCACCCCTGGCAATGACATTGTGGGCACTCCTGGCAACGATGGCATCCTGGAAGGCACCACCGGAGATGACACCTTAAATGGTTTAGGGGGTATTGATCAGCTCCAGGGCAACAGCGGAGCTGATCTCTTTATCCTCGGCGATGAAGCCGGGGGCTTTTATGACCAGAACTTTTTCAATGACTATGCTGATATCCTCGACTTTTCGATTGGGGAAGATACGATTCAGCTCAATGGCACAATTGATGACTATAGCTTCCAGACGGTGGGCACCAGTACCTGGATCTATAAGGGAGACATCAGCAATGCTGAACTAGTGGCCGATGTCTTTAATACGGATGGGACAGATATCACCGGCAGTATTGAATTTCTGGGTGATGGACCTAACCCTCCAGTTGCCGGACAATTTGCGTTTTCCGCAACCGAATACACCGTCGATGAGCAGACGTCATCCATGCAGATTCGTGTCGATCGGCTTGGTGGCACCGATGGAGTAGTCAGCGTCGATTATGCCACGGTGGACGGCACCACCACACAGTTGGAAGACTATGTCCCGGTGGTTGGTAAGCTGACGTTCGGCGATGGTCAGGCATCCATGTTGATCACGATTCCGATCATCCAGGACCCTTATGCAGAAAGTGACGAGACCTTCAACATTCGCCTGAGTAACCCAACGGGCGGGGCGACAATCGAGACAGCTGAAACCACGGTCACAATTGTCGATGATGACACTCAAGCTCCGGCTGGACTACTGCGCTTCGGACGGCCCATGTACATGACAACAGAAGGAAATCCTTCTGTTGCCGTGACGGTGCTGCGTGATGGTGGTGCCAACGGAGAAATAACTGTCGATTACTTCACCGACGATGACGGAGCGACTGCAGGACAGGACTACACTGCGGTTTCGGGCAAGCTGACGTTTGCCGATGGTGAAACCGAAAAGACAATTGTTGTTCCTATTCTGGAGGATCAGACTGTTGAGGATGACGAGCGCTTCTGGTTGTATCTGGATAATCCTACCGGCGGCGCATCCACGGTGGTCAGCGGCGCTCAGCTGATCATCATGGATAACGAACCGCGACCGGGCAGTGGCAATGGGCTCTACGGAGAGTACTACAACAATTTAAATTTCACCGACCTGACCCGCGTTTCCATTGACGAGAATATTGCATTTGACTTTGGTAACAGTGGCCCAGCAGGCATCGCTCCGGACACCTTTTCCATTCGCTGGACCGGTGAAGTTGAGACCCTCTATTCGGAAGAATATGTGTTTCAGACAACTAGTGATGACGGCATTCGGCTGTGGGTTAATGACCAGCTGCTGATTAACAACTGGACCGACCATGGCCCCACTGTGGATACTGGCTCCATCGTGCTGGAAGCTGGGCAACGCTACGATATTCGCGTCGATTACTACGAAAATGGTGGTAATGCCACCGTGGATCTCAAATGGAGCAGTGATTCGCAAGAGCTGGAACTGATTCCTCGATCTCAGCTGTATTCCAATTCTCGATTTGAGCGGGGCGACAGCGAATACTTACTGACACCCACTCAGATGACCTGGCAGGAGGCTCAGCAGTATGCTCAGCGTCTAGGAGGCAACCTCGTCACCATTAACGATGCGGCAGAAGAAGACTGGCTGCAGTCAAGGTTTGGCAAGGATGAGAGATTTTGGACAGGCCTAAATGACGTTAAGTCTGAAGGCAGCTTCGTTTGGGCCAGTGGCGCAGACGTCACCTACACAAATTTTGCTCCGGGCGAACCGAATAATTCTGGCGGTAACCAAGACTTCGTCACGATGAACTTCGGTGCGAATGACCAGTGGGATGACGACGGTCTGAACAGCGCTTACTTCGGCATCATTGAAGTCACTGGCGACAATCTGCCGTCGCAGAATGCGATCTTCGGTAACTGGAGCGGCGTGATCGGCATGCCCAACATTGCCGTGGCGGCGGCCCAGCTACCCGATGGAGAGATTGTCACCTGGTCTTCCTGGGATCGTTTCAAATTTGGTGGCAATAATCCCAGAACCTTTACTTCTGTCTTTAATACGGCATCTCGAGAAGTTGAAGAGTTTCTGATCACCAATACTCAGCATGACATGTTCTGTCCTGGTACAGTAATGCTGCCCGATGGCCGGATTATGGTCAACGGCGGTGGTAGCACCGTGACCTCAACCAGCATCTACGACTTTAAAACCGACACCTGGACCCGCGTAGAAAACATGAACATGCGGCGTTGGTACAATACCTCGCTAACGTTAGATGACGGCAGCGTACTGACATGGGGAGGCAATGCCCCTGATAGCCATGCTGGCAATGCAGAAATTTGGCGGGAAGGAGAAGGTTGGACCACCGTTGACGGCATGAATATCAATATTTACCAGGGCACGGGTGATCAAACTTCCTGGCACCCACAAATGTTCCAGGCACCGAATGGCAAGGTCTTTATCGCTGGCCCCGGACCTGAAATGTACTGGGCTGACCTGGACGATGTCGGCAGCGTGTTGGAATCAGCCGGACAACGACCTGATGGTTATTCTCAGCATGGGTCTTTTGTCATGTACGACGTGGGCAAGATCTTGAAATTTGGTGGTGCCGACCGGGAAGCCAACAGCGGCACAGTCACCAACAAGGCTTACATCATTGACATCACGGGCGATACACCAATCGTCACCGAAACTGGCGAGATGAACTATGACCGCAAGTTCCTCAACGGTGTTGTTTTGCCCGACGGTCGAGTTATGGCTGTGGGTGGCAACACATCTGGCAAGAAATTCAGTGATGAAGGCACTGTCTATGCCGGTGAAGTCTGGGATCCGAGTACGGGCGAATGGTCTGTGATGGATTCCATGGATATTCCGCGAAACTATCACTCTGTTGCGTTGTTGCAGTCTGACGGAACTGTCTTCGCAGCCGGTGGTGGATTGACTGGAGGAGGGGCCGCCGATCACCCGGATGCGCAGGTCTTTAGCCCAGGCTATTTGTTTAATGACGATGGCTCTCTGGCTGACCGCCCCGATATTGCAACCGTGGATAAAGCTGACTATGGAGATACGATCAATCTGGAGGTGACGGATGATCAGGATATCGTCCGGTTCAATCTCATCCGGATGTCCACAGTCACTCACTCTATCAACACGGATCAACGGTTGATCTCCTTGGAATTCAGTGATCTGGGGAATGACGAGTATGCATTGCAGATGCCGGAGAGCGGTTACATTGCCCCTCCGGGATACTACATGCTGTATGCATTGAATGCTGATGGCACGCCAAGTGAAGCAGCAGTCATCAATCTCAGATAGAGTAACGTTGCTCTAAACCATGTCCACGTCCAGCACGGTTGTTTTGACCTATATGAACTGCCAGGGTTGAACGTGGACATGGTTTGCTATACGACGCTGTCAGTCTTTTACCGAAAAAGGTTTGTTTGACTGGAACGTTGTTCACGACTTGCGATCGCATTGATTTACTTGACGTTCCCCCACCCGATGCAGCTACCTATCGGTTTGATTCTGTTGCTGTCAAGGAACCTAAGTTTGAAATTGATGGAGTATTTTTACCACCGGAACACAGTGATATCAAAAAAGAGATGGACCAGCGATAGGTTTCGTCTGGTTCTAAAGCAGGGTTGTCACCGGGTAGGCGAAAGCCAACAACAGACTTAGTATAGGCTGCAATTATAATTTCGTTAAGAAAGGACATCTACCCCTTAGCCAACCGCTCACAGACAACCTCTTCCATCTCTTCGTAGAGAAACTGCAATTTAAGGCCAGACTCCACATCAAACGCTCGACCGCTCAGCTCCATCAGCTCACCCACCCGGTTAGCAATCACCTCACTGGAGTCATACAGGGTATCAGGGGCCACCCCTCCCCGGCGTCCAGCTTCTAGAAATGTGGCTTCTAAATCTTCACGCAAATAGGCCGGATCAATAATGCCATTGGGAAAGCTCACCGCCAAATAGGCCCGGCACTCTAACTCCATGCGATCGACACTGTCACCCAGCATCACCGAGTAACCATCTTGATTTACGGTGGTCGCCACTTCAGGCGTATCTTCAGCCGGAATCACCTGTGCGATCGCAGGCACAACGCCCACAGTCAAGGTACCGAGAATGGAAAACAAAAATGGCTTCAGTTTCATCATGAAACGGGTGGTTAGGAGAGCATGCCAGGATTAGGACCTAACCAGATACTATATCTTTACACTGATG
This sequence comes from Leptothoe spongobia TAU-MAC 1115, assembly GCF_018739885.1. Taxonomy (GTDB): domain Bacteria; phylum Cyanobacteriota; class Cyanobacteriia; order Phormidesmidales; family Phormidesmidaceae; genus Leptothoe; species Leptothoe spongobia. The sequence goes on along the minus strand of NZ_JADOES010000014.1, from coordinate 83,769 downwards.
TAACCACGGGTTTTGCCTGGTTTTTAGCGTGTTCTTTAGATTTCTTTAATGTATTACATCGTTCATGCAAATCACTCCACCCCAAAGTCCAGAAACCCCAATTCATCCAATTTTTGATCGCCCCTGGTATCGTCGTTTTGAAGCCTGGTTAGGTAACGCCTCTCCCCTGGGAAACGCGCCCATATTTCCCACTGACATATTCCCATGGGCCACCAGCCTAGAAAAAAATTGGACCATGATTCGTCAGGAACTGGACCAGGTATTGGCAGATGTGAATGATCTGCCCAGCTTCCAAGACATCATGCCTCGCCAAAACCGCATTAGCCCCGATAACAAGTGGAAAACCTATTACTTTTGCGCCTTTGGCTTTGTGGCTACTAACAATTGCCAGCAGTGTCCCCGCACATGGGAGTTGCTCAAGGATATTCCAGGGCTAAAGGTGGCCTTCTTTTCTATCCTGGCACCGGGAAAACATATCCCTGAGCATCGCGGTAAACACAAAGGCCTGATTCGCTATCATCTGGGATTAAGGGTGCCTGAACCCAAGGAAAAATGTCGAATTCGGGTGGACAACACTATCACCCACTGGGAAGAGGGCAAAAGTCTGATTTTTGATGACACTTACTACCACGAGGTGTGGAATGAGACCGACGGCTATCGGGTGGTCCTGTTTCTCGATATTGAGCGACCTTTTACATTTCCGCTGTCGTGGGTGAATGCTGCGGTTTCACAGATGCTGACGCTGTCACCCCAGGTGAAGCAGGCGAAGGAAAACTACGAAAATTTTGATTCGTAGGGACGTTCTATGGAACGCCCCTACGGACCTTACCACCAGCGTACGGCCAGCATCGACGCCTCAGGAATGTCATCTTCGGCTGGCCACTCAACGGGCTTATAGGTACCAAAGATGTGGTCCCACCAGTCTAAGCCCAGACCAAAGTTGTGCTCCCACATGCCGTACTTATGATGCACATAGTGAACGGGCATTTTCATCCAAAAGCACTTGCGGGGATTTTCGTGCTGGAGCTGGTGGGCATAGGCGGAAAAGGCGGCATAAAATAACGCACCGCTGGCCCAGCCTAGACCGACGATGAGGGAAAAGATAAAGGGAATGGCCATTGCGATCGCGCTGCCCAATACATAGTCCCGAAACTCCCAAAGCACCCCCTGGCCTTCATTACGACGATGGTGATCGCGATGGCGCTGCCCCACCTTGGGAGATACATGCATCAGCCGATGTAGCCAGTATTCAACAAAACTAGCAAACACAAAGGCCGCGACAAAGCTAATGGCAAACACAACGGGCTGGGGCATCGGTAACTCCACTAAGGGTATAAAGCATGGGAAAAAATAGGTAAGCCCACTGCTTCATTCTATTATTGTGAAATATTTTTAAGTTTACAAGACGGATTGTGAAGTAACTTATGGCTCAGCCGGTCTTATCTGTGTTTGCAATGGCCGCCCAATGGCAGCAACGGGCATTTACACGTCAGTTACCTCAGGCAAAATCTATCCAGGCTCGATTCCTTAAAACACTGATCAAAGAACAGCAGAGCACAGCCTTAGGACAGGGGCTCAATCTAAATCGGATCAGCAGCATTGATGAGTTTCGGCAACAGGTCCCTCAATGGAGTTACGACGATTATGCCCCCTACTTTGAGCGGGCCACCGCTGGCGAAGCTAAAGTCGTATCGCCCCGGTCCGTTCAGGTTTTCAACATGAGTAGCGGCTCTACCGGTAGCCGTAAACTCGTTCCCATTACCAAACGAGTCCAGCAAACCCGAGCCTATGCCAACCAGGTAGCCATGGGCTATGCGTTTGAACAGGCCCAGGCCCAGGGGCACTCTGTCGGTCAGTTACTATTGACCACACTGATTACGCCCCTGGGCCAGACCGAAAAGGGACATATCACCTATGGTCACGTCAGTGGCAATCAGCTTAGAAGTACTCCATCGTTTGTATTCAAGCAACTATTTGTCCAGCCCTATGACGCCCTGCTAATTAAGGATACCGCCGCCCGTAACTATGTCTGTCTACTGTTTGGTCTGCGGCAGGAACGCCTAGCTTACCTGGCAGCAAATTTTCCTTTGATTATGCTGCAGTTATGTACCTATCTAGAACGATTTGGCCCAGCTCTAGTGGATGATATGGGTCGGGGGACAATTTCCCAGGACATCCCCCTGGAACCGGCCCTACGGCAGAAACTACAGTCTCGGCTCTCTCCTCAACCGCAGCGGGCCAAACAGCTCCAAATGCTATTAGAGCGCCATGGTCGTTTGTTGCCTCGCCATGTGTGGCCTCATTTGGCCTTTTTGATTACCGCCCAGGGGGGACCGTCCGACTTTTACTTTGAGCGTTTTGGCGAATACTTCGGCGACACACCTATTTTTGGAGGGACTTATTCATCGTCAGAAGCCGTCTTTGGGAGTTGTTGTAACCTCGGTCACGATGGGGCAATTTTAGCTCTAAAGACAAATTTCTTTGAGTTTATTGCCCCTGATCAGTGGGAAAAAGACAATCCGAGAACGTTGTTGCCCCATCAGTTAGAAATCGGGGAATACTATCGAGTCCTCGTCACCAATTACTCGGGTTTCTGTCGTTACGACATTGGCGATGTGTTGCAGGTGATCGACATGCGTCACGGCGTGCCTGTAATTATCTTTCGTTATCGCCAGGGAGGAACTCTCTCAGCCATTTCGGAGAAGACAACTGAATACCATGTATCTCAGGCGGTAGCACCACTACAGAACAACTTATCAATTGAGGATTTTTGTGTCACGCTTTCAGAGTCGCTTGTAGATCCCTACTACGTTCTCAATATTGAGCTAACAGAGTCGGCCAAGCTACCTGATCCGAAAGAGTTCTTGCAAGCTTTTGACGACAAAATGCAACAGGCGAATGAGTCCTATGGCTTTAAGCGACAGAAAAATGACATCATAGCGCCAAGGCTAAATATCTTAGCGCCGGGCAGCTTTAAGCAACTGCGACAGCGCAGGTTAAAACCTGGCATTTCTGATGATGCCCAGGTAAAATTGCCCCATATTAGTTGCGATCGCACCCTGCTAGACGGCATCACTATTACCCAACAGATACAATAATCCCTGCATATTGACAACAATCTGCCAAACACATTATTTGGCAGATTGTCCTACCCATAGGAAAAGACATTACTCGCCAATGGCTCTAAACAACAAAGCTAGCATCAAAAACTTAGCCAACAGCAATAGGCAAGGCCTGATTATCTTCTAAAGGCCTCTGGCCTGAGGCTGTTGTCACCGCTACAGATGGCTGATATTCGGGCACAAGCTCTTTCAAAAGGTTACGAACAGCAGCTAGATCATTTAATGAGGCATGATAAATCAGATCCTTTAGCATCGGCTCCAGGATTTCCCATGGCAGAAAATATTCCTGACTACAGAAGATTTTAGGATGTGTAGTTGACTGAGCATTTTCACTATCAATCAACAACTCTTCATAGAGTTTCTCCCCTGGCCGTAGTCCCGTAATCTTAATGGCAATATCTTTGTCGGGGATGAGGCCATTGAGGTGGATCATGCGAGCGGCCAAGTCATAAATTTTAACCGGCTCGCCCATATCCAAAAGAAATACTTCTCCGCCCTCAGACATGGCCCCGGCCTGAATGACCAATCGAGCCGCCTCAGGAATAGACATAAAGAAGCGCGTTACCTCTGGATGTGTGAGCGTAATTGGCCCCCCTTGTGCAATTTGCTGACGGAAGCGGGGCACCACCGAGCCACTGCTCCCTAAGACATTGCCGAATCTGACAATCGAAAACCGAGTACGAACTTGAAACTGATCAGACAGTGCCTGAATCGTTAGCTCAGCCACCCGCTTAGTTGTTCCCATAATGTTGGTAGGACGGACCGCTTTATCAGTCGAAATGAGTACGAACTGTCTCACCCCAGCATCGACTGCACTTTGAGCAGCTGACAGCGTTCCTAAAACATTATTCTCAACACCTTTAGCGATATTCGATTCGAGTAAAGGCACATGCTTATAAGCGGCAGAATGATAGAGCGTATCCACACCATAATTCTGCAGCAGTGCTCGAAGATAGTTTCTATCAGTAACACTCCCTAAGCAGGGAACAAACATGACGTCTGGATAGGCTTCCGACAGCTCTTGATGAATTTGATAAAGGGCAAATTCATTTAGCTCATATAAGATCAAGCTCTTTGGCTGTTGCTGAATAATCTGACGACACAGCTCAGAGCCAATGGACCCACCAGCCCCCGTTACTAACACAACCTGATTTCGAATCTGCTTTTGTAACAGACCCACATTTGGGGATACTTCTTCTCGCCCTAACAGTGCCGTAACGTCAATGTCATGGAGTTCATTGATGGCGACCTGACCTGAAAATATCCGATCTAAACTGGGTACCGTCTTTACTGGAAAGCCCCGTTGTGACAAGTCCTCAAAAATTTTACAACGAACACTCTGGGAGGCAGAGGGGATTGCTAACGCAACAACATCAAAGTAGTCATTGTCCCAAAGGTAGGGGAGCTGTTGTAACGAATAAACCTTACGTCCTTCAATTTGAGTGTAGCGTTGTAGGTCAATATCATCATCGACAAACCCAACTACCTTATATAAATGGCTGCCAAAAAGAGCTTGCAAAAGCGCAACCCCAGCCGAACCGGCCCCATAAATTAGTAAACGCTTTGGACAGTCCTCGGATAATGCGCGACGCTTCTGCGTCATAACTCCTGCACGAACGAACCAACGCAATCCCAGTCGGACAATAACCAACAGAACCACACAAAATAATGCGTCAATAATCAAAACTGACTTGCCAAGTATCCAGTCACTAAAGAAATATGACAGCGTCAATAACATGCTTGTGCTGATGGCTACAACCTTAGCTAAGTCTCTAACTAAAAACAGATTGGAATGCCTTAATGAAATTCGATACAGCCCACTCAATTGAAAAACATAGTATTGAAATATCGGCAATGTAGCGGTTTGCCAAATATTTTCCGAGATGAATGGGAAAGGAAAATATGATTCGAGACGAGTTGCGATCGCTAAATACAAGGCAATAACCAGCGTGACTATATCAATAGTCATCAGCAAAAGCTTTCGCACTTGACGATCACCCTTAAGCGACAAACTGAGCCAAAAAGCGGAGTGGGAATTTAAATCGCTCATTTTTATAATGACATTGTCAACAGCAAGCGAAAGGAAATCTGCCCAAACAGTCTTATCTGCCCGTACAAATATGCCTGAGATATTCAGAAAAAAACTGAACGACTCAACGCCTAGAAAAAAATTAAGGAAAAATCAGAATGGCAGATTTTCTCTCCTAACCAACTTCTCTTACTATTTAATGTTAAAGCTACAAGCGATTGTCCTTAAAGGGGTTAGATTCGAACACGAAATCCATCTATGAACCAACTATAGTGTTCTTTAGACATCAAACAATCAATTATCGAATCGTAAAGTTGAAACCTCTATAATAAAAACAAAACTTACTAAATATAGCAGTAAACTGGTCAAGACATCCGATAAATTTGCGAAATCGAAGATTTTCTAGCTATTTGGTGTTTCTATTGAATAGGCATCAGAGTTATCGGTATGTCCTAGCCTAGTAGCCCCCATCTTGCTATATAAAGCGTACATAGCTGAATCCTAACAAGAATTCAGCTATTCCCCCATAGCCTTTATGTGAGCTTTACAAAACTATCTGGCTAAATCCAACGCATCCTTAAATACTGACTTAGTCGATGATGCAAGCAACACAACCATTTTAGATAAGGTCCTCAAGGTAAGCTATGAGCAACCGGGACAGGGGTGGGTGATATCGCTATATGTAAATGTATCAAAGTACACCGTTTGTTCATAGACCAAATACTAAGTGCATAGAAATACTTACTAAATGTACGCTACCTAACTTAAGAATTTAAATCTTGAACAAAGACTAATTGCTTTTGGTTGACTGGGACGGTCAGTTCAAGATAGGAAGATTAGAACATATACAGATACAATGATTAATATTTGGGCGTACAACTTTGGCATAAGCCATTATCAGGAGTTCGTAACTGTCACTGTTAAGTCAGTGGTTTTAGCCTGACGATATCTAAGGTTTTAAAATCGTAAGATGTTCAAGTTATATATAAGCTATAAAGATCTATCACGACAAACGTTTTAGTGCTTTTTAAAGGTCCATTACACAACAGATACTATTAGATATAGCTTTATAACTTTCCATGCATATTTTAGTGATTCCGTCTTGGTATCGTGCCTCTAAGAAAGATACCCAGGGGAGTTTTTTTCGTGAGCAGGCATTGGCCCTTTTCAAGCATGGTCACCAGGTAGGTATCATCCATTCCCAGCATCGCTCTATGCGTCAATGGCAGAGTGTTGTATCGGGCCGGTATGGATTTGAGCACGAAGACGATGGCGGCATTCCTACCTTGAGAATGCATAGCATGACTTGGTTCCCTAGGCAGATTCCCTATCTTAATTATCTTCTCTGGGTCCATGATGGCTTAAAGCTCTATAGGCGTTATGTAAACACCTATGGTAAGCCTGATGTAATCCATGCGCATGCCATGATTTATGGAGGGCTGTTGGCCTGGAACATCCAGACTCGCTACAAGGTTCCCTTTGTTGTTACAGAGCATGGTACAGCCTATGCCCGTGGACTGTTTGCCCCATGGGAGATTCGTTTAGCGTCTAAGGCTGTCGCTGATGCAGATTGTCGCCTAGCAGTGAGCGAAGCATTTTGTGATGAGATTTCAACGTTTTTAGGTAGTCATTGGCAGGCTTGTCCCAATGTTGTGCCTGTAGCCTTCACCCACTATCCGTTGGCTCCCCAAAAAAAGGCTGATGAGCCATTTGTTTTTATTAAAGTTGCGTATCTCTCCAACAAGCGCAAACGTATTCATCTTTTAATTACTGCATTTTCCCAGGCATTTAAGGATGATCCAAACACCTATCTAAAAATTGGCGGTGATGGTACGGAGCGAGCCAATTTGGCAGCCTTAGCCAACGATCTGGGTGTGGCTGATCGGGTGATTTTTTTGGGCGCATTGGAGCGTCATGAAGTGCGAGACCATGTAGCTGAATCGGACACACTTGTGCTAGCTAGTCAGTATGAAACCTTTGGTGTCGTAATTATTGAGGCCCTGGCCTTGGGCAAACCTGTGATTGCCACTCGCTGTGGTGGCCCCAATCGAGTGGTCCGGCCCCAGGATGGATTATTAATCCCGCCAGATGATGTGGAGGCCATGGCTCAAGCAATGCGTTATATCAAAACAAACAGACATCAATATGATGCCCAAGAGATTCGTCAGGCATGTATTGACCGCTATGGTGAAACCGCTATTGCAGAGCAATTAGAGGCCTTTTATGACCAGACAATCAGTAGAGCTGATGGCAAGCAGGAACTAGCTCAAAATTATGCATAAGCTTGGTCTAAAACGACTGATTCAGAATTCTGTTGGGACCCTGATTCGGCAGCTGGGTGCTGGAGTTCTGCAGCTTTTTACAGTTATTGTTATTGCTCGATCATTAGGGCCCGAGGGCAATGGTCAGTTTGCGATCGCACTCCTCCTCCCCACCATATTGTACCAATTCCTGGCAATGGGTATGCCTACGGCTAATGCTCACTTTATCAGTAGCAACAATGTATCTGTCCGTACCGCCTTTGACACCAGTGTCAGATGGTTCACGTTTTTAGTCCCAGTGGGTCTTGCCATCGGCGCTCTATCCATATGGCTAGCTGGGAGCCAATGGTTCCCAGGTGTTGCCAGCAACACCCTCTGGTTAGCCCTAGCTATTTATCCCATATTATTGCTACAAGTATTTTTGGTGTCCATCTTTCAGGGACTCCAAAACTTTAAGGCATATAACATCGTTCTCCTGTTGCAGCCCGCCATTGCCCTGGTGCTTTCCCTTGCCCTAGTAGCCATTGGCCTGGGAAATGTCACCGCCATGATGGCCGCTTACCTGGTGGGGGCACTGGTCGCCCTGGCAGCCTCCTACCTGATGCTCTATCACCAATTATATCGAACAGCATCAATTGACAGCGAGATTCAATCCTATGGCCAACGGATTATTCGCTATGCGCTTAAGTCTCATTTAGGCATTGCCCTGGCGTTTTTTAATTACCGGGTGGATGTCTATCTTCTTAATCTATTAGGAGATACAGCAGGTACCGGTCTCTATGTGATTGCCACACAAATGGTGGAAAAACTGTGGTTGCTCTCCGCTGCGGTTGGTGTGGTCATGTTACCCCTGCTATCCCAGCTGGCCTCCGAAGAGGAGAAAAGACGTAAGCTGACTCCTTTGATGTATATCTTTGTCCTCAGCCTTACAGGCTTGGCTGGCATTGCCACAGGCATCTTAGCGGTACCGATCATATCTATGCTGTTTGGAGCTGACTACGCTGACTCTGCCCTGGTTATGCAGCTGCTATTGCCAGGGGTGGTCGCCTGGAGTGGAGCCCGTGTTCTGGCCCATGACATTGCGGCTCGTGGCAAACCAGAGCTCAACATCTACATGAACCTTGGAGTACTGTTAATCAACGTTATTGGCAATATCCTATTAATTCCCAAATATGGAATGAGTGGGGCTGCCGTGGCCACCACGGTCGCCTATATTCTCTTTTCCGTCCAAATGACTTTTGTCTATACCAAGGTTGCTAAAACCAATTGGAAAAGTGTCCTAGTCGACTTCATTGCCTTCAACAAAGAGAAGATAGGTAGTTTACTATCATAGATATCAAGTTTTTACCTTAGATTTGAACAACATCAGATAATCCTGCCTCCTGGAAATCACTAGTCTAAAAATTATTAGACAATGTACTTATATCTCAAATTTATATTTCAACGGCCTCTCTCTTACCATGGGCAACATCCTATCTAAACTGGATAAAGAAAAGATATTTGTACTCCTAGTTTTAATAGGGTTATCTTCTGGTTCGTCATTTTTTATTGTCTCAAGTGCGCTCAAGCCATCCCAGAGCCTCCCCGTCATAGCCACCATGATTCTGCCCATGGCCCTGGCAGTCAGGTGTTTTCTCTATGACCGGTTGATGTTTTTGACAGTGCTCTATGTCTTGCTTGCCTTTGTTTACAACATCATTAACTCAGGCAAAGACCAATGGATCGATCTCTATTACATCTTGATGATCATCCATTCCTATATTGCGGCCAAGATCAGCGTCAATCTCATTGAAAAAAAGGAAACGTTTCCCTTTTTAGCACCCTTAATTGCCCTGAGCGTGGTGCTACTGCTCTATATCTATGAGTTAGGAACAGGCACTGTCCTAAATCTAGGGTCAACGGGTGTACCGAGTTCAATGTTCAACAATCCGAACGATCTCGCTACTTATCTCCTCGTCTTTACCCCTCTACTAATTTATTGTATCAAAACTTTATTTCCAGGATTCCTATCCACCACACTGATGTCCTCCTTCATCACCCTGTGGATTCTATCCTTAGGATCAAGGATTTGTATTCTAGTTTTACCAGTTCTTCTTCTATTAAAATTTCTTTACTCTGGCAATATTGTGCTGCTGTTTGTCACCATTGCAGTGCTCTGGTTTGGGGGGCTATTTCTCAGTCAAATGGACTGGGAAACCATCCTGGACAATCTCAGTTACGCAGACAACCCTTTCATTTCTAGAACCGCTGAACGACTTCACTTATTTTTGTTCGATACTGGCGGTGATAACTCCCTATCGTACCGACTTGAGAGCTATCAATATGCGTTTGGTCATATCCACACTACTGTCCTGGGAAGTGGCACCAAAAATTATGGGTCTTTTTACTATGACGGGTTTGGAAATGACGCTCTCCTAGCAATCAATCCCCATAGTTTCATCATTGAAAATATGATTGCGTTTGGTTGGTTAGGCACGCTCCTAATCGGCCTTTTATTAGGCTATATTTTCGTAGTTTTTATAACTAATAGAAAGTATGCTTACTATGGTGTCAGTACATTCATTGCATTTGCCTTGGCCAGCAATGTGCCATCAACAATTGTGAGGATCCCAATTTTATTTTTTCCTCTATTTTTCTTTGCCCATTTATGTAGATCAAGTACGATGGAACTGGATTAAATTCAAACGATCCAGCAACATAACTCTTTGGCAGAAAAAAATTTAGGCAAGAATATTAGCTATGTTAAAGAAAGAAATATTGAGAAAGTTAAAAAGAAAGGCAATATTGCTGAACTATATGACCTTTAAAAAGGTCATCAAAATTGAAGATAATGATATTAAGATTCCGACAATTTCAGACCTAAGTTGCACTCTAACAGAAGCTTGGATGATTGGGCTCTTAAAACATCTTTTAAGAAAAAAGCAAGGGGCTTTCTTTGATGTTGGCATAAATCTTGGGCAAACCTTGATAAAGGTAAAAGGGGTTGAACTCAAAAGAAAGTATATCGGTTTTGAACCAAATCCAACTTGTGTCTTTTATGTGAAAAAACTTATAGAAAAGAATCAGTTCGAAGATTGCACCATTGTTCCAGTTGGACTCTTTACTGAAGATAAGATGCTTTCATTGGAATGCTTGACTGATTCCGAGTTTGATTCTTCGGCTTCCTTAATTGAAAATTTTCGTTCAGGCCAAACGATTTATCGTAGAATTCTCGTTCCTTGTTTTCGCTTCGAGAACATAAGGGATACAGTGAATTCTGATAACGTTGGCATCGTCAAAATAGATGTTGAAGGTGCAGAATTAGAAGTTGTTAAAAGCTTATATCAATTACTTAAGACTCAGCAGCCCATTGTTTTGCTAGAGATTTTGCCGGTTTACTCAACTGAAAACACAATGAGAAAAGAGAGGCAAGAAGAATTAGAGAGGATATTTAATGAACTAAATTATTCATTTTTTAGAGTAGAGAAAGACAAGAATACCTTTGTCGGATTGAAAAAAATTGAAAATATTGGAATTCACTCTGACTTAAATCAATGCGATTATGTATTTATGCCAAACGAATTGGTTTCAGAAATTCAAAATATTGCAAGAGAATAATCTCTTACGATGGACTAACATCAAGCCTATATTTTCTTAAGGTAAGACTATTTCAAATGCTGCAGAGACAACTTATTTAAGATTTCTAGGAGACGCTTTTAAAAATTAACCATGCTAATTTTACTGATCAGTTCCATGAAGGGTTTGGGCGGCACCGAGCGATCCACCCAAACATTATCAGAACTTTTAACAGGCAAAGGTCATGAGGTTCATCTTCTGGGTGCTCATGGGCCACTTTGTGATGATATTGAGAACCTAGGGGTTAAGTATTTTGATGTGGAAACCCATGCTAATAGTGTGGGAGGTAATATTCAGTTTCTCAACAAGTTGGTTGAGTTATTAAAAACCTATCCCTATGACTGTGTTCATCTGCAAATGGCCAGACCAGTTCCCATAGCAGTTTTGGCAAAACAACTTGCAGGCTCCAAAACAAAAATCATCTGGCATTCTCGTGGTGTCCATGCTTCTACCTATCAATATGTACCCCGCTTGTTTAGCAGCCTGGGTGTACGGGCCATTGGCAATTGCAAGGCTGAACAAGAAAAGCTAGTGCGCTATGGTTTTCGATCCGACCGGGTAGGGTTTCTGTACAATCCTTGTCGGATTGAGCATGTCCGTGGATCGAGATCTCAATTTCGAGAGCAGTACGGCTTTCAAGACAAAGACATCGTCATTGGGTCCCTATCCCGTCTAAACCCTGCCAGAGGTGTCCACTATGCCATCAACTATTTTGATGAGCTTTGTCAAAAACATTCCCAGTTGGATCGCACCTATCTGTTAATTGCTGGTGATGGAGAAGAACGCAAAAACCTTGAAAAACTTGCGGCCAAGACTAGCGTCGCCAACCGGATCAAATTCATAGGTGGTATTAAAGACACTCAAAATTTCTACGCGGGCATCGATTTATTTTGGAACCCTGTCGCTTTTAAAAAAGAAGAGTCTGCAGGTACCGGAAATACAGTCATAGAAGCAGCCTTTCAGAGGGTGCCCATGGTTTCCCATGATTGGGGTGGAGTCACCGAAATTGTAATTGACGGGATCACGGGAGGCGTTGCTCCCGTTGGAGGGTCAACAGAGTTTGTTGAAAAAACAGTTAACTTATTAACGGATAAAGAGTTTCAAAACAGCGTTGTCGAAAAAGCTTTTGGCCATGTGTCTAAACTAGTCGGCAGTGCAGCCTGTGTGGAAAAAGTTGAGCACTACTACCTAAAGCTCTAGATCTCTATGAAAAAGATTCTTCTTGTTGCCCCCTTTGTCTCATTACCAGGGGAACCTTGCTTTAATCGCTTCTTGTATTTATGCTATCTCTGGTCGACAAACTATGACGTCACACTAGTAACCAGTGCTTTTTGCCATCCCACGAAAACAAAAAGAGAGCGAGGCAGCAAGGATTTTCAAGATCTACCCTTTAAACTCACTCTGCTAGATGAGCCTGGCTATAAAAGTAATGTCTCATTCAGCCGGATTTATAGCCATGATCGATTCCATAAAAACTTTGAGTCCTGGTTATATCAAGAACTTGAATCAAACTCAAAATTTGATATTGTCTACTCAGCTTTTCCTCTGATTGCTACCAATATCACACTTGGCAAAGTCAAAAAGAAGTTTGGATTTAAATTCATTATTGATGTACAGGATGTGTGGCCAGACTCGATTTTCGCTGCACTTCCTTTACTCAAAGAGTTTGACTTTTTACTTGCACCACTGCGAGAAAAAGCTCATCGTGCCTACGGATATGCGGATGGTATTGTGGCGGTTTCAAAAACCTACCTGGATATGGCTCAAGCACGTAATCCTCACACTCCAGGGTTTGTTGCATATCTAGGATCTGACTATCAGCTAATCGAGTCCATTCATCCCAAACCCTTAGATAACTCGATAATCAGGTTCGTATATATCGGTACACTCAGTCACAGCTACGATATACAAACTGTCATTAAGGGATTTGGGCAAGTTCGAGCTCAGTTTCCCAATGCAGAATTACACATTGTCGGGGATGGACCTGAGCGGCATCAGCTAGAAACAAAATCAGGTGACGGCGTATTTTTCCATGGCTATATGGCCTATGAAGACATGGCTGCTTTTGTCAAAGCATGCCATATTGCAATCAATCCAATTGTTGGCAATGCTCTCCAATCCATTACAAATAAGCTATCTGACTATATGGCATTTGGCTTACCGATAATAAGTAGTCAGAAAAACATAGAAGCTATAGAACTAATTAAAGCTAGAAATGGCTATCTATATGAAGCAGGTTCTGCAGAAAGTTTTGCAGAAATTGCTAGCAAGACAATAGTAGAGAATCCGCATCAGATTAACAATAAACACAAACCTGATGATATCGATGCTTTATTTGATAGGAGAGTAACCTATCCCAAGATTACAGATTTTATTGAAAGCGTGTAATTCTTAGTCAAATAAATACTATTTAGACTGGGACTTTAGACACTCTTTAAATACCGTTTTTTGTCCACCATTAGACTTAATATATAAATGGAAAAACGTTATGATATCTACACGGAAAGCGTTGTGTTATTTTGTAAAGCAGTTAGTAGATCGAACAATAGCCGCTATTTCTATTGTAATATTATCTCCTGTCTTTATTGTTATTAGTATACTCGTATACTTCTCTATGGGAAGCCCCGTCATCTTTACCCAAGATAGACCTGGACAAAACAATAGGATTTTTAAGTTCTATAAATATAGAACCATGACCAACGAACGAGATGCTAGGGGGATACTACTTCCAGATTCAAGACGCTTGACAGGCATTGGACAGTTCCTACGTAAAACAAGCCTCGACGAGTTACCTCAGCTTTTTAATGTCGTTAAAGGCGACATGAGTTTTATTGGCCCCCGTCCTCTACTAGTAGAATATCTACCGCTGTACTCCCAAGAACAAGCTCGTCGCCATGACGTTCCACCTGGCATAAGTGGTTGGGTCCAAGTCAATGGACGCAATTCTCTCGATTGGGAGGAAAAATTCAAACTTGATATTTGGTATGTAGATAACTGGAACCTATGGTTGGACATTAAGATTCTCATTCTTACCTTTGTCAAAGTTCTTAAGAGAGATGGAATCTCCCATAAAGGCCATGCAACAATGGACCGATTTAAGGGATCAACATCTTAAAATATGAATATAGAATCAATAGGAAAAAATTCTTATCATGAGAATTTACCTGTATGGATGTAGTGGTCATGCGAAGGTCATTTTTGACATTTTACGTTGTTGTAATCGAGAGGTAGCTGCGTTTTTTGACGATGCTCCTCCCGAAAATAGTTCTCACCTACATGATGTACCTATTTTTAACACAAGCCAGCTATCCAACATCGATCCTTTGCAAAGTCGTTGGATAGTGGCTATTGGCAATAATTCAGATCGAAAAAATATTGTTCAAAACCTAGCTTCTAAAGGATATACGTTTACAACAGCAGTACATCCATCGGCTCAAATCGCTAAAGAAGTTAAGATTGGAGCAGGAACGGTTGTAATGGCTAACACGGTTATAAATATTGATTCTGTTATTGGCCAACATGCCATTATCAATACAGGCGCAATTATTGATCATGACTGCCAAATTTCAGATTACGTACATATTGCTCCCTCCTGTTCGCTATGCGGCAATGTTTGCATCAAGGAAGGGAGTCTTTTAGGCGTAGGTACTAAGATTATTCCCAGTGTAGAAGTGGGAAGATGGACGATCTGTGGTGCTGGCTCAGTTGTCGTAAAATCAATGCCCTCCCACTGTGTTGCCTATGGAGTTCCAGCAACCCCCAGAAAATAAACCCTAGGAGACGACTGCCAGGACTCAAAGGGTAGATAGATTCATAGAGCATCTCAATAAAAGGTTTTTGATGTTCTCCAAATAGAGAGAGAAGCGATACAAAAATACTTCACTATTTCAATCGTCAAATAAGAGCTCGCCTCGCTATACAAGCCTAGTAAAAAGGGAATGTCAATGGATAAGCAAGAAAGTTCGATTCTTTTTCTGGGAAAGGAAGACGACTGGCATGTTAATAAAGCATTAGAGTTTTGTCAGCTAAATTTCACTGACGTTGTTGCTAGTGTTGGCAAATGGGGAGATCCTCTACCGGAAAGCATTCATTCTTGGCAAGGCGACTATATCATTAGCTATTTATCTCGATGGATTGTTCCAAAACATCTGCTAGAAAGAGCATGTGTTGCAGCAATTAATTTCCATCCAGCGCCCCCAGAATATCCTGGCATAGGCTGCAATAACTTTGCATTGTATGAAGAAGCTAAAGAATATGGTGTCACTTGCCATCATATGGCTCCTAGTGTCGACACAGGAAAAATCATAGCTGTTAAGCGTTTTCCATTATTAGCATCAGATACTGTTTCAACACTTCTTTCTAGGACATATGACTATCAGCAGATTTTATTTTATGAGATTTTAAATCATATTTTCAAAGGAGAGAAGATCCCAACTTCTGAAGAACAATGGACAAGAAAACCCTTTAGTCGAAAAGAGTTCAATAAGCTAAGCAAAATAGAGCTTGATATGCCAAAGGAAGAAATTTCAAAAAGAGTTAGAGCAACTAACTTTGGAATTTGGAAGCCTACGTTGGAAATACAAGGCTTTACGTTTGAATTAAAAAATTAAAGGCCATTTAAAGGATGCCTAATTTAATTATGAACTTACTATTTACTAGCGCTGGCAGAAGGGTCTCCCTCATTAGAAACTTTAAAACCTCTATGGAAAAGCTGAATATTAGAGGCAATATTATTACAGCAGATCGAAAAAAAGATGCTTCTGCATGCTTTGTATCTGATTATTCGGAGCAAGTCCCCCCAGTCAGTGATCCAACCTACATTGATGTCCTCTTAAAGATATGTCGTGACTATGAAATAACGTTATTAATTCCTCTGATTGATCCAGAACTAAGTCTACTATCTAGACATTCTAAACCCTTTGAGGATATAGGAATTAAGCTGCTAGTATCAAGTCCAGAAGTCAATAAAATCTGTATCAACAAACGGGTTACCTATGATTTCTTCAAATCTAATCATATTTCTACTCCACAACTATATTCTTTAGAGGAACTATCCAAAGAAAACAATAGGATTTCTTATCCTCTAATCATTAAGCCTGCTAACGGAAGCTGTAGCATCAATGTAAATAAAGTCCATAACTTCAAAGAACTGATTTTTTTTCTACATCACACTCAAAATCCTATTATTCAAGAATATATTTCAGGCGAAGAATATACTTTGGATATCTTAGTTGATTTTGAAGGAAAGGCCAAGGTTGTGGTTCCCAGACTTCGCATGGAAACCAGAGCCGGTGAGAGTAGCAAAGGCATAACAGTTAAAAATTCGGCTTTAATTGAAGCGGGTAAAAAAGTCGCCGAGTCACTCCCAGGAGCCATAGGTTGCATTACAGCTCAATGCTTTCTTACTAAGGAAGGTGACATAAAATTTATAGAAATCAATCCTCGTTTTGGGGGAGGATTTCCACTTTCCTATCATGCAGGTGCAGATTTTCCCGGATGGATTCTGGCTATGGCTCAAGGGCAAGAACTTCAGGTATCAATTGATGAATGGAAAGATGGAATAGTCATGCTACGATTTGACGATGCCATATTTACAACTAAGAATAAGATTTAAGAAATAGTCTATTTTTATGGTTTTTATATTGATTTTTATCCTCTAAAATCATCAAATAGAATAAGGATAAGGTTTGGCAGTTAAAGCTTAAAATAGCTAGCTTTCTATCCATAATTTTTAACCTTTACCTTAAGGGTGATTTATTCATTACCAGCAGAGTTTAACACCAGAGTGGCTGACTATGAAATTTTTAATTTTCGATCTGGATGACACTCTCTTTTCTGAAAAAGAATTTGTGTTAAGCGGGTTTCAAGCTGTTGAGAAATGGCTGTCTGATTCTTGTCAGATCTCTGGCTTTTACGAAGTCGCACTCAATCTTTTCGAAAGCGGTGTTCGAGGTAATACGTTTAACCTAACGTTACTTAAATTAGGTATTGCGGAAGATAAAAGCTTAATTCAAAACATGATTGAAGTTTATCGAAATCATAAGCCACGTCTTCATCTCCATGAAGATGCTCAATGGTCAATTAAGCGTTATCAAGATAAATCTCTTGGTCTGATTACAGACGGATTCCTGCAAGTGCAGAAAAATAAGGTTGAGGCGTTAGGCCTTAACACATATCTTGAAAATATTATTTATACAGATACTTATGGTAGAAAGAACTGGAAACCTAGCCCTTTGCCATATCTAGAGATGATGAGGATGAAGGATTGTCCAGGATCAGACTTAACTTACGTTGGTGATAATCCTAAAAAAGATTTCATAACGGCTAGGCAACTTGGTTGGCAAACGGTTCATCTTTGTCGTCCTGATGGAGAGTATTCTGGAGTAAGCGTTGACAAAACTCACCAGGCTGATGTTCAGATTGAGTCTCTCTATGAGTTGAGTAAACTTCTTTGATTTCGACATCTCTGATATCTTCTAAATTTTGATCCTTCCCTATTCGTCCCATGAAGCCTCACATCTTGCTTTCTCCGCCCCATATGGGTGACAAAGAGTTTGCTTTTGTCAAAGAAGCCTTTGACACTAATTGGTTGGCTCCTGTTGGCCCCCATATCAATGCCTTTGAAGAAGAATTTTGCCAAATAACTGGGGCGAAAGCAGCGGCAGCAGTGTCTTCTGGGACGGCTGCATTACACTTAGCACTGCGACTTTTAGACATCGGATCAGGTGATGATGTTATTTGCTCTTCTTTGACATTTATCGCCACGGCCAATCCCATTCTCTATCAAGGAGCAAAACCTGTCTTTATAGATAGTGAGTCGACATCCTGGAATATGGACCCTCAGCTTGTGGTCGACACATTAAACCAAAGAGCCAAGGCTGGCAACTTACCAAAGGCGGTTATTCTTGTCCATTTATATGGTCAATGTGCAGACATTGACCCGATTCTTGAGGTTTGCCAAAAGTATGACATTCCTCTAATTGAAGATGCCGCCGAAGCTTTGGGCGCATCCTACAAAGGGAAAGCACCGGGAATTCTGGGACAGTTTGGGATCTATTCTTTTAATGGAAATAAAATTATCACCACATCCGGCGGTGGCATGTTGGTCAGCGACAACCCTGATGCCATCACCAAGGCTCGTTTTCTAGCTACTCAGGCTCGAGATCCGGCCCCACATTACCAGCATTCTGAAGTTGGTTATAACTATCGATTGAGCAATGTCTTGGCCGGTATGGGGCGAGGGCAGCTCCAGGTTCTAAAGGATCGGGTTGCAGCCAGACGACAAAATTTTGAGTTTTATCGCTCAGCCCTCGAACATCTTCCAGGGATAACATTTATGCCTGAGGCCTCCTATGGCCAATCCACTCGTTGGCTAACCTGCCTAACGGTCGATCCACAGGCTACGGGGATCGATCGCGACCAAATTCGATTGGCGTTAGCAAAGGAAAACATTGAGTCCCGACCTGTTTGGAAACCAATGCATTTACAACCTGTCTTTACGGATTGCGAATACATTGGTGGCGATATCTCAGCCCAGTTATTCCAGCATGGTTTATGTCTTCCATCTGGGTCTGCTATGACCAAATCAGATTTGGAACGGGTTACCCAAGCGATTTTAGAGCTCTACTAAAATAAGCTAAGAGCCAGGTTTAGCGCACCAAGCGGCTGTGAGCAGGGCCTATATGATTCATAGAGCAATTACTACATCTCATTTTTCGCTCCTCTGCTAAGTAATAAACGTGATTTTCATTCCCTATAAAAACCAAGATAATGTCTTCAATCAGCATATCAATTGTTATTCCTGTTTATAACGGTGGGCAAGACTTTAAAAGATGCTTAGCTAGCATTCAACAGAGCGTTCGCCCTCCTGATGAGTTAATTGTCGTCTCCGATGGAGATACGGATGGGTCCTGGCATGTGGCCGAAACGTTTGGAGCAAACGTACAGCGATTACCAACTCCAGGGGGACCCGCTCGCGCTAGAAATCTAGGGTCTCAAGCAGCTGATGGAGACATTCTATTTTTCATGGATGCGGATGTTACAATTCATCCCCAAACCCTGGGCCTGATAGCAGATGCATTTAAGCATCGACCAGATTTAACCGCCTTAATTGGTTCCTATGACGATGAACCGGGTGCTAGCAACTTTTTATCCCAGTATAAAAATTTATTCCATCACTATACTCATCAGACATCTTCAGAGATAGCGTCTACATTTTGGGGAGCCTGTGGTGCCATCAGACGTCCAGTATTTCTATCGTTAGGGGGGTTTGATGAGCGTTATCGCAAGCCATGTATTGAAGATATTGAACTAGGATATCGTCTAAAGAAAGCGGGGTATTCGATTCGTCTGTGCAAAGATATCTATGTCAAACACCTAAAACGTTGGGAGTTTAAATCACTGCTAAGGGCGGAGATTTTTTATCGGGCACTGCCATGGACAGAGTTATTATTACGCGATCGCAACTTCAATGCCGATTTAAACCTCAGCCACACTAATCGGCTTAGCGTAGTATTGACCTTTTTATTAATAGGCAGTCTGATAGCTAGTCCTATATTTCCATGGCTTATCGTTTTCACCAGTGGTTTTGCCCTGGGATTAGTGTTAATCAACCTAGACGTTTATCAATTTTTTTATAACAAACGCGGTTTAATATTTACCCTGAGAGTCATCCCCTGGCACTGGTTTTATTTTCTCTACGGGGGAGCTACCTTTGCCTATGCAACAGTCAAACACTACCTGACTAAGTTGCGTCCACTTAATTCCCAAGCAACCTAGCGCCTCTAGATTTTATCCAAGTCTCAGTCACAGCATTGATGAACGGCTGCATCCTCGAATTCGCACGTCCAACCTGCTCGAACGTTTGTTTGAAGAGTTTTGACGAAAATCTGATGAGATTGGTGCGTCCCAAAATGAGCAAAGCTGTCCGACGGTCTTTTTTCTCGTTGTTCAACGTGACCATGCTAAACATGCCCGCTCAAGCATGACGAAAAACTAAAGAGACCAACGGTATTGGGATTAAACCTAGCACCACTGTATGCCGTTGTTAACCAGAGTCACCATCTGACTCAAACAGGCCAATCCATAACACCTTTTAATAACGTCTCGACACCATTACCTCTCGATTCGAATTGCCATTCAATTCTGGCGAAACAGATTTCTCTTTAAATTGTTTTCTAGCAATCTTTACTTTAAGCCAGGACAAAAGCTCTGATATCTCAACACCATTGACAACAAGGCCTAACATTTTCTCAGATTTCTGAGATTGTGCCATCAGACTCTGAGCATAGATAGAGTCTTGACCATGGGAAAGACCAGCACGTACGACCAACAACATGCCATCGACTAACGCTCCCCCCCCCGCAGCACTACCACTAAGACTTAAGGCAGGAGTATCGAGGATAACATAGTCATAGTCTCCCTTTAATCGCTCCAACAGAATTTTCATGGCCTGAGATTCAAGAATAGCTTCTGAATAATTGGCAAATCCTGTACCCGCAAGGAAAACATTGAGATTAGGTACGGCCTCAATAATACATTCCTCAGAAGTTGCTTGACCCATCAGCACATTAAGTAGCCCTGGACAATTATCGGGTTCTAAAATCCAAGGCTGAAAAATGGACTGCTGCATCGGCTGCTGAATATTTGCATCAATCAACAGCACCCTTTTACCTGTACGTGAAAGCGCCATGGCCAAATTGCTAGCAACTGTTGATTTTCCTTCTAAAGGAACAGAGCTGGTTACAGCTATTACTTCAGCCATATGTCCCGAACCCAATGTTGCTAAGTTAGCGGCCAACATGTAATACGATTCACTGAACAAAGACTTTGTTTCTAAACCACCAAATACCAAACGAGGAACAGTTACTGTCTCGGTATCTTTTCGCAGGGGATTAAACCTCAAAGTCTTCTGATGGGATGGGATTACCCCTAATATTGACAGCCCAAAGATAGCCCTTGCTTCAGCAACACCTCGAACGGAACGATCGCTGACTTCTAGCAGAAAGATCAGGGCCAGAGCCAATAACCCACCCAACATAATGCCGCTCATAACAAACAATTGCTGGTCAGGCTCAACTGGACCTCCCAAGGATTCAGCTTGCTGAATAACCTGAACATTACCAACATTCTGGTTTTCAGCTACGCGCACCTCCTGCAAGCGCTGCAATAGCAAAGAATAAGTCGATTGGGCTGCCTCTAATTGACGCTCTAACTCTCGCTGGCTCTGCTCTAGACGTGGTAAGTCACTCGCTCGCTCTAAGTAATCGGCTTCTGTACCTTGTAGGGTGATGGCCCGATCCTCAAGGCCACGTAAACGAGAATCAAGGCGAACGTAGTCGCTAATGAGTTCCATTTCAACTGAACCAATCTGCAAATTAAGATTGGTGGGACCAGTTTGAGAACCAACAACATTACTGATGCGTTCGTTTAATAGTGCCTCTAAATTTGCTTTTTGGGTCTCCAAATCAACAATGATAGGATGCTGATCCTGAAATCTGACCCGCTCAGTCGCCAGCTGAGTCTCAACTTGCTGATAAGATTCCAACACTTGCTGAACTCCCCTAGACTGACTAACAGCAGTTGCTAACAAAGACACTTGAGGACTAATCCCCCCTAAGCGTTCAGCCATCGAATTTAGCTGAGCTTGAATATCAGACAACTCAGATACAACGTCAGTCATCCTATTTTGTAACCCGTCTAAAGAGGAGACCATCGTGCGCGCTTCTGCATCTAGAGAAATCACTTGGTTCTCTTCTTTAAATTTTCGCAATGCCGCTTCGGTCCGACGCGCCTCTTGCTCAGCAGCCGGCAACTGGTTTTCGATAAACACTCTAGCAGCTGCTGCTTCAGCCCGATTAGATAACAAATGCTCCTCTAGATAGACCGCCATGATCGCATCGACCGCAAGCCTAGCCTTTTCAGAATCCGAAGACCGATATTGCACTTCAAGAATGTCGGTATCCCGCTTGAGGTCAATCTGCAAGTTCTCTAAAAACCAATTGGGGTCATATGGATCACCTTCTTCTTCTTCCCAGCCTAATCGCTCAATTGTTTTTCGAATAATAGGGACTGTGCGCATAATCCCAATCTCAGTAGTGATGGGATTTTCCGCTCTATCCAAAGATTCCAACTGCCCCAATTCAGCGCCTAGACCGGTTAACGCTGACGTAGAGTCTCGACTTTTGAACCGAAGCTTTCCTTCAGCCTCATAGATAGGCGTCTGGCGTAAACCATAGACACTGACAGCAGCAACGGTACTGACAAAAACAACAGACGCTGGCAACCAACGTCGCTTCAACATGTGCCAGTACTGAACAATACTGATGTTTGAGCCTACTGGTTGCATAAATTTGTCCTATAAAACTTTATAAATTTCGGTTTTACACATACGAAAAAGAGCAATGTTCGCAATCCGACTCATTAATCCAATAGATTAAGGAGCAGCCGAATGGGCGATAGAATGACTCCTAAAGGTGCCAGGGCTCCCCCAACATCATCTGCTAATGCCGTGCTGGCCGATCTCCCAACTAGAACAACATCGTTATTGCGCAATGATGGGTTGCCGTCTTCATTAATACCTTGATCAAAGCCCACAGCGATCTTTCGTTGGGACACAGTACCATCTGGGTTGAGACGGACCAACTCAACCTCGTCAGTCCTCGCTCGACGTGGGTCAAAACCCCCAGCTGCTAATAAGGCCTGGTTGAGAGGTGCATTTGGAGGAACATTAACCGCACCAGGATTTGGCACCTCTCCCACTACAGTCACGCGAATACTATCAGGTGAAAAGTTTGCAGCCGATAGTTGAGTTAACTCTTCCGGAGTCAGCGTCGCTGCAGTTGGTACATAGATAGCATCACCATGACGCAACGTAATGTCGTTTTGGATGTTTCCAGTTGTCAAAACATCCCAAAAATCAATCTGAATCACCTGCTCATCTGGTGAAGCTTGAAACCGATGAATCTCAACATGACGGACATTTGCTTGGTCAGTAATGCCGCCGGACAGCTGAATCGCGTCAACCACCGTGGGCCATTCATTACTACCATCAGTCAATGAAATTTCGTAAGCACCGGGTCGATTAACCTCACCAGACACACCCACTTTAATCGGACGTGGAGCGACCAGATCAATGGAGATTAAGGGAGTTCTTAAGTAGTTGGAGTAGCTAAATTCTAGTCTCTGTTTAGCTGCCTCAAGGGTGAGTCCGGCAATGGACAACTTACCAATTAGGGGAAGATTTACAGAGCCATCCACCAAAATTTGTTTTTCACCGTCGTACTCCGGAACATTAAAAAAACTCAGGTGCAAGCGATCTCCAGAACCGAGGACATATTGACTATCATCGGAAAGCGCAGCAGGCAAAGTGGGCAACGCTGAAACACTCGACTCAAAAGCTTCTTGAGCTTGCACTTCTACTGAGAAGAGGCTTGATAGAAATATTCCAAAGTAAATAAATATAGGAACAACTTTCATATCACTAAATAACAATGGGAAAATTAAATATTAAAGAGATTTCAGAGATCTCAAATTATTTTCTTAATCTCACACTGCTAAATAAGCAGGCTTAAATTAGATAAATTAAGTCTGAAAAAACCACCATTAACGATCATTTAAGATCTGGGTAACGCTTCACTGCTCCTTAAAATGATGACATCATCGGCAGATCATTTGGAATTTAAGTTGAAACGAGCTGCCAATCCCAATAAGATTTAGGCCTGGACCAACCCAAACAGAATTCTAGCAAACACCCGTAAAACCATTGTGACTTTCAGGACAAATAGTTCTACCTAAATCAGTGAATACACCCTATTGCAATATTAGCCCTAACCTAATTAGGTTGTTTGAAGAAACTGTAGTGATCTTTACTTTAGGGACATTTTCATCATCAAAGCTTTACATAGTACATATCTCTCGCGAAAGTTAATCACAAAAGGATAATCTATCACCCACAAGCCCTAGTCATATCCTATAAGGCTTGCCTCAAACCAACGGGCACTTTTGTACTGCTTGTGGACTGTCACTGCTGGTGGATAAGCCCCATCTAAAATGGTGTATATTGAATCGAAAAGTGTAGGCCACTGTCCTGTAAGCCATCATCCTCCGTATCTAAGTCCACAAGGGGGATACCCCAGTCCAGTCGGGCAGAAAAATTATCGCTTTGCTGCCACAGAAGGCCAAAACCAGTTCCGACTAAGGTGTCGACCCCAGGGTTATTGCCGTTGTGGTTCCACACTGTCCCCACATCGATAAAGGGAGTCACCTGTAGCACCCCATCCAATTCAGGAACCCTAGCAACAGGCCAGCGTAACTCCGCTGACAGCAGCGCACCGTTATCTCGCCTCAGGGCATCCTGTCGATAACCGCGTACACTTTGACCACCACCCAGGCTAAATTCTTCTTGTGATAGGAGGTCATCTGCAGCCAGCTGCACATCTCCTCGCAAAAAGAAGAGCCGATTGTCTTTACCCAACCGCTTCACCCACTGTCCTTGACCTCGCCAGGAAAAAAACTGGCTGTCAGGAGCATCTCCTTCATTGATGGTGGCATCTAATAGATCAAGGCCGACATTAAACTGCGATCGCAACGCTAACACATGACTCTGACTCCGCTGGGTCCACTCCTGAGAAAACCGCAACGCACTGATGCGAGTGCGACCGTTCTCATCAGCGCCAGGGGATAGGGGAAACGGGCCAATATCATCCAACCCTAAACGAGTTTGACTCGACTGATGGGACAGGGTCAACCCCAGGGCAGCTGCCTGGGTAGGGGTTTCAATCAATGGATGTCGATATCCCAATTCGTAGTAGGCACTGTCAGATGAGATATCTAGCACCGCAAAATCCGAATTGATCACCCGGCTATCAGAGTAGCCAGCAGCGAAACGTAGGGTGTCATTATTGGGACTGACCGGCAGCGTGTAACTAAAGTCCACACCGTCACTACCCTCGGTATGTTTGTAGTCCAATCGAATGCGATCGCCTATGCCAAATAGGTTGCCTTCATCTACACCAATGGTTACCTGAGTCCCACCAATATTGGGAGAGCGACTATTAGCTAAGCTCGTATTCACAGCAAAGGAATCAGCCTCCAGTACCTCAATCACCAAAAGGCTCGTTCCCTGCTGCACACCAGCCTGTAAGTCAGCAGACACCGTCTCAATTAGCGGATCTAGCTGTAATCGTTGCAACCCCGCTAAAAGCTTTTCCACATTGAGGGGAGGCTGGGCCACCAAGCCAACACGACTCCGAATATAAGCGGGATCTAACCGCCGCGTACCATTGACAACAATATCTTCTAACGTTCCTTCTATAACTTGGATGGTCACCGTGTCATCCACCACCGTCTGCGGAGGGATCAGTGCGCCCGAGGTCAGATAGCCCGCCTCCACATATCTATCCGTAATTGCCGAACGCAGCTGCAAAAGATCATTAAAGCTCACCTGGCTATCACGGTATGGATCAAGCAAATCTGCAAAATCCGCCGCATCAAAAACGGTACTCCCAATAACTTTTATCTCAGCCACATAAAATGTAGCATCGCCCTCACCCAGACCATCCTCCAAGGGGGGCGGTTCATCAGGAGACAGCAGCTCATCCACTGGTGGTAATGGTGGCAGGAGCTCGTCTGGTAGAGTTTCCTCAGGGAAAGTATCTGGGGGAATTGGCTCTGGCAATGTACGTTCAGGCAGAGTAGTCCCTGGTGGGATCGAAGGTACTTGAGCCAGAAGAGCATTGACAGGTCTCTGACTCATGGCCGGGTAGAAGAGCAACCAACTACATTGCCCCAAGCCGAACAGTACTTTAGCTACTAAATATTTGTTTAAATATTTCTCTACAATAAATGCCATAATCCAAAGGAAACGCTGTCTGAGCAAAATGGGAACCTGCTAGCTGCCTCAGGATGCCCCAGTCGCCTAGCTAAGATTCATGCCCTTCAACATATGATCTTTTGTGTGCGCGGTCCAGGTTAACAGAGAAATTACGGGGTTACGCCTAGCATCTTGTGCTTTCTTAAGAAAATACAGAGAAATCATTGGATTGCGCCGAACCTCATTCCACCTGCTTAGGAATGAGGATTCAATTAGGTTATATCTTTTGATGTACAGGTTGCCATGGCAACCGCTTCAGACATAATTTTTGGATCTTATAAAATCCTTATCCCTTAAAAACCTTAAAAAGGTGAAATATATTTGAATCACAATCCGCCACTCTACAACTAAGCTTCCGACGCTTTAATCGGTAACATCAGGATAAAACAGGTTCCCTTACCTAAGGTAGATGCCACATCAATTGAACCACCGTGCTTATCGACTACAATTTGCCGGACAATCGCCAAGCCTAATCCTGTCCCACGGCCAACACCCTTGGTAGTAAATAAATGATCAAAGATGCGAGGTTTGATCGTCTCATCAATGCCCGCACCATTATCCTCAATAGTGATCAGAATATTATCATTGTCCTCAGCCAATCCAGTACTCACGATAATTTTATTAGTCTGAGCATCAAGATCACAGCAGGATAGCTCAACCTCATCAAAAGCATCAATCGCGTTTGCCAACAGATTCATAAAGACCTGATTGAGTTGTCCTGCAAAACATTCAATCTCTGGGATCTCTTGATAACATCTCTGAATGTGAATTTCAGCTCTGTTCTCCCGTTCCTTCAAGCGATGCTTCAAAATGAGTAAGGTACTGTTAAGCCCATCATGCACATTAAAAGGCACCTTATATTCTTTATCGGCACGGGAAAATGTTCTTAAACTCACACTAATGTTAAAAATCCGATCTATCCCTACAGCCATTGATGCCAACAATTTTTGTAAGTCTTGTCGCAAGAAGTCCAGATCAATATTGGCAATCTCATCCTCAATCACCTGATCAGATTCAGGAAACGTTTTCTGATAGAGATCAATCAACCGCAGTAAGTCATCAATATAGTCTTTAGCCGGTTCGAGATTACCTTGCAGAAAATTGATGGGATTGTTGAGCTCATGGGCTACACCAGCGATTAAATTGCCCAAAACTGACATTTTTTCACTCTGAACCAACTGTAGCTGAGCCTGCTGTAGTTGCCTCAGAGAGTTTGACAACTCGGAGGTACGCTGTTGTACCCTATTTTCCAGATCTTGCATCAGGTGCTGTAGTCGAGATTCAGCAACCGTCTTTTCAGAAATTTCCTGGGTTAGTAAGGTATTTTGTGATTCTAACTGTTGAGTCAGCAAACTTAGTCGCAAATGAAGTTTGACCCGAGCTAATACCTCCTCTTGCTGAAAGGGTTTAGTAATATAGTCCACTGCTCCCATCTCCAATCCCCGGACCTTATGGACTGCATCTGCAAGGGCCGTCATAAAAATCACAGGTATTGCCTGGGTATCGGCTTGTGCTTTTAAGCGTTGACAGGTTTCAAAACCATCAATCCCGGACATCATCACATCCAGCAGAATTAAATCAGGCTGTGCATATTTAGCCTGTTCAATGGCAGACATACCATCAGTTGCCACTAACGTCGTCCAATCATTTCCGTGGAGCGCATCGGATAGCACCCTCAGGTTCATGGCATTATCATCCACAAGTAAGATTCGAATGGGTTTACTTGAGATGGAAGTCATAACAGCTCTTGTGGTGATACGTGAGCATGCAACAGATGTTTAATCTGTTTGATTTGAAAATTAGCAGCTAATATTTGCAGCCGATCGACAAACTCTTGAGCGTGGGCGTCTGTCACTGCTATCTCTTTCACCTTCGTTTCAATCCCCTGAACATTGCCCATCATGGCTAAGTGATATAGCTCATCCATCACGGCAGAGGGCAAGGGTACCGCATTATAGGTTTCCCGCTCTAAAACGTTAGGGTGAGTCGTTTCCACAATAGGATGCTCGTAAATCCATTGCAGCCTTAGTATGGTCTGCAACGTATCCAATAATGCATCAAGATCAATTGGTTTAGGAAGGAACACACTCGCTCCAGCCGCTAAACTTTTCTGGCGGTCTGATTCAAAGACATTGGCACTCATGACAATCACGGGAATGGATTTACTCGTTGGAGTTGTGCCCATTGAAGGTTGGCACAACTGTTGAATTAACTCCACCCCACCTAACGTAGACGTCACTAATTCGGCAACAATCACATCAGGCTGCTGTTGTTGAGCCAGGGTCAACCCCATCAGGCCATCGGTTGCAATGCAGGTGCGAAACCCGATGGCCCCCAGAAAGTCGACTAGTAGAGACGAGTTTTCCGGATTATCATCAATCACTAAAACCGTTGGAACTGTTCCCTCAATCCCAATAATCTTCTTAACTGGTTTACTGGAGCGATGGTTATTGCCATAGTCCAGCACAGGTATATTCAGATCCACCCAAAATCGGCTACCTTCTCCAATCTGGCTACTCACTTGCAGCTGGCTACCCATGAGATTCACAATATGCTGACTGATGGCCAGCCCTAAGCCCGTTCCTTCTGCCTTACGCTGACCATTCACCATTTGCTCAAAGGGCTTAAAAATCATTTCCAGTTGTTCTGGAGAAATGCCCATGCCCGTATCCTCAACGCATATGCGCATGGGGCAAAGCTTCGAGTCTGAGTTGTTAGATATATCATTGACTAATGTCGAGTTAGCGGTCCTGGCGGTAGCTCTGTCTAATCGCTCAACACTAAACGTAACACTCCCTTGATCGGTAAATTTGATGCCATTACCAATCAAATTAATCAAAACCTGACGAAACCGTTTTTCATCGATCATCACGGTTTGGGGCAGTGGATGATCAAGGTCCAGATTTAATGTGACGCCTTTTGTTCGGGCCCTTACTTCACACATTTCCATCACCCCTAACAGTAATGACTCTAGGTCGGTTTCTGTGGGGAACAGCTCTAGTTTCCTGGCTTCCACCTTAGCCAGGTCTAAAATGTCATTGATCAACGTTAGTAAGTGGGCTCCACACTGGTGAATAATCGAAATTCTATTCTGGTCGTCGTCAGTCAGATGGTGGTTTTTTTGTAGAATTTGGGCATAGCCTAAGATGCCATTGAGTGGTGTGCGGAGCTCATGACTCATATTGGCTAAAAACTCACTTTTGGCTTGGTTAGCATTATCCGCTGCCTGCTTAGCGTCAACCAGCTCTTGGGTCCGCTCCTGTACTTTGGTTTCGAGGGTGGCTGCATAGTCCATCAGCTGTTGATTAGTCAGCTGCAAGCGTTGATTTTTAAACCGGCTAGTGGTTGCGATCGCACTTCCCACCCAAGCCACCAGTGGCGGCACTACTGGCAGCAGCAACCCCATCAAAAAACTGCCGTAGGCAATGCCTAGCAAGGTTACCACCCCACCAGTGGTGAATATGTTTGGCGTCAGTCGCCAGGACCGCTGCTGTTTCTGACGATGATTGTAGGTTTCCAGCCACCAATTACCCAGGGTTCCGGCCAAGGCCCAAGCCATGATCCAGGCCCATTGCTTGTACCGCGTCCATCCTGTCAAGAAAGGGCGCTTTCCCAGAGCGCTATCCAGCAGATAGCTCGTAATATTGGCATGCACCATCACCCCTGCCATGGGTGGATACTGGGGGCGAAAACCACCACTGTAGGGGGTGGCAAAGAAATCGTTGGTACTAGCAGCAATCGAACCGATATAAACAATGCGATCCCGCATCATATCGGTGGGTATATTTCCCGCCAACACATCAGTAATGGAAACCGTTTGAAACTGACAGCTAGGGCCATGCCAATCGAGCAGAATTTGATAGCCACCGAGATCATCATAAAAATAACCTGCGGCCTGCCGCACCATGGGCAGAAATGTAGCTTGCCCTAATTGATATTGCTGCCGCTCGGGGGCGACTGGCTCCAAGGTAATTCCATCTTGCTCTAAATAATCCAGCGCCATCTGGGTGCCTAACCCCGTCTTAAAGGATTGGTTGCGGCTATCTTCAGCTCCGAGTAAAATCCGCCGGATGGTTTGGTCCTTGTCCTCCACAAAATCAGCGATCGCAACTTGACCTAATTCATCCAACACCGGTGGCGGTGCCACTGGACGCTCCGAAATCGTCTCAACACCAATTAAATTAGGCGTAGTCTTAAAAACCTCTAGTAGCTCGTCATGCCCCGGAGCTTCAGGTAAATCCCGATAAAGATCTAGGCCAATCACTCGGGGGTTTTGGTCCCGTACAGCAACCAATAATTGAGCTAAAACCTCATCGGTAATGGGCCAGTCTCCTAGGGACTTAATATCAGGCTCATCGATAGTAACAACCACCACCTGATCGCTCATAGCTACCAGGGGCCTCAGCCGAAAAAACTGATCACGAACGGCCCACTCCAGTAAGTTAAAAACCCCAAAACTATTCGCCAAAATGACAGCTATTGTCACCCCTGGAGCGACTAACCAAATAGGCTTAGTTTGCTGAATCAACTGTTTCAGGCGAGCTAAAAACACTTACTAGATGATTATTCCCATGTCCTAAAAATCAGCATAATAGACAAATAAAGTCGGCAAATAAGGTCCAAGTAGACGTTTTTCAACCAATCTTTTTAGAACATACCTAAGCCAGCTTTATTCTCCCAAAAAAGAGCGCCCGATCAGAAAATCTAGGTCTACAGATGTCAAAAACTCAGCCCAACTGTCAGCAATACTGGGACTATGGGACGTGAGCTGTAAACTAGCAAGCTGGGCTGACGCGTCATACCACAGACCTTCCCGAGCAAAAACCTCAGTCATGCCTAACGGATCATGGCTAGCTATCGCCTGAGAAACAACCGAAGTAGGCTCAATTCGTTTAATCCAAGCATCTACATAGGGGCTGCCCGGCGTTAGGTAATCCTCTGTCTGTAACGTTATAAACCAGCGATAGGGCTTACCTACAGCTAACTCCGGCGCATCTTGGGGCAGCGAAACCTGCAAAATCCCCCCCTCTCCGCTGAGGGGAATTGTCCGTTCATAGACCACCGCTTGCGCTGCATCCTGGAGACTAAAAATTGCCTTGTGGGCCCTAGACGCAGGCAAATAGGCCATGAACGTTGGCCTTGATGAGACAGTGAGCCCATAGAAGCTAGGTGGAATCAATGCCAACATCACCCCAGTAGCTCCATTATCGCCACCATCCAGCTGAATTAAATCGTCATGGCGCGAAGAACCACCAGAACTGTGACGAGGGGTGGGATTATTCGGCGGGGGAATAAAGCTAGCACCACGGGAGACATCCCCATCGACAGGAACAGGGCCATCTAAAGGCGGTATAAACCCAACCCGCGAAGAGCCACCAGAACTGTGACGAGGAGTGGGATTATTCGGTGGGGGAATAAATTGGAAACTACTCCGTGATGGGTCTCCGCTACTTTGCAGGGGGGCTGTATTATCCGCCGATGGCACGAAAACTACGGCCCAACCGGGTGTTGCCGCAACTATCCACATGCCTACAGCAGAATAGATCAGCCCAATGAAGTTAGTTGGCAGGCCATATTTCATCGTAAATAACCTCACTCGATTCTAGCCAAGAATCTGATGCTCAAATATGCCAGTACATGTATGCCAATACATCAACTAGGCAACGTAAATAGGCACTGGATAATTGGATAACTACATGTACTTAATCATGGTAGAGGCAGGGCGCGAACACTGAATGAAATCAAATGCACCTGTAATAAGAAATTTTGCATCCTGAGAAATCTTTCATACTGAAGAAGCCCAACCCTAAGCGGCAAATAGTCTTAGTGACGGGATACTTTAGCAAAACCATAGAATCTCTTGAGAAGAAAAATCTTCCTAGAGAGCACCAATTAAGTTCAATATTACAAGGTCTAAAATAAGATCTGTAAAAAGATTTCTATCTAGTAGACATTTTTTAAGATTAATCATATTGACAAAAAGTTCTTTCATCCCGCCTTCACCATCAGGAAGCCCTCAGACAGCAGCAACCGATCAGAGCCAATTACCAATCAAGACATAAGCGGCCCAGAAAAACGGATCGGCAAAGTCATCACTATGCAACAGCTCTAGCTGTGCCTGACGCAGGGCTTCAGCCTTTGTCAGCGATGCCTGTCCCAAGTTCTCGTACACGGTGGTCATCAGTTGCTTGGCCACTTCATCCTTGACGGCCCAAAGGGTAGCAAGGGTGGAACGAGCCCCCGAACGCACAGCTAGCCCTGCCAATCCCAACGCAGCTCGATCATCTCCGGTGGCGGTTTCACAAGCACTCAGTGTCAACAGCTCAATCGGCCTACTACTGTCCGTCTGCCGACGTTTAAGCAGTTCTGATAGCTCGTTAATGTTGACCACACCATCCCAGGTCAGAAAAAAAGTTTGGCTAAATTCGGAGCTAAACCGGCCGTGGGTGGCTAAATGCACCACATTGACTCGGCGATCACTTAGGCTTTGACGCAGTGACTGCTTAGTAAATTTATGATTTAACAACCGTAATGATGGCAAGAGCTGGCTAATGGTTGTCACCTCCTCTTGGACCGCAGGTAAGGCACTAAAGCGGCCACGAGATTCACTAATGCCTGCGACAATGGCCCGAGTGTCTTGCTGACTAAACACACTGGCAGGCAATAGCTGCAAGCCTGGCGACAGCGCTATCGCATATTTTTCAATCAGGTACTGTTCACCATCATGGAGCGCGGCCATGGGCAGGTTGCGCAACAAGCCATCCAGCACAAACACCAAGGTTTGATCAGAATGCAGGATACCAGCTTCTTCCGCTGGACGAATGATCCAATCGTACAGAGTTTGGGAATAGGTCAGTTGTTGTGGACGATCCGCAGATGGATGCAAACTGGCCAAGAATGAACGCAAGGTAGTTTCCAGGGTTGCTTGGTCCACCTCTGTTGCATAGGCTTGCAGGGGTTGATCAGGCTGAGAATAAATCACCGACAGCTGGCCATCAAGAATAATGGAATACACCACAGTAGCCTTAGCATCAAGCTGATCAATAGGATTACTTTCTAAATCCAAACAGGCTTCCTGGAAAAAGTTATCTAACTCAGCAACTTGTAAATCTTCTAATACATCTCGGGCTTGCCTTAGGGAAGCTTGACTATTTTCAGCCAGCAGTAGGGCTACCAGCTCTCGATACACAGGCTCAACTTCCTCTCGATAGGAGAATTGAATATCTTGATTAATCGCAACCAGATCCCCTCGTAGGGACTGTAATGCCGTCACGGCTTTGGTATAAGCTTCCACAGCCGACTCTTGCTGTTGCTGCTGTTTGAACAACTTCCCTAACTGCCAGGCTGATTGGGAAATAATGTCTGGCGATTGAATCGATTCCGCCAGGGTAAGAGATTTTTGAGACAGGGTGAGCGCTGCCGACTCTTGGTGGTTTTGGTGATAGAGCTGCCCCAGTTGGGAAAGCGTATAAGCCTCGGCCCGTTGATCGCCCAAGCTTTTGGCAGCCTGCAAGGCGTCTGCCAAAAGCTGATTGATTGTCTGATTCGAGATCGGTCGTTGAGAATGGGGTAACCGAGCCAGACTGTGGGCCAAATTGATGGTGCCGTAAACGGTGGTCCGACTGGGGGGTAAGGTATTTAGCTGCTGCTGTATGGACGCTGTCACCCCAGAAATTGATTTGATATCGCCCATGTTGATGTAACTGGCTAGTTTACCAAGTCGGGCCTGCAGCTGATCGAGGGGCATGAGGGCGCTCGCTTCGGCAGCTTGAAAATACTCTAAGGCTTGGGCTGGAGAATCCAGTTTGAAAGCTAGTTTAGCAATGCTCAAATAGATGGAGCTAACATCCGATGTTGCACCGATATTACGGGCAGTCTCTAGGCTCTGAGCGAGGGCATCATAGCTGTCTCTCGGCACTCCAATCAGCTGTAATGTCTGTCCCAGACTCCGCAATGCAGCTACTTTGATATCGCTATCCGGCATCGATATCAGCTGTTGATCAAGGGCTTCTAACTGATGTCTGGCCCGGCGATAAAAGCCCAAGGTTTGCAAAGCCTGCGCCTGGTTAATTTGGACGCCTAAGGTACCTAATAGGTCTCCAGCCTCCTGGTAGTAATGCTCCGCTTGCTGCCAGGTTTCTAATGCGGCTTCGGCCTGGCCCGTATGGTTTAAGAGGAGACTGGCTTGGGTATTGAGGGTCTGGGCCCAAAGGATAGGCTCTGGAGCAGACGCATTGTTTAGGAGAGTTTGGCTTTGTTCAATAGATTGATTAGCCTGGGCCCACTGGCTCAATGCTTGATGGGCAGATGCTATGCCATTCCAGCTCATCACCTGGCTGGCTAAGTCCCCCTGCTGGTCAGCGATTTGAGCCGCTGTCTGCCATTGCTCAATGGCAGCGGCGAACTGTCCTGACGTGTAGTAAACTCGGCCAGCGCTCAGGGGATCCACTGACGCCCTGGTTTCAAGCGTAGTCGCTGGGGGGGGTGCGGCGGGTGCGGGTAAGGGAGTGAGCGCGATCGCAAACGCCAATACCAAGCCCAGTAGCCCTAAGCCCAACAGACGAAACTTTTGTGATTGGGAAGACAAACGTCTCATAGCATGCCCCTTAACCTATGCAGCCATAACCTATTCAAACCTTGGGCAATCTGAATCAGGATAATAAATCCTTGATGCAAGATGACGAATCCTTGATGTCCCCCTATAAATATCGCATTATCATCGGATAGGACATCTTCCCTCGTTACGTATAGCAAACTCTTCATAGCCCATTGACCGTCCTATGGTTAAAGCATCTTCCAAAAAGATAGATGTGATAGATGTCAATGTCCCCACCCAGCTTGAGCAGCTAAAAGGAAGTGTGAACCTCTGGCAACATGTTGGACTCGCCCTGCTAACAGGCAGTTATTGGATAGCCCCCGTCTGGGCCCAACAGGTGACGCCAACACCAGGTGCAGGTGATACCGATACAGTTATTAATAATCTAGGCCCCGTCATCGCAATCACTGAAGGAACGGTGCGCGCCAATAGTACAGATGCAGCCCTGTTCCATAGTTTTGATACGTTCTCACCAGCAACTACCCATGTGATTTTTGACCTCAGGGATAGTCAAAATACAGTTGCAACCGAGGCCGTCAATGTTGTCGTTGGTCGAGTAACGGGCAACCAGACCTCGTTTATTGATGGCGACTTAGCTATTTTGCAAGATAGGGGAACACCCTCACCAGATTTATTTCTAATTAATCCCAATGGCATTACGTTTGGGGCCAATGCTGGATTATTTCTACCTGGCTCCTTTATTGCCAGCACCGCCGATAGCGTGGTGTTTCAAGGTGGCTTGGCGTTTAGCGCCATCGACCCAGCAGCAGCTCCACTTTTAACCATCACAGCACCGGTCGGTCTACAGCTTGGGACTAACCCAGGCAATATCTTGAATCAATCAGAATTTGGCCTAGACATAGCACCGGAGCAAACCCTGGGATTTGTCGGCGGGGACATCACCTTTGATGCGGGCGAAATCTTTGCCGCAGAAGGTCGTGTAGAACTCTTTGCCGCAGCAGATGCCTTAGTCCCCATTAGCTCAGATAATCAACTCACCCTTGGCCATCAGCCAACCGTTAATGAGTGGCGAGATATCACCCTACGCAACGATGCCCAAATTCGAAATGATGGTGACGGTGGTGGCGCTATTCAAATCCAAGGGCGACGAATCTCGTTACAGTCTGGCGCACGTATCCGAGTCGAGAATGAAAGTGAATCTGGAGATATCGCCGGAGATATTGTGATCTACGGCTCAGAACAGGTAGATATCGATGGTGAATCATCGAGGCGCTTTACCCAGATCCAAAGCCAGGTAGAGGATAATACGACTGCCGGGAGTGATGGCAGCAACATCCTCATTGTGACCGATCGGTTACTAACATTAAACGGTGGAACGATTGAGGCAGAAACAGAAGGTGCAGGTAATGGGGGAGACATTACCATCACTGCGAATTATGTAGAAGTTAGTGGAGTCTCCCCCATTACTGATCAGTTCAGTCTGTTGGAAACAGAAGTTGACGATGATGCGACCGGTCATGCAGGTAACCTCACCATCATTACCGGGACACTGCTCGTAGATGATGGAGCGCTGCTAGTAGCAGAATCAGAAAGCTTCGGGGATGCAGGTGACCTCACCATTCGGGCCACAGAAGATGTCATCTTTCGTGGCAACGATGTAGATGGATTTAGCAGTCAAGTCAATACAGAAAGCGATGCTAGTGGTAACGGTGGTGACCTCACCATTCAAGCCAATCGGTTATTTCTTCAGGATGGTGCCATCTTGGATGTCGATGCAGAGGCCTCGGGCAATGCCGGCAATGTCAATATTCAGGCTACGCTGATCTCACTATCAGGGGTAGCAGGACGGGGCAATGGTAGCGGTATCAGTGTTGAGGTGGATGACACAGCAACTGCCCTGGCCCAAGGTGGCAACATTACCCTCAACACTGAAAAATTAGAAATGAGTGATGGGGCATTTATCGACTCCAGAACCCTAGCTGATGGGGATGCAGGTAATATCGTGATCAATGCACACGTTGCTGAACTCAACGGTGCTGTGGAATCACCCGATGGGGATGTAACCACCATTAATGCAGGGGTTGTTGGTAATGTGGCTGGGGATGGAGGCCGCATCGTCTTGAATGTAGACACCCTGAATTTAATAGATGGGGCAACTATTACAACAGCAACTCAAGGATCTGGGGCAGGCGGTAGTATTGATGTCAATGCTCAGACCATAAGTATTAGTGGACAGTCTCCGTCTGGAGTTCGCAGCAGCTTGACAGCTGAAGTTGCTGCTAGAGCATCTGGCCAAGGTGGTCAGATAAATGTTGAAACAGAGCAACTAACACTGAGTCAACAGGGTGAAATCACATCCAGTACAGCGGGGCTAAATGATGCCGGACAGGTATCCCTCAATGTCTCAGGGATACTGGCATTGAATAGCAATAGCCGCATCAACAGCGGGGCAACCGCAACTGCGGTTGGAGACAGTGGAGATATTCAAATCCAAGCCAACATCTTGAACTTGACAGATGCCCTAATCACATCCAGCAACGAATCTAATGGTGGTCAGGCCGGTAATGTAAAAATTAACACTAACCAAGGATTATTCAGCAACCGTAGTCAAATCACAGCCACTACGGCCAGTGGTGATGGCGGCAACCTCACCTTGGATATTGCCAAAATATTAGTGTTACGAAATAACAGTTTAATTTCCACTACGGCTGGTCAGTCTAGCGGTGGTGGAAACGGGGGTAACCTGACAATCACAGCTCCTTTCGTTGTGGCAGTTCCATCGGAAAACAGCGATATTGTAGCTAATGCCTTTGCAGGCAAAGGTGGCAACATTAATATTGCGACCCAAAACCTGTTAGGGCTAGAGTTTCGCTCCGTGCTAACGCCTGAAAGCGATATTACGGTCAGTTCGCAAGTTGGCATTGATGGCATTGTTACCATTAATCAGTTGGTGGTGAATCCTGAGTCTGGCTTGGTGACATTGCCTGAAAGTTTGGCTGACCCTAGCAATCAAATTACGCAAGGCTGTTCGGCAAGCGGTGGAAATCAGTTTATTGTTAGTGGTCGTGGTGGTGTGGCGACTAATCCGACGAGTACAGTGAATCACAATCTCACCTGGGCGGACACTCGCGATCTAGCCAATTTCTTAACGTCTACATCCTCCACCCCTGATCAGGCATCCACTATCAACCATGGTTCGGAACAGTTAGCTGAAGCAACAACTTGGCAAATCAATGAAGTCGGTCAAGTTAAATTTACAGGGGCTCAAGTACCACCTAACCAAGCTTACGCTACCTGTTCTCATCCTCCTAGTTAATCAATCGTAATTTCAAAGTTACGCCAAAATTAGGGCAGACCAGTACAAGCTTACGCAGCCAAATTCAAGAGGAACTGTATCCACAAGTTCTAGTTGCTCACAATGCGGAAACTACTGAGTTCGCGAATACGTCACAGCCCTTAGGGATAACTCTCCAGTATGTAAATTCAGTTTTTGCTAGTGCTGGAGATCTTTGGACTCACCATTATGCAAACAAAAGAGACAAGAATTTTTATCATCACTGCTTTAATCAGCATTAGCCTGATTTTTAGCGTATTTGGGCTGGTATTCT
This sequence comes from Leptothoe spongobia TAU-MAC 1115, assembly GCF_018739885.1. Classification (GTDB taxonomy): domain Bacteria; phylum Cyanobacteriota; class Cyanobacteriia; order Phormidesmidales; family Phormidesmidaceae; genus Leptothoe; species Leptothoe spongobia. Next base: position 45,705 of record NZ_JADOES010000014.1, on the reverse strand, counting down.
GGCTAGCGAACAATGGTAGTGACGGCAAAATCAAATCAGACCTATACAGACCAATTACTTCACTAAATACCTAATAGTCATGACATTGTAAGTAAGCCATAAATAAACTTCTTATTAACCTAATAATAAGCTTTTGTAGTTATGTCGATAAAAGTCCTGAAACATAGACGTTCTAGATATGGCTTCCCTACCGTAGGCGGGGTATTGAGTCATGTTTAGAAACAATACAATGGCATCATGATGAAGTATTAGTAGCATTAGTAGTAGCACAAGTTGCAACGTTAGCTCGCATAGGAACTGCAGCTACAAGTTCTACCTGCCCTGTTGTATTGATGTGCCAATTCGATGCTTCTATCTCCTCAGATAGTCCTGTAGTTATTACATCAGAAACCGTAGATAAATGACCGAGAAAAGGGGTTAAGTCACGGGTATCAACCCAGGTAAGATCGCGACTTATTATCTCAGTCGGAGCAGCAGGCACCCCACCAAGCCCTGTAACAACAAACTGATTCGCCCCGCCAGCACATCCCTGGGAAATCTGGTCGGTTGAATCCACCAAACTTGTCGACAGTTCTACCAAACCAGAATCTGGTTCAACTTCAAAATTACTAATTTCGACAGTACCAGTGACACCAAATTTAGAGCTCGCCGTAATGTCATTGTCAGGGGTAAGCTGATCGCGAAAAACCAACCCCAATAATCCCTGCGTCGTAATCTGAATGCTACCACCAGTACCAAATTCTGCATTGGCAACAATATCACTGTTTTCAATCCCAACAATTATAGGAGACATGATCGTAATATCTCCCCCCGTAGCCATCTCAGTCGCACTAGTAACAATTTGGCTATTCTGGCGTAGCAACAAAATCTCAGTCGCCCTTAGATTGATGTCTCCCTCGTTCCCTGCAGTCACCTTCGCCTGGAGTGTTCCATCATTAAGGTAAACCCGATCTGCCGCAATATTTAAGTTGCCAGCATCACCACCATTGATACTGTTAACCGATACATTCGCACCATCACGAATCGTGATCTGGCCACCGGTCAAATTAATCGAACCTGCATCAGAGTTGGTCATCGAACCAGACATAATCGAACTACGAAACAGACCATCCCTCGACTGCCCTGCAATATCAATCTCCCCGGCACGAATAGTTACAGTACCTGCATTACCTAACCCATCCGTAGACGCCGTAATTTGGCCACCGTTATACACACTTAAACGATTGGCTTCAATATCTAACGAGCCACCATTCCCTGTCGAACCACTCACCGCATTAGCCACCAGACCACTCACCGCGCCAACAAAATCCACAATTGGATCGGCAACTTTTATTTCATCTGATCGAATAGTAATATCCCCCCCATCTCCCTCTCCAAGAGTGTTTACGGCAACTTTCCCGCCTTCTACAACACTTAATCGAGGTGTGGTGATACTTAGGCTACCAGCATTCCCAGTAGAATCCAGTTCAGCACTGGAAAATAAACCACTTGAAAAAAAATCACCTAAATAGGTATTAAATCCAGTAATTTCAACTGAATCTGTGGCCATCACCATTAAATCACCTGAGTTGCCACCACCAAAGGTACTTGTTCCTACCTGAGCTCCATTTCGTAAAACTAACTCACCAACATTAAGCCTTAAATCGCCGCCATTCCCAATATTAGGACCTACCTCTAATACATCAACAGCAATCTTTGACCAATCTTGAGCGATCAATCGCTCGGCAGTAATTGTAATATCTCCTCCTTGTCCGCTATCGAAAGTCCCTGAGGCAAGAGTTGTTGCATCGCCATTTCCATCAGGATTACCAAGGATAAGAATATCGTTTGCATTGACTGTCATACCCCCACCAGCACCTTGAGCAAAGGTATCGGTAGTAACAAAAGCGGCTTGACTGAGTAACAACTTATCTGCCTCAATCACCAAATGATTACCTCGGCCCTCACCAAAAACATCAACGTAGATGATACTAGTAAAATCGCCAATAAATGTACCAGTCACCTGCAGCTGTTCGGATGCTCGAATAGTGACCGTTCCACCATCAGTCGGGCCCAGATTAGATGCCTCTAAACCAGCATTGCCGAGCAGTCTCACGTTACGACCTTGGACTTGAAAGGTGCCACCACCATCACCACTGACATCAGCATAAGCACCTTGGTCAAGGGTAATATCTTGAAAAGCAGTTGCGTTAGTATAGTCCAGCCCAAAAGTATCCAGCTCCAGAGCTACCTGACTGCCTGGAGCCACACTGCCCAGAGACAATTCCCCTGCAGGAGCATTCAAGAAACTGCCTATAAACTGAAGCTCTCCACCTAAGAACCCTAGGGATTCGCCCGAGTTAACCACTAAACTCGATTGAGCTACCGTAATCGGACTGGCAACAGCTCCAAACTGCAGCCCAACTGGGACACTAACTGACAGCAAAGGCGCGACACTAGGCTCGCGACTACTAAAGCTCAATCCATCGTCAAATAAAATACTCTCGGCTGTACTAGCAAAAAATGATCCTGGCAACAGAAAACTGGCATTTTGACCAAAACTAATGCCATTAGGATTAATTAAAAAGAAATCAGGATTGCTACCTCCTACTAGCTGCAATTGCCCATCAATCAGTGAACTATTAGGGCCTGTAATGCGACTAACCACGACATCGACCGCCCCTTGACCATCACTCAATTGAAATAGGACATCAGCTGAGTTAGGTGAAAAATCTTGAAAACTATGAAACAAGGTCGTTAGCCGCTGGGTGCCGCCAGTGATAATGACTGGAGCACTCCCCTCGACAATTGTGCCTACCGTTCCATCTACAACTACACTCTGTCCATAGCTGGGCATAGCATCGACTAGACCGACAACCGTGCTTAGCAAAATCATTTGCCAAGCCGATAACCTATGACTCATATCCATGGACCATACTAAGTAAAGATACTTAACTTATTTTTAGTTCTATAGTACTTAGCCCCTATGGATTTCAACCATCGTAAATTCCCTCAAGACAAAATTCTTCCGGTCAAATGAAATCGGCCATGGCTAAGCTCTCTTGTCGCCTATGGGTAGGATTACACCTCTGCTATTCAATCATAGCGATCCTCTGTTCACAAACAGAAATTACCTTCTTCCTTTAAGCAAATTTCTCAATATTGATGATTTCAGTTCTGATTATTTATGGATACTCCTGAGCAAGTCGCGTAGGGTACTTTTGAGAGAGTTGTGTTGCCAGTATTGGCGACTAACTCAATAGTACCTGCCGCATTGGTCTGCCAGGTGATGGCTTCGGCAACTTCCCCTCGCACAGGATTATTAGCTATAGGAACAAGGAAGTTGCCGAAGTATGGGGTCAGATCACGAGTGTCGACCCAGGTGCGATCGCGCCCTATAATATCTGTTGGATCTGCAGCAACTCCCCCTCGACCAGTCGTAAAAAATCGATTACCCTGCGCTTTACAGCCTTGAGAAATTTGCTCACTAGCATCGACTAACCCCATAGGCAGCTCCACCAAACCAGAATCTGGCTCAACGTCAAAGTTGTTGATCGCCACAGTACCGCTAACACCAAACTCAGAACTAGCCGTAATATCATTTTCAGGAGTCAATTGTTCGCGGAAAACTAAGCCCACTAGTCCCTGGGTGGTGATGTCAATATTGCCACCACTACCCAATACAGCATTCGCGATAATGTCACTATTTTCTAACCCAACAATTATCGGAGATCTCAGGGTAATATTCCCCCCTGTCGCCGTACCAGTGGCACTGGTCAAAATCTGGCTATTTTGACGCAACAATATGACTTCAGTTGCGACCAGATTAAGATCACCTTCGCTGCCGCCCGTCACCTTTGCCTGTAGCGTTCCATCAGTCAGAAAAAGTCTCTCGGTGGAAATCGCTAAGTTGCCAGCAGCTCCTCCATTGAGACTATTGACCGACACCCCAGCACCATCACGAATCATAATCTGGTTACCCATCAAGTTAACCGAACCAGCATCAGCATTCGTCCTCGAACCAGACATAATTCCACTACGAAACAGACCATCGCCTGACTGTCCCGAAACATCAATTTCATCTGCACGAATTGTTACAGTGCCCGCATCGCCTGCTCCATCTGTAGAAGCCGTAATTTGTCCACCGTTATAGACGCTTAAACGATTGGCTTCAATATCTAACGAGCCACCATTGCCCGTCGAACCACTCACCGCATTGGCCACTAGACCACTGACCGCACCTACAAAATCCACAATTGGATCGGCTACCTCTATTTCCTCAGCACGAATAGTAATATTTCCCCCATCCCCCTCCCCAAGTGTATTAACGGCAACTTTCCCCCCCAGAACAACGCTTAAGCGAGGGGTGGTGACACTCAGATTGCCAGCATTCCCCGTAGAATCCGGTTCAGCACTGGAAAATAAGCCGCTCGAAAAAACATCTCCTGAAAAGGTATTAAATCCAGCGATGTCCACTGAATCTATGGTCATCACCACCAAGTCACCAGAGTTACCACTACCTCCAAAGGTGGATGATATGACTTGGGAGCCCTCTCGTAGCACTAACTCCGTAGTCATCACCACCAAGTCACCAGAATTACCATCTCCAAAGGTGGATGTTGAGGCCTGGGCTCCATCTCGCAGAACTAACTCGCCAACGTTCAGTCTTAATTCACCCCCATTGCCAGCATCAGAACCTATTCCCCATACGTCAACGGCAAGTAGTGAATTACCTTGGGCAAACAAACGATCAGCCGTAATATCAATATCTCCGCCTTGCCCAACATCAAAGGTACCTGAGGCAAGGATAGTTTGCTCTAAATCTAAATCAGAATTCCCAAAGATAAGAACATCGTTGGCATTGATGGTCATCCCACCACTAGCACCTTGAGCAAACGTATCGGTGGTCACAAAAGCCGATTGACTGAGGAATAACTGATCTGCCTCAAGCACTAACTGGTTACCTCGCCCCTCACCACCAACGTTGGCGTAGATAGCACTGGTAAAATCAGCATTATTTGTACCAGTCACCTCTAACCGTTCAGAGGCTCGAACAGTCACCGTCCCCCCATCAGTCGGCCCCAGATTAGAGGCTCTTAAAACAGCATTACCCAACAAACTCACATTACGACCCTGGACTTGAAATGTGCCACCGCCATCGCCACTGACATCGGCATAGGCTTCCTGGTCAAGGGTAATATCTTGAAAAGCAGTTGCGTTAGTATAGTCCAGCCCAAAAGTATCCAGATCCAGAGCTACCTGGCTGCCTGGAGCCACACTACCCAAAGACAATTCTCCTTCAGGAGCATTCAAGAAACTGCCTATAAACTGAAGCTCTCCACCTAAGAATCCTAGAGACTCCCCCAAGTTAACCACTAAACTACTTGGAGCAACCGTAATCGGATTGGCAACAGCTCCAAACTGTAACCCAACTGGCACATTAACTGACAGCAACGGTGCAACATCGGGCTCGCGGCTACTAAAACTCAGTCCATCGTTGAATAAAACACTCTCTGCTGTACTCGCAAAAAATGATCCTGGCAACAACAAACTGGCATTAGCACCAAAGGTAATGCCATTAGGATTGATCAAAAACAAGTTTGGATCATTACCACCTGTCAGCTGTAACTGCCCATCAATCAGCGAGATGTCTGTACCAGTGACTCGACTGATAACTACATCTACAGCAGCCTGGCTGTTATCCAACTGAAATAAAGTATTCGCAGTCTGGGGAGAAAACTCTTGAAAACTATGGAATAAGGTCGTTAACTGCTGAGTACCCCCTGTAATCGTAAATGGAGCGCTCCCTGAAACAGTTGTCCCTACCGTTCCATCGGCAACTATACTCTGTCCATAGCTGGGCACAACATCGACCAAAACAATAACCATGCTTAGCAAAGTCATTCGCCAAGCTAACAATACAGGCTTCATATTCACAGGGTATCTAGCTGATTTAAGTACAAATGCTTAGCCCTGGTCTCATTATAATAATCAAATCCTAGGTATTTACATCATCCGTAAATTCCCTGAAGTGTCGATCATTAATTGCTACCCATGCTTCCAAACACTCGTTTCTAGAGTAACAATCAATATCTGAAGATAACAAAATAGGCAGTTTGCGAGGACTAGAGCCGCTAACCTAGAGAGTGACGTTCTCTGATAGCTCCCATGCCGGTCCCTCTGCTCACCTTCAAGGTCATCGATAAGGTTTATCAAAACGGTACAGTGGCCCTGCAGGGCGTCAATCTAATCGTACAGCCGGGGGAATTTATCAGTCTAGTCGGTCCATCGGGCTGCGGTAAAAGCACTGTATTACGCTTAGTCGCTGGGCTGGGTACCCCCACAGGCGGCCTGATGAACTGGCATGGTCCCAACAATCAGCGTAATTTAGCCTTTGTGTTTCAAGATCCAGCTCTGATGCCTTGGGCCAACGTTGTGGAAAATGTCTATCTACCACTCAAGCTTAAGGGGCAGCCACTACGCTCTGTTCGGGAAAGGATTCAAGCAGCCATTAATACCGTTGACCTTTGCGGCTGTGAAAAGAGCTATCCCAGACAGCTCTCGGGGGGGATGAAAATGCGTGTATCCATTGCCCGCGCCCTGGTCACTACCCCTCAAATCCTGCTCATGGATGAACCTTTTGGAGCCCTGGATGAAATGACCCGTAGTCGCTTGAACAGTGACTTGCTACATCTATGGGAGAAGAAACACTGGACTGTGCTGTTTGTAACCCATAATATTTATGAAGCAGTTTATCTCTCTACACGCGTGATTGTTATGGCAGCTCACCCTGGACGAGTCGTAGCAAATATCCCCATTGAAGCCGCCTATCCAAGAACAGATTCTTTCCGTACATCGTCACAATTCAACTACTATTGCCGAGAGATTATGGCAGCACTATCAGAGGTGGAGGGGGTTGGTGTGAGCTAGGGAAATGCTCAACAGAGAGAACAAAAGGAGTAGAGACGAGAGAAAAAATCAAAGGGTGGGCACAAGTCTACCGTAATAAGAGAGAATGGGAAAACAGGTATCACAAGTGTTTGACAAAAGAAATTCAAAAACGGCTTGGAATTGGTTGGCTCCAGCGCTAGTAGGATTAGTTGGGGTGATTAGCTGGGATATTTTTGTGCGGTTAACCAACACCCCTCCCTATCTATTGCCAGGGCCAGGACTGGTGATTAAAACACTTGTGGAAGAGTGGGGAGATTTATTTCCATCGCTATTGGTCACAGTTCAGATCACATTGGTAGCTTTTTTGACAGCTGTTGTATCGGGATTGTTGATTGCGATTTTGTTTGCCCAAAGTAAATGGGTGGAACGAAGCTTTTTTCCTTATGCCGTGATTTTGCAGACAACGCCAATTGTTGCGATCGCACCCCTAATCATCATCTGGCTCCAAAACAACACTTTTATGGCCCTGGTAGTCTGCGCCTGGATCGTCGCCTTTTTTCCCATTGTGTCCAACACAACTTTGGGCCTCAATAGTGCTGATCATAATCTACAAAACCTGTTTGAAATCTATGGCGCATCACGCTGGCAAACCTTGATTCATCTGCGATTACCCAGTGCCCTACCCTACTTCCTGGGAGGATTACGCATTAGTGGTGGTCTCGCCTTAATCGGGGCGGTCGTGGCTGAGTTTGTGGCCGGAACAGGCGGCACCCGCTCCGGCATTGCCTATCAAATCCTGATTTCTAGCTTTAATCTTGAAATTCCTCGAATGTTTGCGGCTCTGGCCATGACAACAGTCCTGGGAGTAGCCATTTTTGTTGGACTGACGGTATTGTCGGATCGATTACTCCAGCATTGGCATGAGAGTGCCATAAAACGAGAAAATTAATTGCAACAGAACTTATGGCTGGATTTATCGAGCTCTCTGACTCACCTCACTACTGGCTAACAAATGGTCGGATCCCTCTATGCTTGCTAGGCGATGATATAAATCTAGAGGCAATTCCATCACTACAAGCATGGCCCCATCAAGAAGAACTAGTGGCCGTGAATGTGGAAGTGCGAGGGAGTACGATCTCAAACATCATCTCCGCAGCACAAACAGATTTAGGCGACACCCCTTCGTTCGATCTAGGCCAGGGACTAATTTGGCCCTGCTTTGTGGATATGCACACTCACCTGGATAAGGGGCACATCTGGCCTCGTTGTCCTAACCCGGATGGCACCTTTATGGGAGCCCTGGAAACTGTACGCCAGGATCATAGTCACTGGCAGGCCGACGAGCTTTACCATCGCATGGAGTTTGGGCTCAAATGTAGCTATGCCCATGGCACCCAGGCCATTCGTACACACCTGGACAGCTTTGGCTCTCTAGGAAAAATCAATTTCACAGTGTTTGATCAACTTCGTCGCCAGTGGGCCAACCGCCTGACCTTACAAGCTGTCTGTCTTGTGTCTTTGGACTATTTTCTCACCCCTGAGGCAGAGTCTTTGACTGAGTTAGTAGCCGAATTTGACGGAGTGCTGGGGGGAGTGGCTTATATGAATGAAGACTTAGCCGCTCAGTTAGATCAGGTTTTTACGTTGGCTAAATGCTACGACTTAGACTTAGATTTTCATACTGATGAAAGCCTAAATCCTGAGGACATCACCCTACGCTATGTGGCAGAAGCAGCTCTACGTCATGACTTTCAAGGTGCGATCACCTGTGGTCACTGCTGTAGTTTATCCGTGCAATCACCAGCAGTCGTCGAACAAACCCTGGAGTTGGTAAAAGCTGCCAATATCGGCATTGTGAGTTTGCCTATGTGTAATCTCTACTTACAGGATCGTCAGCCTGCATACACACCACGATATCGCGGTGTGACCCTATTGCATGAACTTCATCAGCATGGTGTCCCTGTGGCCTTAGCCAGCGATAACTGTCGAGATCCGTTCTATGCCTATGGTGATCACGATGGCTTAGATGTATTTAAACAATCGGTGCGTATTGGACACCTCGACCGTCCTTTTGACCATTGGCCCAGAAGCCTAACGAGTCGCCCTTCCCAGCTCATGGGTCTAGAAAATCTTGGCAGATTAGCACCCGGCGCTCCGGCTAATCTGATTTGCTTTAAGGCGCGGACGTTGAATGAGTTAGTGGCAAGAATGCAGTGCGATCGCATCGTCCTACGCCAGGGAAAATCAATCGACACCACTTTGCCCGACTACAGCGAACTCGATCCCTGGGTCAGCTGAAATTCTGGAATTGCATTATCGACGCTCTCTCCCTACCATCCTCGACAAAGCCTTCAAAGGCGAACTCTAACCCCCGCTAGCATAGACCTATCCGCCCATCACCCAAACCACCCATGATAGAAATCCAACTCAGCCTACCCGAAAGCGTCTTCTCCGTTACCCGCAGTACCCCCGACCAGTTCGTCCAAGAGCTTCGCATCGCTGCTGCCGTTAAATGGTACGAAATCGGCAGAGTATCCCAATCCAAAGCCGCCGAAATAGCAGGCATCAACCGCCAAGCCTTTCTAGAAGCCCTCAACCGCTTTGAGGTCTCCCCTTTCCAAGTAACCCCAGACGAACTAGAGGAGGAAATCACCCGTGACTAGACGCTGGGCTGTCAATGCATCTCCCATCATTACCCTGACCAAAATCGGTCGGGTTGATTTACTCATCCAACTCTGCGATGAGCTGGTTATTCCGCAGGGCGTAGCTGATGAAATCCAAAATGGTGGCTACAACGACCCTGCCGTAAACTGGATTCGCAATGAAGGGCAGAAATATATCAAGCTAGTTGACCGTATTGCCCCCCAAGTCGCCAGTTGGGACCTGGGCATGGGCGAAAGCCACGTTATGTCCTGGCTGATCACACATCCAGATTTCGAAGCAATTATCGACGATAGAGCTGCCCGCAAAGCCGCTGCCATTCTAGGATTATCAGTACGGGGTACTGTGAGTATTATTGCCATGGCAAAGCGCGAGGGCTACATATCCTCTGCCCGTGATGAATACGAAAAGCTGGTTAATGTTGGGTTTCGCATCAGTACGGACGTCCTATTAAAAGCACTAAAACTGGCAGATGAGTAAATCTTGCTTCAGTATGTTCATCTAAAAAGACCAAATGTATAGTGTCCCTTGAAATCAATCGGAGCGACTATCAAGTTTGCCAACATCCTAGACTGTGAGGGAAAATGCACTTCAGGTTTATTTATTCTCTGACATCACAGAGTCTTTTTCCAAACGATCCAACGAAATTTGTGCGGCCTCTGAAACTTGAGGATGACTATCTTTGGCTAAATATCGCAGAGCCGATGATCCTTTTTTACTAGGCATATTACCTAGGGCTTCTGCTAAACGCTGCCGTACCAGCCAATCTTCAGACTGGGCAAATGCCAAGATTTCATCAACGGCACTCACATCACCAATTTCACCAAAGGCAGCAATGGCCGCCTGCTGCAAAATTACCTCTGGACTGTGTAGCGCCTGAATCAGTGCATCATGGGCACGGGGATCTTTGAGATTACCCAGGGATACCGCCGCACTAAAACGCACCAGCCAATCCGTATCCTCATAAAACGAGCGAATCAGCGGCTCAAACGCGCGCGGGTCTTCCAAATACCCTAAGGCTCCTGCCGCATCTGCTCGAATCCCATAATCTGGATCAGCCTCTAAAATCTTGACCAATAGCGGGAAACTTTCTGCTGTTTGCTTGATGCCCAAGGCAAAAATCGCCATCGAACGTACCTGCTGATTGTCATCATCGAGCACTAACTTGATCAGCTCTAGCGCATCTGGCCCAGGTACATCGCGCAAAGCAGCCAGTGACAGCTTCTTATCTTTGAGGTCGCCGGTTGTGAGTTTCTTAGCAAGGACGGCGAGATCGAGCATGACATCGTTTATAGGGTCTTATTTTTCTAATTATAGTTAGCCGCTCAGCTAGTGGGATCAAGCAAAACATCCAACAGCAGCAACGGAACCCATCACATTCTACAGGGCCAATCAGCCCGCTAATAGACCGCAATTTATAAATTACGATCCCCATGAATATAGTACTTAAATACTATCGAAATCCTTGAATTGAGGCATCCTGTGATTAGAAATGTGCGGAAATTCGAACGGGGTATTTGAAGGAATCAATATGGAAAGAAAATAAACGTTTCTTCTAGTTTGCTTTCCGCAACATTCGCAAAAGGACATCCTCACTATGGCTTACCTTGATCCCAACAAGCGTCAAAAGCGTCGCAATCGTCATCGTTATACCCCTGCGCCTACTGGCAAGCCTAGTCGGACTCGTTCCGGCGGTGGTCGTTAAAACTTCTAATTAAAATTCCTGTTTTTGTTTTTAGTTAAAATTTCTGTTTTTGTTAACGTTCGCTTAGGGCCAGAATTGTTATAGCTAAGGATATGAAAAGCCCCTTAGAGTAACGACTCGTTATGGTCTTTTCAATTGCACACATGTTAACAACCTACCCTGAGACTACCCATGACTACTCAAACCGTTCTGCAGTTTATGCAGAAAACCGCTGACAATAATGCTCTACAGCAGCAGCTTGAGCAGCTGCTTGGCTGTGGTGATGGCGACATTAGTTCCAGCGTCAACCTTGATCCCGAAGAGTCTCTAGCGATCAGCCAACGCGCCCCAAAAATAACTGAATTGGCTGCATCTATGGGCTATCAGTTTTCTAATGACGAACTTTTATCAGTTGTGGATGCTTTCAAGCAACATCAAAATGGCACCATTTCTGATGCAGCCTTTGCCAATCTCCTGGGCATTGCCCCCGGAGAAAGCGTTCGCCCAGCCGTCAATAATAACGTTAAGCGTCTGGCCAACTACCTATCCAAAACCTATTTGGGTGTGACCTTATCTTAGGTTGACCTTGAAATCTTGAGATAAACCACGTCCAAGTTGAAACCTGTAGTTTCCTCTACGGAAAAACCCCAGTTCTGGACGTGGACAAGGTTTAAAACACTGTGGCCTGGATGCTTAATCGTTGCTTTTGAGCATCCAGGCTTCCAGACTGACATTAATCAAGAGAACCCTCTTCCAGGTGCGATCCCCGCTCTTCATTCTTAAACACAGATGGGGTTACCACAGCCAAAATGCAGTGCTTACGAATAGCTTTTTCTCTTCTCTTCCTGGTGTTTTCTTTACCCTTTCTTCTAATTTAGAATCACCACTCCCAAAACGCCTCTAACCAATTCATATCAGGCACTTTCCTCGTAACACCAGAACTAACAAGAGAAAAAAATAATAAGTATAAGGATCGAGAATATTGCTTAAAGTAACACTGCCTTGAGAAACATAACGTCTCTGGATAAGAAATCCTAAGTCCGTTAGAGTAACATTGAACAACGCTCGGCTCCTGATATCGCAGCGAGCGATTACTCCAGATGATTAGGTATTGCAAGTTAAACGCCTAACTCTAAACCCACTACGGATATGGTGAGTTCCAGTGGCAGAGTATCGCCGTTCTCTCTTTAGATCTTTCCTATAGTGCAGTGTCACATAACATGGTTAATTCCCATTTTGTGACGGCCTCAGTCTCTGACTCTCAAGAGCTGAAGCCGTTGGCTGAGGTGCAGTCCTCGAATGTACCTTCGTCCGAAGTATATGTATGTGTTCACGGGCACTTTTATCAGCCCCCACGAGAGAATCCTTCCCTAGAAGCCGTGGAGCGGCAGCCCGGTGCGGCCCCCTTCCATGATTGGAATGAACGGATTCTGCAGGAATCTTATCGTCCTAATGCATTTGCCCGCATCCTGGATCATCAGGGTCAGGTACTCAAAATCGTCAACAATTACGAATTTATTAGTTTCAATATCGGGCCAACATTGATGAGTTGGCTGGCACGTCATGATATTGAGACCTATCGACGGATTTTAGATGCTGATAAGCGTAGCTGCGATCGCAACAATGGTCACGGTAATGCCATAGCCCAGGTATACAACCACATCATTTTGCCCTTAGCCAATGAGCGGGACAAACGCACGCAAGTACGCTGGGGCATTGCCGATTTTCGGAAGCGATTCCATCGTGATCCCGAGGGGATGTGGCTAGCAGAAACTGCCATTGATCAAGATACGCTGCGAGTATTAATCCAGGAAGGGATCAAGTTCACCATCGTCGCTCCTTCCCAGGTGCAACGCTGTCGTCAGATATCGCCGGAGTATTCCGACTGGCATGAAGTGGGCGGTGGTCAAATCGATCCCACCCGTCCCTACCGATGTTATGTCCCCGGTTTACCGACAGGGCAAAACTATATCGATATTTTCGTATATGACGGGCCGATTTCTGGTGACATGGGCTTTAGCGACATTCTCCAGTCGTCCCAGTCCTTTGCCGATCGCATCGGCCTGGCCATTCGCGGTGATCACAACGAAGCTCAGCTGATTTCGGTAGCCACCGATGGGGAAACCTTTGGCCACCATCGCGGCGGTGCCGAAAAGGCCCTGGCCTATGCCCTTCAGCACGAGTTTATCGATCGGGGCTGGCAGGTGATTAGCTATGCTCGCTATCTCAGTCTATTTCCTCCCACATGGGAACTTGAACTCAAGCCGGTTACCGCTTGGAGCTGCTCCCACGGTGTTGAGCGCTGGAAAAATGACTGTGGCTGCGGTGGCGGTGGCGAGTGGCACCAACAGTGGCGGGCTCCCCTGCGTCAGGCCCTTGATTGGCTGCGGGATGAACTGATTGAAATCTATGAAATTACCGGTGAGGAACTGTTCAAAGATGTTTGGGCCGCGCGCGATAGCTATATCAATGTGGTATGCGATCGCACCCCCCTCACCATTGAGCAATTCTTTAACCAACACCAGCATCACGAACTGACCCAGATTGAACGCACGGATGCCCTCTGTCTCTTAGAGATGCAGCGCCATGCCATGCTGATGTACACCAGCTGTGGTTGGTTCTTTGAAGAAATCTCTCGCCCCGAAGGCACCCAGATTTTGCGCTATGCCGCTCGGGCCATAGAGCTAGCAGAACAAATCTGTGGAGAAGGCGAATCCCTAGAAGCAGACTTTATCGAAAAGCTAGCCCTGGCTCCCAGCAATGTCCCTCAGTTTAAGGACGGTGCTGGGATCTATCGAGCCCAGGTCCAACCCACCCGCATCAGTGCAGAACAGGTGGTGGCCCACTATGCCATGTCCTCGGTTTTCCACACGTACCATCGGGAACAGCGTCTGTATTGTCATACACTTACTCACCAGGATTATCAAAAACAAACCATGGGGGCACTTACCCTCGCCCTGGGACAAGTCAGTATCGTGTCAGAAATCACCCAGGCAAAGGCTAGTTATACCTTTGCCGTTTGCCATTTAGGCGGACAGGAATTTCTCTGCGGCATTCGCCCCTTTAAAAATCGGCTGGCCTATGCACGAGCCAAAGACGCCGTCCTGAAAATCTTTGCTCAGGGTAGCGTCGTCCAAACCATTGCCGCCATCCAAACTCAGTTTGGAGAACACACCTTTAATCTGCAGCAGTTGTTTAGTGAAGAACGGCAGCACATCATGCAGTTGCTCAGCCAAAATACACTGCATCAGCTAAATCAGCTATACACCCAAATCTATCGGGAAAATTATGGCGTCCTGATGGCTTTCCATCGCGATCGCATGGATGTGCCTCGTGAGCTACAGGTCGCTGCTGAGATTACCCTCAGTCACCGTGCCATTGATGTTTTACGACAGCTTGAACAAGACCTCAGCGACATTGATGAAAACATTGTGGCCATTAGTACAGGTTATTTAGGGGAATTGGAGGGCATCGCCATCGAGGCCAACCACCTCCACTGCCATCTCACCATACCGACAGCCAAACCATTGCTAGAAGGTCTGATTTTACAAGCCTTGCGTCAAACACTACAAAGTGAACCCAATGCCACTCGCCTAGACTGCATTATGCATGTTAACCCCGTGGCCATCCAAGGGATTAAGCGTTTGATTAACCTGGGTATCAATTTAGGCCTCAACCTCAATTTAGAACGGGCTCAAGAAGTGTATTACCACTACACTCAACACTGCGAAGCAATACCTAATTTGGGTCAAGCCTTAGGCATTGCTAGCTAATTAAATGCCTCGCACGTTATACCTAGCCCATCAAGGTCGATATAACGTGCGAGCATCAAATCCCAATCGACGAGCTTCTCGTACTCGTTCCGCAGCAGCTGAACGACTGCTATAGCTACCAATGTTAATAAAATTACCTTGGCGGGCCGAATCCAGCGTGGCACCGCCCAAAGAGCGCTGCACCTGCCCTAACTTACGGGTGGAACCCGTGATAGCAGCCACATAAGGCCGATCATCATCTAGCGTAAAATCTCTATCGTTAACAACGACTTCTATATCATTAGTGGCTTCCTCTATACCCAAAATATCCAGAGTTGCTGGCCCCGCTACGCCAGTGACCGGTAAGTCATACACCTGCTGAAACTGACTGACAGCATTACTGGTCATCGGTCCATAGGCCCCATCGATAGGACCTGGGTTAAACCCATTGCGATCCAGGGCTAACTGCAATGCTTCTACGTCAATCCCTGAGTCACCAGGAACCAGAGATCGACCGGTGCCAGGGGGACCCGCAAATCCACTGGGGCTAGGTAACGGCGGCGGTGGTGGTGGTAATAGGGTCTGTGCATGGCTAGATAGCCCGACCAAAGCCAGAATGCTCCCCACAACAGCAGCCGTCAGTAACTTAGACATGACAAAATTCCCTGAGATAACGCTGACAGGTTCTAACTCAGCGCAATAATTTCGGCGGCTCAGCTAGAGGGTATACAGTCCCGCTACGTCGGATACACATAAACCACGTCCAAGTTGAAACCTGTAGCTTCTTCTACGGAAAAACTCCAGTTCTGGACGTGGACAAGGTTTATATACCGACTCAGCTGGATGGCGTATATATTAGCGAATGATTGACAAAATGTACTGACTAAAGTGGAAATACCTAAAATTTAATCTCTCAGTACCCGTGCTTCATAGCCAAGATCACTAGCAAAATCAGCCCAGTCATCTGCATCCTCATGCTCTACAAAGCGGCCAATGCTGATATATTCACCCTGGTTATTTCTTTCTACCGTTGCATTGGGGAAGTCTTGACGGACATTACTCAGTTCGGAGGGACCAGCAATGATAGCGGCGACGTAACGCCCATAGGAAGACCGACTGCTGCCAACACCATCGCTTGGAGACCGTCTGCTCCTATCCCTAGAGTTTGTTCTACGGTCATCGCGAAAATTGCGACTATCAGTGCTAAATCCCATATCGAGCAATGTAGTGCGATCAGCAATGCCATCAACCGAGAGTCCCGCAGTTCGCTCATAGGCCCTGACAGCCTGTTCTGTTTGCCCTCCATAAATACCATCGGTATCTAGATCGAAACCAAACATCCTTAATACTTGCTGCAATGTACGTACATCTTCTGAGCTCGAATCGGGGGTGACACGATCTCCACTGATAAACCCATGCTCGGGGTGGGATAGACCTACTGTTAGCCGATCTAAATCAACACCTAGCTCATCTAATGTGTCATCATCGGCAATACCAGTCACCTCAAGCCCACGAATGCGTTGAAACTGGCGCACTGCACGGGTAGTTTCCGAACCATAAACACCGTCGATCGCGGCAGGAAATAATCCGTTGCTGTCCAAACTTTGCTGCAACTCTCTAACTGCGGCTCCTCGATCACCTTCTCTGAGAATCGTTTGACGCTGAGCCATTAGAATTGGTGACTCAAATTGGCTGGGAGTCTGTGCCATGGCAGGCGCGCCCAATAGCCAGACACCCAAAAACAGCTTGACACTGAACCTAGCGGTATGGCGAGTAGTGGCAAATAACCCCGAAATGCTCATGTCCTGCTGTCCTAATGTGATCATGTCTAACAAATACAACATTCTGGCTCAGTGGAATTACGACCAGTTTTTGTCTAATATGTCCAATATTTCTATTAAATCATCCGTCTAGGGAATATCAGCCTTCGTCAATAGCAGCAGACATAATTAAGTAAAAAACATCCCTTATATAAAGCTAGCGTGAGGAAGCTCCAATCTCAGCGTTGTCTTTTTGAAAATTCAGCCGTTTGTAGCCACGTCTAATGTTAAACAGTGGACTTCCTCTCTTAAATGGAACGCTGGGAAAGCAATCGCTTTTAGCTACAATAAGCAAAAACAAAGCGTGAAAATTTGTAACACCTTCCGGTTTGAGATATCTTGAGTGGCTTAAGTGCTTGCCCGTAGAGTCTCAGTAGTTCCAAACTGAATGTCTAAAGTCTAGGTTCAGGATGGAACTCTTACAGCAAATAGGGTCAAACTGTATCGCCCAAACTACGACATAGGACGTTCTCTGACGCTGCCCTATGCCATGGGTTTAGCCTATCTAGCTGTAGGTTTTATTATGCCAGTGTCCCTAGGCTCACTTCGAACCGTCCTATCCCATCAAGACCGTATGCTAAAACCTCGACTCCGCCGTGCCTCGAGACGGTTCCTGTTGTATCGTGAGGAGCACTATCCGAATATTGAGAGGATTGGTGTTACCCATTCCTACTGGGGAGACCTATACCATATATTGCTAACCATTTCCTGGCCTGCGTTTATTATGCTGGTCAGTGGGTTTTATCTATTGGTCAATGGTCTATTTGCTATTGCCTATAGTTTAGATGCGGATGCGATCGAAAATATTCGTCCCGGTCATTTTCAAGATTTATTCTTCTTCAGCGTTCAGACCATGGCCGCCATCGGCTATGGAGCCATGTATCCCACCAGTAACTATACCCATTCGCTGGTGGTGATCGAATCGATTTTTGGGTTATTTTTTGTTGCGGTGACAACAGGCCTGGTATTCGCTCGATTTTCCCTACCCACTGCCCGTATTCTGTACAGTAATGTGGCCGTCATAGCGCCCTTTAACGGTGTACCCACCCTGATGTTTCGTACAGCAAACGAACGTCGTAACTATATATTAGAAGCGCAGCTATGGGTCACCCTGGTCAGGGATGAAACCACAGAAGAAGGCGAACATATCCGCCGATTCCACGACCTACCACTGGTTCGTTCTCATACCCCAGTGTTTAGCCTTTCCTGGACCGCCATGCATCACCTCACCAGCGATAGTCCGTTCTATGGAGAAACCCCAGAAAGCCTGCGTGAACGACGAGCTGAGATTATTGTGACATTGACAGGGTTAGATGAAACCTTGTCCCAGACTATCCATGCCCGTCATGCCTTTAATGCTTACGAAATTTTCTGGGATCACAAATTTGTAGACATCATTTCGACCAGTGAAACAGGACGCTCCATTATTGATTACAACCATTTCCACTCCATCGAGCCCATCGAGCACCATCCTGTGGTTCACCACCATGGTCAAGAGCAGCAGCTTACCACCTGGACCCATTAGTGTAGGGTAGACGAGCGCGGCGCGGCCAAAGTTCATCCAAATTGCGCAGCGATAGGCAGCGCGGCGCGGCCAAAGTTCATCTAAATTGCGCAGCGATAGGCAGCGCCGCGCGGCCAAAGTTCATCCAAATTGCGCAGCACAGACAAAAGGCTGACCAATCGGGCCAGCCTTTTAGCAGACTTTTATATATTGGGTTTACATATTCGAACCAAGAAGGCAGCCACTACACCAACAGGGTAAATAGCTTAACCATTAGCTTGGTCCGATTGATAGGCTTACCAATATAAAAGGAGGCACCGGACAATCTAGCCCGAATCCGCCCAATGAGACTAGCCTTCTTAGCCAAGAGGATAATGGGTACATCCTTATACTGAGGATGACGACGCAGATGGGAACATAAATCAAAGCCGTCCAAACCATCCATAACCGTTGTCAGCATAATCAAATCAGGCTGACATTTAGCTAAGTCCGCAACTGCTGTAGCAACATCATCAACAGACGTAATCGAGAACACCGTATCCTCTAAAAAATCTCGAAGTTCTTGAATCGCCTGCTGATCAGAATCAATGCATACTAGCTGATAGGAAGGAGAGGCGCTGTCTTTGATCGTCGTCGTCGTCGTCGTCGACCGGAATGTTGCATCTGGGCTGAGGACCTTCAAAGACGGCTCAAAGGAACGAGTAGATGCCTGCTGAAGTAACGCCTTGATATCATTCCCTGGAGCAGGTAGTTCCTCAATGACTGGGGGCTTCCTTTTAGGGACAGCAATTTCGTTATTAGGAGCACTGTCACGCTTTGATGAAAGTGCTTCAGCCTCCTTATGGCATTGCTCTACCAGAGTCCGAATGTCTAAAGTACAAAAAGCTGGATAGTCAACGATATTGCTAAAGTTATTGACCTCATAACTGCCTCGGGTGACGCGCAATAAAGACGTCACCGTAGTTACGGCTAAAGCACGCACCAATTGACCAGCCTGGTCAAAGGTAATGTGCTCTTGCTCAACCAGCCAACGGACAGCCCGATAGTCAGCAATCAAATCATCGCCCTGGTGAATGTATTGCCGATGATAAAGCTGCAGCTGTGCCAGTACCAAATCAGATATAGCCTCGGGAAACAGCTGACGTCCCTCGAATCTCAGTGCATCGAATCCATTCTGAGAACTCGTTGCAAACAAGAGCTTGCCCCGCTGTAACCACAGAGACCACCGAACATCATTGCAAACTACTAAGAGTTCGCCACTGACTTGACGCCCTACCAGCTGTGCCAGCAAAGTAAGTGGGTGTAGTGTTTTTTGAGTAATAGTGCCTGCTAAAACCATGTGAGAAGTTCCGGTCAAAGAACGGTATTCGAAGTGGTAAAAATCAGATAGAGCAAAGATAGATCAGGGACTAAAAAAACTATTTCGATATATGCATGGATTATCGAAAGTAAGTCTTGTCCCAGAAACAACTAACGAATGCAAGGATACACAGGCTAATTGCTTCGCACTCTCTTGATATAAATAAAGATGGGAAGTAATTATCAATTGAGTAGATACACCTAAATAGAAATTAAGCTCAAGTTACCCTGGGAATGCAAATCGTATTTCTCTAGAAATTCTTTTGAGGTGGCGTTAACGACAACTAAAGAATACAGACTCAAACAATTTGTTTACCCGGCTATATTGACCAATTTCAATCAGTCGCTATAAAAGTGCAAGTATTTCCATAGAAACTGGTCGAAAATTTATATCTTTAGCCTTATTGGTTTATATAAATGCAATTTAAAAATTTCATGTTGTAATTGATGCCCCTTCCGGATACGTACGTAACTCGTGCCCATCATTATGCCATGAGTGGATCAAATCCATAGTCCTAAGAGCGTTCAATGATTTGAACGCTTCTCAGGACACCTTCATAGACGCCACACAAATGCATCTGGCATACGTAGGTAGATGACTCATTTTTAACAAACTATCTCTCCCCCTTAACCATGTCTTTTCGCTCAATATCTATCAGCAAAAGTGCTGATAAAGCTACGCCTTTGTATTAGGAACATTATTAGTTATGCCCTTAAACTCAAGCTAAATTTCCTCGTGTTTCCCTCTTAAAAGCAACAACTTTTCTTGTTCTAAGGGTGTTAATAATAGTATTTCCTCTGGCATCTATCAGGGGTAAGTCTTTGTCGGTCAATGATCCCCGTCAG
Source organism: Leptothoe spongobia TAU-MAC 1115 (assembly GCF_018739885.1). Classification (GTDB taxonomy): domain Bacteria; phylum Cyanobacteriota; class Cyanobacteriia; order Phormidesmidales; family Phormidesmidaceae; genus Leptothoe; species Leptothoe spongobia. The sequence continues at coordinate 25,209 of NZ_JADOES010000014.1, read as the reverse complement.
AGTATGCCTATCGAACTGATAGACTGAGGGCAACCAGTATTAGTAAGCTGGCTTTCCCTTCGTCTGCTGCATCAACTGCTCATGGGTGCTTCTTTCAGATTCATTGGGTTGAGGCTGACGTTGCACGTAGGTACCATCTGACTGCATCTCCCAAGCCTGACGGTTATCGGCAAGACAAATATCTAAAAGATTTGTCAGATCACGACGTAGATGGGGAGCTAAAACGGGCGTAATAGCCTCAACCCGGCGATCCAGGTTACGGGGCATCCAATCAGCACTGCCAATATAAAACTGCACATTCCCTCCGTTATGAAAATAAAAGATACGAGAATGTTCTAGAAAACGGCCAATAATGCTGATAACTCGAATATTGTCACTGACGCCTTCCACGCCAGGAGTCAGACAGCAAGTACCACGGATGATCAGATCAATGCTTACTCCGACTTGGGAGGCTTGATACAACGTTTGAATAATCTCGGGGTCTACCAGAGAATTCATTTTGGCGATGATGCGCCCTTCTGTGCCATAGGTCATTTCCTGCTTGATCAATGCCAACATACGCTCCCGCAAAGTAATTGGGGCAATCAATAGCTGACGATAGGCCTTTTGCTGTGAGTACCCTGTGAGGAAGTTAAACAAGTCAGTTAGGTCCGCCCCAAGATCTTCGTTACAGCTAAGCAAACCTAAGTCGGTATAAATGCGAGCAGTTTTAGGGTTGTAGTTGCCGGTCCCAATGTGGACATAGCGACGAATGCCATCGTGCTCCTTACGAACCACTAGGGCAACTTTGGTATGAGTCTTTAAGCCTAGTAGGCCATAGACCACATGCACCCCTGCTTTTTCAAGGGTACGAGCCCAATTGATATTGTTTTCCTCATCAAAGCGAGCCTTGAGTTCTACTAAAGCAACAACCTGCTTACCATTTTCAGCTGCTGAAATCAGTGAATTGATAATGGGAGAGTCTCCTGAGGTGCGATACAGGGTCATCTTGATGGTGAGTACATCGGGATCAGCTGCTGCTTGAGTAATAAACTGTTGTACCGTCGCTGAAAATGAAATGTAGGGATGATGCACTAAGCGATCTCGACGACGAATGATAGAAAATACATCGTCACCCTCACCATCAGCATCATCCCGGTTGATGTGATTCCATGGTGAGGGGACAACGGCTGACCAATCAGGGTCTTTATGCTCTGGCAGGGGGAGTCCAATCAGCGTCATCAGATCGCCTAGCCCCACCAGACCGGTTACCTCATAAATATCGTCCTCATTTAAATGCATCTCCGTCAGTAAAGTGGACAGGACCTCAGGAGAGGTCCCTGACTGTAGCTCAATACGAACAAGGGAGCCCCCTAGACGACGCTTCCGCAACTCCTGCTCCAGGGCTAACATCAAATCGTCCGCATCGTCTTCTTCAACAAACAGATCAGCATTGCGAGTAATGCGAAAAGTATAGTACTCCTCGACCACCATGCCGGAGAAGAGAAACGTAAGATTCTTACCAATCACCTGCTCCAAAGGCACAGCTGCCCAGACTGTGTCCTCAGACTGCAAGGACTTAGGCAATTGAATAAATCGAGGTAAAACCTTAGGGACTTTAATCCGGGCAAAGTGAGTCTCCTCGGAATCGGCTTCACGCACAACTACCGCTAAATTGAGACTGAGATTAGAAATATAGGGAAAGGGATGCCCCGGATCAACCGCCAACGGTGTCAGCACTGGGAAGATCTGGTCTTCGAAATAAGACTGGAGATAGGTTACTTGCTTACTGTTGAGATCGTCATAATCTAGCAGCTGGATACCATGCTCTCGTAATTGAGCATTAACTTGGAGAAAACATTCCTGCTGTTTGGCAAAGGCAGGCCTCAGCTTCTGACCAATTGCCTGCAGGTGCTCTACCGGGGTACGACCATCGGGAGTACGACGACTTACCTGGGCCTCAATTTGCTTTTTAATCCCTGCTACTCGCACCATAAAGAATTCATCCAGGTTATTGCTAAAAATGGCCAAGAATTTTAACCGTTCTAGCAATGGTGTCCGTGGATCTATCGCTTCATGGAGCACACGCTCGTTAAATGACAGCCAGCTTAATTCTCGACTGATATAGTAGGCTGGCGACTTCAAGTTGATATTAGCTGGAGCCTTTGCTTTGCCATCTCCAGTTTCAACGGCAGCCTCATTAGGGGGCGTTCTGTCAGCCTTTTTATCCAGCATTTGGTAGTATTCCTGATCTCTGACTTACTTAAAAAACATCACTCTCACGACCAACCCACCACTCACCCAACTTCATTAAATCGGTATGGATATCTGCCACCTGCTTAGCGTAATCATCTGGCGATAACTGGTGACGACGCTCCTGAAGTTTTTTGAGACGCAGCTGTATGAGCAGCCAAGGTTTACTGATACCGTCAGTCGCTTCAATATACTTTGCTAGCTCATTGCTGTTCATAGGTTTGTTTTAAAGGAAATGGCAAGAAAAAACGCCTGGGCAAGATGTGGCTATTGACCACTATCTTTACCTTACTTAAAAATCAAAAATCGTGACGTCCTACCAGCCCCTTAGAAAGCAATAAACCCGCAGAAAAGAAACTACATTAGCTTCTCTCTACAGGTTTATGGTGGGGTTAAGAACTGCTGTTTTATCTATAAATCTGCACAAAGCAGACATTAGAACCGTTAACTATACAGTTCTAATGTCAACAGTCTAATAACTACTGCTTAAGGCTATTAACCCACTCTCGCAGATTGTCAGCAGCCACATCACGACCACCAAGACCAAATGCGATCGCAATCGCCACGGCAATTGCTCCCAACAATAGACCAAAGGCCAGGTTGACAATGCTAGTGGCTACACCCATCTGCTGTAGCGCCATGGCACCGACAAAGGCAATGATGGCAACGCGAGCAGCTTGAGCCAACGTGTTAGAAGAGGACATGCCCATACCGTTGATCAAGCGGAATGCCAAGTTAGCTGCATAGAGACCAATGGCAAAGACAACAACACCGCTAAGTACACGGACGGAAACGCCCATAATATTCTTGACAATCTGGGTAAGTACTGGAAAGTCAAGGATTTCAGTAGCGGTAATAGCACCAAACAGCACAATGCCGACTAAAACAATGATGCCAACAATCTCGGAGGGAGTCTTTTGAGGAGCCTCTACCGCAGGCATAGGCTCACCTTCGGATAGGACAACCTCAGGCTCTGAACCACCGGATAGCTCAGGTAGACCCAAGATATTGGTAATGTTGTCAAACCCAATCCCCGACAGCAAACTAACGACCAAATCAGACACAAACTGGCCGATAAAGTAGAAGATCGTTAACACCACACCAGCGGCTAATACCTGAGGAATGATAAAGAGCACCCGCTCCAACATATCCACAGCAGGCCCTGAAATCGCATCGATATTGAGCTCATTTAGAGCCGCGATCGCAGCTGGGATCAAAATCAAGGTGTAAACCAGAATGCCAGCCAAGCTAGAGACAGACACACCTTCGGTGGGACGAGGAGCAAAGCCAAAGCGAGTACCAAAGCTATCCGCACCGGTAGCCATCAGCAGATTCGTAACAATGCCCTTAACAATATTGGCAACTAGCCAACCAATACCAAAGACAATGGCCGCTGTTAGTACCTGGGGAATGGCCGATAGGAACTGATTTAATAGTTCTTCAACAGGGCCTAGCAAACCGGGCAATTGTAGCGCACTTAGAACAAGTGGCAATGCCAGTAGGAAAATAAACCAGTAAACAACGTTGCCCAGGGTGTCATTAACCTGAAAGGCATTACCCTCACCGTCAACGCCCGTCTGCTCAGACAGACGCTCATCTAAATTAAAGCGCCCCAGGCCGTTAATAACGGCGGACTTGGCCACTTTAGCAATCACCCAGGTAATAAACAGGATGAGGCCAGCACCAGCCAGTCGAGGTACATACTCAAAAACGGTTTGCAGGAGACCGCTAATGGGCTCTGATACCGCCGTCAGTTTGAGGGCGTTCAAAATAGCAATGATGAAGAAAAGCATCACTACCCAGAACACGATGCCACCGATCGTATTTTCGATCGGCACATCCTCACCAAGGCCAGCCTTGGATGCCAATTGATTGTCTAGATTCGTCTGCTTTAGCAGAAACTTAGCAAAGGCCTTAGCAATTGTGGCAACCACTAGGCCCACAATTAGCAATAAAAAAGCACCCAGCAGGCCAGGCAAAAAGTTACCCAGCTGACTGCTAATACTATTCGTAAACTGTGGAATCGAGTCTGCAAAGGCAAGGTTGAACACCGGGTCCAAACCTAACCAATCAAACCCAATCACCCCGTGGAGTTGAGTCATTGTTTCTTCTTATACCTACTGAACATCTATACGTGCCGAGGGCGACACTCAACCTAAGCGCAAATCACATCTGCCCTTAAGAGTACCGCCTAATATCAATTTTTTTCCCCGGAAGTCTTACTAATAGCAGACTTTGTAATGAAATCCCTGTATTTCTACGTACAACTTTGAATTTCAAGGCTATATTTTTAGCTGTCAAGCCATAATTGGCTTATTTTCCGGATTTTATGACTGATTGCATCATGAATATTCAAAGATATGTATCACTGACGGGACTGTTACAGCACGAAACAGTCCCACATCGGACACATCGGCATCATTAGTTGCAGCCAAACGGATGCCCCATAGGTCTTCAAAGGAGATTAGACTTCGGCATCCTCATCGTCAGCCTCTTCCTCTAGCGCGGCAGGTTCAGCTGAGTCCTCTTCATCCTCTGATGCATCACCATCACCCTCGACTGTATCAGGCTCTGCCACATCAGAATCCTCATCCTCATCCGCTACGGCATCGTTCTCTAAAATGGCTTCGGAGGCTGTATTTTCGGCATCATTGATATCGCCAGAACCATTGGCATTGTCCGAACCATCGGCATTGTCCAAACCATCGGTATTATCGGCCTCTTCATCAATCTCTAACTCAGGTACAACGGCAACGGCTGCGATCGCATCATCCCCACCCAAACGCTGCAGCTGCACACCGGTCGCCATCCGCGACTGGATCGAAATCGCATCAATCGCCTGACGAATAATAATGCCACGCTGGGTTACCAGCATCAGCTCATCACGAGGACTGACCACCCGCAGTGCCACCAACTCATCATTCTTCTTACGGAATTTCATTCCCACCAGGCCCATACCGGCCCGATTCTGCAAGCGGAAATTATCCACTGGCACCCGCTTACCGAGACCGCCCGCCGCAATTACCAATACCCAGGGACCAACATTCTCCTCGACAGCAGCCTCGTCATCACCCGCCTCACCATCGCCATCGTCAGACGACCCCGAAGCCGCCACTTGATCCGTGACCGAAGCGGGCAAAATATCCATGCTTATCAGCTTATCGCCATCTCTCAGAGACATGGACCGAACACCACGAGTAGGTCGTCCCAAGGGCCGGAGCTGAGTGTTATCGGCCCTAAAGTGAATGGTCATACCATGCTGGGACGCAATAATAATGCTGTCTTCAGCCCGAGCTAACCGCACCCAACACAGCTCATCTCCCTCCTCCAGGGAGATGGCAATCAGACCGTTGGCACGAATATTACCAAACGCAGACAGGGCCGTTTTCTTAATAAAGCCCCCCTGGGTGAGCATGACCAAATACACATCTTCAGAAAACTCTTGCACCCCCAACACAGAGGTCACTTTTTCCTCACGGGGAATAGGCAGCATTTGCACAATGGGATTACCCCTTGCCACCCGAGATCCCTCTGGAATCTGATATGCCCGCAGGGTGTAAGCCACACCTCGATCGGTAAAGAACAACACATGATCGTGGGTACAGCAGGTAATGAAATGATTGATGGCATCGTCATCTTTCATGCGGGTACCCGACTTACCACGGGTGGCCCGGTTTTGAGCTTCAAACGTGGAGACGGGCATCCGCTTGATGTACCCCTGCTCAGTCACTAAAATGACCACCTGCTCATTGGCAATGAGAGAAATATCGGTCAGCTCATCTTCAGCCGCTTCAATGACAGTCCGCCGCTCATTAGCATGGTTATTGCGCAGCAGCAGCAACTCTTCTTGGATGATGGCCAAAATACGCTCGCGGCGAGCCAAAATATCCCGTAGATCGATGATTTTTTCCTGAAGCGCTTCGTGCTCCAGCTGAATCTTGTCAGCTTCTAAGGCGGTCAGACGACGCAACTGCATCTGTAGAATTGCATCGGCCTGAGCAGAAGATAGCTCGTAGGAGTCCATCAGCTCTTGCTTAGCCGTGGCCACATCAGCCGCATGGCGAATCAACGCAATCACCGCGTCAAGATTATCAAGGGCGATCAGATATCCCTGGAGAATATGATCGCGCTCTTCTGCCTTGCGCAGTTCATAGCGGGTGCGACGGGTAATTGTCTCCACCCGGAAGTCTACAAAGACTTCTAAAAATCTCTTCAGGGGCAACAACTGAGGTTCACCATCGACCAGGGCCAGCATGTTGACACCAAAGTTGTTCTGCAGTGGCGTCTGCTTGTAGAGATTGTTGAGCACCACCTTGGGATAGGCGTCCCGCTTGAGTTCGATCACAACGCGCATGCCGTCGCGATCGCTCTCGTCACGAATATCGGAGATCCCGTCCAAACGACGGTCATTGACCATATCAGCAATCTTCTCAATCAAACCAGCCTTATTGGTTTGATAGGGCAGTTCGGTGATAATAATCGCCTCGCGATCGGGCCGACCGGTATATTCCAGGGTCTCAATGGCGGCCACACCTCGCATGGTGACGGAACCACGCCCGGTCAAATACGCATCACGAATGCCATTGCTCCCAACAATCTGGGCCCCTGTAGGGAAATCTGGCCCATGGATATGGTTAACCATGAGTTCCTGACTAGTAATCTCAGGATTTTGGATCAGGGCAATGACACCGTCTACTAGCTCTCCTAAATTATGGGGAGGAATATTGGTGGCCATCCCCACCGCAATCCCCGAGGAGCCATTGAGCAATAGCTGCGGGATCCGCGCAGGCATGACGGTGGGCTCTTGCTGAGAACCGTCAAAGTTATCGGCGAAGTCAACGGTCTCAGATTCGATATCTTGTAGCAAGGCCGCACTGGTCAAGGCGTGTAGCCTCGACTCGGTATATCGCATGGCCGCTGGCGGATCGTTATCGATGGAGCCAAAGTTACCATGACCAGAGATCAACGGAGCCCGCATGGAAAAGTCCTGGGCCATCCGCACCAAGGCGTCATATACAGCCGTATCACCGTGGGGATGGTATTTACCTAAAACTTCACCAACAACACGAGCACATTTTCTAAAGGGTCTATCTGCAGTTAACCCCAGCTCATGCATAGCGTAGAGAATACGACGATGCACTGGCTTGAGACCATCCCTAGCATCCGGCAGGGCTCGTCCTACAATGACGCTCATGGCGTACTCCAAGTAGGAGCGGGACATCTCGTTGCGCAGATTGGTGGATACAATCCGCTCTTGGGGATTACTCATACAGAAAGGAGACTCCAAAGAATCCGGAAAAACAATACCTAACTTGACGGGTTCTTAGTAAGGGCTGCAAGTCCTCTAAACTAGGAACACTGAGGAAACGTTTTCCTGAGAAAATAAACGTTGAGAACGTATAAAATTTTAGCACATTACCAGCATTCTTGATGAACACTGTAACCCTATTAAATAAAGGGGTTTGAGATGAATCCTCTAGGCCCATCAAGCAGGGTGAATTAAAACCGAAAACCCCCTAGAGAGGGAGATTGAGAAAAGCATAGAATGTAACGTCTTTTAAAGACTCCGGAGAGAAAAATAATGCCCCCCTGTGTCGTGCCTTTTCGAGTGATTTATTCTGAGCGTTTTTTGGCCCATGACACGGGTCTGGAACATCCTGAAAATGCGGGACGACTGACAGCAGTGGTGGCGGCCTTGAAAGCTCATACCATCGCGACCTATTTAGAGTGGGTGGAGCCTTGCGATCGCAACCCCTTACCTTACATCAATGCTGTCCACGACCCCGCCTACGTCCTCACCCTCCAACGCATTGCTGAACGGGGCGGCGGCCATTTAGATGGCGATACCCCCGTCTCCGCCGCCAGTTACGCCATTGCCCTATTAGCCGTAGCCGCCTGGTTAGACGGGGTGGATTATGTCTTAAATACCGATGGAGCCTCAGGGTTTGTCTTAGCCCGTCCCCCCGGTCACCATGCTGAGTACGGTCAAGGCATGGGATTCTGCCTTTTAAGCAATGCCGCCATCGCCGCCCACTACGCCCTGGCACAGCCCGGCATAAATCGGGTGGCTATTCTGGACTGGGACGTTCACCATGGCAACGGCACCCAGCAACTGGTAAGCAACCACCCCCAGGTTGCCTACTGCTCATTGCATCAAATGCCTGCCTATCCAGGTACCGGCCAAGCCAGCGAAACAGGTGCCCATGGCAATGTGTGCAATATCCCCATGGCAGCAAGGAGCGTCCTCCAGGACTATCAAGCTCAATTTGAACAGCAGGTCGTCCCATTTCTGCAAAGATTCCAACCAGATCTCCTGCTCGTGAGTGCAGGCTACGATGCCACTGCCGCCGATCCCCTGGCGGGGATAAATCTCAGCCCCACAGACTATGGATTTTTTACAACAGCCTGTAACAAAATAGCCCCTCGCGTCCTGTTTGGACTCGAAGGGGGCTATGACTATCAAGCTCTTAGTCAATCAGTGATTGCCACCATTGAAGCAGCCATCAAAGCTAACTGAAAAGACAACAAACTCTTGAGGAAAAGAAAGGGTAAGGGCAAAGGTAGGTTTTCTCTTTCCTTTACCCTACGGTATACACACATCTCGGAGGATTGAACGACTCTTCGACTTGTGTGTACACGGCAGCTTTTAACCCTTTACCCAAATCAACCTAGGCAGTCACTTGCGCCAAGCCAGGGGCTGATTCAATATTCCCAATCACGATGCGAACATGGTCCGGATCGGCCCAGAGAATCAGACGAGGAAGATAGGAACTGCTCAAATGCTCATGCTTAGGTAGCACACGCAGAGAGAAGCCTTGTAAACCACTCTGACCATAGGCAACATTCAGGTTATATCGGCTACTGCCATCAGGGTCTTGGCCGCGATAAACCATCGCCGTTGCCCGACCGCCGCGCAGTTCACCATCAACATCAACCCCACCCTGGTAAAACTCTACCGAGACATCCGATGCCTGCAGATGACCAAGATGGACCCGTGCCGTTACCTGCAGAGGCTCATTCACCTGTAGATCCACATCGTGGGATAGGCCGATTTCCGCGATGGAAATCTGTTGCCAGTGCTGGTGCAATTCTGACTGCCATTGAGCTAGAGCCTTAGCCGGAGCATAGTCATCAGCGACTAGCTGACGGCCGCGATCCGATGCCGCAAAATAACCCAGATTTGCATAATCCTGGAGCATACGGGCCGTATTGAAAGCAGGGGTATTTAACCGGATAGCGGCCTTCATTTTAGCGACCCAGCCGCGAGGAATACCATGGCCATCCCGCTCATAGAAGAGAGGAACCACAGCAGTTTCTAGCAGCTCATAGAGGTCATTGGCCTCGACCTCATCCTGGTAGTCCTGATCGTCGTAGTCTTCACCATTACCAATGGGCCAGCCGGTGGCAACGTAGTCCGCCTCATCCCACCAGCCATCTAGGACACTGAGGTTGGGAAGACCATTCATTGCCGCTTTCATACCACTGGTACCAGACGCTTCACGGGGACGGCGAGGATTGTTGAGCCAGACATCACAGCCAGACACCATCCAGCGAGCCACGTGAATATCGTAGTTGGGAACAAATACGATGGAGCGATCTAACCCTTCATCACGAGTAAAGTGAATAATGTTGCGGATCAGTTCCTTACCAGGAATATCCTTGGGGTGAGCCTTTCCCGCAATCACAAACTGTACCCGTCGACCCAGAGAGTTTTCAACAATCTTACGCAGACGCTCTACATCTCTTAGGAACAGAGTCGCTCGCTTGTAAGTGGCAAAGCGACGGGCAAAGCCGATGGTGAGGATACTGGGATCCAATACCTCTTGGGCTCTCTCCATTTCGAGATGGGAACCGCCCCGCTCTTTAACCGCCTTGTACATCCGGTCCCTTACGGACACTACCAAATGGGAACGGCAGCTTTCATGGTTGCGCCAGATTTCCTCATCGGGAATCGCACTTACCTTGTTCCATAGGGCGTCGTCAATACCAGCGCTATCCCACTCAGCACCCAGGTAACGGTCATAGAGTTGCTGGGTGGACTTAGCCACACAACTACGGGCATGAACGCCATTGGTAATGGAGGTGATAGGCACTTCATCCACGGGTAAATCGGGCCACAGTCCACCAAACATGGTGCGGGATACAGCCCCGTGGAGCTTACTTACACCGTTAACAAATGAGGCCATCTTAATGGCCAAAACCGCCATACTAAAGGGCGCATCATTATCGGCATCGTTCTCTCTACCCAAGCCCAAGAAATGCTCATGGGATAGGCCAAAACGAGCCGCATAATGCCCGAGGTAATGGAATATCTTTTCGGGGGGAAATAGGTCAATCCCGGCAGGGACAGGAGTATGGGTGGTAAATAGCTGCGTAGCCTGGGCCAACTGCTGAGCCTCAATAAAGCTCATATTCTGGTCATCCATCAGCATGCGAATCCGCTCTAGGGCCAAGAATGCAGAATGGCCTTCATTGAGGTGATAGGCAGATGGCTTACGATCCAGGGCCTTGAGCATGCGGACACCACCAATCCCCAGCATCATTTCCTGGTGGATACGCATGTCGATGTCGCCACCGTATAAGCGATCGCAAATATCCTGATCATGGGGAGCGTTAGGCTCAATGTTGGTATCCAACAGATACAAAGGCACCCGACCCACATCTACTCGCCAGATCCGGGCATAGACCTTACGGCCTGGATAATCAACGGAAATACGCAACTCATTGCCCTGGCTATCGCGCTCCAGGGTCAACGGCATATTGTAAAAATCATTGATGGGGTAGCGCTCTTGCTGCCAACCATCCGCATTGAGATACTGAGCAAAGTAACCTTCTTGGTACAGCAAACCAACGCCAACTAGGGGCAAGCCTAAATCGCTCGCTGTCTTTAGATGGTCGCCCGCTAGTACACCCAAACCACCCGAATAAACCGGCAGACATGTGGTCAAACCAAACTCCATGGAGAAGTAGGCATAGCACTCATTAGCAGTCGGATTAGCCCGATGTGCGTCGTACCATGACTGGGCCTTTAGATACTGCTCTAAACGCCCCATGGCATGGTTCATCTGGGCAATAAATCCACCATCTTCCGCCACAGCCTGAAGACGATCCTGGCTGATGGTGCTCAGCATCAAGATGGGATTGTATCGACTGGATGCCCATAGCTCGGGATCCAACCGCTTGAATAAATCAATCGTCCCCACATCCCAATCCCAATGGATATTCTCAGCAAGCTGACGTAGCGGAGCTAACGAAGCGGGCAGTGTGGGCGTAACGTTAAAGGTACGAATTGGGCGCATAGGTTTTTGACGCGAGTGCTTCAAGTCCACGAATATTCTGGCCCTGAAAATCGCATTGAGGGTCAACCCTTAATACTCTTTTTGCTCCCGACACTTATTTTTCTATCCACAAACCAGCCAAGAGCAAGGACTATCACCAAAGCTAAAATTTTCCTGCAATTAACGACAACGAGATACACTTCATTGCATTCAGTTGCCTTTTATTGCAGTTTGTTTTTAGACGCAACATTACATTGCCCCAAAGCAACCATGGGAACTGACTCGATCAATGCCGTTATTGACATTGGCACCAATTCACTTTTATTGCTCGTTGCCCAAAAAGTTACTGGAACGTCATGCTTAAGTTCAAACCAGTCCTGGTTAATCCCACTGAGCAATCAGGCTCACACTGTTCGACTAGGCGAGAACTTAGCTGCAACCGGTTGTTTGTCCGATGGGATTTTACTTTGAAGACGGCCCAAACTCAAAGTCTTGCTCCCTTCAGTCGGCATCCTACGCCCCCTCTCTCTTGGAGCCCCCTTTGCGCCGTATCTTGCGGACTAAAAAAGACTTTTTTAACCACATTCCATTCCTGGATCATCAAGGCCTCAAATCGTTCTTCTTGATCCTGTAACCCTCCATTAGTGATGTAATAACTAAATCCATCAGCCCCCTCGACAAACTCGCCATTAAAAAAGTTATAAAACACATTGTCCTCTAATTTCTCTCGCCATACCTGTAGGCCTGCCGTTTGCAAGTCTTTCGCAGCGTCGTCCTCCAAACTGCATTGCAATTGCAGTTTTGCTGCCATTCTTTCCGTTGTTAGACAAGGGGCCAATTCGGCCATCTCTATGGCATCTTTAAGCGCTTTTCTGCTGTCATTGACAATGACAACACCCTTGCCAATAAACAGCATCCCCATGTCCAAGTGAAATTTTCCCGGCTGCTCTACACAGATCACTTGCTCAATGCTTTCTAAACCAAAATCCTCACATAAAATTCGTCTGACGTCGTCGTCGTCAATTTGATACATATAGGCTGTGGATGCGATCGCATCCTTGCCAATCAGAATCACAGGGTTACCGACAGCGTCCTCCCCAGTAATCATATTCCCACCTTCTATATAGGCTCGGATATACCCCACCTGTTGCCCCCTAACCTGAGCCGCATACTCCCTCTCTAAAGACGTTTTTAAGGCATTGACCCTGGTCCCCAGGAGAATCCACAGGTGATCATCCCGTAGGACTTCTGCTAGCGTCTCTGGGCTCACTTTTCCTTGCCATCGCTCCTGTCTACCCGCTTTCATCGCTAGTTCGAGGAGATCGTCATCAAACAAACTGAGGACAGCGACTTGACCATTTTGCAAATACTCCACACTATCCTCAGCCCACTTCGATACGGGCTTTTGGGCAATTACCAAGGTATAGTCCAGGGCTTTAAAACTCTCTTTTGACAGCTCTTGTTCAAGCTCTTCTCGACAGCCCTCGTCCGTCAAAATTTCCAAACGCAACCCAAGTTCCTTGACCGTTCTAGCAAAGAACCGTAAATGCTCAATTTCAGTCTCACCAGATGGATCGGTTTGACTGTGCATATAGTTCATATGCAAAACGTTTGTACGACCACTGGGCGTTTTCTTCTGAGGCAGTGACCTCGCTGTACCAACAGCAGGAAGTTGGGTGCGAATCTGTTCCTTAATCGATTCGATTTCTTGGCCATCAGCATCACCATTTTCAAGACTTCTTAGTCTTTCATGAAGTCCAGCCAACGATGGCTGCATGAGGTTTTCTGGTTTGTGATCACCGAGTTTGTCTGAACTCCCCATTCGAACGTTCATGTCGCTATCCCAATCACACAATGCCTGGTCAGACCACACACCATACATGATCAGGACATCCACTGAAGCCAAGCAAGCCTGATTAGGTATTTCCTGATTAGGTATTTAAAGAATCAGTGTCGAGGAATCAGGCTATTGAGTTGTAACAATTCCTCAAAGTTGATAGGGCCGAAGCTTAATAAAATGGTAGCAATGCATACTGGTTTAAATAGGCTGGATTACTGCTTTTGCTACGAACAACAGCTCGCAGACCTGGTTCAACCTATACAACTATAAAAATTGGAGACGGTGAATGGTCAGCACGTTTACAAATCCTGTTGTATATTCCGCAATTCGATTAGGGATTCACCCTTTTGATAGGACGGCTCCGGTTGAACTATGGTCCCATGACTCTTTAGAAACGGTTGAGTCAGTCATTCGTGCCGTTTATAGACAGGTTTTGGGTAATGCCCATGTGATGGAAAGCGAGCGATCATCCGTGGCCGATGCTGAGTCGCAACTACGCAGTCATCGCATTAGCGTGCGTGACTTTATTCGCCAGGTTGCTAAATCTGACCTGTATCGAAATCGCTTTTTTGAGCCTTGCTCCCGCAATCGGTTTATTGAGCTGAACTTTAAGCACCTATTAGGTCGTGCCCCCAATAGCTATAGCGATATTGCCGACCATAGCAACTTATTAGAATCCAAAGGCTTTGAGGCCGAGATCGACTCGTACCTGGATAGTGATGAGTATGAGCGCGCCTTCGGGGAGAATACGGTACCTTACTATCGAGGCTATAAGTCTATAGCGGGTCAAAAGGTAGCGGGTTTCGCCAACTTACTTAAGCTGCTGCGGGGAGCATCGAGCCACGATCATAATCTGGCCCAAGAAGAACAGGCCCGGCTAACCCAGGCCATCATGGCCAATCATATTGATGAAATTATCCCGATTACGGGTCTAGCTGATACGGGACAGTTCATTCCACCAATTCCGCCGCTTTCAGAGGAAGACAGGCTGACCCCGGCCCAGGTATATCAAGGCTATGAAACATTCCGTCAAACACCTCCTGTGGAGCAACTGATCAATGCTTCTGCAGATGATATTGAAGTGGTGATTCGGGCTGTTTATCGCCAGGTGATGGGCAACGCTCATATTATGGAAAGTGAGCGGCTAACGGCACCTGAGTCACAACTTAGAAGCGGCAATTTGAGTGTTCGCGAATTTGTTCGCCAGTTGGCTAAATCAGAACTATATCGCTCACAGTTTGTAGACAATTGCTACCGCTATCGAGCCATTGAGCTAAACTTCAAACACTTGCTTGGCCGCGCCCCTCAAAATTATGAGGAAATGCAGGCCCATAGTGCCATTCTAGATGCAGCGGGCTATGAAGCAGATATTGATAGCTACATCGATAGCGATGAATATCAAAATGCATTTGGCGAGTTCGTAGTCCCTTACTATCGAGGCTATCGTACAGCGGCAGGACAAACCATGTTGGAATTTACCAACATGTTGACATTGCTCAGGAGTGCTTCTAGCAGTGATAAAGACCCAGCAACCAACAATGCACCTCGGTTAACTGAGTCGGTTATCACCGCCAAGGCTCCCCGCAGCTATGAAGCTCGTCCGGTGGAAGATATTTTGGCGGAGGTTTTCAAGCCCAAGCCAAGCATCCCATCACCAGTGACCGAAGAGAGCGTCACTACTGGCCGGACTCCTGTTCAAGAGCCGTCAGAATTAGAAATCAGGCTAAGCGAACAAGATGCGCTGATCGCCAAACTGCGAGAACAACTAGCCGAGCTCCGGCCCTTGGCAGGAATTGGTGAAGCAATTACCCGCAAGGGATTACAAGCAAGCGCTACTATCCCTACAGAAAACAGCTATACCTTTATCCAGAGTCAGACAGATGAAAATTCGGCGCTGATCGAGCGTTTACGAGGGGAATTAATGGAAGCTAGAGCACTGGCAAACATTGGTGAAGCTCGTCTTAACAAGTGGCGTCAAAGTTCATTCCGTTAATTAGAAGTCTCGGGTATACCAGGGCAGGTATAATGCCTGCCCTTCGATATCGAGCGCTATCAGTCAGGATTTCGTATTAGACAGTTTTCTGGATTCCAAATATCTAAAACCCACCTATGCATAAATGCACAGGTGGGTTTTGTCATTAAATTGAAAATTCCTAATCCATCGTTACTAACGTTACCAAGTAACTATGGAAATGGGCGATATCCTTGTCGACTCTCAAATGTGAGTAACAGATCCCTTGCCATCATTTTCAGCTCCATCGGAATACGAGGTGAAGGAATGGCAACAATATCCTGAGGATATGAATCAGGAATTGCTCTAAGAGACGGAACACTCCCAGGACTATTCTGAAGCAGATTAGGCTTTAGTTCGGGGGCAGCATCGACAAACATGGACTTATCACTACTGCATGCCGCTCCAAATAAGGCAAATGAGCGAGTAAATCCAACGGCAGTCCTACCCGTCTGGGTGGAATAACCTCGGAGATAAGGAACTTGCATAGTGCCAAAGTTTTGGAAATACTCATCACCATCAAGGTATGAATCAATGTCTGCTTCAAAGCCTTGTTCTGACAAGATTTTAAGGTGCTGAGAAATTTCTTCGTAACTTTCAGGAGCACGCCCCAATAGGTGCTTAAAATTTAGCTCAATCGTAGTTACATTAGGGCATTTATCAAAGAATAGTGCTCTATACCGATCTGACTTTGCTAATTGCCGAATAAACTCAAGCACGCTAATATCACCGCTACGCACCTGGGATTCAGCCTCTCTGGAACGCTCGCTTTCCATGATGTGTGCATTGCCAAATACCTGCTTATAGGCTGCTGCAATCACCAAGTCCATATTTTCGCTTGATGCAACATCGCCTGTGCATTCCGCAATCATATTGCCGGCAACAGCATCCAGATACTTTGCGGGCAGGGTCTTTGCCTTATCCTCTGGTGCGATCTGGACCTGCACTCGACCATCAATCACTTCAGCAGGGGTGACGACAGGAGAAGCAACGGCAGTCGCAGATCGCCTTTTTTTCTTCTGGGTAACTATCTTCTTAACAGGCGCTGGAGCAGGAGCAGGTGTTGGAGCAGGAGCAGGAGCTGCTTGCTGATCTGGTTCTTTTTTATCAAGTAATGGCAGCTTCAGCTCCAAGACACTAGACAAATTTTTAAGCATTTCCCAAGCCCTAAGAAAAACAGTTCTGATAGTTTTGCAACTCTAAGCAATCGAAAAAGCTTCGACTATGCTTAGCTTTGAAGAAAATTAGTTTACAATTCTTATCCCTTAGCTAAATGGGGCTTCGAAACCCAAACGAGACATAGGATACAGACGTAATCGTATCAGTGGGGATGCGTCCCGTCAATGAACCTAGAAATGCCATAAAACGAACCATATCAATGTCGAGGCAAGCACCTCCCTTCGGAGTCAAACCCCTTTCCTAGCAGGAGTTTGACTGAATTCAAAAGCCCCAATCCAAATCAGTCAAGCGGAACTTTGAACCCTTGAATAGGCGTTTAAACATCAGCCACCCTAAGCTTAGAAGATTAAAAATATTTACAAAACGTAAATATTTAAGTGTGTGCATCATGACATGACGGCGATATGCCTACCCTAACCCTTTACTAGGCGTATGCTCTACAGTCGTACTAAAGTAGTTAAGGAATAAAAGTGATATGCATTAGTTCCGTCTTAATACACCATGGTTGACAACGCCCTAAACGCCCAAACTCAGGCTGAACTCGCTTTGGCTCAGGCCCATGTGGATAATATTATTCGCAAGGTGACTGAACAGATCGATACTCTGACTTTTGACCCCAACGATGGTGAATTGCTGACAGAACTGGTAGAAGGTTTTTCAGACAAACGTGGCATGGTGCGTCTAAGGATTGCAGAAACCTTGGGTCAGATTGGTGAACCGGCAACTCCCTACCTGACCAAAGCACTATCTAGTCACGAGAATCCGGTGGTGCGTCGGGCCTGTGCCAAGAGCCTCACCCTGATTGGCGATCCAACAGCGATTCCGGTATTGCTTAATGCCGTGCTCAACGATGAAGATACAGTGGTTAAAGGATCTTCTGTGGGAGCTTTAGCACGTACAGGAGAGGCTGCCGTTCCTGAACTGATTAAAATTCTAGAAGGAGACAGTCCAAATATTACTGAGAGTATGAAGGGGCACGCCGCTTGGGCCCTGGCGTTTATTGGTGCTGAAGCAAAAGAACTGTTATATCAGGCCTTAGAGACAGAGAATATAGCGGTAAGGGCAGCAGTGGTGGCAGCGATCGCAAAAGTCACCCAAGAAGAACCTAACGACAACAACTTTGCCATCCTCATCAATGCGCTCAACGACGATGCAGAAATCGTACGTAGTGAAGCAGCAGCAGTCTTAGGCAATCTTGCCCATAAACCCGCAGTCCCTGCCCTTTTAAAACTATTAGAACATCCAGTCTGGGAAACTCGCAAATCGGCTATTCTATCCTTAATGAAAATTGGCGACACCAGCGTTATTGAAAGACTAAAAGCCTCCAAAGAAAAAGAGTCAGAAGCTAATAGTGAGGCAATTTATTCCCTGGCCATTGGGCAACTGGAAAAACATCAGGAAACTGATGATTGGGATTAGATTAGGGGTATCCGCGTAAGCCGGGAAATTCTGATCAGGTAAGGACGTTAGTGGTTCGTGGTTGGTCGTTAGTCCCTGACTGGAGTTTAACGACTCACTAACAACTACTATCTTCCAGAAAACGCCCGCATTAAGTTAATAAGTAGGTATATCCAAATTAGGCTTCAGACACCGAGGCCCCCTTCCGTCCCACTTTCTTGAATGCCCCTTGGGCTATATCCTGGGGGAAACTAGACTCAAAGCCCCCAGGATTGGGGGTTTGGGGGCATATTCGAGGAGGTCAAACTCCCGATCCTCCATCTTATAAATGATTAGGCCAACCTACTTACCCTTAGTTAGCGCTAAACCTCTTCAGAGAGCAACTAATTACGGCGGAGTTAAACTGTTGCGCTGACATCCTCCGATCAATGGACACAACAGTTTCACAAGTGCTGTAAGCGATGGTGCCAAGGTTGGCCCAGAGTCGTTTAAAATCAAGTTATCAATCATCAGTAAAAATACTGAGACCTGCCATGAGTAACTTGCGTCAAGAACTTGAAGATCTCTTACAACAAAAACGATTGAACAAGGTTGGCTTCCATCATACTTACCAAATCAACCAGCTACTTCAGAAAGCTAAGCGAGCCCGCAAGTTACGTAATTTGATCATCACTCCATTTTTTAGATGGAAGCAAGTTTTAGCGGATTCACAGTTTGTTATTGAAACCCTGGAAGCAAATTAACCTAATACCAAATCCGAATTCATTAGACCCGATTAAAAATAGACAATCCCGTAGGGGCACTCCCTTGTGGATGCCCTTCGATATCGGACGCTATCAGCCAGGATTTCGTATAAGTTCTCTCACCAAATCACGCAATAATTTGTTCTCTCTATTATGCAAAAATGCAAAACGCCTGACTACCTTTCCTAAAAAGGATTAGTAGTCAGGCATTTTGCATAGCTTTCTAGCCATTATCCCAGAAACTTAATTTCACGGGATAACAGTAGAATCCTAGGACATGGAGTTGATTAGGTAGCTAAGCAGACCATTGTACTCAACTAGAGCTTGAGCAGAAAGGTCACGAGGAGCACAACCACGAGAACGTAGAGCACTGAGGCCAGCAACATAAGTATCAGTACCGATACTTAGAGCTTTGTACACTTCACGTGCACCAGAAACACCCCACTCATCGATGGGACCAGTGCCACCAACAACTAGGCTGTAGTTGATCAGACGTAGATAGTGAACGATGTCACGCTTGCACTTCTCTTTCTGAGTGCCAGCATCCATGTCACGGCCCTGGCCATTAGGATACTTGCTGTAGATAGCGTCAACAGCTTCTTGAGCAACTGCATCGTAGTTACCAGCTAGCTTATCAGCAGCTTCCATACGAGCAGCAGCACGCTGAAGACTACCTTGTACGGACTCAAGGTCAGAGCTGCTGGGAAAACGAGCGCCCTGATCAGCAGCAGCAACAACCGTAGTTACAACGGATTTCATAGCTAATGTTATCTCCTATTGTTTAATTTGGCGTTGCTGATCCCCTGCAAAGACAAGACTATCAATCATGAATAAATAATCGATAGGTCAGACAGGTTGATCACTCAAATCAGCAACGACTTTGAACAAACTCAATTCAGAAAATGCGTACCAAGTCTAAAGGACTGGCAAGAACGCATCCAACTAGCTGATAGCAGCGCCTACAGCATCAAAGTAGCCAGCAACTTCAGCAGTTAGAGCAGCACAGTCACCTTTAGTAGCACCCATTGTGCGGAACTTACTACCAGCTTGAGCTTCAGTGTTAGTGTCGTTAACGTGAGCAACGGCACATGCCTTCATGATTGCTACTGCGCGAGTAGTGTTACCAACGGGAACACCCAGTGCGGAGTAAGTCTCCTTGAGGCCGTTCAAGCAACGATCGTTAAGAACGGAAGCATCGCCAGTTAGTACAGCGTAAGTGATGTAGCGAAGAACGATTTCACCGTCGCGTAGGCAAGCGGCCATCTTACGGTTGGTGTAAACACCGCCGCCAGGAGCGGTTAGACCAGGACTCTCACAAACGATACCGGCAACGGCATCAGTCACAATGCAGCTAGCGTTAGAAGCAATAGCGTTAACAGCATCGAGACGCTTGTTACCTTCAGCGACAAACGACTTTAGAGCGTCGAGGTCACCACCGCCAACAAACTTACCACCTGCATCTGCAGAGGCTACAGCTCTTGAAAAAGCGTCAAGCATTAGACTCTCCTTACTTTATTAATTAAGGACTGATTAATATGTATCAATCGCACCCCGACTTCATTCATCAAGGGCGACCAACCAAGATTTAAGTTACAGGAAACAACGTACCTAGTACCCGCTTTATGAAAAACAAAGTTACAAAGCTTCATCTTTCAGCCGATCTAATCTCTACATTTTGGACACTTTTGTTACCGACATAAGGGCTCAAACCAACGTAAGTAGCTAGGAAATATTTTCCCCTCAATCCAAACGCAATCTATGAACATTTACACCACAACATAGAAAAGTCGATATCTTTAGTCCTCTTTATCCCAATAGCTCAAGGCAACCGCTAGATGCGCAGCTACATATCTTTACAAGACACACAGGTAGGTATATAGCTTACCTTTTTGCAGCAAAGCTATACATTTCAGGACATCTGGGCAGCAGCGAAGCTGTTTCGGTAGAAGCAATATGGACCATTTCTGAGAGCTGCGCAACACAGCGCAATGCATTGAGTAAATATACTTATCAAGTTTTATTCCGAATGGTCATTAGTCCTTTAGGATGGCTATCACAGCGACCAAATCAATACAGAAGCCTTTAGCTATTTACTAGAATCAATGCAAATGCAAACATTAGCCACTGATAATCAATTTATCCCTGCAGCTTCAAATGGATACTATTCTTTAGAGAATGTTGAGTCGGGTAATTCTAGAGCGCTATCTGTTATGGATAAGCGTGATTGTTTGCAGGCTGTATATCGCGCCATCTTCAAAGACAATCGCAATATCGATTTTCACCACAACGAAGCTCTGGATTCTGCCTATCTCAATAATGAGATAACAACTCAGGAGCTGGTACGGGAGTTAATTTGCTCCGATATGTTCGTTAACTTCATTTTGGCGACTAATAGTAACTATCGCTTTGTAAAGCTATGTTTTGAGCGGGTTCTAGGCCGTCCCGCGATTCAGGCAGAAGTCTTTAAGTGGAGTTCTCTACTCGCCTCTGAAGGGATTCAATCCTTTGCGAATGCTTTGACCACCAGCGATGAGTATATGGCTGCCTTCGGTTTTCATCAGGTACCCCATCGGCGTTCTAGAAAACTCTTCTCCAGTGACCAAAATATGCCTGCCCTACCTAAAGAGCTGAGCATTAAGCGCTATCAAGGGGAAGGTAATGAGAATCAGTTTAAAAATATTGGTGCGATTAACCCCCTCTGGGAAGGCAATATGCCCCCAGCTATTATTCGCAAAATTGGTGCTGTGGCGACAGTGGCGGGTGCCATCGAAGTGGGTCGTGTGGTGCTAACGCTTGCGATGCAGGCTATTACTGGTGGTCATATGTAAACCAGCTAATCACTCTAAGCAAGACATTACCCTGTGAAAAAATCAGAAGTCAGGAGTCAGAAGCCGTCAAGGTGATGACTTCTGGCTTCTTTTCTATGTATGCTAGGCCCCCAGCACGTAGGATGTGTTGCGGCGCTAGCCCAACGCACCTAATAAATAAGAAGATTGGTGCGTCACGCAAAGCGATGACACACCCTACAGCAGCTGGTACTTCAACCCTTTAAGCTTGATAGCTTGGCCTGTACCAAGGGATGCTCAGACTGCAACGAACTCTGGGTCAGACCACCTAACTGATCCAACGCGATCAGAATGGCATATTGTAATTCCCAGGTCCCGGTATTCCAGGCAGACTGCAGTTCGGCAATAGCATCAGACTTACCTAAGCGGCCAAGGGCGATCGCACCTGCTACCCGTGCCTTCTTAAACTGGGATTCTTGGTTATGCAACGCTTTAACCAAGAGATCATAGGCTGGGTCATAGTTGAGCCAACCAAACAGACGCATAACATGATAGTAGCCACCATAGTCATGGTGGGCCTTATCTTCATAGGCTGCTAGCAAGGCTGCGGGAGCCTCCTGAGGATATACCTCCAATAATGTTTTAGTCGCTAAATAACAACGGCCAAAGTCCGTCTCATAGAGTTCATTTACCGCAAACTCGATAGTTGGAGTTTGGTCATACTCATGGACTAATTCGACGGTGTCGGGATGATCGTAAATAACCTGATCTAGATAGGGTTCCACATCTTCAGCAAAGGTAATGGCCCGCTCTTGCATGCCGACCACGGCCAGGCACTGAATCGCCCGCAAACGGAACACCATGGATACAGGACATTGGGCAATCTGGGCAATAGCCGAGTAGTAGTTGGTATTGATCAGGTCCTGTAAACAGCTGCGACGGACATTGACATTGGCATCCTGCAACATTTCTACAATGCGAGGCATGGCAGCGATGTCAGTACCCAAGCGATATAGCGTTGCGATCGCAGCACTCGCCACCATCAAATCCTCCGCCTGCATCCAAGGTCGAATGCGATCAGCCGCTGCCTTATATCCCAGCTTTCCCAAGGTCTGAATAATCACCCGATAGTTTTGCCCAGGCCGCTTGAGAACATTTGTAATCTCTTCCAGAATTGTCTCATCTAATGAGACATGGTCCGGGGCATGTTCTTCACCGGCAATTTCCCCAATAGCCCACACTGCATTCTCTACGGTGTAGCAATCGTCATCTTCTAAACACACACGAATGGTAGGCAACGCCTGGGCAGCCCGTAAATGACCTAAGGTCTCTACGGACTTGCGACGCACAATACGATTGTCGAGATCGTCCCCTGGCTGATGAATTGCCTGAATCAATGCCTCCACCGCACGTTCTGATGGATACTCTACTAACCGAGATGCCGCAATATAACGATCTGTCGGATCCTCAAGCTGCTCGGTCGGCGTACTCAAAAGTGTAATAGCTTGCTCTTCAGTGAGATGAAAAATACTAAACGACGTTTTTTTCATAACGTACGACTATCCCTTCTTAAAACTGTAACTAGAACGACACAAAACATTGAATTTTTGTTAACTTCTTTCTCATATCCAAGATTCCTCCTTTCATTTTCCCTTACTGTCCAAAGTATGTACCCAGATTCTTGCCCTAAAAAACGATGTTACTGATTTAGTAGGATAAATCGCGCTGGCATCAATGCCATTTGCCATGATCTTTTAGATTAAATCCTTACGAGGATCAGTAACAACAAAAAATACATTGGAAAACCCTGTTTGAGATTGTCAGGAGAACATATTAATGGGAAATTTAACAGCTTCCGCATCCCTTGGCTTGGATGCGTTTGAAGGTGCGCCAATTGAACTACGCCCCTTTGCCAGTGAAGATGACCTACAGGAAGTGATTCGTGCCGCGTATCGCCAAGTGCTAGGAAATGTTCATATCCTTGCTAACGCTCGTCTAGAAAGTGCTGAAGCCCTTTTACGCAATGGTGATATTACCGTGCGTGGTTTCGTTAGAGCGATTGCTCAATCGGAACTCTACAGCTCTCTTTTCTTTGACGGTAACTCTCAGTATCGTTTTATCGAATTAAACTTTAAGCATATCCTGGGTCGTGCTCCCCATGATCAAGCAGAGATCAGAGCACACGTCAGCCTTTACAACGATCAAGGCTATGCTGCTGAGATTAACTCATATCTCGATGGCAACGAGTATATCGATAACTTTGGCGAAGCGACGGTTCCCTTCCCCCGTAGCATTCGCTCCCAAGCAGGCATAAAGAATGAAGGGTTTAACCGGATGTTTTCCCTACTGCGAGGTCCGGCCACTAGCGACCTCGGCAAGGGTGCTAAGCTAATTTCCTCCCTCGCAGCCAACACGGCTACTCCCATTAAGGCCCTGGCTAAAGGAAATTCAACCTATGGCAATCTTGGCAAGAGCTTTAAGATTGCGTTTGCTAGCAGTCAATCAGCTGCACGCCTTAAGCGGGTTAGTCAACAAACAGTTGTGGTGACCTTTGCTCAAATGTCCCAAGCTGTTCAAAACATCCACAAGTCGGGTGGCAAAATTTCAAGCATCACTGAGTTAGCTTCCTAAGTAAGCAAGTTCAGTAAGTTTGGGACTAAATCTGGGTGTCATTCTCATAACACAGCATTGAACGGCAAAAGCCAGCTCAATGCTGTGTTTCTCTATGAAAGGAGAACTTAGAACCTTAATTTTTAGAATACTGTTTGACTAAGTCCAAACGAGATAACGCACTTGTTGCCGATTCACGTAAATAGCTGTCAGCGTCAACATCTTGACTAAACTCAGTCAATACAGCAATGGTCTTATCGTTATCAATAGAACCTAGTGCATTGAGGATTGCAACTGATACTGCTATATTTTCGGTTGTCTTGAGAGTACTGATCAAAATATCTAAGGCAGGCTCTCCCACTTGCCCCAACGCCATCACAGCAGAAATATTAACCACTGGAGCAGGGTCTTCAAGAGCTTGTTGTAATGCCTTTAGTCCCTCCTCAGAAAACGGTTCACCAGGGTGACGTACAGCCACTTGAGTTAGGGCTTTAGTACAGCTTGCCCGCTCGGTGGGACTCTCGCTACTCTGTAGTCTATTCACAAGGCTAGGAACAGAGGCTTCCCCAATATAGCCTAAAGCTTTCACTGATGCTCGCCGGTAAACAACATCCTCCTCGCTCAAATTAGCCATCAAGCGAGCAATGGTCTGATCATCATAGGATTCAGCCAACGCCACTATAGCCCGCTCGCGCAGATTGGGATTGGGATGTTTTAATTGCTCAAAGAGAGAATCCGCTGTCATCGTTTTTAATGGAGATTTTTTTGAAGATCTTTATTAAAGCGTGATTGTGAAACCACAACAACATAATTAAAAAGCTACTTCATTTTAGAGAAGGCTTACAGCAAAAAGAACCTGGAGACTCTCAAGAATCTCCAGGTTCAAACTACTTAAATGTAGTCAAATGCTTAATGTAAGCAAGCCCTTAGGAAAGGGTCCTTTCAGCAAAGGGTCCTTTCAGCAAAGAGTCCCTTAGGAAAGGGTCCCTTAGGAAAGGGAGTTGATTACATAGTCAACTAGAGCATTGTACTCAGTCAATGCCTGAGCAGACAAATCACGAGGAGCACAACCACGGTTACGAGCAAAGCTAAGAGCAGCTACGTAAGGACCAGTAGGTAGGTTAAGAGCGCG
>NZ_JADOES010000013.1 GCF_018739885.1 Leptothoe spongobia TAU-MAC 1115 | reverse complement strand
ACTTGATTTGTAAACCTGGGTAGCCAAAATTAGCAAGGATAGGTATTTTTTACTAGCTGGATTACGCGAATAAAGAGATAGCAAGCTACTAATTCGCCCCAATCAACGTAAACGCCGACCAAGCAATCGGATGCTGATGCGTCTCCATTGTTATCAACATCGCCTGCCGCAAAGCTTGTGCCTTCGTTTGTCCCTGACTCAGCTGCCGATAAAACTCCGTCATCAGCTCCGCCGTTGATGCATCCGGTACCGCCCATAAGGACACCACCAAACTAGGAGCCCCCGCCGCCACAAACGCCCGCGACAGACCAATCACCCCATCTCCCGTAATTCGACCTCGCCCCGTATCGCAAGCACTCAACACCACCAGAGACGCCTGCAAATCCATCTGCAAAATCTCAGCCGTCGTCAACAACCCATCCTCACTCACCCCAGGAGCCAAGGCCATCGCCCCAGGCATAGTCTGACTACCCGTCTCCGTCGGATCACCATACTCCAACAACCCATGGGTAGCCAAGTGAATCAAATCAGCACTCCCCAACCGCCGCTTCACAACGGCTTCTGTCGCGCTATCACTCGTCAAAGCCGACGTTCCCAGAAACCCAGCAATATCCTCAGCCTCTTGCTCTGCTCCAGGCAACCCAGGCAACGGCTCCTTCGTAAATCGCCCAGTCTCATCTCGTAACACAATTGTGGGCATAGTAGGATTTCCCACAATCAACGGATCACTGAGAGAATTAATTGCTGGAAAAGAGAGATTTTTCTGTCTACTATCCGCCATCTCTTCCGTCAACGCCAACACCTGAATTGATGGCGATGTCAGCAACGTATGCTGCTCAATCAAATACTTACCCTTGCTATTCAGCAACGCTGGAAATGGTAACAGAAACAATTCTCCTTGAGGAATAAAAACAATAGTCTTCTCAGGATCGTCAGGCAGTAAATCAGCAATCGGATCAATCAATAGTTGATGCAGCTCAGTCAACTCATCCGTCGGATCACCCCACCATCCAAATTCCGACGTGCGGCTCAAATTCATCGAAGAGAATGTCGAGGAAAATCCCCGCCCTCTTACTCCGATAGCCCGACGAGAATACTGTACTAGTGCCCTCAGGTTCATGCCTGTAAGAGAACGCTGACGAAAATCAATCTTCCCCTCCGCCGAAATTACCCAAATATAAAGTACTGGATCATCTAACTCAGGGATTCTGATAATGGAGTACTCCACCAGCGTCGTCTGCTGCTGCTGCGCCAGGACCGTCATCTCCATCAGTTTTAGGGACTCATTTTCTGCCGCTGTTCCTGGACGCTCCCGTTGGGTCATCAATGCCGTAAATGCCCGAGTCCGACCCCGCTCTGCCACTTCCAACGCTGTCCCATACTTCTTCTGATCCACTAAAGATCGCTGCAATAGCTAAAACGTTCGCCTCAGCCGTACTACCTTCAGTTTCTGACTGAGCTTGAGCGATGGGAACAGCGGTTAATTGGCGAGGAACCTGGGGCGAGAAATCATCACTACCTGAGAAAGATGGAGCAGCAATAGTACTGTCTGTAGGCAGAACAAGCACCAATAACCCTGCCAACCATCCCAGTCGTCGATTTATTCGCCCCATATCCTCACCTTTGTCTTGAGCGCACAAGGTCTTTAACAGACCATTTCAAAGGTATTCCCAAGCTTCCAGGGCAAACCAAACCGTAACTTTAAAGAGAAAGGCTCATGCCTTCATATACGTCCTACCCACCGCAGGTCTTGTTGGCAAAATCACAGCCGAACACAAAAGGTTCCTGCCAGCTCAGGGGAATTTCCAACAGATCTCTTGTCCCTGTAATTCCCTGAACAATAAACAACAACAGTGCAATACAATTCAGCGCAATATGAACCTTTCGCCAAGTTTTCGACCTATAAATCTCTGGCAAAATAGCCAACGAAATCACCATCAGCGTCGCCGCCACCATGCCATAGTAGTAATGGGACACCTGCCACTCATAGGTACGGCGAAACACCCCATCCTGACTCCCTAAAATCCACAGACCCGCTGTTGTTAAAGCAGCAAACAAACCACGCCATAGCTTTTGCGGTGCCGTCGCCCGATACAAACACACCAGCGAACCAATCGTAAACAAAAACATAAAGACAATAAAGATCACCTTGCCTGCAGGAACCGGGCTATCCGTTGCCGCCTGCTTGACAATGTTCTTAAAGATGGGATGGCCCACCCCCACCAGGGTGAGTCCCACCACAGCACCAGTCAACCACTTGCCCAAGTTGACATGCTCTTTACCCACCACAGGGGGGATTTTTGACTTTTCCTTAGCCTGTACGGCCAAACGACGCTGCCGGGTTTGAAGCGCAAAGTAGCTTACTATACCAATCAGCGGGAATACCACACTGACTGCCAGAATCGGATGCATGAGTCTAAGCCAATCGTTGATGCTCATTTTCCTCTCTCTCTCTGCTTAATGTCTGCTAGATAACAATCAGACGTTACTCTAGGTCAGAAATTGCCAATGACAGCACTACTGTAAACGGACGGCAAACTCGCTGCATGATGAAAATAAAAATAATGGCTGATGTCTGGCTGAAAAGTTTAATGGTGACAATTAACGGTTATCTCAGCAAATTTTCAGTCCAGTATGCAACTTATGGAACAGTTGAGGTGCGGCCTATGTGTATAAGTTGAACGTGGGATAAATCCATATTCATGGCTTATTCGTAAGCTTATATAGACCTGGCTGTACCACGTCCAAGGTGCAACCTGTAAGGTCTGCTACAGAAAACTCTAACTCTGGACGTGGACAAGGTTTATAACAATGCGTGTTAACTCATGGAAGAATCGATGGTTCCGACCAGTAAGCCACCACTGCAAAGACCGCTTTCTATTTCCTATGCGACAGTGATGATGTTCGGTGTGGTTGCGATCGCACTCGCACTCGCCTATGCATGGTTCACAGGCGAAGGGCAAATTAGCCGCATTTTTGCCCAACTCAACCTGCTACAGCAATCTCCACCTATGTGGCTAGAGGCCCCCATGGTGGCAGGCCATTATTTGATTTTTCCAACCGTGGCCCTGTTTCTATTTGCAGTGGTCATTACCCGCATCTCCCCCCAGCCCAAACCCTGGTCACGAGCGGTGGTGATCGCCGTATTACTTATACTAGTAGGCCGCTATGTGAGCTGGCGTAGTCTATCCACCCTAAATTTTGACGATCTGCTCAATGGCGGTACCAGCACAGTGCTATTTGTCATGGAAATGCTGGGGCTGGTTGCCAGCATTATCCAACTGGTGCTGCTGCTAAGGGTGCGGGACCGACACAACCAGGCCGATCAGATGCAACTGGCGGTCATGGATAAGACATTTTTGCCATCGGTGGCGGTGTTTATCCCTACCTATGATGAGCCAGAGTTTATCCTGCGGCGCACCATCATAGGCTGTCAGGCCATGGATTACCCAGATAAAACGGTGTATCTGTTGGACGATACCCGCCGTCCTGAAATTAAGAAACTGGCAGAGACTCTGGGCTGTGAATATCGAACTCGACCGAATAATGATCATGCCAAAGCGGGAAATTTGAATAGTGCGATCGCAAAAACTAACAGCGACCTGATCGCCTCCTTTGACGCCGACTTTGTCCCCACCCGCAATTTTCTGCTACGTACTGTCGGCTTTTTCCAGGACCCCACCGTCGCCCTGGTACAGACCCCTCAAAGCTTTTATAATCCTGACCCCATTGCCCGCAACCTGGGTCTTGAAGACATTCTCACCCCTGAAGAAGAAGTCTTCTACCGACAAATCCAACCCATGCGGGATGGGGTGGGCAGTGTTGTCTGCTCTGGCACATCCTTTGTCGCTCGTCGCAGTGCCTTAGAATCAGCAGGCGGGTTTGTCACCGACTCCCTCAGTGAGGACTATTTCACAGCTGTCCGTCTCGCCTCCAAGGGACACAAGATTATCTATCTCGATGAGAAGCTCAGTGCTGGACTAGCCGCCGAGAACATTAGTGCCCATGCCGTTCAGCGTCTACGCTGGGCCAGGGGCACCCTACAGGCTTTTTTCATTGAAACCAATCCGCTGACCATACCGGGACTGAAGTTTATCCAGCGTCTGGGTCACTTAGAGGGCATTTTGCACTGGTTCACCAGCATCTCGCGCATCATATTTTTGATTGCACCCTTGTTCTACGCCTTTGGAGTGATTCCCATCCGCTCCACCCCTGAGGAAATTATTTATTTCTTCTTGCCCTATTATTTTGTACAGATTACAGTTTTCTCCTGGCTCAACCACCATTCTCGCTCCGCCATTCTCTCCGATGTTTATTCCCTGGTACTGGCCTTCCCCTTAGCGGTCACCGTAGTGCAGGCCATGTTATCCCCCTTTGGCACAGGCTTTAAGGTGACGCCCAAAGGTACATCCAGTCAAGGGTTTCGCTTTAACTGGCATTTGGCCTGGCCACTGATGCTAATGTTTGTCCTCACCGCCTGCAGTATCTGGTTAAACCTGGGCGAATGTCTAGCCCGAGGCAATTGGGCCCAAGGAGTGCCCCCCGAAGCGTCTGCCCATCTCAGGGGCCTGGGCATTGGCTGGATCTGGAGTTTGTATAACTTGATGATGATTGGCGCAGCTCTGTTGGTACTACTGGATGTCCCTCGTCCGAACCCCTACGACTGGTTTGACCTGCGTCGGGTGGTGCGCTTGCAAATTGGCAACCGTATTTGGTGGGGAACCACCACCGCGATTTCAGAAATCGGAGCTACCATTACCCTCACCCAACGCGGCCTACCCAACTTAGCTGCCGGAGAAACTCGTCCAGTGCAACTCTCCATTAGCGAAGACCTGATTAGTCTGGAGGGAGTCTTGACCGGCACCTGTAACGATGGCGAGTTTCCCTGCGTCACCGTCGAATTTCACAGGGTTACCCTATCAGAAACTCGAAAACTGGTAGAGCTCCTCTACTGCCGTCCAGGTCAGTGGAAGCGATGGAATACTCCAGGAGAACTCCAATCTCTATGGATTTTAGTTAAAACCCTATTTCGCC
This sequence comes from Leptothoe spongobia TAU-MAC 1115, assembly GCF_018739885.1. Taxonomy (GTDB): domain Bacteria; phylum Cyanobacteriota; class Cyanobacteriia; order Phormidesmidales; family Phormidesmidaceae; genus Leptothoe; species Leptothoe spongobia. The sequence goes on along the minus strand of NZ_JADOES010000013.1, from coordinate 104,733 downwards.
CACGGGTACTCACCGGCGACATCCGCGTCAAAGCTATGACCGTCGCCAAGGGCTAGTCGTGCTACCCCATTTCTAATAATTTACTCAAGTCATTGGTAGAAGCAAGACTCAATAGGGTCTCATCACTGTTCATAAAGGCTTGCACCATACCCGACGTATAGGGAGCTATAAACTTTAGCTCATGGGGCTCCAAATAATCCAACACTTTTTCCATGAGCAGCTTAGTTCCTTTGATGGTCATGCCCCACGGAATACCAATCTCTCCATAGACAATCCGACAAAAAACAGCGAGTTCAGCCTCTACCACCCTCAAGTTACCCTGTAAAAAACTAAGCCATAAATACACTTGAAACATACTAAAGTCTCGCAGAGAAGAATGCTTTACCTCTGGATGCTCTAGACTGCCCCTACGAGCATAATAGTAAGGAAACGTCTGCTGCCAATGGGTGTAGGTCACAATCGAAAGCTCTGGAATAATGGGCAACATCCGCTCAACCACTCTGACAGCAGGAACAGGAGCTGCTGCTGAAGCGGCAAACATCCGCTGCCAGGGCATTACAATCTGTTCTTCTAGAAATTTGAAATAGGGACTGATTAAGGCCTTCTCAACCGGATTCAACGACTGGAGTAGTAACATATTTGTCAGGTTGACCTGGGTTGTCATAAATCCCAGAGTTTTCCAATTATCCGAGATAATGTGCTGTAGTCGAAACTCGGCGACAAACGGCTCCATCACATCAGCTACTTCAAGGAGATTTTTAACCCTAAAGACTTGACCTAAATTTTTTGGTAATAAATCTAACTCCTGCCATTCTGGAACCAATGATATGGGCGGATACAACTGATAGAGCTGTATCAACTGCAGATAAACTCGGCTAGTCAGTTGAGCTAAATTAGTGATCTCCTTTAGATTCAGATCCTCAAAATGTACGTATAAATCCTTGGTTCTAATGGCAGCAAGCTTGCAAGCTTGCATCACAAACTGACGATTTAATTTTGTAGCAGTCTCTTTGCGGCCTGATACTAATAATGATTCATAGATCTCTCCAACGGTGATAGATCTAGCAGTGGCCTCCATGGAGGAAAAATCAGGACAGTAGCGTGCGGTCCAAATAGCTACTAAACGCCTGGCAGGGCCTAACTTCATACGCTGAAAGCTATTTGGCATACGATTAGTATTTAGACTATTAGTTGATACCTCAAAAATCTGTTTGGGGTATTATCTGAATTCCTTTTCTGCTTGTTCATGCCCCCGACAACAAGTAGCTTGACCTAATCATTTAGGCGTTCAACTTAAACCGGAAAATCAAGGCTGGGCAAGAATCCAGGAGTCAGAAGCCAGGAGTCAGAAAAGAACTGGATTCTGGCTCCTGACTTCTACCCTTGGGGAAATTTCCCGCTTTAAGTTTATGGCCATCATTTATAAGATGAAATCAAGAGTTGGCACCCTCGAATATGTCCTAAGAACTCTATTCTGATGACGTTGAGGCCAGCCTCCCCCAGAAAATCAGGTCTCAGTATCTGAAGCATAATTTGGATAACCTACTGAAAATCCCCCGATAAAGCACCATGGATTATTTCATCAGTTGACGGTATTAAAACCGTCCGTGTTTCAAGAGATAAGATGAACTTGATATTTAAACCGTTAATATCTTGGAATGTTGTTTGAGGTTTCAAACATAGATACAAACAATGGATACATTGCTCCATGAAATCACGGTGTATTTTTGTATAAAATGCACACAAACAAATGACTTTATTGGTTAATAAAAGCCTCCACTACACCTTCAGCATGTCAGAAAAATCAAGTCCAACACTTAAATAACAAGCTTTAGAAACTCTCTTTTAGTTCTCTCTTATATACCTTTGGTCAGGCTACTCTAACCGCCACAGTGGGTAGTCACCTCCTGCTAAAACAACCGATCGGCCAGTTTTAGATGCGATCGCATCCAAAAGCTCTCCATTAGCATAGGAAACAAAATAATCACTATACCCGGTCGGTATCTCAGGCATTTTTCCAGGTTTAAATAGGAGAAAGGCAGTCTCAGGAGCCACTGCATAACTCAAGGAGATAGAGCTGCCCAAACCAGTTTCACCGATTTCAACCATCACTAAGGGAGCTGACGTTTGGCGAATCACTTCGCCCATGGTGTTAATGTGATAATTAATATTTTTATTCCACCAGGTAAACGACACGGCACTGAGGCTACCAGATACGAATCCAACAACCAGCAAAAGTACCAAAATACTCTGTCCACAAAGGCGATAAGTACCTCGATCTGACAGGATTAACTGCCGCAGCCAGCCCGCTAACACTAGCGTCACCATCAGCAACGACGGCATAAAGTAACGGGTACTCACCGACAACTGACCTCCATCGATCATGTCAGGCAAAATCAGTCCCAATGCAGGGACCATCAATACCATGATGCAAAAAGCCATAGTACTTGGAGACGTCACCATGAGTAACTGCCAAAGCGCCACCAACAGTAATATCAACAGAACAAATGGCACCACATAAGTGTAGAGATTGTCCACCGGCAATCCCAGATCGATAACCGTCGAACTTAAATGCAGCCCCCAAAATTTAACCAACTGCCCTAGAGGTTGACGAAATGAGGTCCAGTCAGTAACTGAATCTAACTTAGCTCGGTTACTCAGTATTACGCCCCCCCAAGGGACAAATAGGAACAACGCCCCTCCCAGCGCCATCGCCCAACGCTGCCAATGTTGACGAGAACCACTGATCAACACATACAAGCCATGGGCGACTATCACCAAGACACTGAGCAACGTGGTGTATAGCATGAGGGCCATACTCACACTATACAGCCCCCATTTACGTAAAATAGTTGCCTTGAGAGAGCGCACAACAACCGCTTCACTAGAGTATCGACCGGCAGCACGCATTGCCTGCAGTAAACAGCCATTGGCCAACAAAATCAAGCAGGCCCACAGGCTATACTCTCTAGCTTCTTGAGCATAGAGCAGCTGTATGGGAGAAACTGCCATCAGACAGGTGGCTATCACTGCAGCCCAATGATCCTGCCATAGCTGCCGCCCCATCCAATAGGTCAAGGGCAATAGCAGCAGGCCGAAAACCACAGCCAAAGCTCGAAAAGACGTAATTGAAGGGGCAAACACCCCCACCCAAAAGCGCTCTAAAAAATAAAACAATGGCGGATGCTCTGGGTGACTGGCCAGGGCAGACCAGGTATCGCTCCAGCGCCGAGGCTCAGGAAATTTTTGAAATGCTTGCAAATCAGCAGCAGACACCGTAGCACCTTGGAGCACTTGTTCTTCAATGGCTTTACTTGAGTGTCCTAATACTCGAATGGTCGTGTACACTTCATCATGCCAGTACACTTTGTGGGCGGCATTAGTACAGCGCAATCCTATGCCTATCAACAGACAGACAATAAACAGAATCTGTAAACGCTTTTTTACTGCTGCAATCGAACGAGAGCTAACCACGGCTTGTGTAATTTGCTACATCCATCAATAGCTAAGTTACTAAGCATACGCTACTTCTTAGGCGCACGCAGCTATCTGAGTACTCTAATCAGATTTACAGCAGACTTAATTGCTCGATACCGAAGGATACTTGCGACCGTCGTCGGATTTTGAGGGGCATACGAGCAACAAACCACGTCCGTAAGCCACTGGACTGCTGAGTATCAAGACTGTCTAAATCTAATGCTGATGGGAACAGGGTAGGAGCCTCCACTGCTGCCCGGCCAACGTCACTAGCATAGCGCTCAGCTCCAAAAGGCATCACCTATTTAGGTCATATACCTAAATAGGTCACAATATTGCGCCTATTTAGAAATTTGCCTCGCTGCTACTCTAGCCGATTTACTCGCCGCGATCGCATCTGCCGATCATCTAAAATCCGCCCAGGATAGCCCTTAGTCGGTAGCGGCGCTCCCAATCAGCCACCAGATAAAAACTTTCAAGTCTTAAATTTAGATCAAACATGGTACAAAATTAGTTCATTTGTACTATTATATTTCAACAACCTACAGTACGTTTGTCCTATGACACATTCTCCCCTATATGCATCTCAAAATAACCCAGCCCCCACTCCTGATGGGAGACAACCGACTAGCTATGCTCCCAAGCCCCATCCTCAGTCATCCCAGCGTCCAGCATGGATCCTCAGCACCATTGCTCTGACAGCATTAGCCATCGTGCCCCAAGATCTATGGTCTCGATTACCAATGTCGCTATCTGCTCAGTCCAGCCAGCAACAGTCCACGCAGCAGTGGACATTTGGCAACAAGGCGACAGAAGAAACCTGCCAGTCTATCCTCAACGCTGAGCAGCGTCTTTCCCGTGGTCAGCTCACTCAGTTTTTATCAATTGCCCAAACATCATCCCAAGCATCTGTCCACGAAACCATTGCCCCACCCTATTGCATCTTATCCAGAACAAATCAAACACAACAGCGCGAGGTCTATCCCTTAGCCTTCGATCCAGATACCTGGTTTGTCGTGAACTATGACCAAAAAGTCTACCAAGGCTATGATTTTGTTTTCAAAAAATAGCCTTCAAGCATATGTCCTCTACCAACGGATGTACAGACGTTGCATGCAACGTCTCCTTAAACCTCAATCTCCTGAAGTAACCCATCACAGGCATCCATCAGTAAATCAATAACATAATCAAATCCATCAGCCCCACCATAGTATGGATCGGGTACCTCACGATCAGGGTGCTCTCGGCAAAATTCGCACATGCGTTTTACCTTATGGCCATACTGCCCGGATGAATCAAGCGACAGAATGTTGCGATAGTTGCTGTCATCCATAGCCAAAATCAGATCAAACTGATCGAAGTCATTAACCGTAAACTCGCGCGCACGTCCCACAAGCTTAATACCACGCTTCTTGGCGGCAGATGACATTCGACTGTCGGGAGGACTACCAATGTGATAGCTCGATGTGCCAGCAGAGTCACAGCTCACCTGCTGCTGCAGATCTCGCTGCTCTAGCAAGTAGTTCATGATATTCTCAGCCGACGGAGAACGACAGATATTCCCTAGGCACACAAACAACAGTCGGGTTGTCATGACAGAAACTCACTGAACAGAGAAATATATTGACATGCGAAGGTAATTGAAAAGCGATTAGCCATCAGTCTGCTAATCGCCCTTGGGTCGAACTACATAAACACGATATAGAGCTAGCTATCAGGTAGATATTAGAGACCTGGTAGCTGCAAACCACCAGTCAATTCTTCCATCCGCTCACGCATAGTCTCTGTAGACTTGATATAAGCATCGCGCATAGCCGCTGATACTAAGTCAGAAAGTACCTCTGCACCTTCATTCATCGCGTCAGGGGAAATAGAAACTCGCTTGGGTTCCTGGTTGCCACTGAGGACAACTTTAACCAAGCCACCACCGGACTGGCCTTCAATTTCCATTTGTTCAAGCTCTTCCTGGAGCTTTTTAGCTCCTTCTTGAACTTGCTGAGCCTTTTTGAAGGCTTCGCTCAGCTCTTTCATTTTTCCAAGACCGAAACCAAAACCTTGCCCTTTGCTCATAATTGGCGGCCTGATTTTACTAAATTAACTGTCAAACTATACGTTGCCTTGGCCGGAATTGCAATCATTGGTTAAGAGTCGCAAGGAAGCCAGATTGAATTTAGAAGGGTTTAGAGGCATTAAACCCTAGCTCGCTCCGGCCTAAACCGCTTGAAAATCTCCCAAAATCTGCACTTCGGGCCTGAGCTGTAGGGACCATTTATCGTCCACGATGCCTTGAATATGACGGATCAGCTGAAAGATGTCAGTAGCCGTGGCTCCACCGCAGTTGAGAATAAAGTTGGCATGGCGCTCTGCCACCTGAGCCTGTCCAACCTTAAAGCCTTTGAGACCTGACTGCTCAATTAACCAACCTGCACTTTTGGTCTGGGGATTACGAAATACGCTACCACAGCTGGGCAAGTGGTATGGCTGCGTAGAACGGCGTTGTTCTAAATCGGCAGAGGTCTCTGCCCGCACCACCGCTGGATCATACCCAGGCTGAAGCTGAAATGTAGCTTGGGTGACAATGCGTGGATCCGACTGCAGCACCGATGTGCGGTACTTAAACTGGAGCTGCTCTGGGGTAAGGGTTTCTAAAGACCCATCGGGATTGAGTACCTCCGTATTGACCAAAATTGCCTGGGTATCGCTGCCATGGGCTCCTGCATTCATGACGACAGCACCACCCACTGTACCTGGAATACCAACGGTCCAGACCAGACCGCGCCAACCGCGCTTGGCCACTTTCCAAGCCAGTGTGGCCATGGGCATACCCGCTGCTGCCGTTACTAATCCTGTCTCATTAAAATCAATATGTCGCAGATAACGGGTACAAATCACTAACCCTGGCAATCCGCGATCGCTAATCAATAAATTAGAACCAGCCCCCAAACGAGTGACGGGTAGTCCCTCAGCATTGGCCCATTGTATACAGGCCTGGAGTTCACTGACAGTCCGAGGAGCAGCAAACCACTCCGCCGGACCACCCACCTTAAACGTCGTCAAATTAGCTAACGAATAATAAGCCTTAGCGACACAGCCGGTGTTTGTCAGTTGCTTTTCAATCGCCATTTGGAAAATTTGGGTTGCATCCTAAACACTGGTCAAAAGGTCTCTAACAACTGGTTAAAGGGCTCTAAACACTCGTTAGAGCCGCTTTCTCAGCCAGCTTTAATTGGTAATCCATAGCATCTGGAATGACCTGATTCAGATTGCCCGCTGTTAGGAAAATAACCAGATCACCAGGCTCTAATGTGGATGCTAGTTTTGATTTTACGTCGTCTAGAGTAGCGACATAGCTTACCTGGGTATGGTACTCACCGATGGTGCTGATGACATCTTCTCCGGTAATACCGGAGGCATTGACTTCACCTGCACTGTAGATATCGGTAACAATAACTTGATCAGCATCAGTAAACGCCATAGCAAACTCCTGTAATAGCGTCGTAATCCGACTATAGCGATGGGGTTGGAACACCGCTATTACCCGTCGCTGACTCACATCAGGAAGAACTTCAGTGCTTTTTACCTTTGCCGCTGCCAGGGTAACCCTAATCTCGCTGGGATGGTGAGCATAGTCATCAACAAACAAAATATTGTTGTGGAATCCACGACAGTCAAAACGACGTTTTGCCCCCTCAAAGGTGGACATGATGGTTGCGATCGCATCAAACTCCACACCTAAGCGCCGCGCCACTGCAATGGCCGCTAGCGCATTACTCAGATTATGCAACCCCAAGATTGTCAAATATAATTCGCCCAATCGCTGCCCCTGCTCCCAAATGACAGCCGTTGTGCCCTGAGCCGTCTCACAAATATCGGTAGCAATGTAATCAGCTCCCGACTCCTGTCGCAAACTATAGGTCACGGTAGGTTGGATCTGATTGAGTACTGTCTCACAATCAGCACTGCCGATCACCACCCCACACTGATTGGCAAAATGTTTAAAAATTCCCACTACTTCATCCAAAGTACTGTAGTGGTCCGGATGATCCAACTCAATATTGGTGATGATGCCTATGGCAGCCGAGAGCTTTACCAATGAGCCATCTGACTCATCCGCCTCGGCAACCATATAGTCGCTGGTCCCCACATAGGCATTTCCTTGCCAGGCAGATACCTCGCCGCCAATCACAATCGACGGGTCAACCCCTGCCTTCATTAGCAAGTAGCCCACCATGCTACTGGTGGTGGTCTTACCATGGGTCCCTGCCACCGCAATCCCCTGAGTATCATTCATCAGGGCCGCCAAAATATCCGATCGATGAAACATAGGGCAGCCCGCATCAATCGCCGCCTTGTACTCAGGATTGCTAGGACCAATAGCAGTGGAGCATACAACCTGGGGCAATATCTCGGTATCCCCAGATATCGTCTGGGTCACTTGAGCAATATTCTCTGCCACCTGACTCCAAAAAATTTGCACACCATTTTCTTGAAGACGATTAGTAATGTGCGTTAAGCGTCGATCAGAACCAGACACCGGCAGCTGACGCTTGGCCAGCACATAGGCCAACGCTGACATACCAATACCGCCAACACCAATAAAGTGAAATGGCCTGCCATTAAAATCTACTGCCCTAGGCATCAAACTCACCTCACACACCACGCACAGATATTTCAGGCGTATGATACCAGGAATCTATAGGATGGCTGTATATCCGCTCCCTAGGCTCTAACGTTTCGCGTAATTTATTGAGCATCAATACCTATAATCTGGGCTGTCCCTCAGGGGATCATGGCCTATTCAGGATTTATTCAGATTTTTATGGGTAATCCCAAGACTGACTTGTAAGCCAATACCGTGAGCAATTATACTTAATCTCAATATAGGACGATAGTCCGATTGCTGGGCTTGGGAACCAGGCTATCCGACGGTTTTAAGGGCGTCTTTAATTGTGATACCTGTGATCCCAGCCTGTTTTGACAATGGGATATCATTGTTTTTGCTAACGCAAACGCTAATTTGACGCAGTTGTACGACAGAGGGTAAGCGCAGTGATTAGAGTAGCTATCAACGGTTTTGGGCGCATTGGACGTAATTTCCTACGCTGTTGGTTGACCAGAGAAAATTCAGGCTTCGATATTGTTGCAATCAACAATACTTCCGATCCTAAAACAGCTTGTCATTTGCTCAAGTACGACTCTTTGTTGGGCCGTCTAGATGCAGATGTCAGTTTCACCGAAGATACAATTACCGTCGGTGATAAAACTATCAAATGCTGTTCTGATCGCAACCCCAACAATTTGCCTTGGGGTGCTTGGGACATTGACCTTGTAATCGAATCTACAGGTGTCTTTGTTAGCGAAGAAGGCGCACGTCGTCACATTGAAGCCGGTGCTAAGCAGGTACTGATTACGGCTCCTGGTAAAGGTGGAAATGTTGATACCTATGTCATCGGTGTTAACTCCGATGATTACGTTCACGGTAAGAACCCCGTCATCAGTAACGCTAGCTGCACCACTAACTGCTTGGCCCCTGTGGTTAAAGTAGTCAACGATTCCTTTGGCATCATCAAAGGCACAATGACTACCACCCACAGCTACACAGGCGACCAGCGGATTCTAGATGCTAGCCACCGCGACCTGCGTCGTGCCCGTGCCGCTGCCATTAATATTGTGCCTACCTCCACTGGTGCAGCCAAGGCTGTTGCTTTGGTTATCCCTGATATGAAGGGTAAGCTCAACGGTATTGCCATGCGTGTACCCACACCCAACGTATCCGTTGTTGACTTGGTGGTTCAAGTTGAGAAAAAGACCATTAAAGAAGAAGTCAATGAAGCCATGAAGGCGGCTGCAAACGGCCATATGAAAGGCGTTCTAGGCTACACCGAAGAGCCCCTGGTTTCCATTGACTACCGTAAGACTGACGATTCTTCCATCGTTGACTCCAGCCTAACCTTGGTTATGGATGGCGACATGGTTAAGGTTGTTGCTTGGTATGACAATGAGTGGGGTTATAGCCAGCGTGTTGTTGACTTAGCTGAGCTGGTTGCCGCTAAGTGGACTGCTTAAGTCACATTTTTAGCTAATTGCTAATTAAACAGCTCCCAGAGAGTTAGCTCTCTGGGAGCTGTTTGCCGTTGCTGACTTATTGATAGCCCATGGCCCAGACACTAATGCATTAGGATATGGGCGTATCCCATAAACATCCATTACTTTTTGCAATTGCCCTAACCAATTGGGTCAATGATTTATTTTGACAGCATCTGTATTTGCAGCAGAACGCCTGCTATTTAAACCCGCCACAGCTAATTCCGATGCGATTCCCATAGTATTTGCTTTTCCGAGCGAATATACCGTTGGCATTACTAGTTTGGGCTATCAGGTCATTTGGGCGATGCTGGCCCAGCGAAGCGATCTAGCGGTGGGACGTTTGTTTACAGATATGACCGACAGCCTCCCAGCCAATCCAGAACTGATGGGGTTTTCGGTGTCATGGGAGCTGGACTACATCAATATCTTGAATCTGCTGGAGCAGCAGCAGGTTCCGATTCGTAGCTGCGATCGCACCCACCATCATCCCCTCATCTTTGGTGGGGGTCCTGTGCTCACGGCTAACCCCGAACCCTTTGCTGATTTCTTTGACATTGTCCTCTTGGGGGATGGGGAAGACCTGATTCCTACCTTTATTGACACTTACCAGTCGGTACGAACCGCCAATCGTCAGGAACAGTTAAAGACTCTAGCTCATATACCAGGCATCTACGTACCCAGCCTATATCAACCCATTTATGAGTCTCCCACCGGTCCCATTAGTCGAGTGGAACCCGTCAGCAGTGTACCAGCCACTGTTAAAAAGCAAACCTATCGCGGGAACGTGCTATTAGCCTCAACTGTGGTGACGGAAAAAGCCGCCTGGGAAAACATTTTTATGGTTGAGGTGGTACGCAGTTGTCCAGAAATGTGCCGCTTTTGTTTAGCCAGCTACCTCACACTGCCCTTCCGTACCGCCAGCCTGGATGAATCGCTCATTCCCGCCATTGAGCGTGGATTAGAGGTAACTAAACGATTAGGACTTTTAGGAGCATCGGTCACCCAACACCCAGGCTTTGAGGAGCTGCTGGACTATATCAATCAGCCCCACTACGACGATGTACGTCTGAGCATTGCCTCGGTACGAACCAACACCGTCAATGAAAACTTGGCCAATACCCTGGTCAAACATGGCACCAAATCCATCACCATCGCAGTGGAAAGTGGCTCGGAACGGGTACGAGAAAGCATTAATAAAAAGTTGGATACCGCCGATATCGAAAAGGCCGTCATTAATGCCAAAGCTGGTGGATTAAGCAGTGTCAAACTTTATGGCATGGCAGGTATTCCTGGCGAAACCGAAACTGACCTGGAAGCCACAGCTGCCATGATGCTACAGCTTAAGAAAGCGGCAAAGGGGCTGCGACTCACCCTCGGCTGTAGCACCTTTGTACCCAAGGCCCATACCCCATTTCAGTGGTATGGGGTAAATCCTAAGGCCGAAAAATGGTTGAAATTTTTGCAAAAAAAATTGCGATCGCAGGGCATTGATTTTAGACCCGAAAGCTACAACTGGTCAGTCATCCAAACCCTCATTTCTCGAGGGGACCGACGCATTGGACCGTTACTAGAACTGACAAGACACTATGGGGACTCCCTAGGCAGCTATCGCCGAGCATTCAAGGAACTCAAAGGAAAGCTCCCCCCCTTAGACTTTTATGTTCATAGTGACTGGTCAACAGATCAGGCTCTACCCTGGGACCACCTAGAAGGCCCTTTACCTAAAACCACCCTAATCAAACATTTACAAACCGCTGAAACCACCATGAAGACAGACAGACTATGCCCCACTGCTTCTAGATAGTGCTAGATAATATGACTCTGACGCTCAACAGTATGGCTTCGCCTAAAGACAAACTTCACCTCATCCTGTATAAAAAGTGACGACAGTTTTTTCCAGATAATAAATGGCAACGTAATTGGCCATAGTAGCCCTGCAACGATCACAAATGCCCAATTCAAGACACTTGTTTTAGAAGCAGCCGTATCCCTAAAAAATGCGGATAACGCGATCAAAAAAGTCACCGTAGCGGGCAGTACATAGTACAAATAGCTCATAATCAATCAAACAATTAAAGGCCTAGACACATTTCGTTAATAGTCCGAAAGCATAGACACCAAGGCGTCACCCATAGCTACTCTTTCTAATCTGCTGAGAGTTTAACTGTTATACCAGCCCCACTCACTTACCTGGCATCGTAAATACTGAGCCGATTTCAAAACTGACATATCAGATACATCAACAGTCGGTATTTGTTTGCCTCGGCGGGTTAGATCATGGCGGTAAGTACGATCATAATAAGTCAAGATAATTGCGGCAGCAGCTACTAGTTCACCCCTCTTAATGTGCTCAATCGCCTCTTGGGTTTGGAGTCCCCCCAAACGCTTATGTAATCGCTCAGTAGCAGCTACCAGCTCATCTGGGTTGGCTCGGCCATAGACATCCACTAATAGGTCCAAACGCTCTGACTTTGAACGCAGCACCTCAAGGGTATTAGACGCCTCCATTTGATCCATAATTTCTCTGGGAACGCAGCATATACCCACTCGCTTGCTCTCCGCTTCGATCCACACAGGACGATTCGGATCAAACCCTATCCACTGCTCAGCGATCAGATTCTCATACTGTTCAGTACTGGGCTGCGGTGGCAGCATAAGAGCGCCATAGCTACTACCACGATGATTCGCCAACCCCTCCAAATCTAGGACCTGTTCTCCCAACTGCCTCAGTGCGTGGAGAATATCGGTTTTACCCGTGCCCGTCATCCCCCCCACAACAATGATGGATCGAGGCAATGCTAATGTGGCCCGCACCCAGCGACGAAAGGCTTTGTAGCCCCCTGCCAGCAGGTTGACATCGAGACCGCTTGTTTCTAATAACCAACCAACAGACCCGCTGCGCATACCACCACGCCAGCAGTGCAACCGCACCTGACGTTCAGGAGCTAAAACTTTAGCCTTTTTGACTAGAGTCGCCATCTTTGGACCAACCAGCTCCAGACCTAGTTCAATGGCAGTCTCTTGCCCCCTTTGCTTATAGCAGGTCCCCACTAGTGCCCGTTCTTGATCGGAAAATAGAGGGAAACTGACGGCATTAGGCAAATGGCCTTGAGCGTACTCACCTGGACTACGAACATCCAAAATCGGGCCAGGAGCCTGCCAAAAATCAGTAATCGGGAGAAGCTGGGTCACCACATAGCTAGCTGAAGAACATAAGTGGACATCCACAAAAGAGTCTCACCTTCTGATTGTAAAAGGCGCTTGCCCCTCTATAGCAGAGACAACATCGCCAATATAACGACTATGAACATATCCCTTTTGCCGTAGGGCCATTAAACAGGCACTCACATTTTCTTGGGGAATAGCAGCCAGTAATCCTCCCGACGTTTGCGGATCAAACAAAAGAGGATAGTTAACCTGATGGGGCTGGGGGTTGTTTAGATGGCGTTCGATCTGCTGATTACGTTTGTGCAGAGAGCTGAGATATCCCGCTTCAAAACAATCCCTCACCCCCGGCAGCACTGGTAGCGCTTCTAGATTCAGGTCCATCCCTAGCCCCGGCGACAGCATTTCATAGAGATGCCGCAATAGACCAAAGCCAGTAATATCTGTACATGCCACAACACCATGGTCACGTAAGCAATGAGCGGCCGCCTGATTTGACTGCACCATACTACTGACAGCAGTATCGATCCAGCGACCTTTTGCCGAGCGCTGCATATCGGCAGCAAACAGGACCCCGGTGCCCAGGGACTTTGTCAAAATCAACCCGAGGCCAGGGCTTAAGTTTCGTTTGGTCAAAATCTCATCAGCCGCTACCCAACCATTACAGGCAAATCCCATGGAGAGCTCTGGACCTTCCGTGGTGTGCCCACCTACCAGCCAGGTGTGGGAGGCAGCTAAGGCCTGATAGGTTCCTGCCATTAATTGATAAAGGGTTTCGGTTTGGATAACATCCTCTCCGTAGGGTAATGTTGCCATGGCCAGCACGGTTTGGGGGGTGGCTCCCATGGCAAACAGATCGCTTAAACAGTGGTTTACACAGATCTGGGCGAACACATAGGGGTCATCCACGATCGCGCGGAACTGGTCCACTGTCTGGACCACTAGCTTGCCCATCGGGATTGACACAACGGCGGCATCATCAGGGTCCTCTAGTCCCACCTTCACAGGATTTGGCCAGTGGTTCATTTCGGGAAAGTCTGCCCTGGCTCGGGTCAAAGCTCGACTTAGCACAGAGCTACCTACTTTTGAACCACATCCAGCACAGTGGGGGATATTTTGCTGCTTACCTGAGGCGTTATCACCTCCATTCTCCATGGCCGGAAACTGATCAAACAGCGCCATAAATTTGCCGTCAATTTGATGTTTCCAACGTCGGAACCAAATCGATTCGGCTGACCATTGTCCCCTAGAAGCAATGGCCCCACCAGTACCCAGGTCGATAATGTTTAGAAACTGACGCTGGGGTTTAAAGGGCTTTAGTGAATCCCCCGATAGATAACGCTGTAGATTTTTATAGAGCGGGGGACCCTGACGTACAGCAAAGACTCCAGCCTTAGGTCGGGGATGGTTGACCATGGTGGCCACATCGCCCACGGCAAACACATTTTTGTGGGAAATTGTCTGTAGAGTATCTTCCACCAAAATAAAGCCGGTTTTGTCCGTTGCAAGTCCAGTCCGGGAAATCCACGGAGCCGCACTGGCATTGGTCACCCAAAAAACGATATCGCATGCCACTTTTAATCCAGACTCACAGTGCACATGAACCGTGTTTGCGGACGTTCGCTCTAGAGCACAGACTGATTCTGATAAATGGGTGTGGATCTTGCGATCGCGAAAAATCTTAGCCAGTTGTCGCTGGGTAGCTCGACTGCGCCCCGTTGCCAACCTCGCTCCCCGATGAAATACGTGGACATCCGCCTGTCTCACAATCTGCTGTAAGCGCACCTGCATATTGAGGGCCAACTCCACACCGCCCACACCACCGCCCACAATCCCAATGGTGGCCGATTTTGCTCCTTCTAGTTCTGTCAAATAGCGATGCCAGGCCTGCAATAAATTCGGCACTGGCTTGGCTGGAATTGCATGGTCCTTAGCACCAGGAACCGATACGGTACCAGGTGTACTGCCAATATCAATCGACAGCGCATCATACTTCATCGGTGGATGCTGTCGACAGTGGATTATCTGTTGATCCGCATCGATATCTACCACCTCATCCATAATCAATCGGCAGTTAGCAAACCGGGTCAAAGGTCGCAGATCAATGTGGGACTGATCAAAGTCATACAGTCCTGAAATATGGCAAGGTAGCATCCCAGAATAGGGCGTATCTACTAAATTGGTAATCAGCGTTAGACGTACCCCCGTTGGCAACCCCTCCATGCCAATTTTGCGCAACACAATGGCATGGGTATGCCCCCCACCGACAAAAAATAAATCCGTATGAATCGAAGCTGTTGCCTGCACCGTTCCAAACCCCTATTCGGCCACTAATTCTTGAAACCGTGGGTCGCCTTTTAACTGATTAAAGGCCGACTCTTTACCTGCCATTTCAATCCATTGCTCAGGGTTAAGAGCAATTGCTTTTTGTAATGCCAGCAGCGCAAAATCATCCGCCTGCATTTTGGCATGGCAATAGGCTTTGAGATACCAGGCCAGGTCCAAATCCATCTTGAACGCGACAGCTTGATTGAAGTTTGCGATCGCAGGCTGAAAATCTTCCAATAGCATCAGTACCAGACCGCGACGCACCCAGGCTTCGTAATAATCAGCTCGCAATTCTATGGCCTTGCTATAACATGCGATCGCATTTTGAGACTGTCCCTGCTGATCAAATGCAATCCCCTGTTGATACCATTCAGCCGGATCCTGCAACTGTTTATTCATCATCGTCCTCCTGCAAAACCCGATAAAACTGGAACATAGTGGTTCGGCTCTGCCCATACATTTGCTCTGCTCATACCCCTTTTATTACATTCACTAAAAAAATAAATGTTGTATTTACTTTAGATAAGCTGTATGCAATTTAGAGAAATTGATGTACATTAGCGGGCATGTCGCAACCAGTTGCTAAACGATAGCCCATTGGCCCGTTTAGCTAAAGCACACATTAGGGAATCCATCCGCTGAAACTGAGTCTTGAACCAACTCAATTTGCCTCCTTTTACCTGATCGTTGCTAAACACCTGGGAAAACTTTAAATCACCCATCTTTCTAGGTTTTCTAGATAATATGAAGCCCCGCTCTGCTAAATCCATTTCTCTCAAAGGGTTTACCCAGACTTTTACGAGTTACCTCAAGCGCAGTTTGCGACGCACACTGCGTCGTCGTCGCCCGGCTCTATATGCTCGATTCCTATTGCTCGGTGGTCTGTCCCTATGGACAATCACTGGCCTGGTACTCCCTGCGCAGCGGCGATCGGCCAAAGCCGCCGAAGTCGAGTTAGCCAGAGCCACAAGTCCCTGGAGCTTCGCCTCATTTCCAGTGGAAAATTTTCAAGCCTATACGTCTCCCTTTGGCTACCGTCAATCTCCCTATGGCGGCGAACAATTTCACTACGGTTTAGATATCGCAGCTCCCTTAGGCAGCTATATCCGCAATTGGTGGGAAGGTCAGGTAGTCGAAATTTCAGATGACAGTGCCTGTGGCACATCAGTTGTGATTGAATCAGGCGATTGGCAGCACATCTACTGTCACATGCAGGGCTACGTCACCCACGAAGGTGGCAGACGTGTGATGGTTGACCCAGATGGGAATATTCGCATTCGAGTAGGAGCCAATATCGGCACTGGCCAACCTATTGGCCGCGTAGGCATGACTGGAAGGACGACCGGGCCACACCTACACTGGGGTTTAAAATTTGAAAGCAGTTGGGTTGATCCTGCAATGGTCTTACGGGCTATGTATGACGATCAGCAAGCGATTAGATAGATAAAATTCGCTACGGAACATTCTCTCTAAGCTTGAGTTCCATTTCTTTGTAGGCTTTATGATCTACAGCACAAGCTATTGACCATCCAAGATGTTATCGTCTACCTAAAGCCATCTTTGCGAGTGGCTGGGTACATTACAGCTGTACCCCTGTTCGACAACCTCCCAACTACCTATGACTGCTCCAATGTCTGAAGCTGAAAACACTCGCGCTGTTGTTCGTGCTCAAGAGCCAGAGTCTCAGTACGAACTTCCTTGGAATCGTGAAGGCGAGTTCGAAATAGAGGCCCTCATCGTAAGTCAAAGCAAAAACGACCTACTAGTTAAAGTTAAAACCGACCGCGGTGAAAACCATCTGACTATTTCAGGATTTTTACCCGGCCGCGTTTCTGGACAACGCTGGCGTTTGGAATGTCTACGTTCCTCCGGCAGTATTGAGCTTCTAGATGGTGAGCCTCTCCAATAGGGAAAAATTCCAAATCTTCTGATGAAGGAGGAGGAGTATTGGGGGCAGCCATAACTATATGACCCTTGATTACGGCAAGGGTCATATAGTTATAGTGAACTTGTCTGTCTAGACTGTTGACCTATTATTTTTTATCAACCGAGGGGATATCTATATATTCGCTGACAATACCGCGAAACTCTTCACCATCAATGGTTTCTTTTTCTACCAGTCGGTCAACCAACCGATCGAGCAGGGAGCGATTGCTCTTCAGCATAGCGCGCGCTTGCTCATAGGCCGTTATAGCAATCCCCCGCACACGCTGATCAATTTTCGCTGCCATCTCTTCTGAATACTCCGAACGCTGCATCAGGTCGCTACGCCCTAAGAAGATGGCACTGCTGGGAGATTCCATAGCAAACGCACCCAGTTCTGACATACCAAAGCGAGTAATCATCTGGCGAGCAATATTAGTCACCTGCTGAATGTCATTCGCCGCTCCCTGGGTCACCTCATCAGAACCAAAGACAATCTCTTCAGCTGCACGCCCCCCCAAGGCCATGGTGATCCGGTCAATTAGTTCTGCATAAGAAATCAAACCGTCATCGACTCGATCTTCTTTAGGAAGATAACTGGCAAAACCGCCCACGCCACCGGAGCGAGGAATAATTGTCACCTTGGCCAAAGGATCCGAGTGCTTCAGCATAGTGCTCACCAAAGCATGACCCACTTCATGATAAGCAATCAGCCGCTTCTTCTTACTATCCAGTAGAGGGGTCAATGTGAGGCCAATGGTTAGACGATCGATCGCATCGTCAATTTCCGTCATGGTGACGGAGTCTTTGCGACGACGTGCAGTTAAGATGGCGGCCTCATTAAGCAGATTAGCAAGCTGAGCACCAGAAAATCCTGGAGTCCGCCGAGCGATCGCATCAAGATTGACATCATCGGCTATTTTCTTATCCCGAGCATGGACATCGAGGATACCTAAACGGCCTTTGTAACCGGGTAGGTCAACAGTAATTTGTCGATCAAATCTGCCTGGTCGTAACAAAGCCGCATCCAAAACATCAGGTCGATTGGTAGCCGCAATCACAATAATGCCGCTATTCCCCTCAAAGCCATCCATCTCCGTTAGCAACTGGTTTAGGGTCTGTTCCCGTTCATCATTGCCACCGCCAATGCCGGCCCCACGCTGACGCCCCACAGCATCAATCTCATCAATAAACACGATGCAGGGAGAGTTCTCTTTGGCCTTTTTGAATAGATCACGAACGCGAGAAGCCCCTACTCCCACAAACATTTCGACAAACTCAGAGCCTGAAATGCTAAAGAACGGCACCCCTGCTTCACCGGCAATGGCTTTGGCCAGAAGCGTTTTTCCTGTACCCGGCTGCCCTACCAATAAAACTCCCTTGGGAATACGAGCTCCAATAGCCGTAAATTTCTCAGGATTCTTGAGAAAGGTAACCACTTCCTGCAGTTCTTCCTTAGCTTCTTCAATACCAGCCACATCGTCAAACATCACTCCCGTTTTGGCTTCCATTTGAAACCGAGCTCGGGAACGGCCAAAATTCATGGCACCGCTGGCAGAGTTAGCCGAACGCCGTAAAATCATCAGCAGCGCGAAGACAACAATTAGCGCGAGCAGCGCATTAACCGCCAATCCAGTCAGGGCACTGTTATCTGAACGCTCTAAAACTTCGTATTCCACTCCGCTGCTGCGCAGCTTTTGTAATAAGCGCTGATTGTAGACGTCGTTTGAAAATAGAGTGACTGGATGGAGCGGTGCTTGATCGTCATCTCCCTTGATCCGGACATTGGCCACCCCCCGCAGATTATCTAGCTCAACCCGCTGCACTTCACCGCTATCAAGCTTCTTGATCAGCTGGCCATAGGTAATTTCTGTTTCCTCTGTCCCTTCTGCCTGGGCAACCGCAGCCTGAGGTGAAATTAGCGGCACGGCCAGCAAACTTTGCAGCAAAAACCATCCAGTTGCCAGGGTACGAGTAGCACGACGGCTCAAGGGGGCTGCATTGGATGAGGGGCGGATAGGGTTATTCATACAAAAAGGGCAGACAATTAAAAATTAGGCTAGAGATAATTAGTACTATGTCAGGCTAAACATTTCGGGCAGAAACCCTCGGTGAGCCCAGCAAATAGACAATGCTGCACTTAATCCACAGATTGCTCTCTGAAAAGTTACGTGCTTGGCAAACGTTCAAAACCTTGACAAGTACCGACCATCAACACAATCAGTTTAGCGTTCTAATCCGCTAACCAGGGGGAGGATTATATGCCTTCCGCAATTGATATAAACCTTGTCCACGTCCAGGACGGTCGTTTTACCGTGGGAGAAACTACAGGTTTCAACTTGGACGTGGTTTATCTCTGTCCCATTGGCTAGGACATGGGTAGCCCTTCAATTAGGGAACAATGCCAATGGCCCACACATCTACCTACCTGTTCAGCTTAAGCATGGGTGATGGCTACAACAGCATTCTGCCCACCAAACCCAAAACTACTACACAGCAGATGTTTAACAGGGGTTGAACGACGACAATGAGGATAGACAAAATTAAGGTCAAACTCAGGCCGTTGTAGCCCTACACAAGGGGGTAATGCTTGATATTTTAGCCCCAACAGACTAAAAACGACACCGATCAGACCGGCTGCGCCTAAAGTATGTCCCGTGGAACCCTTCGTGGAGCTAACTGCTGCTGCAGGGCAAAGCCGCTGAATCATATAGGCTTCATTGGCATCATTGAGACGAGTGCCTGTGCCATGGGTATGGATATAGTCAATGTCACTCGCCTGCAGCCCACTGCGCTGCAGACATTGCTGGGCAACGGTTAAGGTGCCATCCTGTCGCGAGGAGCTGATGTGATAAGCATCATTACTCAGGCCAAAGTCCAGAATTTGACCATAGGTAGTCTTGTCTGCAATCACCGCCCTGGCTTCTAGGACGACGGCCGCTGCCCCCTCTCCTAAAACTAAGCCATTGCGATCGCAATCAAACGGATAGCACCCCTCTGTAGCCATCGCCTTCATCCGACGAAATCCCGTTAGCGTCAGCGGTGTAATCGGTGCATCCACGGCCCCAACGAGCACGCGCTCACATTGCTCCGTCTGCAGCAGCATATAGCCTTGGAACAGGGCCCACAGTCCAGTAGCACAGGCCGCCATCGGTGCCAGCACTGGACCTTGACTGCCAATTAACTGCGCTATCTGCCCAGACAAACCACAGGGCAATGCCGCTAGCCAGGGCTCTAGGGATGTTTCTCCCCGAGCCATCATCGCTTCCCAACGGTTTAGATAACTACGGCTAGAGCCTATCACCACACCACAGCGCTCTAAAGGCAGTGTCAACCCTGCATCGGCGAGGGCCGCCTTGACTGTCGTCATTAAAAGCGAGTCTGGATCAGCCGGCAGCTTACCCGTCATCGCCAAGGGTACAGGGGGAATCGGCAAAAATGGTTGACGGAGTGCGATCGCACTTTCTCCAGCTATCAGTTTTGACCAAGTTGTCTGTGCCGTTTCCCCTAAGGCCGTCCACAAACCGACACCGGTCACCACAACATCAACCATTAAGCAAGTTCAAGTAACACTAAGTTCAAGCAAGAATTGCCAGAACTACCCCAAAACTACTACTCGGTCACCAAACCATCCAAACCTTGAGTAACCACAGCCGATTCAATGACATCCCCCTGCTGAATGGCATCCACCACATCCAGACCTTCGGTCACATAGCCAAAGACCGCATAGCTACCATCCAAAAAGGGTAAATCCGCCAGCGCAAAGTAAAACTGGGCCGACGCCGAATCAGGAAACTGAGACCGAGCCATCGCCACGGCACCATGGGTATGAGGCATAGCCGGCTTAGCTGTCTCACCCGCAGCTTCAAAAGTCTGACTATAGAGCGGCTGTTCTGCCCCTGCGGGGGTAATTTCTAGGGGAATCAACCGTTTTTCCTGAGTATCTGGATCCACAAAGCCACCTGTACCTAGCTGCTGCACAGGAACGGAAGGATCTGTACTCTGGGGATCCCCTCCCTGCACCACAAAGGGCTGAGGCTCACGGACCACTCGGTGAAACACTGTGCCGTCATAGACACCACGCTCCACTAAATCCACAAAATTACCAGCTGTAATCGGAGCTTGGGTGCCATCGACTTCTACGACGACGCGCTCTCCATTTACCACCAACTCGACAGTGGCAGTGCCCTCAAGCCTGGCTAACCCTTCTGGTATGGGTGATACAGTCAGCTCTTCGGGCGATGCAACAGGTTCTGCTGGTGTAGTCACAGACTCCGATGGTTCAGTCGACCCAGCTGTACAACTCACCATAAACAATGCGGCGACCAAACCAATGGCCCATCTGATGCGGAAACCCAAAACCATGATTAATTCCTTCGTTAGTTTAAAGGCACCATATCTTGTCACAGGCAACATGCCTTTTCAAGAGGGATGGAATCGACCAAATTTGTAACTCTTGCTACAGACCTTCTAGGGGAACCTGCAAAAATTTAGCCAGTTCAGCACCTTGATTCTCAACAGCCGCTAACGACATTGGCTGCCCCACACGAGTCAGCGGAATATCCCCCTTACCCTTTACCTTCAGATAAAGCGCACGCTTAGGATTGAGCCCCTCTCGAAGCTCCACACGGATCGCCGTAATAGTATCCAACGGATACCTAAAGTCAATCTTTCGATTTTTCCCTGGAAATCCCCAGCGAAAGATTTGAGCTTCCTTAGCCGCCTTGTCAAATTGGTTGTAGCCACCACCAACATTCCAAGCACAGATCAACCAAAGATAGAGCGATAGCAATAGCGCCGCTGTGCCATAAAAACACATCACCACTCCCTGGGGGATAAAAATTAGCTGGGTCGGATCAGCAAATGGCAAAAGGTTAATCCCTGTATAACTAGAAATCCCTGCCAGCAAAAAGCCAGTTCCCCCCATGGTCGTTACCATAGCCCACCAGTAATTGCTCCAACGGCGAGATCCTAAAATTTCACGACGTAGGACACTATCCTTCTCGGTGGCGTCAGAAATAGTTGCTTTAGAAACAGCCATATTAAATAAGTAGAAAACGTTGGTTGTTTAAATGAGCTTTGCAGGATAAATCAAAATCACCACTGCCAAAACATCGGCTGAGACGACATCAAAGACTTAAGCAATTAGCCTAGCAAACAGTATGGCTCCCAACAGCAAATTACTTAGGTGCAATTGTTCATCAAGGTCTTTTTCGAAAACTAAAGCCGTATCCCGAATTTAGGTAGGACTACTATTTTCCTTTGCCCAAGCTTTTATCAGGCTATCAAGTATTACAGATGAGCACACCTGTTTTCTCTAGATATCTTTACCTCACCCACCCAGAGAAGGAGGCCGTTAACCCAATCTTTCAAAAGGCTACAGATTCTGATAGGATCTTTTTAAACTTTTGCAACGTTCAAAACCCACTCTGATACCCAACTGAGCCGGGGTTCATAGGCTCGTTGATTGGTTTCAAATAATTTGTTAACTGTTTTCATAAGAGGACTCCATGACCAGTCAGCCCGACCGCGTGGTTCTAATTGGTGTTGCCGGTGATTCAGGATGTGGAAAATCTACATTTTTGAAGCGCCTCAGCGATCTTTTTGGCGAAGAATTCATGACAGTCATCTGTTTAGATGACTATCACAGTCTGGATCGTAAGCAACGCAAAGTAGCTGGGGTGACGGCCCTCAACCCTAAGGCAAACAATTTTGACCTGATGTATGAGCAAATTAAAACTCTGAAATCAGGTACTCCTATTGATAAGCCAATTTATAACCACGAAACTGGTTTAATTGATCCGCCCGAACGAATCAATCCAAACCACGTCATCGTTATTGAGGGTCTACACCCTCTGTACGATGAGCGAGTACGTGAACTACTTGATTTCAGCGTTTATCTCGATATTAGTGACGAAGTCAAAATTGCCTGGAAAATCCAGCGCGATATGGCGGAACGGGGCCACACTTACGAAGATGTCCTTGCTTCCATTCAAGCTCGTAAGCCTGATTTCGAAGCTTATATTGACATTCAAAAGCAGTATGCTGATGTCGTTCTGCAGGTTCTACCGACTAACCTCATCAAAGACGACACAGACCGCAAGATTCTGCGAGTGCAGATGATTCAGAAAGAAGGTGTTGAGGGCCTCGAGCCTGCCTACCTGTTCGATGAGGGCTCCACTATTAACTGGGTACCCTGCGGTCGTAAACTAACTTGCTCCTATCCAGGTATTCGCATGGCTTATGGCCCAGATACCTACATGGGTAATGAGGTTTCAATTCTAGAAATTGACGGTCAGTTTGAGAAGTTAGAAGAACTGATCTACGTCGAAGAGCACCTCAGCAACATATCTACGCGTAGCTACGGCGAAATGACCGAGCTATTGCTAAAGCATGAGGAGTATCCTGGTTCCAATAATGGGACAGGTCTGTTCCAAGTACTTGTAGGGCTCAAAATGCGAGCTACCTATGAGCGTCTTACCAGCTCAGTTGCTGGCGTAGCAGCCACCGTAGCTTAATTAAACGTTGGCTATACAGTAGCTAGAAATCAATATCAATTCGACGCCGTTTTGCTGCCCTTAGCAAAACGGCATTTTTTTAATGCTGAGGTATCGATAACTACCGCAAATCCCATGGAACCACGATGACTTTTTCTTCCATGGAGCAATATACTGTCATGTTCCAGTATTGGAGCGGGAATGCTATATTGGCTCCTATGCCTTTACTGAGGTTGGTTTGGTAGCTAGATTTTGCTGCTAGATTAGCTTACATCCTTTACCAAAAGACGTAAAAAAGGCACTTATAAAAATGTGGCAACCCCATTGCATAAAGCTGAATACCAAGAGAAAATCCTGAAGGCCTTGAATACTGACAGAATATTGACAGTAGCGAAATTATTGACGGCCTGATTTTTCTCTAAAATTCATCATTTCACGGTTAGCATGGCTTCAGGTTCTCATCTAAGTAGTATTCTTATCGTCGAAGATAGCCAAGGTCGACGAGAAATTGTCCTCGATAGCTCGGTCTATTCCGTTGGTCGCGATGCGAAGTGTGATATTCGCCTCGCATCTCAGTTTGTTTCTAGACACCACGCCACGTTGGTTCAGCTACCTAGAGACGATGAAAGCTATTACTATCGTATTGTTGATGGCAACCTCAAGGGTAAACCCAGTGCCAATGGCATGCTAATTAATGGCCGCAAGTTACAGGCCCATGATTTAAAGAATGAAGACGAAATTGTCTTTGGTCCTCAAGCCAGAGCAATTTACTACCAGCTGAAGCGGGACACAACATCCACTGTGCCACCCGATGAATTTGATATCACGTTAATCAGCCCCAACATGATTGACGAAGACGAGGAAGGCTAAGCTTAATCCCAGGAAGCCATGTTCTAGGGCTTTACTTACGTAGCAAGCTGACTCTACAGAACCAAAAGACAGGAAATTTAAGGCAAATTAGAATCTACAAAGCCTTCAACACTCTATCTAGATGAGTTCCTATAAATTAATTTCGTTCTCAGCCTGCAAGCCTAGCTCTTAGAACTAGTTAGCTAGCTTTTTTTTCAATTGCTTGGTTAACCAATTGAAAAACCTTATGGCAATGATTATTCGTCTTCAGGGGTAACTCTTCGTTCTTAACGACAAGATTCACCGTAGCGGCAGGATCTCGAGTCACCAACTCAGTTTCATCAGTAGAGCCAATCAAAACTTCGACTGTGGCTAACTGACTATAGGAAACAATACCAGGACGTTCCTTAGCCATCATATAGTCCCCATCTTGATAAACCAAGTGAAGCCCGCAGGACTGGAGAACATCTGGTAATGATTCTCGAAGGTTATTAGCAGGAAGAATGCTTACAAAAAGGTTGGTATACCGGGCCATAGAAAATTCTAGAGCTACTGCACAATCTCAAAATCTACAGTGTTGATCGGGGTGAAGCGGTTAATTCAGCCTAAACAATACGCTGGGAATTTACAATTTTCTATCTAGACTTAAGTATCCCAGGAAATCTAGCTATAAATTTACATCCGCTTTTACCCTTCTAGGGAACAGTAGGTTTTTCAGGATAAATATAGGTTAAGTCGATGAACGGCCATTGAGTTTCATGTCAATAATACCTTCCTAAACCATATTCATGTAAGAAGCATTTGATCTTTAAGCTTGTCTGTAGATATTGACGCTACTTTATTTGAAACTAATTTTCGAAAACTCTTGATGTTTACTCACTGAGATAGCATAGGCCAAGCAGTTAGCAAGCTTAGAGCTACTGAGGAACACATGCGGGGTAAACTCATTGTCTTTGAAGGGATTGAAGGGAGTGGTAAAACCACGCAAATCGGATATCTGCGCCAATGGTTAGAGCAAACTCTGGTCAAAAGTAGACTATCTGATTATCCAAGCGGTGTCATCGTTACCCGGCAGCCTGGAGGCACTAGCATTGGCCAAAAGATCAGACAGGTTTTGCTCCAGCCATCGACGGATACTGAGAATCTAACCAGCACATCCGAGTTATTGCTCTATGCTGCTGATCGTGCTCATCATGTAGAACGAATCTTGATGCCAGCTCTCAAAACGGGACATTTGGTCCTTTGCGATCGCTACACCGCCTCCACAGTCGCATACCAAGGCTATGGCCGACAGCTTGACCGAAACCTGATCGAAACCCTGAACACTATTGCCACAGGAGGTCTCGCCAGTGATCTCACCCTATGGTTAAAGTTGGATGTAGCCCAGGGCCTAAAACGAATAACCACTCGGGGGGAAACCGACCGCATTGAGCAGGCAGGCATCGAATTTCATCGACGAGTCCATGAAGGGTTCGTCGCTCAAGCTAAGCAGGATAAGGAGCGCTTCATTATAGTGGATGGTAGCCTGGACCAAACGACCATAGCGGAACAGATTCAAGCCATCATTTCTGGCTATTTGCAACAATGGTATGGCATCTAGAGTGTCTTCAGTTTCAATCGATAAACAGCAACTAGTCCAAAATTTTGTTCATATTATTGGACAGACTCAAGCTATTGATCTGCTAGTACAAGCTGTGATCAGACAGCGCATTGCGCCTGGTTATCTATTTGTAGGCCCGGCTGGGGTGGGTCGTAGTCTAGTGGCAACAGCCTTTGCCACGATGCTCCTGAAGGGCTCGGATGAATCACCCGCTAATCTTAAACGACGCATTCAAACTCGCAACCACCCTGATTTGTTATGGGTTGAGCCCACCTATCTACACCAAGGCAGGCTACTCACTGTAGTCGAAGCTCAGGCAGCTGGCCTCAAACGCCGAGGACGGCCCCAGGTGCGTTTAGAGCAGATTCGAGATATCGCTCGCTTTTTAGGACGGCCACCACTGGAATCTGACCGATCCGTTGTCGTGATCGAATCTGCTGAACTCATTGCTGAAGCTGCGGCCAATGGTCTGTTGAAAACATTAGAAGAGCCTGGGCAAGCTACTCTGGTCCTAATTGCCCCTGATCAACAGGCCCTATTACCCACATTGATTTCTCGATGCCAGACAATTCCTTTCCGGCGATTAGGGCCAACCGATTTGGCCCAAGTACTGATCCAGATAGGGCATCAAGACGTTTTAAATCATTTGGAAGTCCTGGGTTTGGCCCAGGGAAGTCCGGGAAGTGCGATCGCAAGTTGGCAACAGCTACAAACCATCCCCCCAGAACTCCTGCAGCAAATTAGCCAACCCATTTCTAATCTACGCAGTGCCTTAGAGCTTGCCCGTCAGATTGTGCAAACCTTAGAACCAGAATCACAACTTTGGCTCTTAGACTATCTACAGCAAAATCTCTGGCAGCAAGGCCACATTCATGGCATGGAGCAGTTAGAACTCGCCCGCAAACAGCTACTCCGCTACGTGCAACCGCGACTAGTTTGGGAAATTACGTTGATGAATTTAATTAAGGATTAGTGACGTAGTGCTTACCCATCATTCTCTACAGACGAACTAAAATAAATAGGGTAGTTTGTGACGTTTGCTCTAACATACTTACACCACAGAGGAACAAGCGCTCCGTATGGTGACCCAGTCTGCTCAACGCCCTTTTAGAAAGACTAGTTTTTGGATTGGGATAGCACTGCTTTTACTGGCAGGCAGTGCATCATTACTCGCTTTACGATCCATTCAACAGTCACGCCAGGCAGCCATTGAAGAGGCAGCCAAGCCACCACCAGAACGGGTGGATGTGGCCGCCCTGGGACGGATTGAACCCAAAAGCGAAGTGATCGATATTGCTGCAGCCGAAACGGGTGTCTTGTCTAGAATCCTCATAGAAGAAGGCTCTCAGGTAGAGGCTGGACAGATACTGGCTGAACTAGACATGTACGATATCCGTAAAGCTGAGCGTGATTATGCAGCTAGTCAATTGGCAGAAGCTCAACAAACATTAGCAGCTGAACGCAGTCTTGGGGAAGCTCGCATTGCCGAAGCCACTACAAAAGCGGGGCAAATCGATCAGCCTCAGATTCAAGCAATTGAAGCTCAATCTGCCGAAATTCGTAGCCTAGAAGCCCGCTTGTCTCTAGCAAAAATTGATCTAGCGCGATTTGAAAACTTGTTGGCCCAGGGAGCCATTACTCAGCAGGAATTTGACCGTCAACAAACAGAAGTAGACGAGCTCATCAGTAACATTGCTAACGCAATCGCAACGAAGAAACAGCTGGAGCTGGCCCGAAGCACCGATCTAGAAAATGCCGCAGCCCAGGTTTCGATGGCCAAAGCAGATTTACAACTAGCCGCTGTGGAAACTGGTGTAACGTCAGCTCAGCAAAACTTG
Organism: Leptothoe spongobia TAU-MAC 1115; assembly: GCF_018739885.1. GTDB lineage: Bacteria > Cyanobacteriota > Cyanobacteriia > Phormidesmidales > Phormidesmidaceae > Leptothoe > Leptothoe spongobia. The sequence continues at coordinate 76,969 of NZ_JADOES010000013.1, read as the reverse complement.
GCTTTGGCAGAAGCGAGACTCAATCGCACGGTTATCAAAGCCCCCTCAACGGGACAAATTTTGGATATCTATGTGCGGCCAGGGGAAGCCGTATCCAACAATCGGCTCATGTCCCTGGGTAACACAAATGAAATGTACGTGGTAGCCGAGGTCTATGAAACTGATGTCGGTCTGGTTAATATCGGGCAAAACGCTACTATCACCAGCCGAAATGGAGCCTTTCAAGGCTCTCTCAGCGGCACCGTAGAAACTATCGGGCTACAGATTTTCAAGAATGACGTGCTAGATGATGACCCAGCGGCAAATGCCGATGCTCGCATTGTGGAGGTGCGCATCGCCGTGGATCAGGATGAGGCCGTGGCAATGCTGACCAATCTCCAGGTAGATGTGCTGATCGATATCAAGTCTGGGGAGAGCTAGTCATGGCTAGGGTATCGGTGGCCTGGTCCAACTTGATGCATGAGCGCACACGGCTGATAGTTGCGATCGCAGGCGTATCCTTTGCCGTCGTCCTCATTTTCATGAACCTCGGCTTTATGGGAGCCCTGATTTCCACGGCCACCAACTTCTACGAACAGTTCAACGCCGAGCTGTTCTTGATTTCCCCAGAGACCTTAGAGATCAGCACCTCCACTGCCTTTCCACGGGAGCGCATTTATCAGGTAGCCGGGGTAGATGGCGTCGAACGCATCATGCCGCTCTACAGCGAATATCTACTATGGCGCAATCCAGAAACAGGAGTGAGTCGAGGCATTTTTGTCTATGGCATCAATCCCAATGACCCAGTATTTCTGATGCCGGAGCTACAGGGCACTGAAGCCCGCCGCATTCTCAGTCGTCCCGATACTGCTTTCATCGACCGGTTATCACGTCCAGAGTTTGGTCCCCAAGAAATTGGCACGACTACAGAAGCGGATCGCCGCCGCATCACGATCGGTGGCACCTATTTTCTCGGGGGTGGCTTTGCCGCCGACGGCACGCTAATTATGAGCGACCAAAATTTTATTAGATACCTGGAGCCTCGGCCCCTCAGTCTGATCAATGTCGGCCTAGTGAAACTCAAACTCGGAGTATCCCCTGAAAAAGTAGCCGCAACGATGCGAGCATTGTTGCCCGCTGATGTGAACGTCTACACCAAAGCAGGCATCATCGAGCATGACTCTGCCTACTGGTTAGAATCCACCTCCATCGGCTTTATCTTCAGTATGGGTGTGGTGGTCTCCTTTATCGTTGGAGCCGTAATCGTCTATCAAATCTTGTTCACCGACATTCGCGATCATCTGCCCGAGTACGCCACGATGAAAGCCATGGGCTATCGCTCCCAGTATTTGTTCAAGATTGTCCTACAGGAAGCCATTTTCTTAGCAGTGCTGGGCTACATTCCTGGCCTAGCAGCAGCTCTTGGACTGTATCATCTCACTGCCACTGCAACCGCAGGTACCCTACCTGTGGCCATGAACGGGGGGCGTGTCATCTTTGTTCTGGGTCTGACACTGCTGATGTGCAGTCTATCGGGTCTCATTTCTGTGAGAAAGGCCGTCACTGCTGACCCAGCCGAAATCTTTTAGGGGGAACTCATGATTAAACGCATCCCCTTAGCCTGGCTTAATCTCACCCACGACCGTCGCCGCTTTGCCACGTCCTTAGCTGGCGTAGGCTTTGCGGTGCTGCTGATGTTTATGTTTAACGGGTTTATGAATGCCCTCTATGACAGTCAGCTGCAGTTGCTCAACCGGTTTAACGGTGAGGTGATTATCGTCAATCGGTTGCGCACCAACATGTTCGTACCCCGTGCCTTCGCTCGCAGACGCCTATACCAGGCACGCGCGTTTGAAGGAGTGCAGGATGCTTATGCCATGTATATCAGCGAAGTGAACTGGAAAAATCCAGAAAATCGTAAGTCTCGTGTTGTCAGAGTCATCGCGATCAATCCTGACGAGCCAGTACTCAATATTCCTGAAATTGAAACCCATCGCCAGGCACTCAAGCTACCGGAAACGGCCCTAATGGATACCAAATCTCGTGTTGAGGTAGGACCGGTAGAAGCGGGCGTGATTAGTGAACTGGCAGACCGATACATTCGTTTAGTCGGCACCTTCACCATAGGCACTGACTTTGCCTCGGGTAATGGCAACCTATTGATGAGTGATCAGAACTTTCTACGCTACTTTGCAGATCGAGGTCCGGAAGAAGACAAACGTAGTTTCGCCACAGTCGATGTAGGTGTGGTGAAACTTGCCCCTGGAACGAATGTGGAACGCATGGTCAAAACCTTGCAGGAGCATCTGCCCAATGATGTTTTGGTCATGGCCCGCGATGGGGAGAATGGCTTTGTGATTCGCGAGCGCAAATACTGGCAGGAGAATACTAACATCGGCTTTGTGTTTTCACTGCTCACTAGCATGGGCTTTTTTGTCGGAATTATTTTGGTCTATCAGATTCTCTACACTGATGTGGCAGACCACTGGGCTGAATACGCCACCCTCAAAGCCATGGGGTATAAAAATGGCTATCTGCTGGGCGTAGTGATGCAGGAAGCCTTTATTTTGTCAGTGTTAGGATTTATTCCTGGTGTTTTGGTGAGTCAGTTACTGTACACCGCAGCAGGTAATGCAACGGGGTTATTTTTTCAAATGACACTGGAGCGGATCATAAATCTGCTAGTCGCCACCTTCATTATGTGCTTGGTGTCAGGTGCGATCGCAGTCCGCAAAGTCCAAACCACTGACCCAGCAGACGTATTTTGAATGTGCATTGAATAGTTAACTTGAATAGTTAAGAGTAGGTGTTGAGCTAGGTTAGGAACATGTTTAAAACTCAGCCACAATCCACCTTAGATTCGTCCAGGGATGACCTAGCGGTGCAGATCCAACATCTCAACTATTTTTTTGGAGTGGGCGATCTGAGCAAACAGGTCCTATTCGATATTTCTCTAGAACTGCCCAAGGGCCAGATCGTAATTCTCACCGGCCCCTCCGGCTCGGGAAAAACCACTCTCCTCACCCTAGCCGGAGCCCTCCGACGTCTGCAAGATGGCAGCTTACGCGTCCTTGGCAAAGAACTAGTCGGTCTAGGCGATCGCGCCTTGGTCAATGTTCGTCGCAATATCGGCTTTATCTTTCAGGCTCACAACTTGTTTGAGTCCTTAACCGCCAGCCAAAATGTGGAAATGGCCGTGGAACTAACCGGAAAATTCGCCTCGAAGCGAGAGCAGTCAGTCACCATGCTCAGCGCCCTAGGGCTAGCCGACCGAGTAGACTACAAACCAAAATCTCTCTCCGGTGGACAAAAACAGCGCGTGGCCATCGCCCGTGCTCTAGTCAACCATCCCAAACTCATCTTGGCCGATGAACCCACAGCCGCCCTGGATAAAAAGTCAGGTCGGGACGTGGTGACCTATTTGCATAATCTATCGAGGCAAGAAGGATGCACTGTCCTAATGGTCACCCACGACAATCGGATTCTGGATGTGGCCGACCGGATTATCAACCTGGTAGACGGTCGCCTGGAATCAGATAGCACCCCCAATGATTTCGTTCAACATAAAACTCAAGAAGCACTAACAGAAGTCAGTGCCGACATGTTCATCATGTGACGTTCAATTTTTTATGCAATTCACCAATAGTGCCCAAGAACTGACCTATGAACGGCTGCAAGGCTATCTAAATAGCAGTCCGTTCAAACAAACCGTACAGGCCAATCAGGAAAAGCCTTACTTTGACTTGATATATCAAAACACTACATTGATTGAGCTGCGGGTACTGCCCTGGGAGACACATCCTTACCCAAATATGGAATTGGCCATTGTACGGGCCAGTAGTTGCGTTGCTGTTGGCTGTGGTCCCGAGCTAGCGCTGCTGCGTTTTTTATTGGATGAAAATCGAAAGATGCGATTTGGCGCATTTCAGACTGATGAAGCTGGCACTGTGTTTTTTGCCAATCGTATTTTGGGTGGTGAACATATGGATCCAACCGAGTTGGAGGTTTGCTTGCTGTCAGTGGGTGCGATCTCAACCCGCTACAGCGATATCATCATCGACAAATTTGACGGTCAGCGTGCTCTCAACGCCACGCCAACCTCTAAACTATAGAAGTAGAAAAAAATGAAAAATTGTCTCCCATGGAAGACCTCGCCGTTTACGATGGCATTTTTGCATTACTCGCCATCATCATTTTGATTAGCGGTTTTATCATGCTGTTTGGCAACCTAATCGGCGTGAATAACAACTGGAAGTAGCGATCCATTTCAGCCAATAGGTAACCAATTACACTCACAAAGTCATCAAACTAAATAGAGTTTTTTGGGTATATTCTCTATTCCCTAAAAATCATCAAAAAGCTAGTTCTATTGGAGTATTTTCGCCAATAGAACTAGCTTTTATCATGTTTAGTTACTTCGCTCTCAGGGAACGTTACACATAGAAATCAGATAGTCTCAATCCCCATCAGATATCCGATTCTAAATCATCGAGACTACAGCCTCAGATCCCTTGAGATAGCAGTACCTATATGAGTTCCAATATTGCTTACAAAAAGATCTTTATTGTCGGCTGTCCTCGTTCAGGCACTAGCTGGCTGAAGAGAATGATTTCCAGACATGAAAATATGATTCCTGTAAAAAATGAAAGTCATATTTATCGTCTAATCTATGAACCATTTACCTATATCACTAAACTCAATGCACAGCGACGTTGGCAACGTTGGCCACACTTTGCAAGACATTTCGGGGTCACTGCTTTATTATTTGGAGCAACCTCTTCAGATGTGTGGAAGAGTATCTTAAAGAATTATCAAATTCATCAAAGAAGCAACAATATTGGATTGCATCATCTAATTAACTATCAACAACTTAAAACCTTAATCCATCAAGTCAGACAAAACCCAGGCTCCGACTTAGAGAATGCCCAACACCTGATCCGCCTCATCCTAGATCACTATTTTTTTGAACAGACAGGTGGTCAGCCATCACAGTTTCTCCTGGAAAAAACCCCATTCCACATCAAATATGCCGATGTGATCTTAAAAAATTTCCCCGAAGCAAAGATCATCAATGTAGTGCGCGATGGCCGTGCTGTTTGCGCGTCTTTACAGGCAAGGGCTAAAAAAAAGCGATGGGCCGATTACGATACCAGAACTATCATTTCCCAATGGGAAAGATGCATTGCTTTAAGTGAAAAAATCTCCCTAGATCCAGCCTTTTCAGAGCGTATTTACTCGGTCAAATATGAGGAACTTCGACAAGATCCAGGAACTCAGCTCAATCAAATCTGTAACTTTATTGATTTAGCAATTACGCCAATAGAAATAAGTCAAATTGTAGAGTCATGCAATATTGAAAATATTAAGAATAAAGGTGCTGGGCAGCATGTCAATAAAGGAAGTATCAATAATTGGAAAACTACATTATCCCAAGAACATATCGACCTTTGGCATCAATCTGCTGGCAAAACCTTAACGCGACTTGGTTATTCCTTGGCTTAGTTTTTTAGTAACTCCAACTGGCATCGGCAACACGACATATCTGAAAGCACAGCACAGCACAGCAATGGGAAATTTTAGCCAATTTCCACCAGATATAAAACCAATTGGGCAATTTCTAAGCTCAACTCAAAACTCAACATTCAACACTCAAAACTTTAAAACCCCTTACTCTTCTTAACCTAGTGAATTTTTTCAAACCCCTTGTTATTAGAGGCTTATAGGAGCGCTAGGCTGGCCATATACCCAAGGGGTCATAACTTCTTAACCTGAGATTTCGCCCTTAATGCCCGTTGAGATGTAGTTTCCCCTAACCCACAAATTCAGACGCCCTACGACCTAACAACCCAATCTGAATTTGGCCAATTATTCTTCTCTTTAGAAAAAGGGGTAAACCTATGGCAAAAGCCGCTGTCTCTCGTTCACGAAACGTGGCGATTGTAGGCCCATACTCAAGTGGTAAAACCACCCTGCTTGAGAGTCTGCTTTCGGTCACCGATACCATTTCTCGTAAAGGATCGATTCCTGAGGGTAATACAGTTGGGGACCATACGCCTGAAGCCCGCAATCGCCAAATGACCGTGGAAACGAATGCCGCCTGTACTGAGTACGGCGGCATTCGTTTTACATTCCTTGACTGCCCAGGCTCCATTGAGCTACTCCAAGAACCGCTCCATGTATTGATGGGAGTAGATGCAGCCATTGTGGTGTGCGAGCCTGATCCGAGTCGAGTGCTCACCGTATCACCTTTATTACATTTCCTGGATAAGTGGGAAATTCCCCACGTTGTCTACCTCAACAAAATGGATCGCGCCAGTGCCTCGTTTGCTGAGGTACTAGATGCGCTTAAGTCAGTATCAAGTCGTCCCCTAGTCCCCCATCAGTACCCAATTGGTGTCAGTGAAGACTTGATTGGATTCATCGATTTAGTTAGCGAGCAAGCCTATCACTATCATGCTGGTGCTGCTGCCGACCCTGTACCGCTGCCCATGGAACTCGCCGAAGAGGAAAAAGCAGCCCGTACAGAAATGTTAGAAACCCTGGCTGATTTTGACGATCACTTACTAGAGGAACTGCTGGAAGAAATCGATCCACCACAAGACGAAATCATCCAGGATCTAAAGATGGAACTGGGCGCAGATCTGGTAGTACCGGTCTTTGTCGGTGTGGCTTCCAAAGACTATGGTGTCCGGCCACTGCTAGATGCCTTAGTGCGTGAAACACCTGACCCTCAGGTCACCGCTGAACGACGCGGCATTGATCTCAGCTCTAGTGAACCTTTAATCCAGGTGCTCAAAACCTATTACAGTCCCCAAGGTGGAAAGCTGTCCCTAGCAAGATTGTGGCGCGGCACATTGAAGGATGGTGCGAGCCTCGGTGTTGACCGCATGGGTGGTTTGTATTCATTGCTGGGGAGTCAGCAACAGGCCCTGAGCGCAGCAGAGGCAGGCAGTGTGGTTGCGATCGCACGCTTAGAACATGCCAAAACCGGCGACACCCTCAGCACCGTAGAAACAGCTGAAAACCTACCCACAGCAGATATCCTGCCAGCCGTTTACTCCTTAGCCATTGCGCCCGAAAAACGGGATGACGAAGTTAAACTCAGCGGAGCTCTCAACAAGCTAGTAGATGAAGACCCCGCCTTGCACTGGCAACAACACGGAGACACCCACGAAGTTATTCTATGGGGACAAGGGGATGTCCATCTAAAAATTGCCATGGACTTGCTCAGTCGCAAGTACAACTTGCCCATGACCACTCACACGCCCCAGGTGCCTTACAAAGAAACCATCCGCCATGCCAAGGAAGACATTCGCGGACGCTATAAGCACCAAACTGGCGGTCATGGTCAATTTGGTGATATTTACATCGATATTCAGCCATTACCCAGAGGTGAAGGGTTTAAGTTTGATCAGAAAATCGTCGGTGGCGTAGTCCCCAGGCAATATATCCCCAGTGTCGAAACTGGCGTACGAGAATTCCTTAAGCAAGGTCCCTTGGGCTTTCCCGTAGTCGATGTGTCGGTCACTCTAAAAAACGGGTCCTACCACCATGTGGATAGCTCAGACCAAGCCTTTAAACAGGCCGCGCGCATAGCCATGCAAACCGGTTTACCCGAGTGTAAACCCACCCTGTTAGAGCCCATCGCATCTCTATCTGTATCGGTTCCAAACCGTTTCACATCAAACGTCCTCACCTTGATCAGCGGTCGTCGTGGTCAGGTCATGGGCTATGACAACAAAGCCAACTGGCCCGGTTGGGATGAGGTATCGGCCCAATTACCCGTTGCTGAAATGCAGACTTTGATCCTGGAATTACGCTCCCTAAGTATGGGTGTTGGCTTCTTTAGCTGGCAATACGACCACTTAAGTACGGTGCCAGAACGACTCAAAGCCAAGATCGTGGCTAAAGCAGAGCATTAGAGATTCTAAGACTCCAGGTCAAATGACTCCGTACAAGATTTAGACTCTCTGCAAAGGCTATACAAAAATCAGGTCGAGGTAGTAGTTTTTATTACCTCAACCTGATTTTTATTATGTCTAGCACATTAGCTATCTTGATATTTTTTCATCAGAGCATGTCTAACTGAAACTCTGAAGTTTGAGTAATTCTTAATTAAAGATTCAGGAATAGCACGATAGTAAAAATACCATCTCTTATTAACTTGATTAGATAGTTTCTTAGTTGGAATATCAAAAGTCTGAGAGTCTGTTTTAATACCTAAAAAATCAAGTACATCGTGAATACTTTTATCAAAAGATGCAACCAATTCTTCATATACAACCTCATAAAATCCAATGGAATTCTCTTCGAAAAAGCTTTTCCATTGATTATTCATTTTCTGTAGACCCCACTTATATCTATAGATTCCTAGGGGATTAAACAGAAGTATCCTTGTTTTTTGGGGTTTAGAATAGCGGGCCACATCAGCATTCTGTTTAGGCACTGTCCATGTACCAGTTTGATAGGCAACCTCGGTAGATATAGCTTGCTTAAGAATATCTCCCCTCCTAATATAAATAAATTTTGTATTAGGAAACATATAGTTTATAACTTCTAAATTTGAAGCACTTTTTAGTTCTTCTATACAAGAACGACAGATAACCAGAAAATCTTGTAACTGATCCCAGTGCATTTTGACTCCAAAAACACCTTCTTCAGAAGAGTTTTCTTCGATAACTTTGCAGTAGTAATCGTAAAAATACTCTGGATTATCTACACTAATAGCTCGCTCACTCAAAAGACGTGGGTGGAAGTGTTCTCTAGGGTTTCCCGCAACCTCTATAGTACCTAGAGTTCGACAAAACAAAGTACTTCCTGAACGGCCTGTGGAACAAATAATATAGCTGTTTTTTATACTGTTCCTGATTGAATTATCAACAGTTTTCATATCAGCTACCTATTTATTTTATAGTAATTAATAATGGATAAAATAATCTTAATTCAACGATATTCGTTGAACTTGTCAACCCTCAAAAGACACTAACACAAGATTTAGACATACCCTTAAAAGGGTATGTCACTTACTTTAAATAGTCTGCCCGTAGTCAGAAGTAAACTTTAAATCAACTGTATTAAACCTTGTCCACGTCCAGGACGGTCGTTGTACCTTAGGAGAAACTACAGGTTTCAACTTGGACGTAGTTTAGAAACCAAACTCAAGCCAAAAGCTGTAGTCCACCACCAAACATCCTTAACCCAATTACCACTAGCAGCAATCCAAAAATACGTCTAAGTTGCTGAGGTGAAATAATATGCGATAACTTAGTGCCAATCGGCGCTCCAATTACAGTGAATGGAGCGACTAAAGCTACGGCAGGCCAATAGATATAACCCGTTGCCCAGGAAATATTAGTGTACCCGCTAGAAAATAGTAAGAATGATACTGTGCCAACAATCGCTATCGGCAACGTAAACGATGCTGATGTACCACTCGCTTTACTCATGGGCAAACCGCAGTAAAGCAAAAACGGTACGCTGATAGCTCCACCACCAATACCTAAAATCCCTGATTTAAAACCGATTAAGGTACCGACAAGGGCAAAAACCCATATGGGGGGCATAGTCGTTTCTTCAAAAGCAGGCTTCCAGTCAAGCAAAATTTTGATAGAAACTACTAAGAGAAATGCACCAAAGATAATCTCTAACCAATGAGTATCTAGATGATTAGAGAGTAAGTTACCTAGTATTACCCCAACACCAATTGCTGCAATAATGCGGCCAAAAATTCCCCATTGAACATCGCCTCGCAAATGATGGGAAAACGTAGACGATGCCGAGGTAAAAATCATAATACACATGGCACTGCCTGCTGCTAGATGCATCAAACTATAGCTAGGCAAATCCATTAATGAAAATAGGTAAAACAACCCAGGGACAATGATCATGCCACCGCCAATGCCAAGCATACCGGCCATGGTGCCAGCACCGATACCTAACAGAGCAAACAGAGCAAAATCTAGGTAGCTCACCATATGAAATTGAGGAGACAAGAGGACTAAATAGTATTCTATCCTTTCCCTTGTTATCCAGGCGTCTAAAATCGCTATAGATCTAGCAAATTCAGGCTTTCGATGGGTCTGCTTTCGGTTATTAGTATCGTTTGTAAACCGAGTTGCTGCGCAGCTTGTAAATTGTGAGCTGTATCGTCTAAAAACAGTGTTTTTGCTGGGTCTAAATGATTATCATCAATGACTCTTTGGAAAATACTCGCATTTGGTTTGCGATCGCAAACCAAATGCGAATAATAGGTCCTCTCAAATTGCTCAGCCAATGTAGCGATATGGGTCCCCATAGCTTCAGCGAATTTGCAGTCAACCGTCACTAAATGCAATTCATTGATATTCGATAGTAAAAAGATTCGCTTTTTCTGACCAACCTGTCTCACAAGCTCAACTCGCTCGAATGGAAAATCAAGAATCAACGCACTCCAAGCAGCATCAATAGCCTCATCACTAGCCTCAAAGCCAAACAATTGCTTCATACCTTGCCGAAACTCAGCAGCAGTAATAGCACCGACTTCAAACTGAGAAAATATCTCTGCCTGGCCTTGCTGGCTATATTGCTTAGCAATATCATAACCAGCCAGTCTACTCAATGCCTGGATAGTCAGGTCATAGTTTAGATTAACAATCACCCCACCCAGATCAAAGATAATACTGTCAACAATACTCAGTTGATAACTCATACACGACCAGCATATTCCTCTAATATTTAATAACAATACCGCCCAGATGAACTTGCCCGTTGTTGCTCTTGTGCTTTACGTACAGCACCTAACAAAGTAGACATCACAACACAGCGTTTAAGAGTTGGGGCCTCGCTACTGGTAAGTGTAAGCGTGCGTGTGCGTGACGATAAATGTCCTTTGTAATTAAATCGAATATAGTAAGCGCCATTCCGACTATCCAATGTTGTATCTGCAAGATCAATGTCAATAGTATCGCTACCAAGACTTTGCCAGACAGTTGGCAGATCTTTCTGAGCATGACTAGCCCATTGGACATCCCCAGTCGGAGTTTCACGGATACTCAATTGCCAAGTTAACTGGTTAGTTTGTGCATAGGTTTGCGTATTGCGAATAGCAAAGAAGATGTTAGCTTGTGCATCAGAAAGTTTCCATCCCTCCAAAAACGTTAACCAACTGGGAACAGATATCGCCCCAATCAAACCCAAAACAGCTATAACAATTAACGTTTCAAGTAGAGTAAAACCACTATTTTTTCGATTATAGAATCGCTTTTGAAGAGGATATCTGAACAACATAAGCTACTGATGCCTTAATACATCAGTAGCTTAACCAAGCAATCAAATAATCAGAAACCTTAGTTCTACTCAAGTAATCAACGAGAGAAGAAAACACCACCAGATAACAGATTTTTAATCTGCCTTACGGATGGAACCAAGGATAGTTTCAATCACAATTGATTTTGCTGTGACATCGGTTGCATCATCTTCTGCAGTCGATGAACTAGATACAACCAACTCTCTGCCAACAATATCATCGGTGGATTCATCAATATTCCCCCTATAATCAAACCGAACGTAGTAGAGGTTAGCAGAGCCATCCTCACGCACCGCATCACGAGGCAAAGAAATTGAAGTATTGATTTCTAGTCCCACTGGAGATTCTTCCCAAGCACTATCTTGAGGAATTGCATTTCCAGGATTTGTCGGTTGCACAACCCACTGAACAATATCTTCACCGCCAGCTTTTTCTCGAAGTGTGAGCTGATAAGAGGTATTTCGCTGTTGAGAAATTGCCTGGGCTCTGAGTAAATCTTGATAAATGTTGTCACGAGTAGTGACAATGCGCCGTCGGTCTAAATATCCGAGCCAACCAGGAGCCGCAATAGCCGCTAAAGCACCAGCAAAAACAACAACTACGATAACTTCAATCAGAGTGAAGCCTCCTGCAGAACTGATATCACGACGAAAAACCAACGACCTCTTCATAATTTTCTCATATACTATTAAAAATTGGCATTAGAGTCAGCTAAATTGAACTTTGCAGTAATCTTGCAGTTGAGTATAGCAACTACAGTGACGTTCCCCGGTCAACCACACCTCTAACCTGGGTCTGACGCGACAAAATCGGCAACTTACTCAAATCATTAGCAGGGTTCAACGTGGCACGTGTGAAATCATTACCATCTGCAGGCTGCGCATCTCCGCTAACAAACAGAAACACATCCTGAGCCCCTCGAAAAGTAGCCCCTGCCGCTAATCTAGCCCGTAAATCAACTGCTGATAAAGAACTATTATCTACATCGGGGTCCCTGACACAAGCAAAAAAACCAGTTCCCTGCGCAGCATCAGGAGGTGACGGAACATAGGTTGCAGGAATACCAGTTATCGCATCACAGTCAACAGCAGTAGCTCCAACTGTTGCAGTACTCACTGGGAGACTAATATAGTCAACTAACACATCATCGGTTCCATCCACAGCAGCAGATGGAGCCCAATTTTCAAAATCATTAACTTGGCCCGTAGCTGCTGCACTACTAGGATCCACATAACCAGCACGTTCTACTAAAGCACCGCCGCTTCTGCCGTAACGAGGTAGCTCATAACGTATCAGTCTGGACTGCCCCTCCCACACCAAAGCATTGTCAAAAGGAGCATGTATATAGACAACTAAAGAATATTCAGCTCGGCGAGTAAGCAACTCCTCACAGCCGGTTGCCCCCAATGTTGGATTGTCTGTCTGACAAGCTGCAACAGTATCGGCAATATCAGCTTCAGGAATCTCTGTGGGTCGCCAAAAAGCTAGAACATCAGTAGACCCAGCACTATTGGGCATATTGGGGTCATTCAATAACGCCCTCACCCCACTGGGATCAGGATAAACATAAACGGCCTCTTGTAAATCATTACTGATATAGTCAAGGGCACGCTGAGTATCTTGTTGCACCCGGCTTAAACGCACTTCTCTTTGATCAACGCGTAGGACGTTAACCACCACAGCCAAAAGACCAGAAACAACAATACCAGCGATGGCTGTTGTAACCAGAAGCTCAGTTAATGTAAATCCTTTATGCCTGGCCTGATGATGATTTTTTAGTAAGTCACCAAGCAAACGACGACGACGTAACTTCCAACTCATTGTTCAATCCTCAGGTAGTGCCTCTAATCTGCTGTTGTAGTAAGTTTCGAACCTAACAGGCACCCGGTGCCGATGCCGTTTGTCCAGTTGTACTCTCGATGTAATTGTAGTAATCACACAGCGATGTGGCAGTATCACTCTTAATAACTGTCGTATAAAGTACTGCCAATGGATTTGTTGCCGCACTTCCTGTCGACAAACCACGCCCCTGAACACGAGCAGCCTCAGTACCCAGGTCGGCAGCAGGCTTGTCTAATGCATTTGCCGTATATACTCTCACGCCAAAATCAAGGGCAACTCCACTAGTTGTGGTTGTTGTGGAATTTCGAAACAGCTGAATTGCAAAATCCGTAGTCCCGTCAGAATCTATGTCTACAGGTTTTGCAAAGTTCAAGTCTGTTTGATAACGATTCGCAGCAGTCAACTCTATATCCTCTGGAGGAGGAACGCTAGCTTCAAAGTCCGCCACTGAATTAATACCAGCAGGAGTAGCTGGCAACAGTGCATTAACCGCAGCAATATTACTGCTATCTCCCCGCTCAATCACTAGTCGCAATTTATCAATTTCACTTTGGGCTAACTGTAGCGCCTGCTCAGTCCTCTGACTTTGAACACGAGTACCCACCGCCAGCAAAACAACAGGAGATATCATGGCCACTGAAACACCAATGACCGTAATCGCAACAAGACATTCGACCAGAGTTAAACCCTGATTATCTGCTTTAGGAACTCGGCGCATCATAGGTTCAAATCTCAATGAATATCGATTAAACAGTAGAACAATGATCAGAGGCTAGCTTGACAATCTGCCAAAGTTGCATATTGCGGATCGACCTGGACATAGTTACCACCGGCATCAGTTGGACAGCGCAGCGGCTTGACATAGGGATCCTCTAAGTCAACCTGACGATAGTACTCGTTTCTAGGTCGTCCCAACGTTATAAATCGCTCCGCGATGGGAGCAGAGCTTACATACTGCAGGGCTACGTCATAACCCCAAATACGATCAGCCGCATTGTAATAGCCAATAAACAAGTCTGAATTGCTAGTATCTCCTGGAGACCATGCATCTTGGTCATAAGGGGCTGTAGCTTGGGTACTAAAATTGAGCTGGAAAAAGCCACCCGAAATATATAAAGGCTTATTCTTCCAATATTCCAAAAGGCGAGGGAAATTATGTAGTCCCCCGTAGGGCTGCGCAGGACGCGACGGAACAATACCAGCAATCAGCAGGGCGTTCACTCTGGTCGCGTTGGCATCTAAATCCGCTGTAATAGCCTCTGAACGACGCTGCCTCCTGTATTCACCAACATTAGCGGGATAGTCAAAGTAGATATATGACGTATTGTTGCCTGTCCCATTCGGGAAAGGAGCGTATGTACCAGATTGATTCGACTTGAGCACACCATTGCGATCAAACCTAATGGGCAAATCAACATTAGTACTGCCTACGACCTCTTCATCCTCGCGTTGGTATGTAGACTTACTCCGATTACTACTATGCCTAGGTCGGTGGAAATTAGTAAAAGAACTATTAATTATGGGTGTACCTTCTGCAGTTCCCCTACGTTTAATAAACGCATCTTCCACAACACCATCTAAATACGTATCGGAAAGAATCGTAATCGCATCTGCAAATATCTCAACAGGTCGCCACTTATCTTCTGCAGGATTAGCAAATCGACTGTCTAAATCAGCTGCCAAACGCCCATAAAAGTTTGTACGTGCAGTAGCTTCGTTTGCAGTTGCAAAATCAGCATCGGCTAAAAATGAGCCCCCTGTAAACTCTTGCAGTTCTGCAGGAGTTCCAGTCTTAGTTTCATGGAGATTTAGATCACCTTTGATATAGAGCGAATTATCGGTGACCAATGTCATTCCAGCCGCTTCAATATCATCAGACCGATTCAAATTGGCTCCATTAAAAATTCGAAACCCATTAGGACGACGCATCGGATCAGCCACTAAGTCTACTGGCTTCACACTAATACCCGTCGTTGGGTTCAAAGGAGGGTCAAAGGTACCACGTTGCGAACCGTCGGTGGGAACATAATCCATATAACATTCGGCATTAGTCAACAGATTATTAAAGACACGACAGTTGTTCGCAGTCGCACTGGCAATGTCATCGTCCCAGTTAGCGCTTGTATGCTTCGGTCTGACAATGCTGTCTTCGCGGACAGCATCCTCCCTAAAGGTATAGACAATGCCACCCCTTTCCGGAATCCACTTAATGCCGGAGGTTCCAACCGTATTAAGGGTCAGATTACCAATGTCTAAATCCGTAACGCGCGAACTCATCAATTCACGGCCATCCATCATGCTCTTATCTAAAAATGTGGTGGCATAGAAAGTACCGTTTGCGTTGATATAGTTCTTTGAGAAATAAAGACGGTTATTTTGACCAGAGGTCAAATAGGCTGTTGTATCCGTAAAATCAGGAGCAACGCCCGTATCTGCATCAGTCACCACAGAAGCCTTTGGTTGATTAAACGAACCAGGCGCTAACGGTGCCAGATCAATATCAGCGGGATTAACAGCAGCATAGATAGTGGTTGCATCATTGATACCGCCAGTAATCGCTGCACCAGACACTTGAGAAATATATGGAACATCTGTGCCTGTTAGATCTTCCGTAAAGTACTCCTCAGTCAAAGGCTGAGGAGACGGTGGAGTTGTTGCCCCAACGCCAATTTGATCATGATCTTCAATCGGGAACAGGTAGTAAAGAGCCGGATACTTAACAGTCGTTGCTAAACCAAGAGCCGTTGTATTGAAACCATACGTACGATCTCGCTCAATTTGATCTCTTAATTCCAATATCACCGGATCTGTACTGCCAGCCGTAACTTCGTCCTGTACTGACTGTAAGTTATAGGCCAGCATCCCCAACGAACAGGCCGAACTGTGCAACGTTGATTTATCTGCTGGGCTGAGGTCATCGTACTGCGCCGTTGTTGTTACACCATAGGTGTCAAAAATACGACGTAGGATCGAGAAATCCCCCCACATAGATAAATAAGGGTAGGGATGCACTAAGTTCGCCGTATTGGCATTACTACCACTAAAGGTAATATTTTCAGTTCCTTGAACAGCAGGAAATGAGGGAGCACCGCCTAACGGATCACCGGCAAAATAGGCTAAGTTTCTCAGGGCCTTACCAAGAGGCTGGGTATCAACCACTGCACTAGCAAAATTAGCAGGCGTTGCATAGGCACTTTGAAAATCAAATTCCCAGCCATTAGTGCCTACACCGTTCAAGAAATCAATTTTCCAATCATTAGTAGATGGATTAGCTGGATACTGAGTGAATGTTCGACTATTTTCCAGGGTTTTGTCTGTACCTGGATGAACCGTAGACGCCATACACATGTATGGCAACTCGCCATCATCCTCAGTGTAGTGATAAACAATCATCCCCTGAACAGCCGCCAGGTTATCCCGAAGGGAGCGCTGCTGCAAAACCTCTCCAGGCTCTTGGGCGACAACAGATGTATCAATCAACGAACTCTGAACCGTTTTTTGAGGATAAAGCGGATCATCGCTCCCTCCCCAACCAAGAGAATTTCCTAACTCTAAACGCTGACCCACAACAACCCGCAAGCCTTGCTTAATGGCCCGACGCTCCCAATAACCATCCAAGCCAAAGACCTCATTAGCTGCGTCATCAACAACAAGGGCGTCATGACTTAGCGGAATATCTTGACCACTTAGATTAGGCGATATCGCAACACCATCTTGTTCATCCAGAGCTTGCTGACTGTCGTAACGGAACTTAGGACCATAGCGACCATCCGCACGGTAACCATCATCCAGGAAAGGACGAACAGTATCATCCTGGTCAAGCTCAACTCGTCCATTGCGGTCAGCGTTTGTCGCAATAGCATTGGCCCAAGCGGGATCATCACGATAGTTAGCAGGTGTTAAATGAGATGAACCGTCCTTTGTAAAAATATTAACTGGATCAATCGCAATGTCTGACGGCTTGTCGGTAGTATCAACAGAATCATTACTGGAGTCAGCAGTATCACCCGGATCACCTAACTCAGTTATGACAGGCACATTACCAGCAAAGTTTCTAGATGAATGATACTCAACGTTCGTACCATTATTTCCCCACTTCAACTCAAAGTCGTCGTTGAGAATACTGCCACCGATTAACTCGCCTCTGAAATCATTGGCATCAGTGATGCTACCGTTACCATCATTATCAATCGAGTTCAGACTGATTTCGGATGACGCTGGATCATTAATACAAGAGCTTTGCGCACTGACTAAATAGGCCTTGAAACTTTGTCCTGTGATTAGGTTTGCTTCGGTATGCATAGCGCCATTCCACCGAAAGTCAGAACCTGGAAAAATATCTAAGTCATATCGGAACCAGGCACCCCAACGACTCCCACGTTGAGCAACACGCACTTGCTGATATTCCCCAGCATTCACAGCGCGATTGACACCATCACCAGTCGCTGACAATACATTAACTTGAATATTTTTCTCTAAGCGAGAGCCGCCCCCAACTTCGTACCAACCACTACCGGCCAAAGAGCCAATTGGGCAGTTACCACCTGGGTCCCCAGCACTGATAGGGCCATTTCGAGTTACCTGGCTTTGAACTTTTTCATCAACGCCATCCCCGTCAGCATCAACTTTGCTTTGGATCGTAATGTCAAATTCACCATCCATATCCGCATCTATGCCGTTGTCACTCTGCACAAGAATTGAGTAGACAACGTTACGTCCTTGAAAATCAAAAGCCCATGCGGGTTCTAGGCCAGTGGTATTAACAGTCGGTGCCACATTGCCAGGCACAATGTCTAACTGCGTTTCATCGGGTAATGTATAGGGATCATTAGCTCCTCCAGCATTTGCCAATAACGCCTCAATCAAGTCTTGACTAGAAGGAGGTCGTTTGTCGGCGACCCTGCCATCATTGGCAAACATGTATTCTATCTTTGCTCGGGCCCGATCAATAGCAGGAGCAGCAATTTCATCAACGACCTTCTGCTCACGTAAAGCAATCGTACGCTCAACCCTAGAAAAAGAACGAAAACTGAGCCCCCCAACCGTCAATGACACCACAAGCAAGAGTAATACGGTCGTTGGCAAGACAAAACCTGCGTTATTAGTGCGTGTGATGCGTGCACCAATGAAAATAAGCCTTAGCAACCAAGCCATAAATCGCTTGGGTAGCCGCAAAAATTGGAGGAATAATAAATGACGATTAGACACTCGAGAGCGTTTTGGAGTAGACATCGCTGACTGTTAAAGATGAGCGGTAGACCTGGTGCAGCTAAGGCAACTGTGACCATTGATCTGACCCCATAGGGTCAAACATTTGAAACCTTCAGGGAACAACCGAAGATTAAATCGGCATCTACATACCCCATAGTAGACTTGCCTAGAGTAAACCCTCAATTACCCAAACGGTAATCAGGATAGTAACTGAATATTTACTTTTGAATTTACCCATCCATTGTAAAAAATCGATCAGGTAGTCGTTCAAACGGTATAGCTATCCAACATCCCCAAAGGCTATACCATTTTGACAACAATGATTCTACGTTTCTGGCCATCATTACATACACTAAACCCCCTGGCTAAGACGCACAGGGGGTTTATCTGTGAATACACTAAATTCTAACTTGGGAAAGAACCAATCAACCGCAAAACAGATGTCAAACCTTATGAAAGGCGTTCTCTATAGATGAGAACCATCTGAATGTATGTTGTCAGCAATCTAATACTTACTTAAATCAAGACCAGCTTCACGAGCCATTGCTTCAATACCTTTCTTCTCCAAAGTCTTAATCGCTTTAGCAGATAGACGAAGCTTTACCCAACGTTTACCAGTAGGCCACCATACTCGCTTGTCTTGGAGGTTAACGTGTTGTAAACGCTTAGTACGTCGATGAGAGTGAGAAACAGCAAAGGCATTATTGGCCTTCTTATTCGTTAGATCGCATCTGCGGCTCATGGCACAGTCCTTGGAATACAGTCCTTAATGATTGCATAACTCCCCTATAGGAAGCAACCACCACTGCCATCTTCGATACCAAAGCAGACCTATTATGACAGTGTCTATCAGCCAAGATTGATTATTTTTTCTGAACTAAAAGCTAAGAGTTAGAACCCAGCAACAGACTGAATCCTAACTCTTAATTACTCAAGGCCTGGATTTTGATGAAGTTTTCAGGCTTACTTCATATACTCAGAAATTTGCCAAGCAGTATCTAGGCTTTGGTTAGATCCGTTAACAGGCTATTTGAGCGCTCAACAAAAGACTTCATACCATCAGCATCAAATCCTTTTTGAGCCATTAGGGCCAAATCATACACATGTTGACAAATCATATTGGCCATTGCCGATGTTGGCGACTGACCACCATCGGTCTGCACAATCGCCCCCTGGCTCATATCTAGTAAATTTTGAATCAGCGGATGAGCTGTATTTACTAATAATGTATGTTCTTCAGGAAACTGTGCCGTCTGCTGCTGCATCATGGCCATCATTTCTTGCATCCGCCGCATTTCTTCGGGTAATAGCACAATGGCCGGTGGCGCACCTTGGGCATCATCGGACTTGAGAGCATCCGTACGGATAGTTACTTTAGGCTTATTCAGCGACTGTTCAAATAGCTCCTTAACCCGTTCACCTTTAGTTTTGTTAGTTGTTGGGTCAACGATATCACCACCAGCTGACTCATCAATCAGCGTGTCATCAAGGTCAGAATCGACACGGGAAAATTTAACGTCAGAATATTCTTGCTCTAAAAACGGTACAAAGTGAGTATCAATGAACGAGTCTAGGTATAGAACCTCTAATCCCTGACGCTTATGTAAATCGATGTAGGTAGCTTGAGACACTTCATCAGTAGCATAGAAAACTCGGTTTTCATGCTTATCCTGATTACGCTCCAGGTATTCCTTTAGCGTCGTATAGGCATTACCTTTAGCATCGACCGCAGCAGCATTTTCCCCATCAGCAGACTGCCACGCATCATCCTCTCCTGATTGAACCTCTACCTTGGGCTGATCGCTAGCCAGCTCTGCTGTCGTACGGAAAATCACAAAGTCAGCAATCTGCTGCTTGAACTTATCATTATTGAGGGAGCCAAACTTAACAAAGGTACCCAAGTCTTGCCAGCACTCAATGTACTTGGTTTTATCGCTGCGATACAGTTCCTTAAGACGATCGCCTACCTTCTTGGCAATGTAGTCAGCAATACGGCGTACTGTCCGATCATTCTGCAAAAAACTACGGGATACATTCAGCGGAATGTCAGTACTATCGACTACACCCCGCAAAGGCAGCAAAAATTGAGGAATGATTTCTTCACAATTATCACTGACGAAAACTTGATTGCAGAATAGCTTGATCTGCCCTTTAGTCACATCTACATCGGGTCGTAGTTTCGGAAAGTAAAGAATCCCGTTGACAACAAAGGGGTAATCAGTGTTCAGATGAACCCACAGCAAAGGCTCTTCCTGAAATGGATATAAATAACGATAAAGCTCTAGATACTCGTCATCGCTAAGACCACTGGGCGACTGCTTCCAAGGAGCATTTTGCTTATTGGCCACTTCCCCATCTAGCTTAATGGGGACAGGCATAAAGTCACAGTAGGTCTTAATCAGCTGCTGGATGCGTGAGGTTTCCAGATATTCAGCCTCTTCCTCCATTAGGTGCAGAGTGATGGTAGTCCCTTGCTCAGTCCGCTCCGAGTCACTAATCTCGAAGGATGTCGTACCATCACAGGTCCAGTGGATCGCAGTAGCCCCATCCTGATAAGACAAGGTATCAATGTCTACTCGATCAGACACCATAAATGAGGAGTAAAAACCAAGACCGAAATGACCAATGATATTTTGGTCAGCATTGTCTTTATATTTGGTAACAAATTCCTCCGCACTAGAAAAAGCTACCTGGTTAATGTACTTTTTCACCTCATCAGCGGTCATACCAATGCCGTTATCGCTGATACTGATGGTTTTAGCATCTTTATCGATAGCAATGGTTATTTCTGGCTCACCAACTTCACCCGTAAAATCCGAACTACGGGAGACCATATTCAGCTTGCTAATAGCGTCCACCGCATTGGAAATTAGCTCCCGCAGAAAGATTTCATGGTCAGAATAGAGCCATTTTTTGATGATCGGGAAAATATTCTCAGTATGGATACTGATATTACCTTTCTCAAGCATGGTTGTCATTGGAACTTACAATTCCTTTAATTCGTGTCCATTGATCTGTAAGTTTTATTTGACATGTAAATAAACAAGTAAGGCAAGCCGTAATAACAGGTAAGTCAAGGTTCGGTTCCCCCTACCCTCATATTAATTAATCATCCAACCAGGACGTCAGATCCAAGTCTAGTAAAGTTTGCAACTGCAAGATGTCAGCCTCAAACTCAGTCATTAATCGTCGACGAATAGAAGTTGTGAGCACTGGAGGCCGATCAATATTCTGTTTGTATGCACGAGTAGCCAACGGCTTTCGAACAGAGGCAGGTAAAATGTCTTTTAACATTTTTTTCAAGTAATTAGGTTGAGTGAGAAACTTATATAGCCAAACATTTTTGGGTTTAAAGGATATATTTTGTTTCTTGCCTATATCTGGCTGAAACGTATTATCAACCTCTAAAAATGTAAACATATCTCTCAAGGTCGTCATTGGATGGTCCCTCCAATCTTCATATAGGTATATTCTCAAATGCTCACGTTCAAACAGCTGAAAGTACCTTTTTAGCTGTTCTGAATAGCAACTAACACGCCTATAGTGCCAAGCAGGAGACCATCCTTCAGCTATCCTTTGAGGCTCAGCTTGAAGCGCTTCTTCAAAACTTTCAAGCTGTTCACGCCCTTCTCGTCTCATATGAAGAAAGTGGGAAAAAGCTCGATCAATTGGATGCCTTAAAATGGCAATTAGCTTCATTTCTGAATTATGAGCTTTAATGCATTGAGGAACATTATTTAGATAGAGATACATCGTAGATGACTCCCCTCGAAGCATGCCATCCTTAGCCTCTTTGAAAAGGTGTCTATACTCACTCAGCTGCGTTATCGAATTTTGACTCAGTGGAGCTTGATTGTCCCCTGGACCATTAAAGTTGGGAGAACAATGTTCAAAAGCGAAGAAATGTGGTTCTTTTACAGCACTCATAAACAGTTGAGGATGCTGACTTAGATAGGCATGTAGCGAAGTAGTACCACATTTAGGAGCTCCGATAATCAAGAAATCAGATAATTGCATAAGGTATAGGCATCATAGAATTTACAAATAATGCAAGTAAGTTGATGTTTTCTAAGAAGTCAGGGTTCTTTTTAATAGGTTGGATAGAGGTTTAGGCATAAGGTTTAAAGATATTTTAGAAAACATAATAAAGACAAATTTATATTGATCAACCAGAATCAAGGGTCTGTATAACACAAACAGGATCAGATACTTAAGGCCTCTCAACCTATTTTTTAGACTAACCTCCTCCTCGACCGTTCTTAGCATCAAATAGCGATAAAACCCTGAAAGTCTTTGACGTTTCAAATGCTTATATTTTCCTGGAGCCTGTGCAAATATTTTATTAATAAATTCAACCTGCTTCTTTTCATTTTCAGCAGTTTTTGACGTTATCGAGCCGGGCGTGACTCGATATTTCACTTGCACTTTAGGCACAGTAACAAAACGATATTTAGCAGCTATTTTTAAATATAGATCTAGATCTTGGCTACTTTCTAAGGACTCGTCAAAACAACCAACTTCTTTCAAGATATCTATGCGAATCAGGGGAGTAGAACCATTTTCCAAAAAGTTTGAGACTAACAATTTCGCATATGTATCTTCAATACTTTCTGACGTGATTACACGTTTACCAACACATAAAAAATCTCCACTGAAATTGATATAGTCTGACCAGCTATAAACTAAGCCTGCTGATGGCTCATGCTTAAATGCAGCTAGCTGGTCGGCTAATTTCCCAGTAGTCCAAATATCATCTGCGTCTAAAAAAGCAATAAAATCACCTTTTGCTTTGGCAATACCTCGATTACGAGTAGCAGCTGCTCCAGCATTCTCAAAAGATAGAATCCTGAGTCTTGGATCTTTGATGCCTTCGACAAGCTCAAGGGTTTTATCAGTAGAGCCATCATTAACAATGATCAGCTCAAAATCTGAGAAGGTCTGAGTTAGGACAGAGTCTATCGACTCCTGAATCGTTTTTTCTGAATTATATGCAGGGATAATGACAGAAATAATCGGCATCCTTGACATACCTGAAAACAACTCAGCTCATCCGAAAAATATCTGATTAGATAAATTTAAAGTCCATTCTTTGTTAGGCCGCCTGCCGATATAAGCTTTTGAATAAGTAAAAAAATGGACTTTTTAGATTACCCATATAAAAAGATAAGAGGCAGTCTGCTTCGATCGTTGAAATAGAGCGATGCCGGTATTTTATAAAATGTTTTATGATTCGTTTCAGACTACCTAAAGCAGATTTGAATAAAATCGCAGGCCGCTGCCAGTAAGCTGTCTCAATCATAAGTAGCTCACATGTACAAACCCCATAAGTATGGGTTATGGCCTTTAAATAAGCCCGCTCTAATCGCGATTGAGGAATAAAATGCTCAATCGTAGTGTACGGGTTATACCAAATTTCCCAATCAGCCTTAGCCATTCGCCAAGAGATTTCTGAATCATTGCCCCCACGTTGACTTCGGATTAATACTGGCGGAATACATTGCTCCCATGCCACACGTCGGACTACCAAGCCAGCACCTGGGGGAAACTGTAGTTGCTCTACTGGATAACGGTGAGGAGTATCCCCACGATCCCGAATCGCTAGAAAACCAAGCAATGGTTCCACATCCTCAGGTATCTCAGATTCAAATGAGCCTGAAATACGACCACCAAAAGCACCTGCCCGAGGATATTGCTGGGCAAACGCAACTATCTGATTAACCCAGTCAAGCGGAGGCCAGTTGTCATCATCAAGAAAAGCTATCAAGGCACCATCGGAATGATCAACGCCACACTGACGCGCATAAGCTAACCCCTGCTGTTGCTCAAACACATAATTTAGCGAACTTTTCTCTGACCAATCACGTTGGTATTTTCTGACTATCTCAGCAGTGCGATCGCTACTGTTGTTATCAACCACCACAATATTCCAACTAATGGCATCATCAACTTGCTGATGAGAAAGTCGATCTAGCACTTCAGGAATACGCTCTGCGCCATTATAAGTAGGCACTACAACTGAAAGTCTTACAGGTGATTGATGAGTTTGCATCGATCAAGGCCTACTAAAAAACGTCACGTAACGCCGTTGCTGACTTAGAGGATGAAACGATTGGGCAGAGAGGCTATTTGTCACACTCTTGCAGAGTGAATCATCCCGAGCATCAGCAACGCCAACGTAGCAATAGCTCAACTAATGCAGACGTCGCTTAATCAGGATGCCCCAAATGTAAAAAGGGCTCATCAAGCTACTGAGATAAAGCTGAAGCTCACATGCTAGTACGGTGTGGCTTTGGAGCTTTGCACCATGTAGCAACAGATGATGTAAAGCTTTACGCATATCATTAGCAACATAAACCCAAAACATAAACGGTCGCTGCCAGAAAGGCATATTTAGCATGCGAGTTACATGGCGACTAAGGCCGATCCCACGAAAAAAGGAAAGTAGGTAACTTCGCTGTAAGCGACAGGCAGGGATATGGTGCCAAACTTTCATAGCGGGATTGTGCCAAATTTCCCAGTTGCCTCGGCGAATGTGAGTAATGGCTTCTAGATCCTCGCCTGTAAGCATTTGCTCATCATGGCGACCGGTCAAAATTAGCTGCTTAGGCACGTGATTGAGCCAAGCTTTGCGACGCACGACTAGACCGGCTGAAGGTGGCAACACCCGTAAGCGGGGGCGATAAGCATGAGCCGTCCCCCCCCGCTGCGTGAGGGCGAAAAATGACTGAATACGATGAAAGTCATCCGGTAAAGCTCCATCGAACTGCCCATGGATTTGACTACCATAAGCTCCAACGGAGGGATGGTCCTGACCAAATTTGTAAGCGGCGGCTACCCAATCGTCTGCGGGTAAATTATCATCGTCCAAAAACCCTACCAACTCACTTCTCGCCTTCTCAATGGCCAGCTGACGAGCGTAGGCGGCTCCCTGACGACCTTCAAAAAAATAACGTAACGGAATTTCAGACGGCCAATTCTTTTGGTATTGCCTAACTACAGCCTCTGTAGAATCAGTACTGTTATTGTCAATTACAAAAACTTCCCACTGCACCTCATGGACATCAAGCTGCTGTTGCAGCCGGTCGAGAACAGCCGGAATGCGTTGAGCACCATCGTAGGTACAGATCACAATCGTAAAATCACATGGCCGTTGCACTGTCTCTGTAGAAGGAGAGGACAACACGACTGAATGGCTCATGGGCAATTGGTGGATTCACGGCATTGATACAGGGAAGTAGAACTAACTTCAGCAAAATCCTTCAAGGAATTCAACAATCTTATAAAAAGGGAGACAGCGCCATGGGCAAAGCATTCACGTATAAAGCATTATGAATGACTACCGTTGATCCGGTTGCTCACTACGTGATAATTAGCAACTTCCATTTGGAGCTTACCGGTAAATTCGGTAATTACCCTATTCCTTTAACCACTTTTCAGATTGCACCTACATCACAGCGTTGCAATTAGTTCCTAAAAATTAAGACTCAATTAGCACATTTAAACCCTTTAAAGGCTCATCTATGTCTAGGTGCGCTTGCGATTGCAGTCCCCCTGGGTTTGGCATAAATACATCTAACCAATAGTATTTGCGCCCCTCAACTCATATAGTCCCAGCAGCCAGTTAGTTCGGTTATTGGAATTGACTGATTTCCTTAGGAATTAGTTCTCCGGATTGAAAAATCACTACATCTAGCGTTTGTCCTAAAAGTAAGACGCTAGATTTTTTTAAGTGGGGGTGTTAGGCTTTATTTCCATGTGACCTAGCATATCTAGAGTGTTAACAATTGTTTGGGCCATCACAAGCGATATATGTGCTGTTTTTTGGCTTCAACAGCATCTACATGCCCCATCGTTAACGGCCACATGCCATTACTACACCCCTTAAATTCTAAAATTCGCAAGGAAGCTCGGACGAATGGTTCAAGAGTTAGAAAGACTACGAACGAAAACGCCTTTTCCTGAAACTGCACCAGCAGCCTACCCAGTGTTTTACCGCACCTACAGCCGCCGTTTGGATAATGGACAGCGGGAATCATGGTATGACGTATGCGATCGCACCCTAGACGGCCTCGTCGAACTCGGTAAGCTCACGGCTGATGAAAAGGCGCTGGTGCAACGAATGCAGCGAGAGCTCAAGGCATTGCCATCGGGTCGTTGGCTCTGGGTAGGGGGAACCGATTGGAGCAAGCAGCCAAAGAATTTTTCGGGGGCGTATAACTGCACTAGTACCAATGTGGTGGACTGGCGCTCCTTTGGTTTGATGATGGATCTGGCCATGATGGGCTGTGGTACTGGGGCAGTCCTAGAGCCTAAGTACATTGACCAGCTACCGATCATTCGTAATCGCCTGAGGATCACCATGGCAGGTGATGTCGGTACGACACCGGCAGGTCAGCGTCGGGAAGAAACCGAAGTAACCATTAACGGCAATCACGTGGAAATCCATGTGGGCGATAGCCGAAATGGTTGGGTGATGTCGTATCAGAAAATTTTAGAGCTCTCCAGCAATGCTGACTTTACAGGAGATGTAGAGGTTATTGTTGACCTGAGTGATGTTCGACCTGCGGGTGAGAAGCTCAAGGGGTTTGGTGGCATGGCCAACCCGGTAAAGCTGCCAGGACTATATGAGCGTTGCGCCAAAATTTTGACCAAGGCCATTGGTCGTCAGCTCAACTCCATTGAGTGCTGTTTATTAATTGATGAAGCCGCCGCTTGTGTCGTCGCTGGCAATATCCGTCGCTCGGCAGGAATGCGACAGTTTGATAGCCATGACGAGTTGGCTACTAACGCAAAAGATAATTTATGGCAGCAGGATGCTGCTGGCAACTGGCGCATTGACCCAGAACGGGATGCGCTGCGTATGGCTAACCACACGAGGGTCTTTCATACCAAACCATCCTTAGCGGAAATGACCGATGCGGTACGCAAACAGTTTTACTCCGGTGAGGGTGCAATCCAGTGGGCAGGGGAAGCTGAGCGTCGAGCCCAGGGTAAGGGACGCTATGGATTAAACCCTTGTGGTGAAATTTTGGGTCAGAATTTCCACTGCAATTTGGCGGAAATTCACCTAAATCAAATCGATCCGAAAAACACTCAGGAGCAGGAAGATGCTTTTCGGGCTGGCGGTATTGCTGTAGCTGCGCTGCTCAACCATCAGTTTATTGAGCCTCGCTACCAACAGTCACGCCTGGAGGATCCCATTGTTGGTGTATCTTTCACCGGTCTGTTTGACTTCTTTGTGCGGGCCTTTGGAGTTGAGTGGCTAAATTGGTGGGAAGCCGGTCGTCCGAATACCATGCAGGGTCTGGAATTTAAGGCCAAAGAGCAGGAATTCCTGAGCCGCTGGAAAACCATTGTCCATGAAACGGTTTGGGACTATTGCGATCGCAACGGTATCCAACGCCCCAACCGCTGCACCACCGTACAACCTGCGGGGACCAAGAGCCTGCTCAGTGGCGCGTCTTCCGGTTGGCATCCGCCCAAGTCCCAGCGCTTTATCCGTCGCATCACTTTCCGCAAGGATGATCCCGTAGCAAGGGCCTGTATCGACTACGGCTATTCGGTGATTCCGTCCCAGTCCGATAAGGATGAGAAGGGTAATCTGCTTAACGATCCATTTGACCCACGGTGTACCGAATGGTTAGTGGAAATGCCGGTAGAGGTACCTTGGGCCAACCTGCCCGGGGCCGATGAGGTGGCGATTGAAAAGTTCTCAGCTCTGGCTCAGTTCGATTTCTATATGCAGGTACAGGGTCACTACACCGCCCACAACACCTCGGCCACCATTGAGTTTCGTGAAAACGAAATTGAGCCCCTAGCCGAGCGCATCTATCAGGCGGTAGAAAATGATGAGGGCTATATTTCCTCAGCTCTACTAGCTCGTTTTGATGACCTGCAAACCTTCCCCCGTCTGCCCTTTGAGCCCATTGATAAGGTCCGGTACGAAGAGCTATGCAGCGAAGTGATCGGTCGTCGTACCACGGAGAATTTCCATGCGGCCCTAGAGCAGTATGACGCGGGTGAGTTAATCGAGGCCGGTCCTGCAGGCTGCGACTCTGATAAGTGTTTGCTTCCTGAAAAGAAGCCGAGTTAGAAGCGTGCCTTTCGACTCCGATCGAGGCACCCTTACCACTACAAGTTTCAACTTGGTGGAAGCAGCCAATGCTTCACCTCCAGTTGACTACAACCGGGCACTCCTGACGGGGTGCCTTTCTTATTGGTCGCCATTGCTAATGGGACCCCATTGCTAATGGGGCGTCATTGCTAAGCTATGATGAGTACATCTATTCTAATGGGAAACCTATAGGGACCATGGTCAGTACAGTTCCTACGTCTCAAACTGAGGCACAGACTACCATTGTCTATCCAAGTTCTGACGGCGAACCTGTGGCGGAAACGTTTGTCCATCTCTATGCCATGTTGGTCACCATTGAGGTATTGACCCAGTATCTTCAGGGTCAACGGGCCACGGTTCTAGGGAATCAATTCATGTATTACAACCAGGGCTTTCCCCGGATGCGGGTGGCTCCGGATGTAATGGTCATTTTTGGTGTAGAACCTGGCGGACGGGACAACTACAAAATTTGGGAAGAAGGGGAAGTGCCATCAGTCGTTTTCGAAATGACGTCCCAAGGGACCCGTAGCAAAGACGAAGTTTTTAAGAAAACTCTCTATGCTCAGTTAGGAGTTAAGGAATATTGGCTGTTTGATCCAAAGAATGAGTGGTTAGAGCCTGCTCTCCAGGGCTATCGCCTGCGAGGTGAGGACTATGAACCAATCAAGGATGGTATCAGTGAGCCCCTGAAACTGCGACTCGTCCATGAAGAACAGCTGATTGGTTTCTATCGGCAGGATAATGACGAACGACTGTTGATACCTAGCGAGCTAGCGGTGGCCCTGAAACAAGAGGCTATCGCTCGGCAGCAGGCAGAAAGACGCGCTGACGAGGAGCGCCAGCGCGCTGAAGCGGCAGAGCAGGCTCAGGCAAAAACGCAACAAAAATTAGAACAACTCCAAGCCAAGCTACAGGAGCTAGGTATTAACCCTGAGAACATTGACGGAGATTAAGTTTCTGTACGCCCTAACACGCTTGAATCGTTAAAAATTGTCGGGAATTTTGAGGTCACAGACTGTAGCTAGCTATCACTAGGGAATGAACCCTAAGGAGATACTGTGCAGTCAGTTTATTGGTTTTGTTTTGTCATCGGTGGCGTATTTGTTGCGATCGCAACCCTCGGCGGTGCCGGTGACACAGATTTTGATGCCGAGGCCGATGTTGATTTTGATGCCGATTTTGACGCGGACGCAGAAATTGATTTAGACGGCAGTCTAGATCTAGACGGAGATGCTCCAGACGTAGACTTCGATGCGCAAGTAGACACCGACCTACAGCTCCTACGAAAAGTTAAAGGAGCTTACGTATTTAGCCTTAACATCCTCACCAGTTTCAAATTCTGGACCGTTGGCGGATTTTTCTTTGGCCTTACTGGTCTGAGCCTCGGTTGGGTTCAACCCAATTGGCCCGATCAGCTCATCTTTATTACCGCCTTAATCATGGGCATGTTGCTAGGGGGTACCTTGGCTATCACCCTGCGCCATCTAGCTCGCCGCCATGCCGATAGCCTCATCCGCACCGAAGATTTTGCCGGACGATTAGGCATCGTCGAACTTCCCTTTGACTCCAAAAGTAAGGGAAAAGTGCGGCTGGAACTACGCGGTAGCGTATTGCACATGATGGCACTAACGGACGACACCAAACAGTTCGTTCCGGGAGACAAAGTACTCGTTGTCAATGTTGAAAACAACCGCCTTTGGGTCGTTTCAGACGAAACCGCTGCACAGCGTTGAACTTGGTCGTTGCTGAGCAGCAACGCGAATCTGTAATCCTTTATTTCAAACCATGACACACAATCCATTCTTGCTGGGACAGGCTAGTCCACAACCGGCAAGTGACCAAAAATTATTAGCCCAGGCCGAAACAACCAGTTACGAAGTTGCCCAAGCCTTCCCGATTACGCCAGCAAGTCAAAGCACAGCTCAAGTAGGCGCGGTCCTCGGTGGAAGTGCCCTAATGCTAGGTCTCATTGGCGTTGGCGTATTGATCGCTGTACTCAAGACTTGTCTAAGGATTTGTAACCCCAACCAGATCTTAATCATCTCGGGTCGCAAGTACAAAAACAAAAGGGGCCAGAATGTTGGCTATCGCGTCGTCTTTGGCGGCCGCACTCTGGTAGTGCCCATCATTGAACGGGTACAAAGCATGGACATGACCACCATGCCCATTCCAGTAGAAGTAACCAACGCCTATGCCAAAGGGGGTACACCGCTAAATATTCAGGCTATTGCCAATGTTAAAATTTCCAGCAATCGCAGCGTCGTCGGGAACGCCATTGAACGATTTTTAGGTCGCAATCGCTCTGAAATTCGTCGAGTAGTCAGGGAAACCCTAGAAGGTAACTTGCGCGGCGTGGTGGCATTGCTCACCCCAGAGCAAGTCAACGAAGACCGGATGAACTTTGCCGAACGCATCGCGGCTGATGTCGCCAAAGACTTAAGCAAACTAGGGCTGCATTTAGATACGCTCAAGATCCAGAGCGTCACTGACGATATGGACTACCTCAGTTCTATTGGCCGTCGCCAAATTGCCAATATCATTCGTGATGCTGAGATTGCCGAATCTGAGGCTGTCGGTGAAGCAGACCGGATTGAAGCCGACTGCCAAAAGCAGGCTGAAGTGGCAAAAACCCAGGCCCTCACCGTTGTCCAGCAACAGCAAAATGAACTGCGTAAAATCAAAGCTGAATTAGAGGAACGGGCTAAATCCGAAGAGGAACGCACCACCGCTGCCGGTAAGGAAGCGCGGGCGCGGGCTGAACAGCAGCTACAAACTGTGCGTGCGGAACTAGAGCGCCTCCGCCTAGAAGCCGATGAAGTCTTGCCAGCACGGGCGGCTAAGCGGGCCCAAGAGCTGAATGCCAAGGGACAAGCCGCTGCCCTCGAAGAGAATGCCAAAGCCGCTGCCCTCGTCAACGATATGCTAGCTGCAGTTTGGGCTGAAACCGGAACCGATGCCACCCAGGTCTTCTTGATTCAACAGATTGACATGGTGCTGAAAGAAGCCGCCAAGATTCCTGCTCGCATTCATCTCAAACATATCAACGTCATCGACAACGGCGACGGTCAATCGATCGCCAGCCTGGTCAATGTTTATCCTGATGTAGTGCGTCAGTTCCTCAAGCAAGTAGACGACACCTTGGGGATCGACGTTACCGGCACCTTACACCAAAATTTAGACTTTCAGCGTCGTTTAGAGCCTGCAACAATCTCTCCTGTTGCGTCTATCGAGCCCACCATAGAGGGCGATAACTAGTGCCAACTTTAATTCTTCTGTTCCTTATTTTGGTCGGTAGTTCTGTAATTACCCACCTACTTATCCGTAACTTCGTGGAGGGCAATCACTCATGCCAGGTTTAGTTCTTTTACTCGTTATTCTCGGTGGTGGCTCTGGGGTTATTTCCCTGATCATCCGCAACCTATACTACATCTGTCAGCCCAATGAAGTGCTGATCTTTGCAGGTGCACAGCAACGATTGGGACAAAAAACAGTCGGATATCGTCTAGTCAAAGGTGGCAGCAGCATTCGTAAACCCCTGGTAGAAAAGGCGCTGCGCATGGACTTGACTAACATGATCATCGAGCTCAAGGTAACCAATGCCTACTCCAAAGGGGGCATCCCTCTCCAGGTAGACGGGGTGGCCAACATTAAGGTTGCTGGTGAAGAGCCCGCCATTCACAATGCCATTGAGAGATTGTTGGGCAAGAGTCGAAAAGAGATTGAAAAGATTGCCAAAGAGACTCTCGAAGGAAATCTCCGGGGCGTTCTCGCTAGCCTCACACCGGAACAGGTGAATGAAGATAAAATTGCCTTTGCCAAAAGCCTCTTAGACGAAGCAGAAGAGGATCTCGAAAAGCTCGGTTTAGTGCTTGATACCCTGCAAATTCAGAACATTTCTGATAATGTACGCTATCTAGACTCCATCGGTCGTAAACAGCAGGCTCAGCTCCAGCGAGATGCTCGCATTGCAGAAGCCAAAGCCAAAGCAGCTTCTGCGATCCAAACTGCTGAAAATGAAAAGATTACGGCTGTCCGTCGCATTGACCGTGATACTGGCATTGCCGAAGCAGAAGCTGAACGTCGGATCCAAGACGCACTGACCAAACGTGGAGCCGTCGTTGCTGAGGTAGAAGCTGAAATTGCCTCTGAACTGGTGCGTTTTCAGTCAGATATTCCGGTTCAGCAAGAGCGTATAAAACAGATTACGGAACAGCTAAAGGCGGATGTAATTGCGCCAGCCGAAGCTGAATGCAAGCGGTCTATTGAAGCTGCTAAGGGTGATGCTGCTCAGATTATTGAGGATGGTAAAGCCCAGGCTGAAGGTACGAAGCAACTGGCTGAATCGTGGCGGGCAGCGGGGGAAAATGCTCGCGATATTTTCTTGTTGCAAAAGCTGGAAACGCTGCTGAAGACCTTGAGTGCGACGGTGCCTGAGGTAAATGTGCAAAACGTCACTGTGATCGATGGGCAAACCGGGGGTACAGCCAAGCAGGCTATTGCCGTTATGGAACAGCTCAAACAGACTACCGGCCTAGATATTGCTAGTGCGGTGAACAATCTTACCAGTGGAGCCGCCCAGCGATTACCAGAAGGGAAATAAGGGTCTTGGCATAGATCACTAATACACAATAGGGGCAGGTAGCATTTACCTGCCCCTATTGTGTTGATGTCAAACCGATAAAGATATTACGGTTAGAACGTCATTACATGTGGCCAGCAGTAATTGCACCCAGGGCAACTGTTAGCAATAAACGAGTAACCTCGATAACACCCGCTACAGTCAAAACTGCACCAATCTTACGAATGATGGCTGGGGGCATATTGCCTTCCCATAATGGGTTAGCTGCACCAACAAAATTAAACTGGTTTTCGTTACCTTCACCCTGATAACGCTTGCTGCTAAGCTCCTTGGGCAGAGCAGGCAGGTCTTGATCGCTGGGAGATAACTTGATGGAACGACGCCCAGGCACCTGATAGGGGCCAAATGCAGCTACATACTCATCAGAGCCAGTCAACTTATCAGCAAAGGAACGAATCCCTTCGGATGCTAATAGGGAACTCCACTTGAATACTTCCGACTGAATTGCAGGTCGACCCAATACTCGCTCAAAGCAAAGTTGAACAAAGCGATAGTTACTATTAGTAGCCAGGATATAGTTGACAAACATATCGGAGCAAAGTAACTCACGTACCAACTCCTGGGTAGTAATCTCGCCGTTGAGATAAGCAGAGTCTAGGGATGCGTTGTGATGGAAATCAATATTGCGATTGTCTTTGAAGAGACGACGATAAACCGCCTGGAGGCAGTCTGCTTTATCCATTACCGAAAATGTCTTAATGCCGCTAGCATCGCCATTTTCTAAGCGGAGACCGCCATTCATGGATATGGGGATGACCTGATTGTTATTGGCAAGTGTCTGCATTTTGTAATTAATTTTTTATAAATGGACAAGCAGGCCTTCATATGACCTTCAGTCAAAGATATTTTAGTGATAATCTGCGCCTTACATACATAAATCGATAAGTATATTTACTCAATTTATTTCATTATATTTCATTGTCTTGAGAAGCCGACATATAAGCTGGACAATATGCCGATTACAAACCCTGAGCCGTGTTGACAGTAAAAGATTCCTGAAAACCTATTAGATTTGTCATGTTTTCCCTATAGTTTGCCAGGAAGCATATTAATAGCTGTGCGATCGCACTATCCCATCAGATCAAGTCGGTTGTGCCGCATCATATTGCTCCAGAAAGGCAAGCACATCAGCACACCATTCCAGCCAGCTTGTTTCGTAAGCAATTCCTCGTTTTAGAGTGAGGTACTTAAACTGCAGCTCAACCGAAGGATCAAGCTCGGCTAAACATAGCGCCTCTTTAGTCCGGTACTCGTCCAACTGAGCTTGATGTAATGCCTGGCGATGATGTAACTCTTTCAGCAACATCTCACGGGGCATTTTGTAACCAATCATCACCTTCACTAACAAATCTTCTCGGATTGGGGTCCGCTCCGTGGGTTCTGCATACCAGCGAGTCAGCTCAGCCCAGCCCGACTCTGTGATGCTGTAAATCTTTTTATCTGGCCTACCCTCCTGGGGCACTTTCTCAAAACTAGCCCAGCCCTGGGACTTCATTTTTGCCAGCTCCCGATATACCTGCTGCTGGGTCGCTTTCCAATAACAGCTCAGCCCTTCGTCAAAGCGTTTACTAATGTCGTATCCGCTGTCGGGTCGCTGGGCTAACAACGCCAGGATGGTATGGGCTAGGGCCATAGAGTTTACAGATTAAACAGGATTTTCGTTGACATACTCAACATGTTGAGTATACGTTATAGCAATATAAGCAACAAGTTTAATATCAACTACTTGTTTATCAACAAGGTGATTATCAATCTTTTGGATATTGAGCCATGGTTTCATACCTGTCTGATGCCTCTGCGAATAATGGTTCAAGTAATGGTTCAAGTAATGGTCTAAAGCGATTTAACTGGCGGTGGTTATGGCTGCTAGCGCTAGCAGCACCGTTTTTGTGGTTGGGACGTTTTCGGTCTGAGTCAGCTATCGCTGAGGATGCGATCTCACCACTTCCCGTCCAAACCCAAGTTCTAGAACGCGTCAACGGCTACCAAGTAAAGCGCACCTACACAGGCGAAATCGTCACCCGACGTAGTAGCAATCTGGGCTTTGAGCAGGCAGGCACCCTGATAGACGTTCTGGTGGACGAAGGAAATACCGTTGCTGCCGGTACCCCGATCGCCCGGTTAGATACCCGCAGCCTGCAGGCCCAACGTCAACAACTCGAAGCTCAACAGCGTCAGGCCCAGGCCCGATTTCAAGAATTACAACGCGGACCTCGTCAAGAAGACATTGCCGCCGCCGCCGCCGCCGTTCAAGACCTACAAGCACAGCTGGATCTGGCTCGACTGCAACAAGAACGCCGCGAAGATCTCTATAATCAAGGCGTCATCTCCCTAGAAGAACGGGACGAAAAAGTCTTTTCTGCCAATGCCTTGCAAAGTCGTCTCAACCAGGCCCAAAGTCAGCTGGATGAGCTCAACGCAGGCTCCCGAGTAGAGCAAGTCAATGCCCAGGATGCCCAGGTAGAACAAATTGAAGCGAGTCTAAAAAATCTAGATGTCTCGATTGCCAAAAGTGTGATCTACGCGCCCTTTGAGGGACGAGTATCGCGACGCTTTGTAGATGAGGGCGTAGTAGTCAGCCCAGGCCAAGCGGTGATGCGCTTAATAGAAAATAGCGCCCTAGAAGCTCGCATTGGGATACCTAGCCAGATGGCAAATCGCATTGTCAGTGGTAGCCGTCAAACCATCCAGGTGAATGGTCAATCCTTTAGGGGCCAAGTTACCGCACTGCTACCAGAACTGGATGATGCTAGCCAGACCGTTACGGTGGTGGTGACATTATCCTCAGATGCTCAGCCAACCATTGGAGCGACGGCACGGCTAACCTTGCAAAATCAACAAGATGAAATCGGCTACTGGCTCCCTACAAGTGCCCTCGTTGCCGGAGAGAGAGGCTTATGGTCAGCCTACGTCCTTGAAGACCATCAAAGCACCGAAAATCTCCATGAAGTGAGTCGTCGAGCCGTTGAAGTACTTCATACCGACAGCGATCGGACCTTTGTACGAGGTCTACTACAGCCGGGGGAAGAGATTATCACCAGCGGCACCCATCGCCTGGTGCCAGGACAGCTTGTTCAAAATTAGCCTAGTCGTTAGATTAGGGGATTAATGATGTTTAATCTTTTCTTTCGTAATCGTCAGCTGTTGTTTTTGACACTGACCTTGATCATTGTATGGGGACTATCTGCGTTTTTGTCATTACCTCGGCTGGAAGATCCTGAGATTGTGCAGCGATCATCAACTGTAACAACGTTTTTCCCAGGGGCAAGTGCTGAACGGGTGGAGTCTTTGGTAAGTGACAAGATTGAGGAGGAACTGTCTGATATTGAAGAGGTCGAGGAGATTCGTTCTGCTTCCAGTCCTGGGATATCGGTGGTTACGGTGGAGCTCAAGGACACTGTTCCGGATGTTGAGCCGGTATGGGCACAAGTGCGTAGCCAGATTGATGATGTCATTCCTGAGCTGCCAGCTGAGGCAAGTCGGCCAGAGTATGAGGATCAGGAAGTAAAAGCCAGTGCCATGATTGTAGGGTTGACATGGGAGCTGGATGAACCCGCTAACTATCCGATTATGCGACGGGTAGCAGAGGGACTGGAAGCGGAGCTACGGAACTTGCCTGGAACGGACAGCGTGGAGCTGTTTGGTGAGCCAGATGAAGAGATTCAGGTGCAAATCAGTCAGGCTGATTTACTGACGTTAGGCATCAGCGCGCAGGGACTATCGCAACAGATTGCGGCGAGCGATGCGAAGATTTCCACAGGTGAGTTGCGGGGGAGCTCCACCGAACTGTTGTTTGAGGTGGATAGTGCCTTGAACTCGTTAGATCGGATTCGGACAATTCCGATTCGGGTAGGGGCAGATGGACAGGTCGCAAAGCTGGGGGATATTGCTCAGGTTACAAAGGGTATACAGACCCCGGTGTCTGATCTGGCCCTAGTGGAAGGGAAGCCAGCTGTTGTTGTAGCTACAACAGTAGAATCTGACTATCGTGTGGATCAATGGGCACAGCAAGCAAGGCAAGGTCTCAAAGACTTTGAGGCTGATCTCTCGGATGGTCTAGGCATTAGGGTTGTACTGGATCAGAGTCAATATGTACAACAGCGCTTAAATGGGGTGATTGGTAACCTTTTACTCAGCTCTGTCTTGGTGATTGGGATCTCGCTGGTGGTCTTGGGATGGCGTTCTGCGTTGATTGTTGGTCTGGCGCTACCGCTCTCCACACTGATGGTGTTTGGCAGCATGAAGGTGTTGGGTATCCCGCTACACCAGATGTCAGTAACAGGATTGATTATCGCGTTGGGGTTACTGATCGACAATGCCATTGTAGTTGTGGATGAGGTGCGGGTGCATTTGCAAAGTGGCAGTCATCCGGCTGCAGCTGTAGGCGAGACGGTTAAACACTTAGCGGTGCCGTTACTGGCATCCACCCTCACCACGGTGCTAGCATTTATCCCCATTGCCACCTCTCCTGGTGGGACTGGAGAGTTTATTGGCACCATTGGCAGTACGGTGATTTTGGCATTACTAAGTTCGCTGACGTTGTCGTTGACGGTCATTGCCGCGCTGTCTGGTTTAGTCTATCGCTGGAAACCATTACGCGCTCAATCAGGCCATTGGAGCATTGGTGGTTGGTCTAATCAAAGCCTCTCTCGTTTCTATGAGAATAGCCTGCGAGTTGTCTTTCGTCGTCCGATCCTGGGTATATTGGTGGCCATGGTGTTGCCTACGGTGGGCTTTGTACAGTTTGCTACGTTGCCACAACAGTTTTTTCCACCGACTAACCGCGATCAGTTTCAGATTGAGTTAGAGCGTCCGGCATCTAGCGCGATCGCAACCACCCGCACCCAAACCCTAGCCATCCGCGAACTCATTCAACAGCATCCAGCCGTCCAGGATATCCACTGGTTTCTCGGTCAAAATGCGCCATCATTTTTCTACAACGTGGTGGGCAGTCGTCGGAATGCGGCAGAATATGCCCAGGGAATTGTACAGCTGGATTCAACAGATAATTTGAGGGAAACAATTCGCACCTTACAAACAGAACTGGACGCGACATTCCCCGATGCTCAGATCTTGGTGAGACAACTGGAACAGGGGCCACCGTTTGATGCACCGATTGAGGTGAGTCTTTATGGGCCTAACCTGGAACAACTGAGAACGCTAGGGGACCAGCTACGGCTGATTTTGTCTCAGTTAGATGAGGTGACCCATACTCGGGCGACATTGACGGAGTTGTCGCCGAAGTTAGCGTTGGAGGTAGATGAGGCAGCGGCGAGACGGGTGGGATTGGATAATGGTGAGATCGCATCCCAACTCAGTACTCTTCTCGATGGGCAGTTGGGGGGTTCGATCCTCGAGGATACAGAAGACATTCCGGTAAGGGTACAGCTACCAGAACAAGAGCGGGGCGATCTGGCCAGCATTACCTCAGTGGATTTGCTCACCGCTGATGGCACAACGGTTCCCTTTTCTGCGGTAGCCTCGGTCAACCTCCGTCCAGAGTTGAGCACCATTGCCCGACGGGATGGGCAGCGAGTGAATACGGTGCAGGGATTTATTACAGCAGGGTCTTTGCCCAGCACGGTCCTGACTGAGTTTCAACAGGCATTGGCAGAACAAGGCTTTGAGCTGCCAACAGGGTATCGTCTTAGCTACGGTGGTGAGGCCGATGCCCGAGGATCAGCGGTAGGTAGTTTGCTATCGACCGTGGGAGTTTTGGTGATACTTATGACCGCGACATTGGTATTGTCGTTTAACTCGTTTGCATTGGCTGGGTTACTGGCGGTTGTTGCTATAGCAGCGGTAGGACTAGCCGCGATGGCATTGTGGTTGTTTGATTCGTTATTTGGGTTTACGGCAATTCTTGGCACGCTGGGTCTGATTGGTCTGGCAATTAATGATTCGATTGTTGTGTTGGCGGCATTGCGGGATGATCCGCTGGCACGTAAGGGAGATGCGGCTGCGACGCGGCAGGTGGTGGTGAAGGCGACGCGTCATGTGGTGGCGACGACGGTGACGACGATTGTAGGGTTTACGCCGTTATTATTGGATTCGACTGGGTTTTGGCCGCCGTTGGCGATTGCTATTGCAGGGGGATTGGGGGGTGCAACGCTGTTGGCATTGTATTTTATTCCGTCGGCTTATTTATTGATCCATCGACGTAAAGCCATATCTGTATCAATCTAGATACAAGAAGTGAATTCGACGCTCGACTAAATCCCCTCTTGGAAGGTGCCGGTCAGGCGGGGTGGGTCTCGATCGTTAGCGCTAGCGGTCAACCCACCCCGTTGCTCCTGTCTAATAAGAAAATACGGAGACATCCAGCATTTTTACGATTATGACCACTCGCGCCCCATGGCGTCCTTGCTACAATGCAACTGTACTCTTGGCAGAGAAGGATACATGTCCCAGGTATCACCCCAGGCTCAGACACTTCCTTTAGAATTCCCCCTGGACGTTACCTTGCGGGTCACTCAAGCGCAGTTTGAAACCATTGCCTTTGCCAATCGGGATTTAAGAATTGAACGTTCTGCAGCAGGAGAACTAATTGTGAATCCACCCACAGGGGGGGAAACCGGACATCGCAATATTAAAATCGCCTACTTCCTCGTTAAATGGATAGAAGAGCAAGGTGGCCATGGCATCCCCTTCGATTCCTCAACAGGGTTCAAACTCCCCAACGGAGCAGACCGTTCCCCCGATGCCTCCTGGATCACCTCAGAGCGCTGGGAAGCCCTGAGCCCAGAACAGCGTCAAGGGTTTATTCCCCTCTGCCCTGACTTTGTCATTGAGTTACGTTCTCGCTCTGATAGCCTCTCAAAACTGCAAAACAAAATGCAGGAATATATGAAAAATGGTGCCAACCTCGGTTGGTTAATTAATCCGCAAAGCAAACAAGTGGAAGTATATCGAACAGGCCAAGAAAAAGAGATCTTAGACAACCCCAAAACGCTATCAGGTGAAAATGTTTTACCCGGATTTAGTTTAGATTTACAACAGGTGTGGTCTTAGATATCTTGCCTAAAGTTTATCAAGGAGACAAGTTAGTATCTATTAGCACGAATGCAGATGGCGTGTCTCCCGTATTCAGCACCATCAAGCAGCTCGAGCTTGACGGGCCTCAGTTTTTATAAACTCAGCCTGGAACTCACTAATTAAGTCCTGTTGCCCTTCGTCAAGCAATTCCCAGCCCCATTTCTGAAAAGATTTGGGAACTTTGGGATAGAATGCCTCGGCCATACCGCCTGTAATCGCTGCTAAGGTTTTTGCATCGCCGCCAAGGAAGATTGCCTTGCGAACGGCGTCTTCAAAATCTGTAGAATGCAGAAATGCCAGAATTGCTGCTTCGACAGTGTCAGCGGCTAGAGCACTGTAATGGTAGCTTTTTTGAACGTCTTTATAAGACATTTGCAAGTTGTAGCCAAAAATATTGCTAAGCAACTCTGAAATGGTTTCCTTAGGGGCTTTAGTTTTGGCTAAGAAGATAGCGGCGGCTGTTGCTTGGGCTCCCTTGATACCTTCAGGGTGGTTGTGGCTAACAAGGGCTGAACGCTCAGCTTCCTCCATAACCTCTTTGAGGCTATCAAAAGCGTAGGCAATGGGCACTGCACGCACTGCTACATCATTACGACAACTATAGTATGGTTTTAGGCCATTTGTCTTAGCCCATTCGCTAAAACTGTTGTTGTACCCCCCTTTAATCTGAGGATACCATTCATACCAGCGGGAATAGCTTTCTTCATATTCCCCACCATAGAGTAGATAATCCGCAGTAGCCAATATAAAAATTGTATTTTCTGTCCAATGGCTATTGGGGGTAGTTAGTTCAAAGTCTTGGATTTTGGTGCGCTGATGGGCAGAACCAATCGCATCTCCAAGAATCGCTCCGAGCATACCTTATTTTATTTCACCGACATTCTTCGCTCCAGCATTCTAGCGTATATGTGTTCAAGTGGGATAATGTCTAAAAATAAAAGCTGAAAGTAAACCTTAATGCTATCGATTGTGGGGTTCTGTAAAGTTGATTTTTGGCCCTAGGGGAACAATTCTAGTGGGATTGATGGTTTCATGACTTTGATAATAGTGACGTTTAATATGTGAAAAGTTAACAGTCTTGGCGACACCAGGTATTTGATAGAGTTCCCGCACATATCCCCATAGGTGAGGATAGTCAACAATCCGGCGAGTATTACACTTAAAGTGCCCTACATAGACAGGATCAAACCTTACCAGTGTGGTGAACAGTCGCCAGTCAGCTTCTGTTAGCCGATTGCCGGTTAGATATCGCTGGGTTGACAGGATCTCTTCGATCCAGTCGAGCGAATCAAACAGGGGGTTTAAGGCTTCTTCATAGGCAGCCTGAGTGGTAGCAAATCCACATTTATATACACCGTTGTTGACAGTGTTGTAAATGCGTTCGTTTAACTCATCAATACGATTCCTCAGGGCCTCAGGATAATAGTCTCCTGGCTGGGCTCCTACTTGATCGAAAGCGCTATTGAACATCCGGATAATTTCCGAAGATTCATTGTTAACAATGGTTTTAGCTTGTTTATCCCACAAAATTGGTACGGTTACTCGACCGGTATAGTTGGGGTCTGCGTGGGTATAAATTTCGTGTAAAACCTTTGCATTAAATAGAGGATCTGCAATAACCCCTTCTCCAGGAGCAAATGTCCAGCCATTTTTATCCATCAACCAGTGCACGACGGAGACCGAGATTATGTTTTCTAGTCCCTTGAGGACCTGAAAGATCAAGGTGCGATGGGCCCAGGGGCAGGCATAGGATACATAGAGGTGGTATCGGCCAGGCTCTGCTTGAAATCCACCTGCTCCGGTGGGACCAGGACGACCATCGGGTGTTATCCAATTACGAAATTGTGAGGCTTTACGAATAAATCGCCCTCCGGCGCTGCTGGTATCGTACCACTGGTCTTGCCACACACCGTCAACTAACAGACCCATAATTTGTTATCCTCCTCAATGCTCTAATAAAACTATGCCAATGCAGCTAAAACGGCCTGAGCTGCTGGTTCTGAGGATGCCGGATTCTGCCCCGTAATCAAGTTGCCATCCTGTTTTGCCAAAGGTCCCCAGTCTGGCCCTGATTCAAACTTGGCCCCCAACTCACGCAAACGGGTTTCCAGTAAAAAGGGCACAACAGTATCTAAATCAACGGCTTTCTCTTCACTGTTGCTAAATGCAGTTACTAATTTACCCTTGACCAAGGGCTCACCTGAGGCAGTCTTTACATTCACTAGACCTGCCGGTGCATGACAAACTGCAGCAATAATTTTCTCCTCTGCATCAAAGGCTTCGATCAAATTGCTGAGTGTGGAACTGGTAGCAAAGTCCCACATAGTACCGTGCCCCCCCGATAGGAAAATAGCATCATAATCGCCAGCATCAATCTGCGCAATGGCGATGGTATTGGCTAGGGCATCCTGGGCAGTACTATCGGCTAGAAATCTTATGGTATCGTCAGTCTGACTGTCTTCTAGAATACTTTTGGGATCTAGAGGGGCCTGACCACCTTTGATGGAAGCAAGGGTAACAGTAGCACCAACTTCTAGAAATGTGTAGTAGGGGCAGGCGAGTTCTTCAAACCAGCAACCAGTGGCTTGTCCAGTATCGCCAAGTCGGTCATGGAGGTAAGAACAATAAGAATGCGGGGGGCAGACATAAGCCAACAACAAAAACGATATGCCTATTGTTGCTTAGATAATATAAACTGGGCTCTGGTTCAAGAACTTTTGCTAATTTGCAATAATCTGAGCGTGAATATTTGGGATGGTATTTCAGAATTTGTAGTGGTGGTGGATACCGGCAGCTTTTCCGCAGCGGCTAAACGATTGGGGGTATCTACGACCTATGTCAGTTGTCAGGTAGCTGCTTTAGAGGGACGGCTGGGGATTCGACTATTAGCTAGATCCACCCGTAAGGTGCGAATGACGGAGGCAGGTACGGAGTATTATCGTCGCTGTTCTGAGCTGGTGGCAGGTCTGGAAGAAGCCAATCAACTGGATTCTAAATATCACATTGTTTGAGACGGGCCATCCATGCCCCAAAGCCGATGCGTCGAAATCGAGTAGGTTCCGCCTCCGTGGGCTCTTGTACCTGCCAACGATGCCAAGGGAGATGACCGCTGACCCTATTGTTCAGGGTGACGTCTTGCAGTTGAAGCTCCTCATACTTTATCCACTGACCGTTTTGCTTCCAACCAACGACATCGGCAAATTTCCCATAGTTTTGCTGTACAGGTGGATTCTCCCAAATTTGTCGCTGTTGACTAAAGCTGAATTTTCCTTCACTGGCCTGATGCCATAAGTCATTGAGTACTTTTAAGTCTTGACAGGGTATCTGCTCAATTTCAGCTGAGAGCTGTTCTACCGCGTACCCTCCTGAGATGGCTGCCCGAAAAAGACCGCTGGTGTAGCTATCGATCCCATGCCAATCTTTAGAGTGTAGAATTTTTTTGAGACCTGGTGTGGGCCAAAAACATCCCTGCTTCGAGGTATTACCATCGGGCATAATGGTATTACATAGGCTTGTACGGGTGATATTTTGGGGCCAGTCCGCCTTGGTGAGGTCAGCCCGATCTAGAGATTTTGGAGCATTAATCCAGTTGGTGAGCTTGGCCCCCACTAAATTGGCATAGCTTAGATCAGCTCCTGCGAAATCTACACCGCTTAAATTTGCACCGCTGAGGGTGGCGTACTGTAAGTCAGCGTCCTTAAGGATTGCTCCAGTAAAGTTGGCACGACGGGCATAGGTGCCGC
Source organism: Leptothoe spongobia TAU-MAC 1115 (assembly GCF_018739885.1). Lineage (GTDB taxonomy): Bacteria > Cyanobacteriota > Cyanobacteriia > Phormidesmidales > Phormidesmidaceae > Leptothoe > Leptothoe spongobia. The sequence goes on along the minus strand of NZ_JADOES010000013.1, from coordinate 33,122 downwards.
CAAGCTTTGCCCTGGTTAGGTTGGCATGGCTCAGGTCTGCATCATCCAGATAGGTAGCACCGCTAAAGTCACTACCTTGCAGGTTAGTCCGACGCAGGTTAGCGCCTCTGAGTGAAGACTCTCGAAACCAGATCTCAGCCAGGTTGGCTCCGGCAAGATTTTTCCCATCCCAGTCAACAGCGCGTAGATCGAGGAGACCGTCGCGGGTACGGCTATGCCAATTTATGTTAGCGGGGCGAGTTAGCCAGTATAGACTGCCAGCACCCAAGCACATTAAGAAAACTAGGCCAGCCAAGCCTCTGAGGGCAAATGTTTTCATGGTGGGACGGGATGGAGGGTATCGGTCTTTATAGTAGCTGCACGCTATTTCCTAGACTAACGATGCCAGGGGATAAAACGCAGGCATAGAGTCGGCTGGAACCGGGATGGTGGTCTTGGTTAATACGACTGTAGCGGCGATCGCTAAAGAATTTGCTAATGTTGCGACAGGGTGGGGCGTAGTCGGTGATCTGCAAGCGGACCTTGTCGCCCAACTGCAGTTGAGTCTCAGGACCGAGTGTCTCCCAGGAGAGACCGGCTATGGTGATGTTTTCGCCAGCACTACCGGGGACGATAGGGTGGCCTTCAGTTTGGAGCATTTGGATAATATCAGCGGACCAGAGACAGACGGCGCGGTCTGGACCACCGTGGTATTTGAGGTTGCGTTGGCGATCGCCGATGAGCCCGTCTAAGGTGATTTGAGCTGCGGGGATGGGGTGTTTGGGGACGCCGCCGTCGGAGATGTTGATTTGGGTGATTTGGGGTGGTTGGGACATGGGTGATGCGATCGCAATTTATTGTCTTAAGTCGTTAATATCAAAAAAACGTGATTCTTATTGGTTTGCGGGGAAATATGTTTTCGTGGACAACGGCTGTGCTCTAGCTGTTAGCAGTTTCTAGATATACGCAATCATATGGACGTTATGAAACCATTATTGGCAATTTCCACAAGTCTTAGTTCTGCTTTGGTCTTTTTCTGTCCTGTTGCTCAGGCACAATATGATTCATTTAATCCCCCCCTTGGTTTTTACATTGATTATGGCTGTTCTAGCGAAGAAGGTCTAGAACAGCTAGATGTGACATTGTTTACTACGCAGGGTGGATTATTTTTGACCAGTGGAGAGTCAGATTTTCCAGAGTTTTGGGCAGGTAGTCAGGAGCTAGGACCGATTGCCGACTACAACGAGTTTGGTGAACCTTGGGCTTGGGAATATCAGTTTACGGGCAGTTCCGAGGATGAGGCGTTGTCCTACGATATTGTTTTGTTGGATCAGTGGAACTCTGATGACAGCGAGTATTTGAAGGTGACGCAATATCCGCCAGCATTTGATGGTGTACCTCGGGCACCCGTTGTGCTGAATTATATTTGTGAGGTAACCGGGGGTGGTGTAAATCCTTTCTTGTAAATTAATTACCTCAGATGGTCAACTGTAAGGGGTATCAATTTAAGCCGGGAAATCCTGACTGGGTGGGAAGTCAGGAGCCAGGAGCCAGTAAGGCACTGAATTCTGACTCCTGACTTCTGCCCTTGGGAAAACGTTCCGCTTTAAGTTGATACCCCAACTGTCAGCACTTTATCAATCTCAATCAACAACTAATCAACTATTTATTGATAGCCCTGAATCATTGTCAAAAGGTAACTTTAGCCTTATAGCAATGGCGACCTGACAGTAGCATCGTCGGGGGTCGGGGCTCAAGTCAGGAGCAGAATACAAGAGGCTTCTGCCTTCTACATACTGTCTCCTAACCACACTGTCGTATCCTAACGGAAACACAGGGGGATAAACTGAACCTGACCACTAGCGGCATGCAGGAATAGACAAATGACCATCACCCACACCAACCGCAGTTTACAAACCTACTATCTGCATCAGGGCACCACAAAAACCGGCAAACCCAGGTACTTTTTCTCAAAGAAATCCGAGGGAAACCTGGTCGAGCAAATTCCTGATGGGTTTGAAATTTATGAAAATCCTAATGCCCAGGTTTTTTTACGTAGGATTCCAAAAAAGATTATTACAGATGCCGAAGTGCAAGTCGTCAAGCAGGGTATGGAGACCTTTTCTAAAGTCAAGCATTTTATAATCGATGTCAAAAAAGAGATTGTTTACATTTTTATCTCCAAGGGCAACACTGGCCAATTGGCAGAAATGGTCAGAGCAACCGCAGTTCAGTTTAATCGAGATGCCGATACAATAGAACAGCTTATCCAGCAGTCAATGCGATATACATCTGACCTACGTTTTACCCTAATTGACAAGCAAACACGACGATTTCAAACGGAGCGCTATTGCTACCTTGGCAGAATTGATGATTGGATCGACATTGGCCATGAAAACTCGCTAGACGTGCTGGTCAAGACTTACTTACCCCATCTAGGGCAAGACTCATTCTATGACCTGCATTAGCCATAGTCTGAATTGCTGCTGGAGCATACGGATATTGGGCAGATAGTGTATTCATCACTGCTGGACCAATCATCCTCGCCTTTACCACTCCATCAGCCTCGGATCAAAATCACTACTATCCAACGCCTCTGCTGGACCATCCACATCCTACATCCACGCCTCCAGGTGACATCAACCACAACATTCCATAGAGTTATCTCACTGATAGACAGAAACAGCAGTGAGAAATAACAACGTTAACGTTTGTATCAGAGAAGAGATTTTGAAGCACTACAGGAATATGCTGTACATATGAGCTGAAAGGCTTATAACCACAATAGAAGGAGGGCTAACGATAGATATCTCGATAGAATCATCTGACGGTTCAAAAACAGCACCCAAACAAATCACTGATATTTCTTCTTACTTGCACTAGAGAGCACTGTTTATAGTAGGTTCGCCTGATATACAACAACTCTGAGAAGTCTTGTTTAACATAGAAGAGTCCCTCAGTTGGTTGTTCTGGGTGCTGTTGTATTTTAAAGCTTCACAAGCTCAATCGCCCAACGCTACAACCCCCTGGGCACCAGTAGAAGGTAATCCAAAAATCCTTCAGTCAATATCAAAACACTGATTACGCTGTGCTCACACATCCAAACCACGTAAAATGATGGTTGTGACAGAGATACTTAAGTTACACTAACCGCTGACTACGCAACCGTTTTTGCTGCAGCCACAACACTGCCAATAAGGTGAAGAGTACCAGTGGCCAGCTTAGCTGATTCAGAATGGCCCAATCAAACCGGTAGAATACTCTGCCTGCCAAAAATGTGGCCAGGGCAACAACGCTAAATACAATAAAATCGTGAATAGCTTGTACTTTTCCTTTCTCGGCAGGACGATAGGTTTCTGTCAGTAGGGTGGTGGAACCCACATACATGAAGTTCCAGCCTAGTCCCAAGAGCAAGAGGGCAATGGCAAAATGCCAAAACGTTGTCCCGGCTAAATTGAGTCCCACACAGCTCAAGGTCAACACAGTCCCAGTCACAATAATTTGCAACACGCCTAGCCGCTTAATCAGCCAGCCGGTTATGAGTGAAGGAGCGAACATACCAATCACATGCCACTGAATCACCGATGCAGTTTGGTCAAAGGAATGAGACTCGACTGCCATGGCCAGAGGCGTAGCTGTCATGATAAACACCATCACACTGTAGCTAATGGTGCTGCCCAAGGCGGCAACCAGAAACTTAGGCTGTCGCATTATCTTTGTTAGGGAGCGGGTGTTGCCAGTCCCCTGTTCTTTAACCAGCGCAGGCATATGCAACCCGAACAACAACAAACTGGTCAATACTTGCAACCCCAGTATGGCCACCAGTGACCCGATATATAGCTCGCTGTTAAACCACCCTTTTGAGCCAGTGGCTGCCCATGGTCCCAAGACTGCAGCAATAATGCCTCCTGCCAGTACCCAGGAAATAGCCTGAGGTCGAAATGCCTCATCCGCCACATCTGCTGCGGCAAAACGATAGTAACCAACAAAGCCATTGGAGGCACCCAACAGTGTTGTCGATAGCGTAAACAACCAAAAATGGGCAATGGTGAGACTATAGATACCAATGCCTGCACCGATAAACCCGATGATTGTCCCAATCAGAAATCCGCCCCGCCGACCGATCCGCTCCATCAGTAATGAGGCCGGAATCGTCGCGACCATCGTGGCTACCTGGCGCATAGCCAACGGTACGGTGGCCAGCGCTTTATCAGTGGCCAGGGCATAGCCAATCAGAGCGGCAACGGTAACCAGAATAGTATTCGTGGTCATGGCCGTTGCCTGGCAAAGGGCGAGTAGGGCAACCTGGGATTTGGCAGATTTCATAAGGTGGGGTATGGCTAAGACTTGAGCCTAGCATGACCGCTCAAGGGGATCCATTGATGGTCTGGAGTATGACCATCTATAGGATTAATTTGGACTAAAACCTCTCTACCCAGGGGCGTAGTTCCATCTCCCAGGTCCAGGTGCTGCGATGTTGTTGCAATACATGCCAGTAGCTAGTGGCAATTTCATTCGGCTCTAGGAATCGATCGGGACTGTCGGTAGGTTGTTGTTGTCCCGGTGGGAGAATCGCGCCATCGATAATGAAGTGGGCGACGTGAATGTTTTTTGGGGCTAGTTCGCGGGCCATGCTTTGTACCAATCCACGCAGGGCAAACTTGCCCATGGCAAAGGGAGCAGAGTGGGGATAGCCTTTGACGCTGGCAGATGCGCCGGTAAACAGAATGGCCCCTTTGCCTGTGGCTTCCATGCGTTTTGTAGCCTGCTGTCCGACGAGAAAGCCACCGTAGGCTGTGACCATGAGCGCTTGTTGAACAGCGGCAGGATCTAATTCAGCAATGGGGCCGCGAGTGCGATAGCTGGGGTTGTAGACAACGACATCACGGGCTCCAAGGCTTGCATCCACTGCATTAAACAGCTGTAGCACAGAGTCTACTTGGGAGGCATCGCACTGAAAGGTGTGGGCTCCAAGTTTATCCTTGAGGGACTGTAGTTTGTCAATGTTGCGAGCGGCGAGGGCGACTTGTAGCCCGTTGTCAGTAAAGAGGCGAGCGAGGGCAGCGCTGAGGCCATCACCTGCACCAACGATGAGAGCTGTTTTGAAGTCTGTCATGATTTTTCCTTTGGAGATATAAGGGAGGCGTCCAACCGTAGGAGCACCTCTTGTGGGTGCCCTGCAATATCTAGAAATACAAACCGAAATTCCATATTAGTGAGAAGCCAGCTGTCGTCGTTGCTTAAGCAACGCATCAATTGCCATAATACTGCTGGCTCCAGTGAGAGGAACACCAAACAGAGGAATCAACACGATGGGAAACGTGGCAATATTCTCCATCAGGGGTACTTGAAGGACGGTAAATGTGAGCCCAGTGCCAACGGCAAGGATAAAGTCCAGCTGACCAAATAGGTGAAAGGCAATGTATTTGCGAATGCTGGGTTTCCCCAGGAGAATAATGGGGACGAGGAAACCGACGGCTAAGTCTCCGTAGCCAGCGTTGAGAACGAATCGTTCTGGGAGGAGGTTTTGACTGCCGTAGTAGAGGAAGACAAAGCCTGCGACGATGCGCCATAGGTGGAAGGTGATGAGTTGTCGAGGCGGCAGGTTGTTGATGTAGGTTTTAAGGGCTGGATTGCGGTAGTAGAGGACGATTAGGGTGGTGAGGCTAAGAATGACGAGTAGGGCGATGCCGTTGGCGGGAATATTGGCAAAGAGACCGAGGTAGCCTGCGATCGCAACGGTGGTGACCCAAGCAGCAAGGGCGAGGAAGACCTTTTGTTGGATGTGAGATGTGTTTTCCATGATTATGAGCTCTGGTAAGTATGTTGAGAGAGTTTCCTTTCGTGAATGAAGATGCTTTGGCGAATTCAGTGTTTAGAAATATTGGTTATGAAGCGAACGTTGTCCAGCCCCCCAAACCCTCAGCTGTGGGGCTTCAGAGATTACTTCCTCATAGACTATATAGAAGAAGATTCAAAGACCCCCAGGATTGGGAGATTTAGGGGACCTCTGAGAGGTTGGCCATATAGTCGCTTAAGGAAGAGATGATTGCTGCTCTGTTGTCCTAAAGCGTCGCCCAGCCACCATCAACCAGAATCTCCTCGCCAAGCATGTAAGAAGAGTCATCACTGGCCAGAAACAGAACCGCCTTCGCAATCTCTTCAGGTTGTCCAAAGCGACCAATGGGTGTGCGTCTCAGCACCTGAGCAGGAACATCCTCAGGTAAATCCATCTTTGACCAGATGGGAGTTTCGATAGGACCGGGGGCAACGGCATTAACGCGAATCTGACGATCTAACAGTTCACGGCTGAGGGAACGGGCCAGAGACCGAACGGCGGCTTTAGAAGCTCCATAGATACCTTCGCCAGGCAGGGCGGTTTGATCTAGCACAGTCGTCGTCAGAATAATGCTACCGCCGTTGTTCATCAGGGGCTCTAGCTTTTGGACGGTGAAGAACGCGCCTTTGAAGTTAATGGCAACTTCTTGATCAAAATCAGCTTCAGTGACATCGCGAAAGTTGGCTCGTTTAGCGATGCCTGCGTTGGCGAAGAGAATGTCAAACTGGCCAACGGTGTTTTTGACTTGAATGGCCAAGCGGTCGAGTTCATCGAGGGATTGCACATCGGCTTTGATGCCAGTAGCGTTAGGACCTAGAGCAGCGACGGCTTCATCGAGTCGGGTTTGGCTGCGACCAGTGATGATGACCTGTGCGTCCTCGGCGATGAATAGCTTTGCGGTTTCGAAGCCGATGCCGGTGGTGCCGCCGGTAATAACGGCTGTTTTGTTGGTTAAACGTGCCATGGTGATACCTCCAAAGATGAATAATATTGACTGATCGGTCTAAGTTTTTGCAAAAAAAGTCGGTTTTGTTAGGAGGGAGATAGGCCCCACCCCCAAGTTTGGGGGCTTCAGGAGATTATTCTCTACCCATGTGTGTGATGGGAAGAACTCAAAGTTCCCAAACTTGGGGATTTAGGCTTCGACTTCGCTCAGCCGAACGGGGCCCTCCGAAAGCAATCGCTTTTGGGAAAACTTCTCTAACAACAATGCGTCACTCTTCCTCTAAAAGCAGCAACGCGGATTGCACGGCTCCTTGTAGGGTGGTGTCGTCTTCCATGACTCTGCCGAGGAGGGCGATGCCCTGGGTGGTGCAGAGTAGCAGGCGAGCCAGGTCCCGTGGGTTTTTGTTGGGGCTTAGCTCTCCGGCTTTTTGGGCGCGGGTGAGGGCGCTGCTGAAGGTGTCTTCTAGCTGGCGCAGGTAGCCGCGCATGACTTTGGCGATGGCTTCATCGTCGGTGTTGAAGTCGGCGATGTTGGTGCCGAGCATACAGCCGCAGCTACCGGGGCGACTGTGCATGGTTTGCCAGTCGAGGAGTAGCTGTTTGATGTTGGTGAGGGTGGATCCCTCTGCCGACAAGCGTTCTTTGATATCTCGCAGCGTAGTATGGGCATAGTGCTCCAGGGCTTTGAGAAACAGCGATTGCTTGTTGCCAAAGGTGTCGTACAGGCTCTTTTTGCCGATACCCATTTGCTTGAGCAATTGTGAGAGGCTGGCGGCTTCGTAGCCGTGCTCCCAAAACACGTCCATGGCCTTGCTAAGGGCGATTTCGGCGTCGAATTGCTTGCTGGGTCCGCGTGTCATGAGTCTGGGTGGTTGACGACCTTGATTTAAGAATAGCGAACTTAGACTGATTGGTCAAGGTTTTTGGAATTAAATTTATGATGTTGCTGATTTCTTCTCAGTTAAGTAGGTTATCCAAAGTAGGCTTCAGATACCGAGGCCCCCTGACCTCACCCAATCCTGGGGGAGACTAGACTCAAAGCCCCCAGAATTGGGGGTTTGGGGGCATATCCGAGGAGGTCAAACTCCTGATCCTCCATCTTATAAATAATTAGGCCAACCTACTTAAGGCGAATTGCTATTGGGGATAGTGTCTAAACAGTTAGCAATGGTTTGCAGGTCAATCGCCTTGGAGAAAAGTTGCCTCAATGTCAGTAGCAGCAAGAGGGTGGGAAAATAGGTAGCCTTGGCCAAATTGACAGCCAAGCTGCTGTAGTTGTTGTAATTGTCGGGCTGTTTCGATGCCCTCTGCTACAACGGTTAATCCGAGTTGTTTGCTTAAGGCTAAGATGGTGCTCACAACCTTATATTGGCAGTTTTCTGTTTGTATTTTCTCCACAAAAGTACGGTCGATTTTGAGGGTGTGAACAGGTAGCTTATGAAGATAACTGAGGGAGGAATAGCCTGTTCCAAAATCATCAATACTGATCTGAATATGTCTTGATGCTAGCTGGGCTAATAGATCAATGGTCTGATCGATGTCCTCAATTAGGATATTTTCGGTGATCTCTAGGATGATCGAATCACCGTCTAATCCAGTCTTAGCCAGTGTACTGTCAATAGCTTGAATCAAATCAGGTTTACTCAAATCTTTGGCAGACAGGTTAATGCTAATTTTAAGCGGAAAACAATTAGCAAACTTGTGTTTCCATTCGGCCATTTGTTGGCAAGCCTTATAAAATATCCAACGATCTAATAGCACAATCATTCCAGTCTCTTCAGTAACAGATATAAAGTTATTTGGAAAAATCAGGCCACGGGTGGGATGCTGCCAACGGACTAATGCTTCGAATCCAATCAGTCTATGATTGGTTAGTTCAAAAATAGGTTGATAATATATAGTAAAGGCCTCTTGTTCGAGGGACTTACGGAGATCTATCTCTAAATTGAGGCGGTTGAGCGATTGGGCATGCATGGCCTCATCAAAGAATTTATATGAATTGTGTTCCTGCGTCTTAGCCCGATACATGGCAATATCTGCATCGCGAATTAAATCAGTGGCTTGATGATAATCTCTGGTGCCCAGCACAATACCCACACTTAAGCTAGTGAAAATTTCATGCCCATGGATAATGAAAGGTGTTTGACTGTCCGCTAAGATGCGCTCAACAATGTGGATGACAATGGCTGGGTCATTAATGTCTTCTAACAGGATTACAAACTCATCACCCCCTAGTCGAGTGACTAAGTCAATGCTCCGTAAATGTGTTTTTAATCTTTGGGCTAGGGCTATGAGTAGTTGATCGCCTACCGAGTGACCTAAGCTATCGTTAATCACCTTAAACCGATCTAGATCCAAAAATAGAACGGCATAACTATAGTTTTGATGACGATTAGCTTTATTGATATTGAGATCAAGCCTGTCTAGCAACAGTGTGCGATTGGGCAAATTTGTCAGGGGGTCATGGAGAGCATTGTATTTAATCAGGTCTTGAGCCTGTTTGAGATCGGTAATATCGGTAATGCTGCCCACATAGCTGGATATACCTGCCTCAGTATTCTCTTCAGGAATTGCCTGTCCATAGACCCACGTCACCTTACCGTCAGGATGTTGAAATCGAAATTCGAGTTGAAAGGAATGACTTTGCAGAACAAATTGAGTCCATTGGGTAGAAACCCGCTCTCGATCGTCAGGATGTAGCCCTTGGAACCATCCATTCCTGTGGGCAGCCTCTGGGGTGAGCCCAGAAATCTGACACCAACGCTCATTGACATAAATGCAGTTCCCTTCAACATCGGCACGAAAAATCCCGACTGGAACGGCTGCTGCCAGGGTAGTGTAGCGTTTTTGGCTTTTTTCTAAGGCAATGATGGTGCGCTGCTGTGTGGTCAGGTCTCGAAATAACCAACGAAATCCTGTAATTTGAGACTGGTAATTATGCACAACCGTAATGGTGAAGCTGGCACAGAGATGCTGACCTCCATAAGGTTTTAAGTGCAGGCAAGTATTCTGTTGGGATTTGCCTTGACGCAAGTTTTTGAGCAAGTTGTAAAAGTGTTTTTGCTCTGATGGTGCTATCAGAACACTTAGCGGCTTTCTAATGAGAAAATTTTGGCGGCGATTGAGTAGGCTAGCAGCTGTGAGGTTAACTTGCTGGATTATTCCTTGGGGATCTGTAACGATATAGCCATCTGGGGCTAGATTGAAGAGTTCAAAGTATTGTTGATGCTCTTTTAGCAAGATGCTTTGGGCAACTTGGAGTTGGCTATGCTGAGCTGTCAATTCTTCTGAGAGGACATGGACTTCTTCTAATGCGGTTGACAGTGCTTCGAGCCCCTCTTGAAAAAGTGCAGCCGATGGATGGGATTGCCCTAGCTGTTGACTTAATTCTGCTAGTCTTTGTTGCTCTTTTTTAATCTTATGGTCGAAAATATTTGGGTTTATTTTCATTTAAGCCCCCACCCCCCCAATACTGGGGGCTTTGAGTCTAGTCTCTCCCAGTATTGGGGGACGGAAGGGGGCCTCAAGATGTAAAGCATAATTGGGACAACCGACTTAAGGACAAACTTTATCCACTATTATTGGTGCACCTGATATTGTTCTCTGTATCGATACAGTCAAGTCGTTTAACCAAGGCAAAGAATCCATTGACCTGCTCTTTGTCAGGCTGATCGGGTACAAACGTAACACTGATCCAAAACGGATCCTGATTTGACAACGTCACTTCTTGCTCAAACGTGACCCGAGTGCCTGATAACGCTCTTTCAATTGGGATTCTAACCTGCTGGTAGGCAGTTGGGCCTAACACATCCCATAGATAATACCCCACGATATCGCCTCGAGGTTTGCCTAGCCAATGCTTAGGTGTGCGATTGGCATAGATCACCTGTTGCTTATCATTAATATAGGTTAGAAGTACAGGTAAGACATCGGTGACCAGGCAAAGTTGAGCTTCACGTTGTTGCAATGCGTCTTGGGCATATTTTTGGTCGGTGATATCGCGCCCTGCTGACTGAAATTGAAAAAAATCACCATTGCGGTCAAATAGGGCTCGATGGACCCATTGCTGCCAACGGATCTGCCCATCGGGCAGGACTATGCGATGGTCAAAGGTGATGATGGGATGGTCTTGATCGAGGCGATCAAGGATGGCTAAATGCTTCAGTATCTTTTCGTGGGATGTTTCTCCAATCAGCTCAAAGAAGTTTTCACCCATTACGGATTCTGAGGAGCAGTCAAAATACTGGCAAAATGCTTGATTGACAAAGGTTAATCGACCATCAGCCATCAAGCGGCAGATTAACTCGGTTTGGTCTTCAACGATGGCGCGGTATTTAGCCTCGCTTTCTTGAAGGGCGATGGTGGCCCGTCGCTGCTGGGTCAGGTCTCGAAATAACCAGCGAAACCCGACCAGCTGAGTCTGATGATCATGCATGGGGGCAACGGTGAAAGACGCATATAGGGACTGCTTTTGGTAAGGTTGCAGACGCAGGCTGATATTTCGAAAGGCTTCACCTTGCTGTAATCGGTTGAGCAAGGTATAAAAATCATGGACATCGGCTTGGGCCATCATCACTGCTAAGGGCTTACCGATGGGCGACCGCTGGTGTTGATTGAGCCGGATTGTTGCTGTTTGGTTGATTTGCTGGATAATACCCTTGGTATCGGTAATGATATAGCCATCGGGGGCCAGGTCAAATAGATCAAAATATTGCTGGCGTTCTGTAGCGAGGGCCAGCTGGGCTACTTGCAGTTGGCTATATTGCTCAGCCAGCTCTTCTGAGAGGACATGGGCTTCTTCTAGGGCATTGGTCAGTTCATCTAAGGCTTGGGTGAGGAGAGATTTTGGTGCATTGCCTTGTTCGGCTTGTTGTAAAAACTTTTCTAGTTGTTGTTGTGCTTGCTCGAACTGCTGGTTAAAAATATCCAGATGGAATGTCATCGCTTTTATGAGGGCTCTTCTTTTATGAGGGCTCTATGGAAAAACTGATAAATTTTATGGTTGATAGCCTTTGCGGGGCAAGGTAAATGACACGGTGGTGCCATAGTCTAATGTGCTCTCTACTCGCATAGTGCCTCCATGCTGCTCGATAATAGTGCGACAAATGGCCAGCCCTAATCCCACGCCACCCCGACTACGAGAATCGGATACGTCAAGTTGATGAAAGGCCTCAAAAATACGCTCTAGATTCTCTTCTGGCATGCCTTGGCCTTGATCGCGTACCTGGAATCTAACATGGGGGGAGGAGGGGGGGAGGTTGGCATTTACAGCTTTTCCGGCTGTTATCCACACGGTGCTGCCGGTAGGAGAGAATTTAATGGCATTGCTAATCAGATTGGCAAGTACTTGGACAATGCGATCGCAATCTGCCCAGACAGCCACCTCACAAGGGGCGGTCTTCAAGGTAATGTTATGTTCCTGGGCCATGACCTGTAGCGTATCGATGGCGCTTTTAATTAAGTCAGCTGCCTGGCAGACTTGGGGATTGAGTGGCACATTACCCAGCTTAATTTGTTGCAAATCGAGCAAATCATCGATCAAACACACCATGCGTTCAGCACTTCTATCAGCCACGGCCAGCAAATCTTGACCGTCTGCCGAAAGTGGATCGACCTCCCCGTGGGTGAGTAACCTGAGGGCTCCATGGATGGAGGTTAAGGGTATGCGCAGTTCATGGCTAACAATGGAGATCAGCTGATCTTTTTGATCTTCTAGCGCTTTGCGATCGCTAATATCATTAATCAATACAAAGAATCCATTGATATGCCCTGCGGTTGTTCGATCAGGCACAAACGTGGCACTGATCCAAAACGGAGGCTGGTTGGGCCACATCAGCTCCTGCTCAAAGGTGACATACTCTCCTGACAGCGCTTCTTCCACCGGAAATCTAATCTGCCGATAGGCATCTGGACCCAGGGCTTCCCATAGATACAGCCCGACGATACCTGTGCTGGGTATCCCTAACCATTGCTCATGGGTGCGATTGGCATAGACAACCTCTTGCTTGCTATTGATATAAGCCAGGAGTACGGGCAGGGCATCGGTCACCAAGCGCAGTTGGGCTTCACGCTGCCGCAAGTCCTCCTCGGCTTGCTTTTGGTCTGTGATATCTCGCCCCGCTGATTGAAATTGGAAAAAATCACCTTTATCATCAAACAAAGCACGATGGACCCACGACTGCCAGCGCAGCTCCCCACCCGGTAGGACTACCCGATGCTCCAGCGTGATCACTGGATTGACCCGATCAAGGGCTGCTAATTGCTGCAGCACCATTTCTCTATCGGCTTCTGCCACTTGATCCAAAAAACTGGTGCCCATTACATGCATAGGGGAGCGGTCAAAATAATAACAAAATGCCTGATTGGCAAAGGTAATGCGGGCATCGGCCAATGAACGACAGATCAACTCGGTCTGGTCTTCAACAATGGCTCGGTATTGGGCTTCACTTTCTTCGAGGGCAATGGCTGCCTGGCGTTGCTGGGTCAGATCTCGAAACAGCCAACGAAACCCCAATAGCTGAGATTGATGATCTCTGATGGGGGCAATGGTGAAAGACGCATGTATAGACTGTCGTTTATACGAATGCAGACATAGATCGAGATTTTGAAAAGTTTCGCCTTGTTGCAATCGGGTAAGTAATGTATAAAACCGCTGGCTATCAGCTTGGGCAACCAATGCCCCTAGGGGCTTACCAATGAGCAACCGTTGATGTCGAGCGAGCAGAGTGACCGCAGTCTGATTGATTTGCTCGATTATTCCCTGGGTATTGGTGACGATATAGCCCTCGGGGGCCAGATCAAATAGATCAAAATATTGCTGGCGCTCTGTGATGATAGTCACATGAGCAGTTTGCAGGTAGTCATGTTGCTCAGCTAGCTCTTCTGAGAGGACATGCACCTCTTCCAGGGCATTAGCCAGTTCATCCAATGTGTCGGTAAGGATGTCTTGGGGCAGAGCGCCTTGTTCCGTTTGCTGAGCCAACCCCGCTAATCGTTGTCGTGCTTTTTCAAACTTCTTGTCAAAAATATCCAAGTATAGTGTCATATGCTACAACTCACGCCCTAAAGCTAAGGATTTGACCAGGTTAATTGTGGGTACTCATGAATTGATTGACGTATCTGCTTCCATCAACAGGATTACCCCTTGACGTTCATTGTCTATACCAATGAGGGGGGTACAGGCGACTCGACAGGTAAAGGCCTGTCCACGGCGGTTGATGGTTTCGAGCACCACTTCCACCCGATTTTCACCATTGAGGCAGGCGCGGATCGCTTCGCGGAGCTGATCGACGGGTAGGCCAATGTCCAAATTCCAAAAGGACTTTCCTTCGACTTCTTCGGAGCGCAGCCCCCAAAAGTCCTCGGTTTCCTGGTTCCAGGTGAGGATGTTAAATTGTCGATCGAGCACTGCAACACCGGCCTTGATGCTGGCCAAAATTGAGTTTAGATAGGCATTGGCCTGGTTGGCCTCGCTGGTGCGCAGACGTAGTTCATCGTTGATAGTTTGCAGTTCCTCGTTGGTGGACTGGAGTTCTTCGTTCATGGTTTCCAGTTCTTCGTTGGTGGACTGGAGTTCCTCGTTGGTGGTCTCCAATTCTTCGTTGGTGGATTGGAGCTCTTCGTTGGTGGTCTCTAGTTCTTCGTTACTGGACTGGAGCTCTTCGTTGGCCGTTTCTAGATCCTGGTTCGAGCGTTGTACTTCAGTCTGTAGCTCATGGTAGCGGGTGACATCGGTAAAGGAAATGCTAACGCCGATCAGCTCGCTGCCGTTTTCTCGCAGGGGTATGAGCTGCACGTCTAAAAATTGGGTGCTCCCATCCGGCAAGGTCCGTGGCACATCTTTAAGCACGCTGGACTGCTGCTCATTGTAAACCTGCTCAATCAGGGATCGTAGTTCTAAGGGACGATAGGAAATTTCTAGATCTTGCAGGGGCTTCCCCAGGTCTTGGAGGCTAATGCCAAAGGTGCTCCGAGCCAGATGATTGGCCATCATCAGATGGCCTTTAAAGTCCACAACGATCTGGGCAATAGTGCTGACGTTAAAGGCAGCATCCCTTAACCGGACCTGTACGGCCAAGCGGCTGCCAGCTTCTTGATCGCCGCTCTGGGCGAGTACGAAGAGACGATCACGCATGGTCGAGCTAGAGACTTTACTAAAAATTCGATGCTGCAGATTGATCGGTGTAAACAAATTGGCATGGGTGAGTAGCATTTCTGCTTTACCTAAAAATATCGCTCCGTTTGGGTTAAGGGCAAAGTGAAATCGAGCCAAAATGCGACCCTGGATTTCGGAATTGAAATACATCAGGGTATTGCGACAAACCATTAAATCGAGGCGAGAAATGGGAGCATCTTGCACCAGGTCATGACGGCCAAAAATCACGCTCCGGCGCAGATCGGCCCGAAAGACATAGCTTTCTGCCAGGGGCTCAAAGTATTTATCTCGTAAGGCTTGGGGGATCACCTCGATGTCTTGAAGACGATAGCTAGCGTGACGAGCTTCTGCCAGGGCTTCTTCATCAACATCGGTGGCGTAGATCTTGACCCGCTGACGAAACTGCACTGGACCCAGTAATTCGGCCAGGATCATGGCCAGGGTATAGGCCTCCTCGCCGGAAGCACAGCCTGCGCTCCAGAGGCGGATGGGCTCATCGGCTGCTTTTTTACTGAGGATGGTGGGTAAGACCTCATGCCACAGATAGTCCCAGGCAGGTTGATCTCGAAAAAATGAGGTGACATTGATCAAGATGGTATTAAAGAGGGGCGTGAATTCCTCAGGATGCACCTCCAGATAGTCGAGGTATTCGCCAAAGGTATCAATACTATGGGTGTGCATTTGCTTGGTGAACCGCCGCTGCAGAGACGAGCGCTTATACCCGGTAAAATCAAACCCGCGTGTGCGTCTCAGAAATTCTAAGAGGTCTTCAAAGATTTGGACTTCGTCCTGAGCATTCTGAGGGGGCATTATGGGTCTCCGGTTGTCACCAGGGTAATCAACGCAGGGGCAATTTCAGGTAACGGTAACACGAAGTCCACTGCTCCTGTACGTATGGCCGTCAGAGGCATCCCTGAAAATTTGGCAGTGTTTTGATCTTCAGCAATCACGGTGCCGCCCATTTCTTTAATGGCTTTCACTCCCATGCCGCCATCATTGCCAGTGCCGGTTAAAACAATGGCAATAGCCCGGTCTTTGTAACTGGCCGCCACCGAGTCAAACAGGAGATCGGCTGAGGGTCGGACAAAGTGAACCAGCTCTGTCTGAGTCAGGGATAAGGTGCCGTCTGGATTGACGAGTAAATGTCGATTTGGTGGGGCGATGTAGACGTTGCCCGGTTGCAAGTGATCGTCTATGTCAGCTTGTTTAACAGATAAAGTTGTGCGGCGGTTCAGGATATCGGCCATCAGGGAGCGATGACGGGGGTCTAGATGCTGGACGACGACAATGGCAGTGGGAAAGTTGACCGGTAGCCCGCCCAGAACCGTACTAAGGGCGTTGAGACCTCCGGCTGAGGTTGCGATCGCAATAATCTCAAACGCCGCTTTCTTCGATTCAGCTTGGTCATTAAGATTAATCACACCCATAGTTACAAAACGTTTCAATTGAGACGTTTTAAGAAAGAAAAATGAGTTAAGTACGGTG
Organism: Leptothoe spongobia TAU-MAC 1115; assembly: GCF_018739885.1. Taxonomy (GTDB): domain Bacteria; phylum Cyanobacteriota; class Cyanobacteriia; order Phormidesmidales; family Phormidesmidaceae; genus Leptothoe; species Leptothoe spongobia. Next base: position 16,719 of record NZ_JADOES010000013.1, on the reverse strand, counting down.
GTCTAAACCCTGAACCCCAATAGTTACTCTTCTATTGTGAAACCCTAATTGTAATTGAGCGTTAAATTAGGTGGCATCTTAACCTTTGACATTCAATGGATTGAATGAAGATTCAGGACACTGCCATAGGCGAGAAAAAGGAGAAAGACGAATAGTAGCTGATTCTACCTGGAGAAGTTAGTATTAGAGCTATCGTCATTAGGGTTAGCTTGCTCATTATCCATCCCCTAAGTGTTTAACCTGGGCTGAGCAAAAATATAAAAGAAAGATGAATCTGTTCTTGACTTGATAAGAGCTAAGGATTTCTTTTTCATGACTAAACTGTTATTGATATCCAATGAACAGAGTTGTCAGAGGCTGCAGCAAGAATTTGAGGGCGATGGCTATGAGGCGGTGACGGCCAATCGAGGAGATGAAGGGCTGATACTAGCAACTGCCGCATCTCCAGATCTGATTTTGCTCGATATGGATGTGCCAATAGTCAATGGCTGGCAAGTCATTAAGGTGCTTAAAAAAGCTAGAGCTACAGGGTTAATACCCGTTATTGCGATCGCAAATCGCACCATAGATGGACAACTGTTGCGACAGGCTGGGTTTGATACCTATGTCCGGAAGCCTGTGTCTGTCAGAACTCTTTTTCAGAGAATTGAAACTCTACTGGATAATGTCTCTGTCGTCCGCAAAATGCCGTCTAAGCTGTCGGCTTTCAGTGTAGCCTCCATGGAGCAAGCGATCACGCCTCCACAACAACAGTTTGGTCATACCACGGTAGTTTATGTGGATGATCGCCCAACTCATCGTCAAGCCATGGTCGAGATTATTAGCAGGGCTGGTTACAACTGCGTTCGCATTCCTGATGCCTTACAAGACCTATCACAGCTGTTAGAACTTAGGCCCCAACTTATTTTCATAGATTTAATAATGCCCATGGCTAACAGCTATGGGCTATGTGCCCAGATTCGACAGATGTCTGCTTTCAAAGAGACTCCGATTATCATCGTGGCGGATAATGACAATATTACCGAGCGGGTACGGGCTAGAGTAGCTGGCACATCGGGCTTTATCCGCAAAACGGATAAAGCCCAGTACATCTTGGAGGTGCTCATTAAATATTTGCACCTCTCTCTCAAATAATCCTGAAGTGATTCCTAATCATTTCAATCTCTGAATTTAGCAAATAATGTTCCAATCAATACTGTGGCCAGACAGATATTTTGCGACCTAATCGTTTAGCCCCTAATCGTTTAGCCCCTAGTTGTTGAGTCTCTAATCGTTTAGTTGCCAACTGTCTGGACCGTCGCTTATAGCGATCTGTAATGTATTGGTTAAGCCATTGCTCTAAACGAATTGCCAGTTTCTCCAATACGCGCACTCGACGTCCTGCCGTCAATCGACGTAACAACGGCAACAACAGGAGCTGATGACGCTGATGTCCCAACTGCTGAAACCGCTTCATAAAGTCCCGATCCATATCCAGCCCCCACTTCTTCTGAAAATGGATAAGACTCTCAGCTTCCCAAGCATCGCTCCAGCGCAGCATAAAATAAATCAAATCCGACCAGCGGCGAGGCATCTCAGGGACATAGGTCACTACCGCCGCAGGTTCACAATAAATCTTTCCACCAGCCTGGGCTACGCTAAGACAAAAATCAAGGTTCTCTTGGGTATTTAGTAGCTTTTCATCAAAAGGACCAATCTGCTCAAAAATATCTCGCTTGACCAGCATGCAACTCAGCTCGGCATAGTCACAGGCCCGTTGCTGTAACTGATGCTTCAACATAGTTGCTGAACGATTTACCAGATGACATTTCTTGTAAAGACGACGATGCTCATACGGCCCATCTGTCTCTAAGAAAATTCTGATCTCACCTCCTGCCATCAGAATTCTCTCATGTAAAGGCTTACCGACGCATAGGAGAGGAGATACTACTGTGGCATCCGTTTCCTGGGCACATTTCCATAGCTTTTCTAGCCAGCCAGGAGAAACATGAATGTCATTGTCGATAAATAGGACATAGTCTGTCGTAGCATAACTTAGAGCTATATTACGCACCTGGTTAGGAGATAAAAAACGAGGGACGCGCAATAGTGTAAAATCTCTTTCTGCTGCTGATCGAGCTAGATAATGCCGAAGATACTGAGGAGAGTTGACATCAATATAGACAAGCTCAAACGGTATTTTTGTATGTCTGTAGATACTTTCCAGGGATGGTTGGACGTAGCTAAAACGCTCTCGTGGTGCTACGATAAGGGTAATAGAAGGTAGAAGAGACGTCTTGGTGGTAGTGCGTTTGGTGATAGTTTGAGTTTGCATTTCAAATTTGTTGAAAAAGTATTAAAGTCACCGATGAATAGATGCTCGCTGTTGGTTATTTCGAGTGAGCACTGAGAAATAGAACCGGAGAGAGTAGGCAGCCCCTCTCCTGGCTACTTGTTATTGATGGCGATGGGCTTGTCTACAAAAAACAATTGATCGATTATCTCGGTAGCCCACTAGTGAGACATCAGATGAGTTGGAGATATCTGAGCGGAAGCGTTGCGACGAATAAGACGTTGAAGCCTTTGTCTAATTGAAGATTGGCGATTAGCGGGTACACGAGTAGGCACGAACTTCCTAATGGTGTCATTCATTAGCTGGGCATGACGGTCTGTGATGATCTGGTTAAGTCGTCGTTCTAGGTCAATGGTAAGTTTCTCTAACCAGAGTGCCGTATTCTTCCTCATGAGTTGACGGAGTAAAGGATATAAGAATACCTGACGACGACGATAACCCAGCTGTTTGTATCGTTGCAAAAAATATTGATCCATATCCAAGTCCCACTTTTGTTGAAAGTGCATCAGACTCTCGACTTCCCAAGCATCGCTCCAGCGCAGCATAAAGTAAGCTAAATCTGACCAATGACGGGGTGCCTGTGGAACATAGGTGACAACTGAGCTCGTCTCGCAGAACATGCGCCCACCGATGCGGTTAATGGTGAGACAAAAGTCCATGTCCTCTTGGGTGCTCAACAGTCTTTCATCCAAGTATCCAATTTGATCGAAGACGTCTCGTTTAATCAGTATGCAGTGCAATTCTGCAAATTCGCAGGCGCGTCTATAGAGCTGATGTTTTATACTTTTTGCCGAACGATTGGCGAGAAAGCGTTTTTCATAAAGACGACGGCGGATCTGGTTGTCTTTAACATCCATAAAAATTCTGGCTTCGCCGCCAGCTATATGAATGCGATCATGCAATGGACTACTGCCAATACACGTAAGCGGACAGACAACCGTAGCATCCGTTTCTTGCGCACATTGCCAAAGTTTTTCTAGCCAACCACTAGAGACATGAATATCATTGTCCATGAAGACGACATAATCTGTCGTAACTTGGCTCAAACCCAGGTTGCGAGACTGATTTGGTGTAAGAAAATGATCAGAACGTACTACCGTAAAACCTAGTTTAGCAGCTGCTCGGGTTAGATATTTTTGAATATGTTTTGGTGAGCCAGCATCCACATACACTAGCTCAAATGGAACGTTAGTATGTTTATAGATACTATCTAGAGATTGTTGTGTATAGCTAAAACAATCTCTAGACGACACCACAATGGTAATGGATGGCTTTAATTTTGCTTGGGGTGTGGCATGGGTGGGGAGAAGTGTGGTGGTCATGGGAACTATCCAAAATTTGGAAGCGAGGACAATGGGATAGTAGCGGTCAGTATTGACCGTGGACCTGGGTCCAGATGCGCTTTTGAATTTTCCCTGATGGACCATTAACTCAGATTTCCTGAGAAAATGTAGCTTGCTAGTTCAATACTGCAGTCGTGACATTGATTGACACTACTTAGAACTATGAGAAACTCAACTAAGAGTGTAATAAAGTAAAAATGAGATTATTTTCATGAGTACCAGCTATTTATAGCTGGGATGAATAAGTAGCCTGGATTTGGCTGTGGAGGCATTGCAGCAATCTGTGGCTATCTAGACAAAATCATACGCTAGTTCTAATCAAGAAAACTCAGTATAAATGGCGATCTTTTATAATGCCTCTAAAAATGGGGCTTTTGACCCTATTTCAAATCATATTGATGAATATATAGGCGTTTTGTTGAGGCTTGGCTGAGTGAGCGCCGATGTAGTCTTCTACGTATTGGGTGCCGTATTTTTACTGGTAGTGTGAAACCCCTAAAACCTAAAGCGTTAGAGGCTTCAGAAATTTTTTGAAGGACGAAATATCCTGCTGGCTAACCTATGCTGATAGAGGTAGATTGTTGGTTTGACAATAGTTTTATACCAGTCGATAAACTTGGGGAGACCTAAAATCGCATCAGTTCCACTGGACAGTGCCATAGGTTAGATATTAATCGCTTGGACAACGGGACGATGGCTTTGGGGATAGTGAATAACGCTGAGCTGGCCAGGTTTAATGGAGAGTTTTTCCCCTTGGTAGGGACGACCACCTAGGGTTTGCATCAGTAGGGTTTGGATGCTAGGGGTGGGTGTGATCGCAAGCCCAGTCATCAGCTCCTGAGTCGAGCCAAAAAACTCAGTCCCCCCCTGGTGCCAATCTTGCAGAAAGTCGTCGCGCTCATCCGCAAACTGAGTAATGCTCGGATGATATCGCAGTAAGGTATGCAACCATTGCTGACCGGCCGTAACTGAAAGACAAAAGTCTAACTTAATGGCAGCTAGGCGATGGGCCAGCTGTTTACAGGCGACAGAGGTAAGACTATCCTCTGGCAATAACAATAACCGCAGCCCCTGTTTTCCGGCCTTGAGTTTGGGTAGGATTTCCTTGATTACGGTGGTTTGGTTGAGCTGGTTGAGCGTTACACCATGTCCTGAGAACTCCAATACACTAATGCCGCAATTGGACTGTTGCAAACGGTGATGATGTTTTGGCCGTAGGTCCAAGGCGGTACTAATCAGAGCGTGATTTGTGCCACCATGACTAACGATGAGTACCGTTTTGCCTGAATAGTGAGGTAGGCTGTGGGTCCAAAACCTTTGGGCTCGTTCATAGAGATCGTTGACCGGAAAATGATAATTGCTATCAGAATATGGCAGTTTAAACTCCTCAGGACGCTGCTGCCAGCAGTCATAGATGTCTTTATGGTGGTGACGCACATGCTCATAGGTGAGTCCTTCCCACACAGACAGATCGATTTCCCGAAGATCGTTGCTCACGGTAATGGGTTTAGGCCGTTTATCGGCCATCGCTTTAAGAATTTCTCCAGCCGTTTGTTTTGCCCGTAATAAAGGGCTGGTATACACGGCATCAATAGCGATACTTTTTAGATATTGCCCCACTTGACGAGCCGTTTTGATCCCTGTTGGGGTAAGCACTGCCTGATCGGAGCTGCCCTGGTAACGGCCTTGATCGTTAAAGGTGCTACGCCCATGACGAACCAGGATAATACGACTGGGTGGTCGATCAGTTCGCATAGCTTTTTTCTGACAAATAACGACCGGATTGCAGGTGATACATCTGAGCATAACGGCCCGCCTCAACCATGAGCTGGTCATGGGTGCCCCGTTCTAAAATGCGCCCTTGTTCGATATAGAGAATCTGGTCCGCGTGCTGAACGGTACTGAGATGATGGGAGATCCAGAAGCTGGTTTTACCCTGGGTAAGTCGGTTAAGGGCATCGCTGACAAGGGCTGCGCTAGTGCTGTCCAGACCGCTAGTAGGTTCATCGAGAATGATAATGGGAGCTTTGCGGATAGCAGCACGGGCAATGGCGACACGCTGTCGTTGACCACCGGAAAGGGTGGCTCCTCGCTCTCCCAAAATGGTGTCGTACCCCTGGGGTAGCTCCATAATAAAATCATGGGCATTGGCCAAACGGGCGGCGGCCTCAACCTCAGCATCGCTGGCTCCGAGAGCACCATAGGCAATGTTGTCACGGACGCTGGTGGCAAACAGAACACTATCCTGGAGAACAATACTAATCTGTTGCCTTAGAGATGCCAGAGTATATGCTCGCAAATCATGACCGTCGATCTGTACCCCACCCTCGATGGGGTCATAAAATCTCAGCAGCAAGCTGATTAGGGTAGATTTCCCCCCACCAGATGGGCCAACAATGGCCACCTGTTCTCCTGGTTTGGCAGCAAAGGTGAGATTGCGCAGAATCCCTTTGGCTGGGTCATAGGCAAACGTAACCCCCTGGCAATGAACATCGCCACGGAATGCGGGAGCGGATCTGGCTCCCTTCAGATCGCGGACATCCGGTACTGTATCGAGCAGTGCAATCACTCGTTCTCCCGAGGCGATGGCCTTAGCAATCTGTCCGGTATATTTAGCCAGCTGTCGCATGGGCTTAAATGCCACTTTGAGATAGGTGAGAAACACGAGCAAGTCTCCCGGTGTCGCATTTCCAGCCAGCACAAGCTGTACACCGCGCCAGAGGACGAGGGCCTGTACGATGACAACCAGACTCTCCACTAGACGTTCCTGTCCAGCACGTAACCGCTGGGTTTCGGCACTCTCCTTTAGACTTTTACGATTGTTTTTAGCAAAGGTCTGTCCTAGAAAATCTTGTAAGGATAAAGCCTGTACGACTTTGATTGCGCCGATGGCTTCGGCAGCCGATGCGGCCATGGCTCCTTCTCGTTGGCGCTGGGTGCGGGCCACCTTGTGGATTTTTTTCGACATGGTGGTGGTGGTGAAGATGAAGAGAGGTAGGATTGCGATCGCAATCAATGCCAATTCCCAATTGAGCCAAAACATCACCCCCACCATGCCGATCAGCGTCAGGAAGTGAGTGACTAACGGCAGTGCTGCCACCACTGTAACCTCTCGCAACCGCTCAATATCGTAGGTGACACGGGTAATCAGGTCACCACTTTTTGCCTGACTATGAAACGACAGTGACAGTGCTTGAATATGGTTATACAACTGACCCCGAATATCAGCCATCACATGGGTGGCAGCGACAGCCATACCCACAGTACTCAAGTAAGCGGCGGCACCCCGTCCGGTTGCAATCACGATCAAAGCGGCTGAAAGTATGGTTAGCACTAAGATGGGTGAGACGTTAGCTAGAGCTTCGATATTGTGACCGTGGATATTAAACCCGGCGGGTAGGATGACTCGGTCAAACATGAGTTTGAGGGGCCAGGGTTCTAGCAGACGGAGACCGGTTTCTGCCAGTAGGGCGAAGAATGCGCCAGTGAGTAAACGAGACTGTTTGCGGATATGGGGCCAAAAGCGTTGGGCAATTGGTTTTAGACTGGGTAGGGATGACCGAAAAGATTTTCGTTTAGCCATAGTGGTGGATGATGTAGTTCCTCTCTTTTTGCTAGGGGTTTTCTATGGAGACCTAGTGGGAGATGTGATCGAAAATTTTGTTGGTCATATTTTTTAAGTGTTGGTTAGGGGTGGAAGTGGGTTGCTCAGGGCTTTCCTCCCCGAACCCCTCCTGTTCGTGGGGGCCTCAACGCCCCCACACCCCCCGCACAAGAGGTTAGTTGGTTAACTGCCAAGAGTGTTGCACTGGCGGCTGGTGGGGTGTTACGCTGCTCCGCATTCGCTCCACACCGTAAAAGGGCAGTTATCGCGCTGTTCTTGGACTAAGTTTTCCTAAAAGACATTATTCAAGGTGAAATCGATAACTGATGCTTTTTTAATTTTCTGTGGCATGTCACAGAAAATTAAAACTCACCCCACCAATCACTTCTTTCTCATGCAACTTGGGATAACGTTATTATTTTTATGAGGGTTGTAGGGCGGCATCCCGCCCTGCCCAAGGGAAGCCCCGTATGCAATTGGGGACAACGTGACTACTTCCGGAAAGGGAACTCGGAGGGACCCCACGCAACCGCTAAAGCCTCTTAAGCAATACCCTAAAGCAAGGTAACCAACTTCTAGTAGAAAAAAAACTTACACCGAGCTCGGCACCTTACTCATCACCTGTTCCCCCCTAATCTCAAAACCCTCCCCATAAAGCCGCATATAACGCCCCGTAATCAACCGATTCAACCGCCGCTCCAACCCAATAACAAACTTCTCCAACCAAGGGATCATCCTCCCAAACGTCAACTTCCGCACCAACGGACGCAAAAAAGCATGATGTCGACGATGCCCCAAACGCTGATAGCGCTTCTTAAAATACTTACCCTGATCCAAATTCCATTTCTGCCTAAAATGCTTCAAACTCTTAATCTCCCACTCATCACTCCAACGCAGCATAAAGAAAGCCAAATCTGACCAACGATAGAGAATATCCGGTACATAAGTCACCACCGAATCAGGTTCACAATAAATCCTGCCGCCTGATTGACCCACATCCAAACAAAAATCAATATGCTCCCGCGTACTCAACAGCTTTTCATCTAAGGGTCCAAGCTGATTAAATACTGATCGCTTAACCAACATGCAGTGAAACTCTGCAAACTCGCAGGCCCGGCGCTGCAGCTGATCCTGAATCTCTGCTACTGCACAATTCACAAAATAGTGTTTCTCATGTACCCGACGACAGGCCTTGTTTCTCTTTAGCTCAGTAAAGATTCGCGCCTCCCCTCCAGCTAAATGAACCTTTTGGTGTAACGGTTTACCAATACAAGTCAGTGGACAGACAACAGCCGCATCCGTCGCTTGCGCACATTCCCACAGCTTCTCTAACCAGCCATAGGAAACATGAACATCATTATCAATGAATAAAACATAGTCCGTTTCAACCTGACCCAGGCCAAGGTTACGAGCCTGGTTGGGAGCCAGAAAATGGTCGGTACGTACCAGGGTAAAATCTCGTTCTGTTGCAGCCCCGCGCAAATAGTGCTGGACAGACCGAGGGGAGCCACCATCTACATACACCAGCTCAAATGGCATGTTCGTATACTGGTAAATGCTATCCAAGGACTGTTGGCTGTAGCTAAACCGTTCTCGTGGAACGACCACAATGGTAATCGCAGGCTGAGAGGTTGATTCTGCTGGTGTTGTGGGGACTGTAGGGATTGCAGAAGTCATGGTAAATCTCCTGAAACTAATTGCTAAGATAAAGATGAGAGAAGGGTAAACGGACTCGTCAAAACCTGTTGGTAAACCCTGGCCCAGTTTCGCTGTTCGACGATGGGCGAGAGTTCTTGACGGGCAGTTGCTTGGGCCGTTTGCCCCAATCGTTGACGGAGATCAGGGGATTGGGCCAGGGTGAGAATAGCGGCTTTGAGTTCAGCGCTAAAGCCGGGAGTCACGACCAGGCCGTTGCAGTTGTGGTCCAAAATTTCACCAATGGCATCTACATTAGTGCCGACAATCGCTCGCCCTGCTAGCATTGCTTCGAGTAACGCATTGGGACAACCGTCGTGGAGAGATGGAATAGCATAGATATCCATATAGCGCAGATAGGCCATCCCTTCAGCCCGTGGCACCATACCTGTGATCACGATGTTATTTTCCATGCCCCTATCGTGGATAGCGGCTTCCCAATAGGGGCGTTCTCGCTCGGCAAAATCACCTACTAACAGCAGGGTGAGCGGCATAGTCTGCCTTAAATCGGCACAGGCCTCTAACAAATATTCCAGTCCTTTCTTGTCACGAAATCGACCAACTGAGCCAATGACTAATTCTTTCTTGAGCTGATTGGCCAAGGGTAAATGGGTGGGTAATGCAGAGAAATCTATCGGTTGAATCGAGTTCCAGAAAGCGCTAGACCTGGCCTTTAGCGTGGGGACAAGTACCTGGCCTCGTTTTTGCAGATCACGGCTGACAAACGTTACCCAGTCGGAGTTTTCTAAAATCCAGCTGATCTGACCGTGCTGTTTGGGGCTAAACACATGCTTATGCAGGTCGCTGCCACGCACGCTGTTGATAATGGGAATACCTTCTTCCTTCGCTAGCAGAGTGGTGATAAAGCCAGTCTCATTAATAAAGAAGGCATGGAAGAGATCGAACTGATGCTGATGGTGCAGTTGCTTGAGTTGAAAATAAATCTCGCTGCGGTAGTCCTGCAAGATTGGCGCATTTGACCGACTAGCAGGGGTAAGACGATGCACCTGGATACCACCTTGGTCTGTGGTCCGGCAATCTGAACGATAGTAACCTTCTGCCTTACGCTGCTTGGAGTGGAATACGGCAATGTGAACTTCGTAGCCGATATCTTTAAGCAGGTTGGCAATGCGAGCGACGGACTCGCCAACGCCACCGACATCAGGGGGAAATTCGAGAGTGGTCATACAAACTTTAGACTGGGTCATGGGTTGGGAGAAAGTAACTGGACTGATAAAATTGTGTTGTGGTCTTTTTGGCAGTTCAAACAAGAATCTCTTGTTCCACAAGAGCCTTGACCCGCAGGACCGTAATCTCCACACCTCCGAGACAAAAAGACTGACGAGTGGGACGATGACCCAGGGCCTTAATGATTTCAAGTGAGAACAAAATTGGATCGAGATCGGTCGGATCAATCACTTTGACCATGCCAAGCCTTTCTAGCCGAGTAGAACGCAGTCTCTGTTCTTGGTCGTCATTACCGGTGAAAGGCAGCTGCATGGCACGAACGCCAGTTTGCAAAACATTGAGCGTGGTGTTATAGCCTGCCATACTAATGGACAGGTCAGCTTTGGCCATATAGCTGAGTAAATCAGGAGTATAGCGTTGTACTGTTAGATTTGAGCATTGCGTTGCTATGGCCTGTAGCTGGTTGAAAACCGCTTCCGGTGCAAACGGCCCTGTGAACATTTGGATGTGATGTTGGATTTTATCCTCTAGAAATTGACTGGCTTCGGCTACACAGTTCAACAATTCGTGACCAAAGCGACCACCACCAACGCTGACGAGAATCATGGGTGGATCTGCTTCGGTCCTGGGGGCAAATTTGCGATCCGCATCAGGTACGACATAGCCTGTATAGTGGACTTCACAGTTGAGATCTTGCACACGAGAAAAGCTGTTGTCTAGGGGTAAAAACTTAGGATCACCATGGATCAGTAGCTGATCAAAATAGCGATTCATTAGCTTACAAACTTTCGCTTCATGGCGGTCTTGATCTTGTTTGGTAACAACAATATCGCGCAGACTGCAGATGGTCTTAGCTCCATAGTCTTTTGCTCGCTCTAGTAAGGGGATCAGCTCAGGGGAAAAGCGACGACGACCAAAGGGGAAAAGCTCCACCATGACGACAGTGGGGCGGATGCGATCGCAAACCTCCAACAGCAGTTCCCGCCGGTATACCAACGCCGCATCCACATCGGCAAATCCCTCAGGCACCTGCAATTCTCGGAAATTTGAATCCGTCTTAATCGCTGGGAGATTAATGACTTCAATGCCTGCAGGAATCGGAAAGTCCTGAATCACTTCGCCACCATTGACAAAGTAAACTTTGAAATCTTGGGCCAAGCCACGCGCAATGGCCATACTACGGATCAAGTGACCAATACCCAGAATATGTTGACAGTAAAACAGTAGAGTCTTCATAGAGTGTTTTTTCGAAACATTGAATTGTGATGTTGAAGCAAAGGAATCATTTTCTCTAGACCTCTTTCCAGGGGACCCACCCCGGAGCCCCTCCCAGGAGGGGATGGATTTCGGCAGTGCAACTTAAGACACTGTCAGCTGCAGCAGATCGCCTAGCACCCTAGCCTGAGTCTGTGGTCTCATCGGCGGCTGTTTAACCGCCTTTAGCAGCCAGTCTTTCACCCGCCCCACATTGCTGGTCAGACCAAACTTATCCAACACAGTCAAGCGACCTGCTTCACCCAGGGTTATTCTGAGCTCAGGCTGACGGATCAATGCTTCCAAGGCCTGAGCCAATGCCAACTCATTCTTCTCAGGCACTAACACTCCGTTATAGTTAGACTCCACCAGCTCAGAAATGCCTGAGATATCGGTCGATACTACCGGCAGTTCCATAGCCATGGCTTCTAACAACACGTTGGGAATACCATCGCGATCGCCATCGTCGGTTACCAAACAGGGCAACACAAACAGATCTGCTTCTTGGTAATACTCAATTAGTTGATCCTGGGTGAGCTTGCCCACCAGAGTGATATGGTCAGTGAGACCCAAGTCGCTGATCTGTTGCCGAATGCAATCTCCCAGAGGGCCATAGCCGACAATGGCACAGTGGAAGGGCACACCTGTCTGTTTGAGTAAATGGCAGGCTTTTAACAGATAGGGAAAGCCCTTTTTCTCGCAGAAGCGACCCACGCTCAAAATTAAGGGAACTGCCGATGATTGAGATCTAAGGACGGGGCTAAAACGGATGATATCTAAGCCATGGTATGCCAGGTGAATGGGGGTATGAGATGTGGAAACCTGTTCCAGATAGCAACGGTTGTAGTCAGTGCAGGTGAGGACAAATTCCGCTTTGGCTATGCGGCGGTCAAGGGCGGCATTGTCACTGAGATAAATGTCTTTGGCATGGGCCGTAATACTATAGGACATCCCCGAAAAGGCTTGGGCGATCTCTGCCGTGACGGCGGGCACATTGGCAAAGTGGGCATGGAGGTGGGTAATGCCGAGTTGCTGCATGTGCCAAGCCAGATAGCCACCTTGCAAAAACTCATTGAGCCGTCGCTCTTCAGTACGGCTTAGATAAAACTGGAGCGCCTGCAGATAGGTCTTACTATCTTGGTTAAACAGATCGAGATGAGCATCAATTAACTGTTTTTCTTGGGTTGGGTCAAATTCAGGTAGTAGCGAGGGTAGATAGGTGACTGGAGCTTGGACCTGAGCTACATCGTCATGGGTGCAGTCTGCTGGAGGACACCTGAGAGAAAAGATATGGAGGTTGAGCCCCTGCCTTTCTAGTTCTAAAATCTCGTTGAGAATAAAGGTTTCCGATAGTTTAGGATAGGTCTTTAACAAGAATCCAATTAAAGGGCGCATGGCAGTTCGGCTAGATTACGGCTGGCTGTATAGGATGGGATTAGCGCCTGCATCAGCTGGGCAATGCGGGGTAACCCATCAAGGCGAAAACTGTTGATGGCGTAAGGTCTGCTAGTCAGTGCCTGATGCAGTGCGTGGGATAACGCTTGGGGGGTGAGTTGTTGGGGGTGGATAGCATAAAGAAGACCTCTATCAGCAAATCGTTTGGCTCGCATCCACTGTTCTTGCACTGGCCGGATGCGAGGGATGACAACGGCAGGTTTGCGCAGAGAGAGAATCTCACAGGTGGTGTTGTAGCCTGCCATGGCCACAACGGCATCGGCAGCATTGAGGTAGCTAATCAGGTCATCGCTAAACTCCAATAGTCGAATTGTGGCATAGGTGTCTACCTGAGCCTGAAACTGTTGTCTTTGTGCAGCAGGCATCTCTGGCCCCGAGATAATCACTGTCTTATGACCTGGTTTAGAGGCTGCGGTCTGTTGCCTTACACTCTCTAAATAGGTCTTGATCAACTGCTGTCCATCACCACCACCACCTGGGGTAACCACCACCAAACGTTCGTCTGAGGGCACTCCTAGCTGCTGACGTAATACAGGCCTAGGGATACGACCACAGCCTCGGCTGAGGTAACCACAGAACTTGACCTTGCGCCGCAGGGGCAGTGGAAAGTTGTACTCATCAGGTAGGTTAAAAATCTCGGGGGTACCCACTACCCACACTTGGTCATAATGTTCTTGGGTCAACTGATAGTAGTTATGGTTGCTCCACTGTTGAATAGTGGCGGCAGGAACATCAAGAATATCCCGCAGTAGTAATACCCGTTTTGTTTTAGGGCGGTTACGGCTGAGATAGCCCAGGGTTTCTTTCAGTTCATTGCGTAGACCTTGAGGCTTTTTATCAATCAGCAATACATCTGGCTGAAAGTGGGCCGCAGCGGTGAGAATCAGATGAGATCGTAACCGCACCAATGTCTCTGGCATACTCTTGAGATACCTGGCTTCCAGCTGACCAGACGGATCTCGCCCTAGACAGGGCAGCTTAATATAGTCGAGGCCCTCAGGCAGTCTGAGGGTGTGCAGGGCGGGGGAGCCTGACACCACCAGGATGGAGACATTAGGCAGGGTGCGCAGTAAATATTCACAGATTGTCAGCATCCGGCGAATATTACCCAGCCCAAAGGCATCGTGGGAATAGACCATTAGTTTCATGTCAGGATTTCCTTCTCCAGTAGTGCCAATGGACCGATGCCACTACTATCGTCAGCGTCATTAAAATTTGAATGAAGTATGGGTTAGAACGCTTTCATGAAAGCTAATTTAGAAAGTTCTTAGCCAAGATGAAATAACGTCTGATTTTATTGCCATGAGGGCAGATGAATGAATGCAATTAAAAATCTGAGAATAATTAGATGGTCTTAATTAGAAATCTTATTTTTCTTGAAATCCCGTGTTAGACAAGACATACAACCTTAAGTCGCAAGCATTTAAAATGTTCATATAAATACTTGTTGACTTGCTTTAAGAACAAGGAAAATAAGAGTTTTCTCATGCAGATTTATCCTTGAAAGGGATAAATTTTAATAATGATAGTCAGTTCCTAAAATGTCACAGCGATAGGGAGTCGCATGAGTCATAAACTTTTATTTTTTAGACAGTGTTGAATAATGTCATTTCGAGGATCAGCAACGTCCAAAATAAATTATTGGCAGGATGAAGCGTTCTAACCAAATCAGTTTTTTAAAAGAAGCACGAACAAAGATCTTCTTACTCTATATGGCTCTCATGCTAGCAGCCGTGGCTCTTTCTGTGCCTATCTTTCGGGCACTCTTATTCCGAGCGGTGGATGCCCGTGTCAATGAAAATCTCCTGGAAGAAGCCACAGAGTTTGACGATGTTTATAATCAGTGGCTGGCGTCTGATGATCCATCATTTGAGACCCTATCGGTTGCTGTCGATGAGTATGTGACTGGCGAATTACCAGAAGACGATAATTTTCTGATTGCTCTTTTAGATGGCCAGGTTTATCGTTCCAATCCCATTGTTTTACCCGATGCCATTAGGCCAGGCTCAGACCTTTTTGCCCACTGGATTCAGCTCGATGACGATACCCAAAGAAAAACTAATACAGGTGATCCGGCTGTGGGCAGGGTCATTTATATGGTCGATACGCTTGTGGTCGATGGTGTTACCCGTGGCCAGTTTATTATTGCCCACCTTTCGGCTGGGGAACGGCAGGAAGCACTGGCTGGCCTATATGTCTTTGCTGAAGTTGCGGGTGGCTTATTGGTAGTGGCATTTGCTGTGGCATGGGTGCTGACGGGTCGGCTATTGCAACCGGTTAAGGAGCTAGCAAAGACAGCCCGTAGGATTAATGAGACTGATTTGGAGAGTCGTATTGACGTTGGTGGAACAGGAGAATTAGCGGAGCTGGCTAATGCCTTCAATAACATGATGGATCGTCTGCAGAATGCGTTTAACAGTCAGCGTAATTTTATAAATGATGCCGGGCATGAATTGCGCACCCCGATTACCATCATGCAAGGTCACTTAGAGCTGATGGGCGATGACCCTGCTGAGCAGGCCGAAACGGTCGATTTGGTATTGGATGAGTTGGATCGTATGGGCCGCTTGGTGAATGATCTGATTCTGATTGTGAAGGCTGAGCATCCCAGCTTTCTGTGTTTAGAAACCGTTGATGTTGTTGCTTTTTGTACGGACTTGTTTACTAAGGCTCAAACCCTGGCAGATCGTGATTGGCAACTGCAGGTGGATACTCGCGCAAAAATAGTGGCTGATCCACACCGGTTGACAGGAGCCTTGCTGAATTTGCTCCAAAATGCGGCTCAACATACTCAAATGGGTGACCGTATTGAGCTAGGCTGTCGTGATGATAAGGACCAAGTGGAGTTTTGGGTCAAGGATACGGGAGAAGGTATCCCCATTGCTGAACAGATGCGGGTGTTTGAGCGCTTTGCCCGAGTACAACATACCCAACGTAAGTCCGGTGGGTCAGGTTTAGGGCTAGCCATTGTTCGTGCTATTGCCGAAGCCCACAACGGAAATATTGGATTATCGAGCCAGTCTGGGATTGGTTCTGTCTTTACCCTAAAGCTACCCATTGACCAATGGGTGCCTTTGCCAGCCTATCAGGAGAGTGATCGATGAAACGAATTTTGATTGCTGAGGATGAGTCACGAGTAGCCGCCTTCTTAGACAAGGGGTTGCAGGCGAATGGATTCATGACTGAAATCGCAACTACGGGGCTTGATGCCATTACCTATGCCCTGGATGGTGGTTTTGAGCTGATTGTGCTGGACTTGGGCTTGCCAGGAAAAGATGGCTTATCAGTGCTTGAGGAACTACGTGGTCAAGGTTGCCATATTCCCATTGTGATTTTGACGGCCCGTGACGGTATTAACGACAAGCTCACAGGTTTTGAACTGGGAGCCGACGACTATGTCACTAAGCCCTTCCGCTTTGAAGAACTGCTAGCTCGAATTCGGGCTCGGTTACGCACAGCAGTAACGACTGCAAACGAGCAAGATTGGCAGCTCAGTCACCGGAACGTGGTGTTAAATTTGCGCACGCGATTGGTCTATGCAGGAGAAAAAGTAATCGAGCTATCGGCCCGTGAGTTTACTCTGATAGAGACTTTTATGAGCCATCCAGGCCAGGTGCTGAGTCGTGAACAGTTGCTCGATCGGGTTTGGGGATATGATTATTCCCCTGGGTCTAATGTGGTGGATGTGTACGTGGGCTATCTGCGTAAAAAACTAGGCAGTGGCTTAATTGAAACTGTTCGGGGTATGGGATATCGTATGCCCTTTTAGACCCAGCCCTCTAAAGGTCATTTTAACTGTGTTTAATATTTGCGATATCCCTTTATCTATAAGCTTTTAAGCTGGCTAT
>NZ_JADOES010000012.1 GCF_018739885.1 Leptothoe spongobia TAU-MAC 1115 | reverse complement strand
GTTGGAATCGAACTGCTTACAGTTATAATGCATGAACTTTCACTATTGTAAAAGAGGCTTAGCCAACATCCCAGGCAATGCCCACCCTACTCGCCACTATCTACAATCAACGCTTCTAGGGCACCCTGTAAATCCTTGGTCAGGGCAGCTACTGCCTTGCGGCGACTTTGCTTATAGTCACTCCAACGATCGCTAACGCAAATCGGCTCCCCCACCGTCAGCAATGCCTCGCGCTTCCCAAGAGAAGGCCGAGGAAATGGATTTCCTCCCTGGAGTCGGGTGACCATATCCGTCAACAACAACACCGTTTCGGCAAACCGCTCTGCCGTCGGCTTTTCCAACACGTAGCGACCGGTAACCGCAACAAAGCTCTCCACCAAACGCATATGCCACATTCTCAGATCGGCCTCCTCCGCAATCCGATCGGCCAAACCTCGCTCCACTGCAGATATTGCCATATCATCCCGCAAGTCTTCTCGAAAGATACGCTCCCAGCCCGCCTGCTCCAAACGGCGACAACGATCAATCACAGATCCCTTAGGTCTCAGATCAAAGTACTTTTCGGCCACATCAAGGGCTCCATTGAGCAAATGCTGTAGTCGTGTAGCAAGCTGTGCATTCGCATCTGCTGCCTCACCATTGGGACACTCTAAACCATAAATCTGCTGGTAATAGCCCTCCATTAAGGTCAACAGATGCTCGGCTAACCGATAGAGACGCCCATAGAGATTAGTGATTTGAGCTGTGGGTAACTCCACAGGGGGCATGAACTTTTTGCTAGAACCTGCTATCCCACTGCGAGTCTCTAATTGACTCAGTAGATGATCGATAGCATCCCAAGGTGGATTGATATATCGATACTGAATTCCGATGGGGACAATATAGACCGGCTCAGTTCGCTCAGCTTTCACCAAATCCTCGACACACCAAAATGATAGCTGCGACACCCCTGGTTCTAAAGGACTCACAATTTCGTTATGGCCGTTATTTCCCCCTTCTGGTGCAGCTGCCAGGGGAAACCGACCATTAGCTAAAAGCTGTCGTGCAGATTTGAGGGCAACAAGGTCCAACTTGCCTCGCTGAATCGAAACTCCACCCAATCGAGAACATAGCTTACCTACCCAATTTCCAGCCCATAGGGGAATTCCTCGGTCATATATGAAATGACTATGGACTGGCTGCAGGTTTATACCTAGCTGTTTTGCCGACTGGGGGACGACATGCCATAGCAGATGGGCCAGACCATAGGCATCTTCGGGGGCAGGGTGACGAAACGCGATCGCAAACCGATTTTTTCCCGCCTGAAAATCCCCATACAACTGAGCCAAAACCTCAGCATTGCTGACCTTGATATTGACCAAGTCAGTTTGCCAACGGACCCAACCAGGCAAGGCCACCTTAACAAACCGTCGCACCCAAGGATGAAAACGTTCAGGAATAAAATCTAAGGGGGGTTGAGCACGGATAATCGCGTTTGTCACAAAACAACTCCTCTAATAAGCAAACCGTAAAATAAGCTGCTTAATCATTGCTTAATAGCTACAGCTAACCTTAGCGGCATCATGACGGTATTAATAGGCTGTGATGATTTCTGTATTGTCTACTCTAAAAGACTCTGAAACCCCTGTAGGTACTGCCTTACGGATTCAGGACATCCTTTATCAATCTTGGGGGATTTTAATATTTACTCATGGCTTTTAAAGCTTCCATAAAAGGCCATCCCTCAAAACACTGATCTTGAAGGAGCAAGCTTTAATAAACAAAGATATAAATAACGCACTACCTTTGATAGGTTCACATCCTATTAGATTGCTGAGCGCTTTTAGAAAAAGCCCTAATAAACCACGTCCAAGTTGAAACCTGTAGTTTCTCCCACGGTAAAACGACCGTCCTGGACGTGGACAAAGTTTATATAGGGGCTTTGTGTGTCCCACTCCGTTGTACATCCAATCTCTAACAGATTTTCTCTGTCCTAAACAACGGGGACATCACCATAAGTGAGCAGCAATTTTCATTAGCTACCAATTTAATCCTTTAACTTTTCTACCCTGCAAGCGGCTCAAAAATTTGAGCAGCCTCAAACAATTGAACAGCCTCAAACGTTTGAGCCACTTGCATGTGAATCTACTGAATTAGGGTGACAATCGACCGCACCTTATAGCCTATTGCTGTTAAGTTGTTTAGTCATTGTCCATGTCCACGCTTAGAGCCTCCCATTCCAGCAGCCAAGCCGTGAAAAATATGCCTATCAATGCACCCAGCATTGAGGCTTTATCACTACCTTGGGATGCATTGATTAATAACGTTAATAACGATTTTGACACTGCTAATACAATCGTCGAATCTATATTGACAGTTAAAAACCGCTGTCAAGTAACTCCTTTTTACATCCAGGCCGTCATTGCCAATTCTTCAGTATTTTTAGTCTCTAACACGGGCAATTCTGAAACCTTAAATCTCACTAGCGCAGGGGCATGTTGGCTCTTGGGACAATCCATGACCTGTGCCCTACCCATGAGAAATTCAACTGTTGACCCTTGTCATGCAGTTATTCGTCATACCCCCGAAGCCGGATTTTTTATTGCTGATGTTGGCAGTCAGGCAGGCACTTACCTAAACCGCCGTCGCCTTGCTCCTCAAAAACGAAAACCGCTAAGAGATGGCGACATGATTGAACTAGGGAACCTAGTAGTGGAATTCTTTGTGGATAACTTTGATCCCTTCGCAGACCCCCTAGATGACCGTAACATCGCCTATACAGGCTATGACATCACCTACACAGGTATGGAAATGGAAGAAACCTTGAATTAAAAAAGCAGTTTGCAGGATTCTAAAACCTATGTGCGTCGATATTGGCCACCAGGGAGTTGGACAATCACACCTGCAAGCTCTAACTGTAATAAGCCACTCAGTAGGACACTTGTGTCTAGCTGGGTGGTTTTTACTAAGTTATCCAAACTGATAGGGCAATCAGGAATCACTTGAAAAATAGGCTGTAAAGCCTGATCTAACTCTACCTCTGACACAAGTTCAGACATAGCCTCTAGAGTCTCCTTTTCAGGAGGTTCCTGTTGTTTCTCTGAGGAGATACCCTCATCATAGTTGGCTGGCTCCTCAGCTTTGTTATTCGTAAATTGATGGGCTACACCAATATTGAGTAGCTCTTGGACCAGCTGGTCCTCCCCCATCACAATAGTCGCACCGGTATTCACCAAAACCAGACAACCTCGGGCCGTAGGGTTATCTAAACCATCTGGAAGGGCATATACATGACGACCATAGTCATTAGCTAAATAAGCCGTGATTAAAGCTCCCGAACGTTCGGGAGCCTCCGTTACCAAAGTTGCATGGCTCAAACCGGCAATAATGCGATTACGCCTGGGAAAATGAGCTCGATCCGGTGGTACCCCATCAGGATATTCGCTCAAAATCAGGCCGGTTTCTAAAATGCGCTTATAAAGATGCTCGTTACTGCGTGGATAAACGACATCTACACCGGTACCTAATACGGCAATGGTCTGCCCATCGCTCTCTAAACAACTTTGATGAGCATAGGTGTCAATCCCAATGGCCATTCCTGAAACAACAGTAATCTGCTTCTGGCTAAGGCGACGACTCAGCCGCTGGGTCCAACGTCGACCGTAGGGACTGGGACGGCGCGTACCGACAATGCCCACAGTTATTGCAGTCGACTGGTTGGGACGGAACGGACCTCGGTGATACAAAATAGGAGGCGGATCCGGAATTTCCCATAGCAGCTTGGGATAGTTCGGATCCGCAGGGGTCCAAAAGTTTGGGAATTGAGCTGTGTGCTGGTCTAGCAAATGTTCAGGGTTGATATGCGATCGCGACGCCCTAATCTGATCCGCCGTCACCAAACCAATTCCATCAACCGCAAGTAGCTCAGCGGGGGCAGCCTGCCAAGCAAGTGATAAAGCACCGAAATGCTCATACAGTCGCTTGATCAGCACTGGCCCCACATCTTTAATTTTTGCCCAAGCTAGCCAATATGCCTGTTCCAACCGTTATGCCTGTTAGTCCAACGGTTCTAGAGTGCCCAAATGACTTGCAAAAAAAATATAAACACAAGCACTAAGCATTGACCTGACGCTGCTGCTTGAGATACTCAAAGACACTTTTATCACCAATATCAGGGGGAATCGGCTGCACTAGCTTACGAAATGCAAACACTGAAAATAAAACAGCCCAAACGATAAGCAGATCCCGTCCCAGCATCACTGGCAATGCACCAACTAAATGAGTCAGAAGCATGGCAGGTACCAACAACGTCAGAATCTTGGTTTCTAAACGATTAAAACAAAACGCTTCTTTGAAAAAGATTCCGGTCAGCGCAGCAAAGGTAAAACCAATACCTAGCATCGATAGAGGCTGCTGATAGGCTGTTAGAACCAGGGGAGCAGGAAATGAGATCGCAAGTCCGATACTAGCCAGCCCTCCCACCAGCCAGAAAACTTGTAATGCCTGATGCAACGGACGTAAGTAAATGTGAATAAACCAGAGACTCACGCCCAATCCTACCCACATCAAAAAATACAAACCAGAGGCTAACCACAATAGCCCAGCGGTAACACCACCTAAGAGCAATAGCGTCACGGCTAAGGCAAAACTAAACGCAGCCACTCCCAGACCAATACGGTAAATCACAACTTCTCGTCGATCGTTTGGAGTAATCACAAAAGGACCAAATTGCCCTTCATAGGTTTCTGAACTTACTTCTGTTGCTACCACGATGAACCTCCTAGTATGGACTAACTCAATCAATGGTCAGCTGCTTTTAGCCCTGGGGCGTTATCGACAGCGGTAACTCAATCGTAAAACACGTCCGGTCATCTCCACTCGTAACCTTAATAACACCATCAATATGGTGTACTAGCTTCTGCACCAAGGCTAATCCCAATCCCGTCCCCCCTTGTTTCCATGGATCTGAACTAGGTACTCGGTAAAACTTATCAAAAATACGCGGAAGTTTATCTTGAGGAATTTCCACACCTGTATTGACCAGATCAAACTTCAGGATATTAGGAGTCACTTGCCCTACAGAGAGGGCAATTTCCCCACCCGGTGGTGTATATTTGCAAGCATTATTCAAAAGCTCTGCCCAAATTCGATCAAGACTTGATAAGTCCGATCTCAAAACAGGTAATCCCTCAGTAATAGTCACATCCAATTTTTGCTGACGACTAGTGGCTCGCTCTTGAAAACTACTCACCAAAGCTGGTAACCATTCACTTAGCTGAATGGGTTGTAGAGCCAGTTCATGGTTACCGACATCTAATCGCTGCAAATCTAGCAAATCGTTAATTAAACTGATCTCGCGCTCACATTCTTCTTTAAGAATGCGATAGTAACGAGCGATGCGACCTTGCTCAGCATTGGGCTTGGTCAGGTCTTGCTCTAGCCCTAGTTCCTGAGTCAGGGTTACTCCTAAAAGCTGCAGCGCCACCCGCATGCTGGTAACCGGTGTACGCAGTTCATGGGACACCGTGCTCAAAAAGTCATCCTTGAGGTTATTGACTTGTTCTAATTCGCGTACTTGGGTCTGGGACTCTTGATAGAGACGGGCTTGACGAATTGCAATGGCACATTGGTTAGCGACCTGCTGTACTAGACGGATTTCATATTCGCTAAAGCCATGTTCTTTGTCGTTAATCAGCCATAGGTCCCCGAGCACACCCCGATCATCAAAAATGGAACAGGCTAACATCGACACCAACCCCCGCACTGGGTTAGGCGCAATAGAACAAAACTGAAAGTACTGCCCTTCCAGTAACTGGTGATAAACTTCAGGGAATGCCTCCATCTGAGAAACACGCCCACGGTCAGATGGTAGCGTAGTGTATTCGTAATAGATGGTAGAAGTACCCTGCTCTAAGTCATAGAGAGAGGTATTGGACCCCCTGACATTTAGCGCTTCGGTGAGTTCCTGTACCGCTGTTTGTAGAATTTGTTTTTCGTCCAGACCATCACGCACCCGGTCAGTAATCCGTTTGAGAGTTGCTTCAAACTCTGTAAGCTGATCCAGGGCACTATTACGCTCATCCAGCTTTTGACGCAAATCATAATTGACCTGGCGAACTTGAGTCAACTCGCTCACGTCCTGCAAAGTATTAATCAGGATAGAGCCACTATTGGTTTGCAATAGGGAGCGCCGTCCTAAAAACTGACGCAGTCCATTACGAGTACGAATGGTAACGGGTTGCTCCGCAATAGTTCCTGCACTAAAAAAACTGTCATCTTGCGATCTCAATAATTCCGTATCAATCACTGCCAACACGTCATGATCCAAGCATCCCCTTAGTTCTTCTGGCGATACATCGAGCAACTGACAACAGGCAGTATTCGCAAACAACCACCGATGATCTCGCCCTTTAGCATAGACGGGATATGCCACCGCATTTAGGATATTGGCCATTAACCCAATCGAATCTTGGGTATCGACACTTGGCGCGATAGATAAACTCATTTGGCAAGCGTGGCAGATAAGTGCTTACCTAAATATGCCCTGGATTTTCTGAAAATAGCCAGCCATGTATCATAATGCATGATCTTATTCAATTAAATCCGTAATTATACGCAGACAGCAGCAGATGAAATGAACCTTGCGCAGACGCCTGTAAAATTCTAGAGTTTGTTTCTTGTTAAACCCATGGGTCCTGCTCCCACCATCTGCACCACCGACTCCGTCATCTCCCCCAACATCGATTGGCAGAACTTAGCTTACCCGCCGCTCAAGCTAGGAGTATTAGCCTCTGGTAGTGGCAGCAACTTTGAGGCGATTATGACTGCTATCGAACGCTCAGAGCTCAGGGCAAAGGTTAACGTCCTTATCTGCAATAACTCTGGAGCTCAAGTAATCGAACGGGCCATTCAGTGGGGAGTCCCCACAGCTCTCTTGAATCATCGTGAGTTTGAATCCCGCACCGCTCTTGACGAAGCGATTGTGAAGACACTGATAGAACACGATGTTGACTGGGTGATCATGGCAGGCTGGATGCGGCGGGTCACTCTACACCTGATTAATGCATTCACCGGGCGTTTACTCAATATTCATCCCAGCTTATTGCCTAGCTTTCCCGGACTGCATGCCGTACAACAAGCTCTGGATGCTGGTGTAGCCATAGCAGGCTGCACTGTTCACCATGTCGAACTCGAAATCGATAGCGGCCCGATCATTATGCAGGCAGCCGTTCCTGTTATTGCAAACGATACTGAGAAGAGTCTTCAGTCCAGAATTCAAGTCCAGGAACATTGCATTTATCCAGTCGCCATTGCCCTGGCAGCCCATCGCTATGCTCAAAAACAACAGTAAGTATTCCGCAAACCTGATATCCAAAGCGCCACAAAGAATCAGCCACTAGGCCAAAACATTCATCGGGTAGGAAGGTCAATTTTTTAAGTGACCTTATCTCTGGAAATATGTGTGACTTAGGTTGCTTTTAATCCGGAAGTGAGACAACAAGCAGCGAATGTATAAATAGTTACCCACTAGTTGCTCGATTGCCTTTGCTGCCATGTTTAATACAACTCAACTAATTGGTGCAGATCTAGAAGTTTTGGTGCGGACCGCTCTACTCAACAAAGAATTGTCTCCTGGGGTAGCAATTGCCATTGAAAGCTATCGGGCCAAGTCTGAGCTAACAGCAACGGAAAAGCGACAGCTAGAGATTTTAGATAGGGCCATTAGCGATGGTTGCATCGTTACAGTCTAGGGACACGCGGCTATCGGTTGAGTCATATGGTCATTTATAGTAGTGATTATGGGTGGCTTCATGCCGCTTTGCTGCTGCTTCTTGAAACATCATGCTCCTGAGTTCGATATTCCATCGTTGCCGCTGGATTGTTGTGGTTGCGATCGCACTGGTCATCAACCTTACTACTACCACTCCTGCCAATGCCACTGGGGTATACGCCATGCCCATCGCTCCTAACGCAGATAACTGGGTCCTAGATGACGCGAAGCAAATCACTCGACTGAACGAGAGTAATCTCAACAAAGATCTCAAAAAACTAGCAGAAGCCACCGGTCAAGAAGTCCGCTATGTGACTATCCATCGCCTAGATTACGGCGAAACGGCCCAAAGCTTTTCTGAGCAGCTATTTAAGCGCTGGTTTCCCACCGCCGAAGCAGGCGCTAATCAGACAGTCGTAGTCCTAGATGATGTCACCAACAACATCGGTCTTACATCCGGAGAAGAAACCGCCGCCCTGCTTCCTGAAGAGATCGCTGAAAGCATCACTCAGGAAACCATGAAAGCGCCCCTACTCAAAAGCAACAGTTACAACCGAGCATTTAGTGATGCCACAATACGTCTAGCCTCCGTACTAGCGGGTGAGCCGGATCCTGGTCCGCCCCTGATCGAAGAAACTATTAATGTCGAAGGCACTTTCGCTACTGCCGAAGAAACCGAAGAAAACCGCACTTTCTCCACTTGGGTCGTCGTCGTGCTATTGATTTTGGCAACCGTCATCCCCATGGTCACCTACTACTGGTATATATCTGCAGGTGGTTAACACAGCTGCTTCATCACTCAGATAAACTAAATACCATTAAAAAGCGGCCCAGTTTGTGGGTCGCTTTTTGATTTCAGTTCAAAATTTAGAATGCTCAGCGAGCCGAGAAAAGCAAGGCTTTACTCAACATTCAAACCTAAGCATAAACGGCTTCCAGAGCATCACTGGTTACACCCTGTAGCAGCCCTTCAGATAGGGCCATATGCAACATCAAATCAACCACACGGTTTGAGTAGCCCCACTCATTGTCATACCAAGTCAGCAGCTTGAAGAAATTAGGATTGAGTTCAATCCCAGCACCCGCATCAAAAATGCTGGAACGAGGATCGCCGACAAAGTCAGTCGACACAACGGGATCTTCGGTATACCCCAAAACCCCACGCAATCCATTTTTGGATGCCGCTTTCATCGCATCACAAATTTCACGATAGTTAGTCGATTTTTCTGTACGAACGGTTAGATCAACCACTGACACATCAGGAGTAGGAACCCTTAGTGCCATACCAGTCAACTTCCCTGTTAGTTCAGGTAATACCAGGGTAACGGCCTTGGCTGCTCCTGTAGATGCCGGAATAATGTTCTGAGCTGCACCACGGCCACTCCGCAAACTCTTCTTATTGGGACTATCAACGGTAGCCTGAGTCGCTGTTGCAGCGTGCACAGTGGTCATCAGACCTTCTGCAAAACCGAAATGCTCTTGAATGACTTTAGCCACAGGTGCTAGACAGTTAGTGGTGCAACTAGCATTGGAAACAATTTGATCTTTCTGGGGGTTAAAGGTCTTATGGTTAACGCCGACTAACAGCGTAGGCACTTGATCAGGACTCTTGGTCGGTGCAGAAATCACTACACGCTTTGCACCAGCTTTAAGGTGATTTGACGCTTGATCATGGGTAGTAAACCGCCCAGTCGCTTCAACAACATAGTCAACACCAAGACTGCCCCAAGGCAACTCAGCTGGATTAGCTATAGAAAAACAGGGAATAAATCTACCACTGACGACAATTCCATTATCCCGAGCTTCAACATGGCCGGGGAACTGACCATGGGTGGAATCATATTTAAGTAGATAAGCAAGATTTTCAGGGGATACCAAATCGTTAATACCAACAAACTCAACATTCGAGTTGTTGATAGCAGCCCGCAGTATCAAACGACCAATACGGCCAAACCCATTGATGCCAACTTTCAGCACGGCCATGACAAATTATTGCTCATAGATGGTGTACACAATCACTGCCTCACTAAGCGAGCAGCTTGTACTTGTTTATGGCTAATTAAGAGCAGTGCACGGGGATCATCGGTTTTCCTTTAGAGTTACAGCCATGTATATAAATTAGGGTTTCAAAACATAGGCAAAGGTAACTAAATCGAGATCATTTGCAATGAAATGACTCAAATTATTTCATTGGCTTGCAATAATTCAGAAGAGGTCAATGTAGCGATTTGCTCATGTATTTGTTGCACAGTTGTTGCCCATGTCTGTTTATCTAAAGCGGGGGTAGATGGTGTTTCATCCAAGGGGGCTTCAAAGGTTAGCCAAGACCGACACCCTCCATAAACAGACTGCCAGTCAATCTGTATGGGTATTGCCAAGCAATGTACTCGCAACAACAGTATATGCAGCGGTTGACTGGGTTTCCAGCAAAAACGTTCCGTGACAAATTGCTCATTCCAGATATGGAAAGGTAACAGTGCTTCTATTTTGTCTAAAGTTTTCACAGTCCAGACATGAGAAATCTCGGCCCAAGCTAGTAAGGTCACTTGGGTGGGATATCTACCAGAATCTACCGGCATGACTTTCGCCGCCCATTGCGGCTTTAATAGATGAGGCTTTTGATGCTCATAAGTAGGATACAGCCACACTCGCTGATGGGGCACGATAAACTGTTGTCCGACCTCGCGAATACCCCCTTTACGGAACAGAAGAATGGTTCGTCCTTGGGTGAGAGCATCCACAGCAATAGACCATTCCTTAAGAGCATGCTGCAACACAAGCTGTACCAAAACACAGTGCCCACATCCTAAACCACATCTCAGTAGTATCAGATCGGCTTCTCTAGAAAAGAGATAGTAATGGCATAGACAAGGTTTAAAAGTATTAGCCGCCTCCCAGCACTATGGGAAGCGGCTAAACATTATGTTAACAGGCCGTTACGGCTTACCCAACTGGTGTGGCAACGGTTTCAGCACTGTCAAGTGTCTCAGGGCGATCGGCTTCAGAAGGAGGAACTACCTGCCAGAACTTAGGCAGATAGTTATCCCAAGCAGCCAGAATCCGTGCGGCTTTAGTACTACCAGTCCGATCAACATGGTTGCTGAGCATATCTTTCAGTTGCTGAGCTCCTGCTGTCGTGATCACTCGCTGCACCTTAACAATCTCAGGATTCACTCGGGTGGGGAAGTCACCCTTTTCATCTAGAAAATAGCCCAAACCACCGGTCATACCAGCACCAACATTGCGCCCCACACCGCCCAGGCAAACAACAACACCGCCCGTCATATATTCGCAACAGTGATCACCGGCCCCCTCAATCACGGCCTGACCTTTGGAGTTACGTACAGCAAACCGCTCACCAGCCTGACCAACAGCATAAAGAGTACCGCCGGTCGCACCATAGAGACAAGTATTGCCAACAATCACGTTCTCAGATGGGTCGTACTGAATCCCTGCAAAGGGGGTAATGACCAGCTCACCACCGTGCATTCCTTTTCCAACATAATCATTGGCCTCACCGACTAACCGCAGGTTCATGCCAGGTAGGTTAAAAGCACCAAAGCTCTGACCAACACTGCCATTAAAGGTGAGATTTAAAGTGCCCGCAAACCCGCTATTGCCATATTGCTTAGCGATCGCACCAGAGACTCGGGCACCAACAGAGCGGTCGGTATTAATGACATCAAAGGTTTTACTAAGCTCTCCCTGATTGGTGATGGTTTGCTGAATCTCGGCATCCGCCAGCATGATGTCATCAAGCACAGGGCCGTTGGTGTTGATGTCACCATGTTCTAGCCAGCTGCGATCGCTCCGCGTATCCGGCAGCTGAGTAATAATATCCAACGTCAACCCCTGGGTCTTGGCCAGACTAGCCTCAGCCCGAGGCACTAGCAAATCCGCCCGACCAATCACCTCATTTAAGGAACGGTACCCCAGATGAGCCAACAGGGAACGAACTTCATCAGCCACAAAGTGGAAAAAATTTACCACATGCTCTGGAATACCACTAAAGCGTTTCCGCAGTTCCTCCCGTTGAGTGGCTACCCCAACGGGACAGCTATTGGTGTGACAAACACGAGCCATGATACAGCCTTCGGCAATCATCGCAATGGTGCCAAAACCATATTCTTCTGCCCCCATCAGAGCTCCCATCAAGACATCCCAACCAGTCTTCAAGCCTCCGTCTACACGCAAGAGCACCCGGTTTCGCAGCTGATTTTCCATCAGCACTCGATGGACTTCAGTGAGCCCTAGTTCCCAAGGGACTCCAGCATGCTTGATAGAGCTGAGGGGCGATGCGCCAGTACCACCGTCATGGCCAGAGACTTGGATGATATCGGCATTAGCCTTGGCCACACCAGCAGCAATCGTGCCGATACCAATTTCAGACACAAGCTTCACAGATACCCCTGCCGCAGGATTGATCTGATGTAGATCAAAAATAAGCTGGGCCAAGTCTTCAATTGAATAGATATCGTGGTGAGGTGGTGGTGAAATCAGAGTTACACCAGGCTTAGAACGACGCAGCGAGGCAATGTAATCACTGACCTTACGTCCCGGCAACTGGCCACCCTCACCGGGTTTAGCGCCCTGAGCCAGCTTGATTTCAATTTGCCTTGCACTCATCAAATACTCAGGTGTGACACCAAAGCGACCTGAAGCTACTTGTTTAATAGCTGAACAAGCCGTATCCCCTGGTTTTAGGCCCTTGAGGTGAGGCAGAGTGGCAGACAGCCCCTGATCGTCCACGTCGCTGATGGGTTGGAAGCGTACTGTGTCTTCACCTCCTTCACCAGAGTTAGACTTACCTCCGATCCGGTTCATTGCGATCGCTAGTGTTTCATGGGCCTCTCGTGACAGCGCCCCAAGCGACATTCCCCCCGTACAGAAACGACGCATAATCGCTTCTACTGGTTCGATTTCATCCACCGCAATAGGAGCACGATCGCTCCTGAAATCCAGCAAATCCCGCAAAGCTGCCACCGGGCTGCCCTTGAGATGTTCTTTATACACCTCGTAATGAGCATACTCATTTGCCTTCAATGCCTTATGGAGCAGTTTCGTCATTTGTGGACTATTACTGTGATATTCACCTCTGGGTCGCGGCTGAATAAAACCCAGATGCTCAAGACGTTTGCCTGTTAACTCAGGAAACGCCTTGCTGTGAAAACGCATCGTTTCCTGAGCCAATTCCTCCACAGTTACCCCCCCTAGGCGAGAAATACTCCCTTTAAAGCCAACGTTCAGGAGTTCTGGGCCAATACCAATTGCCTCAAAAATCTGTGCCCCCTGATAGCTGGACAATAGCGAAATTCCCATCTTCGAAAGAATCTTAAGTAACCCAGCTTCCACAGCCTTACGGTAGTTAGCCTGGGCTCCATTTAAGGTATTCACTGGCAATTTGCCAGTTTCCATCAACTTCTGAGTTCTGTTGGTTGCCCACCAATGACGTACACTCTCCAGCGCCAGATAGGGACAGACCGCACTGGCACCATAGCCAATTAGGCAAGCAAAATGGTGGGTACTCCAACACTGGGCGGTATCCACCAAAAGCGAAGCCCGCATCCGTAGGCCTGTACTAATTAGATGATGGTGAACGGCACCCACCGCTAGCAGAGGTGGGATATAGGTCTGCATCGCAGACACAGTCGCTGGATTACCACCCGTATCGATGCGATCGCTCAGAATTAGAATCTCAGCACCTATCTTCACGGCCTCATCTGCCTGGTCACAAATAGCATTAAGGGCTTTAGTCAAACCATTGGGGCCATCTTCAACGGTATACAAGGTAGAAATACTAGCCGTCTGCAAATTACCCTGACGAATAAGCGCTAACTCATTATCATTAATCACTGGAGAATCCAACTTAATCAGCTGACTTGGATGCTCATTCAATAGACTGTGACGTTTACCTAACTGCATTTGTAGCGACATCACCAACCGTTCCCGCAGGGGATCAATAGGCGGATTCGTCACTTGGGCAAATCGCTGTTTGAAGTAGTTATAGAGCAGATGAGATTTACCTGAGAGCACCGCCAGGGGAGCATCATTACCCATACAGTAAGTGGACTCTTTCCCCTGGGCAGCCATATCCTGAATGATCATATCCAGATCTTCAGCACTATAACCAAAGGCCGTTTGCTGGCTCAGTAATACTTTTCCATCCAGCTGTGGCTGCTCTCGGAATAATTGAGGAGATACATCCTGACGATGGTTCCGTAGCCATTCGCCATAGGGCTGGGTTTGAGCTACACGCTTTTTGATATCCCAATTCTTCAAGATTTCATGAGTCTCAAAGTCAATGGCAATCATCTGACCAGGCCCCAATCGCCCCTTCTCCACCAACTCTTCTGTAGGTAGATCAACGACACCAGCCTCGGAGGATACGACAAGATAACCGCTACGAGTAATAGCATAGCGAGCTGGACGCAGGCCATTACGGTCCAGGGTGGCCCCTACCTGCTTACCATCACTAAAGACCACTAAGGCAGGACCATCCCAAGCCTCCTGCACACCGCTGTAGTACTCATAAAAATCGGTAATTTCAGGATAGTTCAGCAGCTCAGGCTGGTTGAGGTAGGCTTCAGGCACCATCATCATCAGCGCCTGGGCAGGGGTACGCCCTGAACGCACCAACAGCTCCATTACATTGTCTAAATTAGCCGAATCGCTATTGTCAGCATTCACAATTGGCTTGAGCTGCTCAATGCGTTCTCCCCATACAGGGCTGGCTAAATCTGCTTCACGTGCCGTCATCCAATTGATATTGCCAATCAAGGTATTGATTTCACCGTTGTGGCCTAGTAAACGCATCGGATGGGCCAAGGGCCACTTGGGCAGGGTGTTAGTGCTAAAGCGACGGTGATAGACCGCAAAGGCGCTTTCATAATCGCTATTTTGTAAATCCAGATAAAACTGTCCCAGCACTTCGCTACGCACCATGCCTTTATAAACCAGGGTACGGCTCGACAAGGAACAAACATAAATATCCTGCAACGCAGCCCTCAGTTCCTCTGAAACCTGTACCGCTTCTAACGCCCGCATCCAAGCACGGCGCAGTAAAAATAGCTGTCGCTCCAGCGCATCCCCTGAGACCTTAGATTCCACAAGCACCTGCTCAATCTGGGGTTCAAATTCTCGGGCCAAGGTCCCCAAGGCATCAGAAGCCACTGGCACAGGACGCCAACCCAGAACAGTCATACCAGCCGTCGCCGCCACTTGGGCAAATTGCTGTTTAGCAACATCAACTGATTCACCATGACGAGGCAAAAACGTCATCCCCACCCCAACATTGCCCGGTGTTAACACCTGCTCACCAGCCCAACTCTGCAAAATTTTCCAGGGGATCGCGGTCATAATGCCAGCGCCATCCCCAGAATCTTGATCAGCGCAGCAACCGCCTCGGTGCTCCATACAGTCGAGGGCATGCAAGGCATCAGCAACTAAGCGATGGCTAGAACGCCCCTGCTGATCAGCAATAAACCCTACACCACAGGCATCTCGTTCCTCCACCAGTGATTTAGGTCCCAATGGATTCAACCACTGAGATTGCTGATTCGATCGAAGATTGTCCAAACGCTTATTAACCATGAGCCGTTGCAAAAAGAAAAAAGAAATTAAGATTGAGCGCCCAACTATCGGATGACATTATCGGCAGATACTATCGATAGCAATTAAAGAATTTTCCCTCGGACTTAAACCTAGGGAGATCAACGAGCACAATGGGGTTTTCTAGAGTTGGTACACCATAACTCCACAGCGCTGCTGAAAACTCCATTTCATCAGTCAACCTCGCTAGGCAAAATTGATGTGTATAGATTGATACCCCCAACAGTTGCCTTGGAATTGCCAGAGGAGCAAGCTCCCAACAATAGACAGTTGATTGAAAGTACGAACAATACCTCAGCTACTATGACGATGATCACACTATCTTTAACTATTTAAAAGTAAATCAAATTTAGCCATCCTTCATGGAAGCCGACAAACTGTGAATGAAAATTACTGGAAAACACTGAGGATCGATATTATTGAGCACGTACACCGAATTAGTCAAGAAGAGTCAAAGGCTTGCCCAATCTGAACTTAGACAAATGATCCCAAAATATTTATGTGCAAAATCTCTCATCTAATGGAGATGATTCATCAATTCTGACAAGCACCCTCCCATAAATCATTGGTATTTTTGTGGTTTTGCCTGATATATCATTCCTTCAATCATAGGGTTAGCATTTGAGAGAGGGAGTACCCTTAATGTGGCTTCAGACTTGATATCAATTAGAACTGTGATCTAGTTGGTATCTGGAAGTCTATTGCTGATTCACTTTAATTCATTCGCCTCATTGCCTATGTCAATGCCAGGTCTTCGATCGCTTTATCTGAGATCATCCCTGAAATATCTTGTCTTGATGCTGTGTGTCTGTGGTTTTGTGCTTGGGGGGACACAGCTTAATCCGGAGCCGGCACTTACCAATGTAATCACATCATCTATTGGCCAACTGGCAGTCGTACAAGCAGCAGAGCCTACTGCCAGTGGTCGACAGTTGAGAGTCAATGGACGGTTGGTAAACGGGACATGGCAGCAGCGTCGGGATTTAATTGGGATTACGGATGGTGCGATCGCAAGTCAATTGGGTATCGATCTTGGCAGCACCCGTAATCCAACAAAGCAACCTGTCGCCTGGTTTATGCCCCAAAATCCAGGCATGTTGACTTTATCGGCATGGCACTACCAAAACAATCGCTATCTAGACATTGCCCCCCTGATCCGTCAGCATGGCTGGCAGGTCAATCCCCAAGGCTCAGTACTGGATTTGCAACTGCCAGCCAGTCAAATTAATGCGATCCGTCAGGGTCGCCAAACTTGGGGGAATCGGCTGGTATTGGATCTCAGTCAGGCCGCTGCATGGCAAGTCAGTCCAGCAGGCAATAGCATTACAGTTACAGTTGATGCTGGCATAGGTAAAGATGCGATTTCTAACTTTAAACTGACACCCACCAATAGCCTAAAAAAAATCAATATCACCTCTAGTAATCAGCGCACTACCCTGACAATCACAGTCGCAGACCATCTCCATCCCCACATATGGAGCATCGCTGAGCCCTATCGTCTAGTCATTGATATTCGTCCCGATGCCCTCAAACCAAAAGAAATCCTCTGGGCTGACGGCATCCAGTTCCAACAGCGTTACTTTGCACTCAACAACCAACGCTTTCCCGTTTATAGCCTAAGTCTGGACATCAAAGATTCTGACAACGTTACCCTACTCCCCCTATGGGCATTCCCCAACCAGGCCCCCGGCATTAAACCACCTGCAGACATCGCAGAACAGTGGCAAACCACAGCTTTACTCAACGGGGGCTTTTTCAATCGCAACAATCAGTTGCCGTTGGGGGCTCTACGTTATAACAACCGATGGATTTCCGGCCCCATTCTAAGTCGTGGCGCTGTCGGCTGGGATAACCAAGGCAACATCGTCATGGACCGGTTGAGCCTTAACACCACTGTCACCGCCAATGACCAAACCTATCCTATAGATACTCTAAATAGTGGCTACGTCAAAGCTGGCATCGCTCGCTATACAGAAGCCTGGGGCAGCCAATACACCACCTTAATTGACAATGAAATTGTCATTGCTGTTCAAAATAAGCAGGTCATCCAACGGTACAACCTGAATACAGCTGGCCAGGAGACTATTCCCATTCCACCAGGGGGATATCTATTAGTTCTCAGGGCCTTTAAATCTGCTGCCCCTGCCTTTTTGCCAGGCACAAATGCTACCCTCACCCAACAGTCTCAACCCTCTAGTTTTGAACAATTTCCCCATACCATTGGTGCCGGTCCCTTGTTAATCACCCAAGGCAAGATTGTTCTAGACGGCCAGCTTGAGGGGTTCAGTAGGAACTTTATCGAAGGTAAAGCCCCTCGAAGTATTTTGGGGGTCACCTCCAACGGTCAAATCAAACTCATCACCATTCAAGATCGGATTGGTGGACGAGGCCCCACATTAGTAGAAACCGCCAAAATCATGGAAGGACTCGACTGTACAGAAGCCCTTAACCTAGATGGGGGCAGCTCATCTAGCCTTTATCTGGGGGGTCAACTCATCAACCGTCATCCACACACAGCTGCTCGCATCAATAATGCGCTGGGAATTTTCTTAACTCCTCCGACCTTAGATCGTCCGTAAAATTATCCGTGATTGAAGCAACCTTTAAGGTAATACCCCTAAATTGAAGACTCCGTTTATTTAACCGTTTCGGTAGCCCTACTCCTGACGTTTATCCAATTTCCACTGTTATGATTGGACCTGAATTAAATAGCATTACCTAACTTGCTTCACTGGAGCGCATGGCTCGTTGTTGAGCTTGATGGCTCTAGATAAGCAACTAACTAAATCCCTTGTAGCTCCTTTTATTACGGCAATTAAACCGTTATTCAAAATTTGCGCTGACTATCACCAGCGTTGACATTAACCTACTGCTCAGCTTCCACAGAATTAAGTGCTCCTTGGCTTTGGCAATGCTACAGAGTCATTTGTGACTCAATCGTAGCCGCTATCGACATCTGTACTCATCCAAACAGGAACTATTATCATGGTCCAAACTCAAGATCGTCCTAAGTCTTCTACGCAGGAAAACAAAGAGAGCTTAACCGCCATCAAAACCACCTCTCCCATGAATGACACACGCCCCTGGGGCTCTTTCACTGTCCTCGAAGAAGGCAAAGGCTACAAAATTAAACGTATTGAGGTTAAACCCGGTCATCGCCTCAGCCTACAAATGCACCACCATCGCAGCGAGCACTGGATCGTAGTATCTGGTACAGCCAAAGTTATTTGTGGAGACAAGGAAACTCTCCTCTGCACTAATCAGTCCACCTACGTACCGGCTTGCACTGCTCATCGCCTAGAAAATTCAGGCGTCATCCCCCTAGTACTCATTGAAGTACAAAACGGCGAATACTTAGGTGAAGACGATATTATTCGCTTCCAAGATGACTACGCTCGCACAGAAAAAAAGTAGCCTCCATCTAAACACGAAAATACGGCCAGTCATCCTAAGAAAATGACTTCATTGAGATTGCTTAGCCTAGGTAGTATTACATCTGCCTAGGCTAGTTCTTAATTACATACATTACATCCTCTGCAAGCATCGCTCTAGTGAGGTGCAAAAAAAATCATTGACAATAAAGCCTCAGAATCGATAGGATGGGGTCTTGTGAAAACTTCGAAGCAATAGGCATTAGCCTTTCTCAATATGCCAACTATTCAACAGCTCATTCGGAGTGAGCGGAGTAACGCTCAAAAAAAGACAAAGTCCCCAGCGCTGAAGAGTTGCCCTCAGCGTCGAGGAGTATGTACTCGTGTCTACACTACAACGCCTAAGAAACCTAATTCGGCATTGCGTAAGGTAGCCAGGGTTAGACTTACGTCTGGATTTGAGGTAAC
Source organism: Leptothoe spongobia TAU-MAC 1115 (assembly GCF_018739885.1). Taxonomy (GTDB): domain Bacteria; phylum Cyanobacteriota; class Cyanobacteriia; order Phormidesmidales; family Phormidesmidaceae; genus Leptothoe; species Leptothoe spongobia. The sequence continues at coordinate 98,202 of NZ_JADOES010000012.1, read as the reverse complement.
CGCCTACATTCCAGGTATTGGCCATAACTTACAAGAGCACTCCGTTGTCATGATTCGAGGCGGTCGTGTCAAGGATCTTCCTGGTGTCAGATACCACATTATTCGTGGCACCCTTGACACCGCTGGGGTGAAAGATCGTCGTCAAGGTCGTTCCAAGTATGGAGCTAAGCGCCCTAAGGAGTAACGGTTCTGCGGCAGCGCACTACGAGGGTTAGGCAGGTGTGGTCTTTACTTTCGTGTAGTTGCAGTGCGTCTGCTAGTGTATACGCCACAAAACTCTCTAGCTAGACCAGCTGTAGTCGACTAAAAAAGTCGCTACTTAGCACTCAACTTACTAATTCGTTACCAAAGGATTACTATGTCTCGTCGTTCGAGCGCTCAGAAACGCGTTGTTCCACCTGATTCCGTATATAGCAGCCGATTAGTTAGCATGATGGTTCGACGCATCATGGTTAGCGGGAAAAAATCCTTATCCCTGCGAATCGTTTACGGAGCCTTCAAACTCATTGAAGAACGCACTGGCAATGAACCTTTAGAGGTGTTTGAACAAGCCGTCCGCAACACTACACCTTTAGTTGAAGTCAAAGCACGTCGTGTTGGTGGAGCCACTTACCAAGTTCCGATGGAAGTGCGAGCTGATCGGGGAACCGCTCTTTCCCTACGATGGATTTCTCAATTTGCTCGTCAGCGAGCTGGTAAAAGCATGGCCATCAAGCTTGCCAATGAGCTGATGGATGCAGCTAATGAAACTGGTGGAGCTGTTCGCAAGCGCGAAGAGACCCATCGTATGGCAGAGGCTAATAAAGCTTTCGCTCATTATCGATACTAAATGTTTGGGAACCATTTAGCCTCATTGACCCTTGTATAGAGATACGACTGTCAAATATGTCGTTTGGAAGTTGCAGTCATGGCACGTACCTCTCCATTAGATAAAGTTAGAAATATTGGGATTGCTGCTCACGTTGATGCAGGTAAAACCACAACAACCGAACGGATCCTCTTCTACTCTGGTGTTGTTCACAAGATTGGAGAGGTGCACGATGGCAATGCCGTTACTGATTGGATGGAACAGGAGCAGGAGCGTGGTATCACTATCACTGCTGCTGCCATCAGTACTAGCTGGCGCGATCATCAGATCAATATCATCGACACCCCTGGACACGTTGACTTCACTATTGAAGTAGAACGCTCAATGCGTGTTCTAGATGGTGTGATCGTTGTTTTTGATTCAGTGGGTGGTGTACAGCCACAGTCAGAAACGGTATGGCGGCAGGCTGATCGCTATAACGTTCCACGCATTGCCTTTGTCAATAAGATGGATCGGACCGGAGCTAATTTCTTCCGGGTTTATGAGCAGGTACGTGAGCGACTCAAAGCTCATGCTGTTCCTATCCAGATACCCATTGGGACTGAAGATCAGTTCCAGGGGGTAATAGATTTGGTAAAGATGCAAGCTCACATCTATACCAATGACTTGGGTACAGATATCGAGGAAGTCGATATTCCGAAAGAACTTCAAGCACAAGCCGAAGAATATAGGGCTCTTTTGATTGAAGCTGTAGCTGAAACCGATGATGCTCTGATGGAGAAGTATCTCGAAGGTGAGGAGCCCAGCAACCAAGAAATCATGCATGCAGTACGCAAAGGTGTGACTAGCGGTAGCTTAGTACCTATGCTATGTGGTTCAGCATTTAAGAATAAAGGTGTTCAGCTTTTATTAGATGCAGTAGTTGACCATCTGCCATCCCCCCTAGATATACCAGCCATCCAAGGTTCATTACCGAATGGAGATACTGGTGAACGACCTCCTGAAGACGACGGACCGCTGGCGGCTTTGGCGTTCAAGATTATGTCAGATCCCTATGGGCGACTCACCTTCATTCGCATGTATTCAGGTGTATTGGCCAAAGGCAGCTATGTTTACAACGCTACCAAAGATAGGAAGGAGCGAATTTCTCGTTTAATCGTCCTCAAGGCGGATGACCGCATTGAGGTTGATGAACTACGTTCGGGAGATTTAGGAGCCGTATTAGGACTTAAACACACAACAACGGGTGACACAATCTGTACAACAGACAGTCCGATTGTGTTAGAGTCCTTATTCGTACCAGAACCCGTCATATCCGTTGCTGTGGAACCCAAAACCAAGCAGGATATGGAAAAACTGGCCAAAGCTTTGCAATCATTGTCTGAGGAAGATCCCACATTTAGGGTGTCCACAAATCCTGAAACAAACCAGACCGTGATTGCAGGAATGGGGGAGCTTCATCTAGACATTCTCGTGGATCGCATGAAGCGAGAATTCAAGGTAGAAGCAAACATTGGCGCACCCCAGGTCGCCTATCGCGAAACCATTCGCCAGGCAATTACCGCTGAAGGTAAATTTGTGCGCCAAAGTGGGGGCAAGGGCCAGTTCGGCCATGTTGTGATTGAAGTTGAACCAGGGGAGGAAGGCTCCGGATTTGAATTCGTATCTAAGATTGTTGGCGGCACGGTGCCCAAAGAATATATTGGCCCCGCTGAAGCTGGCATGAAAGAAAAGTGCGAATCTGGTATCCTAGCTGGGTACCCCGTGATCGACATTAAAGTCACAATGGTGGATGGTTCTTACCACGATGTGGACTCGTCTGAAATGGCTTTTAAGATCGCTGGATCAATAGCTATTCAAGACGCAGTCACAAAGGCCTCTCCAGTCTTACTGGAGCCTATGATGAAAATCGAGGTTGAAGCTCCTGAGGAGTTTCTCGGTGACATTATGGGAGACCTTAACTCTCGTCGAGGCCAGATTGAGGGTATGGGGTCTGAGGATGGAATTGCCAAGGTAAGTGCAAACGTACCTCTGGCTGAAATGTTTGGCTATGCCACTGATATCCGTTCAAAGACCCAGGGTCGAGGCATATTCTCTATGGAGTTTAGTCGCTACGCGGATGTTCCGCGCAATGTGGCCGAAGCGATTATCGCTAGAAACAAAGGGAACGCATAAGTAATTTAGGGACAGAGGAAATAAATGGCACGCGAAAAGTTTGATAGAAGTAAGCCCCACGTTAACATCGGCACCATTGGCCACGTTGACCATGGTAAGACCACTCTAACAGCAGCTATCACCATGGCTCTGGCAGCAGCTGGTGGTGCTAAAGCTCGTAACTACGAGGATATTGATGCAGCTCCTGAGGAAAAGGCACGGGGTATCACCATCAACACTGCTCACGTAGAGTACCAGACTGAGACCCGTCACTATGCCCATGTAGACTGCCCCGGACACGCAGACTATGTGAAGAACATGATTACTGGCGCAGCTCAGATGGATGGTGCCATCCTCGTTTGCTCTGCAGCAGATGGTCCTATGCCCCAGACTCGTGAGCACATTCTGCTCGCCAAGCAGGTGGGCGTACCTCACATTGTTGTTTTCTTGAACAAGCAAGACCAAGTAGATGACGAGGAATTGCTTGAGCTAGTTGAGCTTGAGGTTCGTGAACTCCTCAGTTCCTATGATTTCCCCGGTGACGATATTCCCATCGTTGCAGGTTCTGCCCTATTAGCTGTCAATGCATTAACGGAAAAAGGTGATATCGGTCGTGGTGAAGATGAGTGGGTTGATAAAATCCATGCTTTGATGGATGAGGTTGATTCCTATATCCCCACGCCTGAACGTGATGTCGACAAACCTTTCTTGATGGCCGTTGAGGACGTCTTCTCAATTACTGGTCGTGGCACTGTTGCTACTGGCCGGATTGAGCGTGGTAAGGTAACGGTCGGTGAAACCATCGAAATTGTTGGTATCCGTGATACCGTCGAGAGCACTGTAACTGGTGTTGAGATGTTCCAGAAAACCCTAGATGAGGGTTTGGCCGGGGATAACGTAGGTGTACTTCTACGTGGTATTCAAAAAGAAGATATTCTTCGTGGTATGGTGCTTGCTAAGCCCAAGAGTATTACTCCTCATAATAAGTTTGAAGCAGAAGTATATGTACTGACGAAGGAAGAAGGTGGACGCCATACACCTTTCTTCCCTGGCTACAAGCCTCAGTTCTATGTACGGACTACTGACGTAACAGGATCTATCACTAGCTTTACCGCTGACGATGGTAGTGCGGCTGAGATGATTATGCCTGGTGACCGCATCAAAATGAATGTGGAATTGATTAACCCTGTAGCAGTTGAAGAAGGCATGCGCTTTGCTATTCGTGAGGGTGGCCGTACTGTAGGTGCAGGCGTCGTTGCCAAGATTACCGAGTAATTCTTACTTAGTAATCTGTTTTAACTTAATACGAAGAAGGTGTGATATTAATGCCTTCTTCGTTATCCAGGTCTTTAGACCTATGAACCTTGATAATTGAAGGATACTTAAGTCGTAATGGCTACTATTCAGCAGCAAAAGATACGTATTCGATTGAAAGCATTTGACCGTCGTCTTTTAGACACCTCTTGCGAAAAAATTGTTGATACGGCAAATCGGACTAACGCCACTGCAATTGGACCGATTCCCCTACCAACTAAACGCAAAATTTACTGTGTGCTACGTTCTCCCCACGTCAATAAAGATTCTCGAGAACATTTTGAAACTCGTACACATCGCCGCATTATCGATATCTATCAGCCAACTTCTAAAACGATCGATGCATTGATGAAGCTAGACCTACCTGCTGGTGTAGATATTGAAGTCAAACTTTAATATCTAATTGAGTACTTGTAGTTTTGCCTGAGATAAGGCTTTTGTTCTAGACATGGGCGAATTCTAAATGTTCTAGCTAGGCTGAAATAATCGTTCTCTAGTCCTAGAAAGACTTTCTGAACTATCGGTTTAGTCAAGTTCATAGTAAATACAAAGCCTGAGTAGCCTTTGTTTGGGGGAGCTCAGGCCTTTATATTATTGGGATCTGGCCTCAATAATGTTTGAAATTGATGGATAGGTTAGAATAATCTTGCTGCACCTTCAGGCTCGCTCATCGGCTACTGTCCTTTCGGGGTGATAGCTACATAGTATTTCCTACCCAACCTAATGGATTCTGTTTCATCAGTCGCTGTCCGAGAACTACCTTTGTTCCCATTACCTGAGTTAGTTCTCTTTCCCGGTAGGCATTTACCACTCCACATATTTGAGTTTCGCTATCGCATCATGATGAATACGATCCTACAGTCGGATAGACGTTTTGGTGTTCTGATGATCGATCCTGATAGTGGTCAAATTTCAAAGGTTGGATGTTGTGCGGAAGTCGTTCATTTTCAGCGACTACCCGACGATCGTATTAAAATACTAACTATGGGACAACAGCGGTTCCGAGTTTTGGACTACGTTCGCGAAAAACCTTATAGAGTAGGTTTAGTCGAATGGATTGAGGATGAAGCTGCCGAAAAGGATCTATCGCCTCTAGCCTCTCAAGTAGACCAGTTATTACGGGATGTTGTTCATCTTTCTTCAAAATTAACGAGTCAGGAAATTGAGTTTCCTGAGAGTGTCCCAGAGCTACCTCTGGAACTTTCATATTGGATTGCTAGTACATTACATGGGGTGGCCCGTGAACAGCAGCAGCTTTTAGAAATGCAAAATACGGCCCAGCGGTTGGAACGTGAGGCAGATATTCTAACATCTACTCGTAATCACTTAGCTGCCCGCACAGCACTTAAAGATATCCTCCCCGAGGATAGCCCTTCATAAAGACATGAACCTTTATGATGCAGCTATAAAACCTGGACTTGAATTTGCTTGTAGCTACCAAAGATTTTTAGGGTTTTGGTACAGTTTCTGAGAAGTTGAAGTGCGGCTTGGGTATTAGGGTCATCCAAACTTGCTTCAATATCAATAAAAAATCGATAATCCCCCAATGCAAGTTTGGTAGGGCGTGATTCTATGCGACTCATATTAATTCCTTGAGTTGCAAACAGCTGTAAAGGCTTGAGAAGGGCTCCAGGAGCATTGTCTGGCAGCCTAAAAGCCAGGGAAGTATGGCTGCCCTGTTTAGTCTGATTGCGCCCTAATACCCAAAACCTGGTGGCATTATCAGGGTTATCGTTAATAGGGTCTGCTAGAACCGAGATGTTATAAAGCTTGGCTGCCCACATGGGAGAAATCGCTGCTGATGTTGCATCGTTAGACAATCGAGGTAGGGCCTCAGTCGTAGAACTGGTAGCAATTTGAACAGCATTCGGTAGATTAGCAGCCAGCCACTTTTGACATTGTGTAAGCGCTTGAGGATGAGAGTAAACTGTCTGAATGTCACGCAAACAAGTTGCGTGTGATAAGAGGGCATGATGAATGGGTATCACCAGATTATTTTGAATTTTTAGTGTATCTAGTTCCCACAGCATATCTAAAGTGTCACGTACACTACCACCGATGGAATTCTCGATGGGAACAACAGCCGCATCAGTTTCTCCAGTAGCAGCTGCTTGAATAGCTTTAGCAATAGTGTTGTAAGGCTTAAGGTTAGATACTGCACCGTGATTTGCCATTAGCCAATGGGCATAGTTAGTGGCGGCTAGTTCGGAGTAGCTACCTAAGGGACCTAAGTGAGCAATAGAAGTCATCTAGAAATATATAGAGGTCATCCGTGACCGCCGAAATAAAGGTGTTAGAGTTAGCTTAATAGCTTTTGGCTAACCCATCATTTGAGGTTATAGCGGCAAGAAAGACCTGTCTAAATGTCGCTATAACCATGGGGTATTTTAGATATGGTGCTGGGGTGAAATTGGCTGAATGGTTCATTTGCATGCGTCACAGTCTGTGGAAATTACCATATCTGATGCTCCTATACCCATTCATCAATATTTAAGTGATACCGAGAGATTGGTTTATGCTCTTGCAGATCCAAGCCAGATAAAAGTTTTGGGTCCTCATACTTTCCAATTTAGTATGCGACCGATCAAGTTCTTGATGCTTACTTTAGAACCTGTTGCAGATGTTCAAATCTATCCGAATGACCGCAACGAAGTCATTATTTATTCAGACTCTTGTCAGTTACGAAATCAGTCTGCGCTTAATCGCCGATTTTCATTCAAACTTCAGGGTTGGCTAGCTGCTCGCGATGACAATTCCGGGGTTTCAGGCAATGCTCAGTTAGACATTTCTATCGATCTACCCTCGGCATTTAGACTCACACCAAAGCATCTATTAGAGTCCACTGGTAACGCTATTGTTAATGGTATTTTAATTACAATTAAGCAACGTTTACAGCGTCGGCTCATTCATGAGTATCGTGGATGGACAAGTGGGATAATGGCATCGTCGAAACTGCGATAAAGCAAGATAAGCATAATTAACCCGTCTATCAGTTCAATAGCAATGGCTATTGGCAGCTCTTAAAAGAACGGCGATGGTAACGAGTAGGCCCTAGTATCTGTAGTCCAGCCAGATGTTTGGGGCTACCGTAGCCTTTGTTGGATGCCAGGTCATATCCTGGGTAACGACGCGCTAAACGGATGATTAGGGTATCGCGCCAAACCTTCGCTAGGATACTGGCGGCGGCGATCTCCACCAACATTTGGTCTCCCTTAATCACTGTCTGTTGCTTAATACCCAACCTAGGAATAGGCTGATTGCCATCTACTAAACATTGGGTTGGTTGAGGAGACAGACGCCTAATAGCATTTCGCATTGCCTGTAATGAGGCCTGCAAAATATTAATTTGGTCGATCGTACGAGCAGAAACCCACCCAACTTGAGCATCAACAACAACCGATAGAATAATTGGGACCAAGCTTTGACGCTTTTTTGGAGTGATAGTTTTACTATCTGTAACACCCTGCTGCCGCAACCAAGTTTCATCCTGAGGCCGTAAGATGACGGCAGCAGCAACAACAGGACCAAACAAAGCGCCACGCCCAACTTCATCCACACCCGCCGTTACCATTTGATTAGCCTGCCGTAGCAGACGAACGACGACGACGACGACGACGAGTGACAGGAGCTTCCGATTCAGAGGATTCAGCCGACTCTGACAAATCCTGCTGATCACTAGTAACATCTAGCGTAGCAATCTCAGCCTCATCAGACCTACTTACATTACCAACCGTTGCTATATCAGAACGATCTGCCTCAATATCTCGCTCTAACTCTAGAGAACCGCCAAAATTATCAGATTCCGGTTCAACAGAGATAGGAACTTCACCAGGCAAAACTACAGAAACGACTACATTCTTCGTATCTTTAACATCTTCTTGACTCCGAACTAGCGGAGATACTCCCATCTCTGCATAAATTCTCTGTTCATCAGGTGTTAAAGCTACCGTAACCAACTGCGGAGGAACTTCTGACTTACGACCTCTACTACGGGAACGCTTACCACGAGCCGATGGAACAGAAGACTCTGAAGATATCTCTTCTCGTGGACTATCAGGAGCCAAAATCGGCGCAGAGCCAATTATTGGACTAATACTGCCACCATTATTATTAGCCAACTTGGGTGGTGGTGCTGCTGGTCGACCACTACGAGTACTGGGGCCTTCATTACCACGGCGACGTCGGCGACGGTTACGTCCATTAGCCTTATCTTGATAATCAGGGTGGTTCATCAAGTCAAGGGACTTCAGATTTTGATCTGGCTCCAGACTATCTGAACGATCCTGGCGAGCTATTCGAGCACTAGGCAGGGAAACGACACGACTTGTCACAGCCGACTGTTGAACCTCGACAGGTGCTTCTCCAGGCAACTGAACAAGGTGCCCTAAACCGCCACAGGCATGACAAGGACAACCAAATAACTCGTATATGTTCTGCCCTTGACGCTTTCGAGTTAGTTCAACTAGCCCCAACTCAGATAGCTGAGAAATTTGGGGACGTGCTTTATCAGCCTGCAATGCTTTACCAAAATGTTCTAGAACTTGCATCTGATCGCGCCGAGACTCCATGTCAATGAAATCAACCACGATCACACCAGCCACATTTCGCAGACGCAATTGCCGAGCAATCTCTACAGCAGCCTCACAGTTTGTCCAAAGCACTGTCTCCCGAGCTGTCGCTGAACGAGTAAACGAACCGGAGTTCACATCAACAACCGTAAGGGCTTCGGTAGGCTCAATAATGATGTACCCTCCCGACGGCAAATCTACCCGTGGCTTTAAAGCTTCACGAATCGCAGCATTAACACGAAAGTACTCCAGAATCGGCGGAGACTCAGCACGATGATGATCCACCAAAACACCAGCTGGCAAACGTCCACCACTCCAGCTTGATAAATGCTGCTTTACACGCTGCATACCGATATCAGAATCAGTCACAATGCGATTCACATCAGCATTGTAAACATCTCGCAAAACGCGCTGGATGAAGTCATCATCACGATTCAGCAAAGCAGGAGGACGAGTAGCCATAGCCTCTTCCTGAACCATCTTCCAGCGTTTCTGTAATGCTTCTAAGTCCTCAATAATGGCCTCTTCGGACACGCCTTCGGCTTCAGTACGCACCAGCAGCCCCATACCAGGTGGCTTAGTTAAAATACCTAAGGCTCGCAATCGATGGCGCTCAGCCTCATTACGAATCCGTCGAGAAAGGTTAACACCTCTTCCGTAGGGCATTAGCACTAGATAACGCCCTGGCAAGGTAATTTTACCGGTCAAACGAGGCCCCTTATTACCCGTAGGCTCTTTCATAATCTGCACTAGCACTTTTTGCTTAGGTGCAACTAGTTCAGTGATAGGCCCTGGGGCTCGCTTTAACTTTAGCGGCCCCAAATCGGACACATGCATAAAACCATTACGCTCACTATCACCAATATTGATAAAAGCAGCGTCAATGCCTGACAAAACGTTCTCAACAGTACCTACATAAATATCACCCACTTGGTGGCTACCGGTAGCCACAATCAATTCTTGAATTTGATCTTCCGAAAAAACGGCGGCAGTTCGATGCTGCTCCGCAATAATGATCTGCTTAGGCATCCAATTTCCTCAAAAACCTATGTATTCAGCCCAATAATTACCGGGGCCGACATACGATAAGCTCAACGATTAATCCTTTAATCCTTTAAATCTAAGACAGCCGCTCGCACCTAAACCCTTTGACACTTAATTAAAAGTCAACTGGGCTCTATTGAGGCCATGGGCAGGCTACAGAGAAAACCGCAGGAATCCAAAAACTTCACTGCTTAGCAGCTAGAAGTGACGTTTAGATAAATCCGATTAAGAGTACTGTGGCCTCAAGACAGACCGTAAGCGTCGCTAGTACGTTGCAATCGCAAGTGTTCTGACAGAAGCGGAACTGGTCAGTACTCGCCGTTGGTTGAGCTGCAGCTAACAAACTCTGTAGTTATCCTACGGCAGCTTCAGTTGCAATGGATTATAGCTTGAGCATGTACATATGACCAGGTTTTTGATCTTTTTATTTTAAAATTCTCGAAGGATATATTTTCATAAACTTATACAAAGAGCAATAAGAAGAGATTAGATGAACTTTGGATCGAGGAAATGAAAGTCTTAGTCAAAAACCAACCTCCCTAAATCCAAGCTCATCATTCTCCATTAGACAGCTACAGCACGTTTTTTAGGTAACTCTGTCGGTTGCAGCGATCCCTCAGCTTCAATGGGCTGTAAAAGAAACACAATCAAAGGATAACGCTTGGGTAACTCACGTCTTACACAATGGCGCACTTCTTCTTCAAGACGAGATCGCAACCCATCCCATCGAACAGTTGTTTGCTTGCCAGAGGTATCAATGACCTCATTCCAACGACTTCGTAATCCAGAGGCCACTACCTGATTGATTTTCGTATCCCAATCAGCTTGAGAATGCTTAGTAACCACACCCCGTAAGTGAACAGTAGGTGGAGCTAGCAACTTGCCGTTACTAGCCACAGTAGTTGACACTGTGATGATGCCATCTTCAGCAAGCTGTTGACGCTCTTTGAGCACCGTACGGCCAACAATGCCATTGCGAGACGAATCTACCAGCTCAATCCCGGATGAAACTTTACCAGCAATACGAATACCTTGATCATCATCAACGGCCACCATGTCGCCATTCTGAATAACCACCATATTCTCGGCTGGTACACCCATACTTTGAGCTGTTTCTGCATGCTTGACTAGCATACGATGCTCACCATGAACGGGTAGAAAGTACTTCGGGCGAGTCAATGCCAACATAAGCTTTTGGTCTTCTTGAGCTCCATGACCAGATACATGCAATCCTCGACGCTTACCGTAGATTACATTTGCCCCCTGAGCCATCAGTCTATCAATCGTGTTAACAACTGCAATCGTATTACCGGGTATTGGATTGGCTGAAAAAATAATCGTATCCCCAGAACGGACCTTAATCTGACGATGGGATCCATTGGAAATACGGGTAAGGGCAGCCATTGGCTCTCCCTGCGACCCAGTCGTTAAGATCATAGCCTTCTCATCAGGGCAGCTATTAAGCGTGTTTAAAGGCTTAAACAAATCGTCTGGGCACTTGATATAACCAAGATTACGAGCATGGGCAATCACATTTAGCATGGAGCGACCCACTACAAAAACTGAGCGATCATGCTTTTGGGCAAGCTCCAATAGCATATTGACTCGATGCACAGAAGACGCAAATGTAGTAACCATCAGACGTCCTGAGGCTTCGCTAAAGGCCCGATCCAAATTTGGGAACACAGAGCGTTCAGAAGGAGTATGTCCCGGCACCTCAGCATTAGTAGAGTCACTAATTAAACACAGTACGCCTTCTTCTCCATAGGCAGCTAACCGAGCAAAATCGAAATACTCACCATCCACAGGGGTATGGTCAACCTTAAAGTCGCCCGTGAAAATAACCGCACCCGCTGGAGTACGAATAGCTACGGTAAAGCTATCAGCCATAGAGTGAGTGTTACGAATATATTCAACCTCAAATGATTGTCCAAGCTTAACGACGTCGCGAGGTCTTACCGTTCGTAGTTCTGTGCGGTCAGATACACCTGCTTCTTCTAACTTGTCAGCCAGTAGCGCCATGGCAAGTCGAGGTCCGTATATAACAGGAATGTCGAACTGCTTAAGGTGAAAGGCAATACCTCCAATATGATCCTCATGACCATGGGTAACGATCATACCCTTTATTTTTTTATGGTTTTCCCTCAGGTAAGTAACATCTGGAAGCACAATATTGACGCCATGCATCTCATCGGATGGAAAGGCTAAACCCGCATCTACTAAGATAATTTCGTCATTAATTTCAAAGACACAAGTATTTTTGCCAATCTCATGTAAGCCACCCAAGGGAATTATTTTAAGGGTTTCTTTATTTACTTGCTTAATAGGTTTAGCCGCCGATTTTGGAGCAGTATTGCGAGTTCGTTGGCTGCCATTCTGGTGATCATCTTTAGTAGTAATAGTTCTGGAGCGTTGGCTAGTTCTAGATCGTTGGCGCATAGGTTCCTTAATGAAAGATCAAAAATTGCGTAAAAACGTTTAAAGGAAAGTTGCTGTCGAAAAAAGCTAACTATGGGACGTGCATAAGTCCTTGAAGATAAATATTTTGGCTAGAGTCAATTTCTCTATGAGGAGCCTACTCATACAATGGCTGCCGGAAGTAGTAGCTCTAGCTCACTCATCAGAGTCTTGAGTTCGTCCACAATGCCAACAGGAGCCTCACTTAGAGGTAGACGACAGGAACCAACAGACCATCCTTGAAGTTGCATTGCCGCTTTAATCAAAATTGGATTGGTCGTTGCAAATAGAGCTTTACAAAGGGGTAGTAGCTGAAGATGCATATCCCTAGCAGCACGCACCTGACCTTTCTCATACGATCGAATCATTTGCTGAAGCGCGTCACCTACCAAATGGCTAGCAACACTGACTACTCCCACAGCTCCCACCGAAAGCATCGGCAATGTTAAGGAGTCATCACCTGAATAAATTGCAAAATCGGTTGGTGTCAAACGGCAGATTTCACTCACCTGATCTAAATCTCCACTGGCTTCCTTGATCGCGATAATATTTGGAATCTCTGCCAGTTTGGCTACGGTAGGTGCTTCTAAATTTCGTCCAGTACGGCCTGGAACGTTGTAAAGCATGATGCATAGATCAGGGACAGCTTTTGCGATCGCACTAAAATGCTGCAGCAACCCAGCTTGAGGCGGCTTATTGTAATAAGGCACTACTTGCAGAGTGCCATCTAAGCCTAACTCAGCCGCTTTTTGAGTTGCTGCAATCGCTTCCTGAGTACTATTTGATCCTGTCCCAGCAATAACCTTACCCCGATCGCTAACAGCAGCTTTGACTACTTTGAATAGCTCATATTCCTCCGACCAGCTAAGGGTAGGTGACTCCCCGGTAGTTCCACACACTACGATGGTATCTGTACCATGACTGACCAAATGAGAGGCCAAATGTCGTGCAGACTCATAATCGACGGCTCCTGTCTGATCAAAAGGGGTAATCATTGCCGTGAGTACTCGTCCAAAATATGTCACGTTCTATCCATCCTCGCTACATCAAAACCATGTTAAAAAGCCTTTCAAATCCTGCCCTCAAAGAATTAACCAATAGATAAATTTCATGGACTAGCCCCATGAGTCGTATCAATAGATCACATTATCAATCAGCAATTAAAAAGCATCCTACCGGTTCAAAATCGTCCCAAAATGAACGCAACGGAAAACCACCAAAGCTTAAGGCCTAAGCTTTTATCTTTAGGGCTTGCTTACTGATTAACAATTCCGCAATTTGCACAGCATTAAGCGCTGCTCCCTTACGAATTTGATCGCCACTAAGCCAAAGTTCTAACCCGCATTCATGGGACAAATCACGGCGAACTCGACCAACCAGGACATCATCCTGGCCACTAGCCTCAATAGGCATGGGAAAGTAGTTTGCCTGCCAATCCTCGACAACTTTGACACCTGCCGCCGCCTGCAAAAGTTTCAGTGCTTTATCTACTTCAAATGGCTGAGAAAATTCAAGATTAATAGCTTCTGAATGAGCGCGCAAAACGGGTACCCGAACACAGGTAGCACTTACACGCAGGTCAGAAACCCCAAAAATCTTGCGGGTTTCATTCACCATTTTCATCTCCTCCTGGCAATACCCGTGCTCATTCAAAGGAGAATTATGAGGAAACAAATTAAACGCTAACGGGTAGGGAAAAGCATTAGTAGATGGCTCCTTACCCTGCAAGATTGCCTGAGCTTGTTGTTTGACCTCCTCCATTGCACGCGCACCAGCACCACTAGCAGACTGATAAGTAGCTACAATAATGCGCCTAATCGGCTGACACTGATGCAATGGCCAAAGGGCCACACTCATCAAAATAGTTGTGCAATTTGGATTAGCAATGATACCTGTATGACTCAGAGCAGCTTCAGGGTTAACTTCCGGCACAACAAGTGGAACAGACGGATCCATCCGAAAGGCACTGGAATTATCAACCACCACAGCACCTGCTGCTGCTGCCCTAGGTGCCCACTCTTTAGATATGCCCCCCCCAGCTGAAGCAAGAACTAGATCAATATCAGCAAAATTTGCATCGCTGATAGCCTTGACATTAATGGACTGCCCCTTAAACATCAGCTCCTTTCCTACAGAACGTGGTGAAGCCAATAGAATGAGATCCTTAATAGGGAAGTTACGCTCTTCCAAAAGTTCTAGAAGTTCGGTACCGACGGCACCTGTAGCACCCATAATTGCTACACGATACGCTTCAGGCAAAAGATATAACCTCCTAATTATTCAAAACTTCATTATGAACATTAGTTAAAAACTAAGCCCACCCACCTACGGTTAACGATTTTGAGCGAGTGACCTATATCAATAGAAACCATTAAATACTTAAATTACTCCATGAGCTTGCTATATAAGTGGTTCTAAGTAGGTCTCGGATGTAAATCATTTTTTCTTTGAGGAGGTCCAATAAATCCATAAGAGCTAAGGGATTAACAAGAGACACAGCCCAAACTAAAAATCCTTTGTAGCGATTTAGATTTAACTATCTAACTATAAACACTAGGGATATACCAATACAATCTAGGGTAACCAGTGCTTTTGCCACTTAGCAAACATCAATAAAGTTTGCGACAAATGTAATGCTCAATTAGGAACAACCGACCTAACATTAGCTTCAAAAGTTTCAATCAGTTACTAAAAGCAGTTAATCATGTTGCTGTACAAGGCTTTTAGCAGGTGAAACTTTAACAAAGTATTTGGTCATATCTGACATAGTACTACATTCATCAGGTTAAGTCTCCGGAACAGTGAGCCAGAACCAATTGCCCTTCATTTTCTGCTTCGACCTAAATTTAGGTTCTAGAGAAGAAGCTAACTTCTTAAATACACATCAATGACTCTACTACAGTCCTAGATAGGAATAATCAGGTAATATAGCTAATTGCACTTGCAGCTAATGCACCAAGCATTGTGTTACGTATTCCTCATACACTTAATGATTTCTAAGGAAAGACTGTCTTAGTCCTTAAATCACGACACCATTCGACTGAAGCAACGTAACCTATTCCAAAAAATAGATTAAAACTTTACATCAGTCGATTTGATTACAAACACTGCGCAACAATAACTAGAACAGAAATCTCCAATGAAAGTTATCCAGGAAAAATTGCCCGATAGCCAGGTTGGCTTAGAAATTGAAGTTCCCGCAGACATATCTAAGCAGACCTATGAGCAAACGCTGCGCAAGTATATGAAGACGACAAATATTCCTGGGTTCCGCAAAGGTAAAGTACCGCGTCAAATCTTGGTGCAGCAATTGGGAGCAACCAGACTCAAGGCTGCGGCCCTTGAAGAGCTTGTACAGACAGTCATTGATAAAGCTATTGCCCAAGAAAAAATTGAAGCTTTGGGTAACTATCAGTTACGGTCTGGCTTTGAAAGCTTAATTGAGGAGTTTGAACCGGGTAAGTCGTTAACTATTTCAGCATCAGTAGACGTTCCTCCCCAAGCTGAACTCAAGCAATATAAAAACTTATCGGTCAAAGCCGAAGAAGCTACCTATAAAGCTGAGCGAATCACCGAAACCCTAGAAAGCTATCAGCAAAACCTAGCTAGCTTAGTTCCTGTTGAAGATAGACCAGCACAGGAGGAAGATGTTGCTGTCGTTGACTTCGTTGGCAAAATAGTTGAAAACGACAAAGAACCAGAGGAATTTGAAGGCGGCAGCGCCAGTGAATTTCAAGTTGAGATCAAAGAAGGACGATTTATCCCAGGATTTGTCGAAGGCATTGTTGGAATGGAACTTGGACAAACTAAGGATGTAGAAGTTTCATTTCCTGACGAATATCCCCAGGCAGATCTAGCTGGCAAGCCAGCTATCTTTAGCATCACTCTTAACGACCTCAAAGAACGCGAACTCCCAGATCTTGATGATGATCTTGCCCAAGAAATCAGTGAATTCGAGACCTTAGAAGAATTAAAACAGTCACTGGAAGAGCGCTTTCAAAAGGAAGCCAAAGACATCACTCAAGCCAATACGGAAAAGGCCTTATTAGATGAGTTGATCACCCACTTAGAAGTAGAAATTCCTAAGACATTATTACAGCGAGAAGTCGACCATATCGTCACCCAAACGGTGATGCAGCTCTCTAATCAGGGTATTGACATCAATAAATTTTTGACCAAGGAGTTGGTCGAAAACATGCGTGAAAACGCAAAACCTGAGGCAACTGAGCGTCTGCGTCGCACGTTAGCGTTAGGAGAAGTAGCAAAGCAAGAATCCATCAGTGTCGAGCAGGAAGCTGTATCAGCCCGGATGAAGGAAATGATGGAGGAAGTGGACAATCCTGCAAATATTGACCAAGACCGTCTCAAGCAAGTTGTCAACGAAGATTTATTAAAGGAACAAATCCTAACGTGGCTAGCTGAGAATGCAACTGTTCAGTTGGTTCCTGAAGGCAGCCTCAGTCAGGAAGAGGAATCGGAAACTTTAGCCGCTATCGCTGACAACGAAGCAGAATAAGTAAGTTTCAATTGCCTGTCCAGTCATAGGGCAGGCAACTGAACCATAGTTTCATCTTTAGCTAAGATTGATCAAATTCTTTTAGAGATAAAAGCTTCCTAGAAGCAGACGTGGCCAACGAGACAGGGGATTACATTAATATGCGTACTCCCAGGTAATCCGAAGATTTTAAAAATCTCCTTCTAGTTACTGTTGAAATTGGTCGGTTTTCGCTACAGTATGGGGGCTATCCCTTTATCGACAGACCAGGAAAGGGATAGGGCATAATATATCTATACGCCGTTAAGTCATATATGTATTCATCAATGTTTCATCTCTACCGCAGTAAGACAGTGCCAGATTTGTCTGGTCATTCATTGTCTGCTGCTGGAACTGACGAAGCAACTAATATGCTGCCAGTAGTACTTGAACAGTCTGGTCGGGGCGAACGAGCGTTTGACATCTACTCACGATTGCTAAGAGAGCGTATCGTTTTTCTTGGTAGTGGTGTTGACGATACCCTGGCCGACTCAATTGTTGCCCAACTACTGTACCTGGATGCGGAAGACCCTGAGAAAGATGTCCAAATCTATATAAATTCTCCAGGTGGCTCCATCACAGCAGGTATGGCAATCTACGATACGATGCAGCAAATTCGTCCAGATGTCGTCACTATCTGCTTTGGATTAGCTGCCAGCATGGGAGCATTTTTGCTATCAGGCGGAGCTAAGGGAAAGCGTATGGCCTTGCCAAGCTCCCGAATCATGATTCATCAGCCCTTGGGTGGTGCTCAAGGTCAAGCAGTTGATATCGAAATTCAGGCTCAAGAAATCCTGTACTTAAAGCAGCGATTAAACGAGTTATTGGCTGACCATACTGGGCAGCCTTTGGACAAGATCGCAGAAGACACCGAGCGAGATTTTTTCATGTCTGCTGCTGAAGCTGCTGACTATGGTTTGATTGACACCGTAGTCTCGCGCGATGCTGCTACCAATTTGACGTTAACGCACTAGGTTAGGGCAAATATGTCTAAGTATGACTCCCATCTTAAATGTTCCTTCTGCGGTAAGTCTCAGGAACAGGTGCGAAAGCTAATTGCTGGTCCAGGAGTTTATATCTGTGACGAGTGTGTTGACCTTTGCAACGAAATTTTAGACGAAGAGCTATTTGACTCTAGTTCTGCAGTTACTCCCCCCGCACCACGACGCGAACACCCACCTGAACGTGGTCGCAAATCTCCATCCCATATTTCCCTAAATCAAATCCCCAAACCTCGGGATATTAAAGCCTATCTAGACGAACACGTTATCGGTCAAAACGAGGCGAAGAAAGTCCTATCGGTAGCGGTTTATAACCATTACAAGCGATTAAGCTACGTTCAATCAGGGGGTGATCCTGGAGAAGATAGCGTAGAGCTACAAAAATCCAACATTTTATTGATTGGCCCAACTGGCTCAGGTAAAACTTTACTAGCTCAAACCTTAGCCAAGATCTTGGATGTCCCCTTTGCTGTAGCCGATGCAACCACACTAACTGAAGCCGGATATGTGGGAGAAGATGTAGAAAATATTCTACTCAGACTATTACAAGTAGCCGATCTCGATGTAGAAGAAGCTCAACGAGGCATTATTTACATCGATGAGATTGATAAAATTGCTCGTAAAAGTGAGAATCCGTCCATCACACGAGATGTTTCTGGTGAAGGTGTCCAGCAAGCATTGCTAAAGATGTTAGAAGGCACCGTTGCCAATGTCCCTCCCCAAGGTGGTCGTAAGCATCCTTATCAAGACTGCATTCAAATCGACACTAGTAATATTTTATTTATCTGCGGTGGTGCGTTTGTCGGTCTAGAGAAAATTATTGAACAGCGCATTGGCAAGAAATCAATGGGCTTTGTACAAGGTTCAGGTGAGCCTCAAACGCAGTTTAATCGAGACAAGCGTTCAGCTGACATCCTGATAAACCTGGAAGCTGACGATATCGTCAAGTTTGGGATGATCCCTGAATTTATCGGTCGAATTCCAGCAATATCCGTTCTAAATCCCCTCGATGAAGAAGCCTTAATGGCTATTTTGACAGAGCCCAAAAATGCCCTGGTTAAGCAATTCCAGAAGTTAATGCTCATGGATAATGTAAGTCTTGACTTCAAGCCAGATGCTATTCGGGCGATTGCTCAGGAAGGATATCGGCGTAAAACTGGTGCTCGAGCATTGCGTAGTATCATTGAGGAAATTATGCTCGATCTCATGTATGAGTTGCCTTCTAGAAAAGATATGAAGCGCTTTCAAATTACTCGTGAAATGGTAGAAAAGCGTTCTACAGCTGAACTTTTGATGCATCCGTCTTCATTGCCAAAACCGGAGTCTGCTTAAACCACATCCCAATCAAAATCTATAGCTTCTCTTAAAGCAAATCCTCATCCTGGATGTGGACAAGGTTTAATTAAAACCGTTGATTATAAGGGTTTATGCTCACTAGGTGACATCCTAATTGGGAAGTTGTTAAGGTTTCAGGGTTCCATGGCCTACATAACACTTAACGGTGTTGATCACTATTACGAATGGATTTGTGATGGACCTCCGGGACATCGCCCAACATTAGTATTTCTTCATGGCTGGGGTGGGTCAGCACGTTACTGGGAAAGTACAGCTAAAGTTATGAAACATGACTTTGATTGTCTGCTGTATGACCTACGAGGGTTTGGTCGATCAAAAGCTACTCCAAACATGCCCCCTGAGCTAGGCATGCTTGAGAGTTTCGCCGACGATCTTGAATGTTTATTGAACGCCTTAAAGTTAGAAGATGTATTTCTGATTGCCCATTCAATGGGAGCCTCAGTCGCACTTTATTTTCTCAATTGCTTTTCCCAACGGGTCAACAAAGCGATTTTGACCTGCAATGGCTCCTTTGAATATGACAAACATGCCTTTGAAGCCTTTCAGCGATTTGGTAGCTATGTCGTCGCATTTCGACCATCTTGGCTAGCCCATATTCCACTGGCTCCCCAAATATTTATGTCGCGCTTTTTAAAGGGGCAAATTCCCTACGCTGACAAAAAAGTATTTCTGAACGATTTCCTACAGGCTGATACAGCTACGGCCATGGGCACCCTGAAGGCATCAGTAAGCAAGCATGCTACAGATACAATGCCTACAGCTTTTTCCAGTATTAACATACCTACATTGATGATATCTGGACAATACGACAAAATTACTCCTGCCGAGCTAGGGCGTCAAGCAGCCTCTTTGAATACTTGCATTGAGTATGTTGAGGTACCAGAAACTGGTCATTTTCCTATGTTGGAAGATGCAACTACTTATTTATCCATAATCCAAGGCTTCTTACATCGCGAAAGATTGGACTAGGATCCAAGACTTGTAAAGTAACTCCAATGTCTTACCTATCAAGGTTCAAAGCATCTTATACCAAATCCGCAGTCCTTAACCTCGATTAAAAATGAACAATCTTGTAGGGGTACTCCCTTGTGGACGCTCTTCGATACCGGGTGCTATCAGCCAGGGTTTCATATTACAAGCTTGAATGAGACAAATTCAAGGAACTTTCAAGGGTTTCCTAAGAACCCTGTCATTGCTTATGGACAAGATGTAGGGTGCCTGGCAAGTCAAAGGCTTTTAGTAAAAAACGGCTAAGAAATTATTTAATATTTTAGGAAAAATATCTTTAGCAAGCAAAAGTTATATTTATAAACCTTGATGGGAATGCTTATAGAGTAAGAAGTTAAATAGTAGACTTAATTTCAAATAATAGCTAGTTTTTGGGGTTCAAAGGCATGTAAAGCAATTGGGCTAGTTAACCCTTACATGAGCTCATGCAAACTTGCAGAAACTGCTTTCAAAATATTTTCTTACTTTTAATCTACTTCTAGAAATGATTTTCTACGCATAAAAAAGCACAGAAGTATACTTTTTTATTAATCTGAATTCATTCAGGAAATCCACTGATTAGATGTCATCAATGTATCTTGCCATATACATTTGAGCGATCTGAAATAAAGTGTTTATTTAAACAGCCAGAGTAAATATACGGAGTCTCTCGGAAAATTTATAGACCGAGTCCCGTAATCCAAC
The DNA here is from genome assembly GCF_018739885.1 of Leptothoe spongobia TAU-MAC 1115. Taxonomy (GTDB): domain Bacteria; phylum Cyanobacteriota; class Cyanobacteriia; order Phormidesmidales; family Phormidesmidaceae; genus Leptothoe; species Leptothoe spongobia. The sequence goes on along the minus strand of NZ_JADOES010000012.1, from coordinate 77,274 downwards.
GATGGTGGGCTTAAGTCAACATCCCGACAATGTACTTAAATCACGATTTAACGCCCTGACACAGGATATTTAGCACACTATGGCTACTCAAACCTCATCGCTTCGCTCTCGCGGGATGGAGATGCTGATGGCATATAAACAACAGCCATCGATCAAGCTGCGCAATGATTTAGTCCGCTTAAATGCAGGTTTAGTAAGAAAGATAGCGCACCGCGTCAGTCACCAATGCGCTGAACCTTACGAAGATCTTGAACAAATTGGTTATCTTGGTTTGATCCGAGCCATTGAGCGATTTGATCCAAGCCAAGGCTGTGCATTTAGTTCCTTTGCTGTCCCCTATATTCGCGGCGAAATGCTCCACTTTCTTCGAGATAGGGGCTCTACTGTTAAAATTCCTCGACGTTGGCAAGATTTGCAAAAGGCTAGCCAGAAAATGCAGGCCGATTTGCTACGCCACTACGGTCGTCAGCCGTCTGACCATGAAATGGCTGAAGCTCTTAGTATTTCTGTCAAGGAATGGCGTCAGGTCAAAATGGCTAATAAGAACCGCATGCCCTTAAGTTTGGATGCCACTGTCTGCCATCAGACGGACTCAACCATCACGCTCGGAGACACCCTACCTGATATGCACTATCAGCTCTTACAAGCTCTGGAAGAGGATCGGCAACAGCTACAACGAGCACTGAGTCAACTAGAAGAAAAGACACGTTCAGCTATAGAATTTGTGTTTTTTAAGGGACTTTCACGCAAGGAGGTAGCTGAACGAATTGGAGTTAGCCCAATGACAGTGACTCGCCGTATTCAAAGGGGTGTCGACCAAATGATTGCCTATTTACAACCCCAAGCGTTACAAACAGATCCCTAAAGCATCTAGATTTTTTCTGAATTTGACAGGCTAATAAAATTTGAAGATAGCTATAGTTTTAGCTGTAACATCAAACCTTTATTAGCTCATAAACAGCGACGTGAGAACTACTCTACGTCGCTGCTATTTTTATAGACCATATTTTGATTTCTTAGCGTGCTTATGAATCTAATTAATCTCAGAAAATCAGATTTTTAGCGAGTACCTATATTCAAATAAATTGAACAAAATTATGGGAGGAATAAGCCTTGCGCTTTGATCTGATGTAATAAAATCAATAACCAGTTACCTTGGTTAAGGAATTGTTGTGGCATCTGCATCGGCCAACTGGATAGTCTCAGATGAATCAAGGTTTTGCCAGCTTCAGACTCAACTGACCACTTGCTGGCAACCGATTAACTGCTTTGACCGTGAACCTAGACAAATTCTGGTTGTGCCTTCGCTCAGCCTTGATCAAGAGGAATTACGCAAGGTAGAGGGGGTACATCATTATGAAGAACGCTTACTGTTTTCATTACTTCATTTACGTAACCCTAATACGTCATTGATATATGTGACATCTCAACCATTGCATCCAAGCATTGTGGACTACTATCTGGAGCTACTACCTGGTATCCCTAGCTCTCATGCCGAGAACCGGTTGCGATTATTTTCTACTTATGATGGGTCACAACGACCTTTGACCGAGAAAGTCCTGAATCGTCCTCGTTTAATCGAACGAATTCGTCATTGCCTTTCTCCCCAAGAAGCCTACATGGTGTGTTTTAACTCTACGGATTGGGAGAAGCAACTAGCGCTAACGCTCAATATCCCACTCATGGCGGTATCTCCAACATTGCTAGAGCTAGGGACTAAAGCTGGCAGTCGAGAAATTTTTGCGGCCTGTGATGTCCCTCATCCAGAGGGAAGTAGCCTTACCTATTGCGTTAAAGATCTAGCGATCGCAACCGCCCAGCTTTGGGAACGACAACCACACTTAAAACGCATTGTCATTAAACTCAACGAGGGATTTTCCGGAGAAGGCAATGCCCTACTGATGTTGGATGAGTTGGCTACTGTTGCACCTGGCAAAGTACACCACGAAAAACGAGTTAGTTCTGTACTAGACGCCTTCAAACATATGCGATTTCAGTACATGAATGAAACTTGGGGGCATTTTAGTCGCAAAATTGAGGAGCTGGGTGCGATCGCAGAGGCTTTCATTGAAGGAGATATCAAACGGTCCCCCAGCGTTCAAGGCCATATCACTCCCTTTGGTGACGTAGAAATCCTATCTACCCACGACCAAATTCTCGGTGGCCCAGACGGACAAATCTTTTTAGGCTGTCGATTTCCTGCCGACGAAGCCTATCGCATGGAACTACAGACAATAGGTCGTCGGGTAGGAGAAGTTCTAGCCCAGCGTGGAGCGTTGGAGCGATACAGCGTCGATTTTATTGCCGTACAAACAAAGCAACGATATTGGGAATTAAACGCAATCGAAATCAACTTGCGTAAAGGAGGTACCACCCATCCATTTATGGCTCTGCAGCTCTTAACCAACGGCAACTACAACCTAGAAGATGGACAGTTTTATACACCACAGGGACAACCCAAATTCTATAGAGCTTCCGACAATTTACAAAAAGATCAATATCGAGGATTGCTCCCCAATGATCTGATGGACATCATTATGGTGGAGCAGTTGCACTTTAACTCTATTGCCGGTACAGGAGCAGCTTTTCACTTAATGGGTTGCCTTTCGGAATATGGGAAATTAGGCCTCACCTGTATCGGTAATACTCCCGAAGAAGCCGAGCAAATATACGAACAGGTCGTGACCGCTTTAGACAGAGAAACAAGCTAACTATTTTTCAGCATACGAGCAATATCTCGTTTTTCCTGCTTTTTCTTTAAGGATTCACGCTTATCATGCAGCTTTTTACCACGTCCAACAGCAATGTTGACCTTGACACGGCCTTTTTTTAGGTACAGCTTCAGAGGGACCAAAGTAAGCCCCTTTTCTTCCACTTTGCCAATGAGCTTCCGAATTTCGGCCTTATGCAAAAGCAACCGTCGAGGACGACGTGGATCGTGGTTGTAGGCCTGATTAGTCATATTGTGGGGCGAAATGTGGACATTTAACAGCCACACCTCACCATTTTTTACCTGGGCATAGCCATCCCGCAAATTAACCTTGCCAGCCCGAATGGATTTTACCTCAGTACCTTTGAGGGCAATTCCAGCTTCATAGCTGTCCAAAATTTCATAGGTAAACCTAGCCTGACGATTATCAGCCATGACCTTAAAACCGTCACTGGACTGGGATTTTTTGTTGGTTTTCGCCATGCTGACCTAAGTCTTGAAAACTACAGAAATTGCGAAGAAGCTTGTACCTAGGCTTGCCATTGTAGCGGGCTATTCCACCACTACATGCCATTCATGTAACTCATAATCCACACAGCCATTTTGGATCAGTGGATCAGCCTGAATAATCGCTTCAGCTTCAGCTAAGGATGATGCCTGAAACAGCAACATACCACCACCGCGCTCGGCCCAATAGCCAGTTTTAGCCTGATGTCCTTTAGCAATGAGGTCGTTGACGTAAGCAACATGGGCAGGAACAAACTGATCAAACGTGGATTTATTGACAATGCCACGCTCAATTTTGACAAACCAGACCATAGACTAACCTTTTAAGATAACGACCTTCAGCAACAGCCCTACAAATATATATTGTAGAAAGATTAATTCAAAACCTATGAATTCGCAGCGATTCTTCATCGCTCTGGTACCACCACCGGAGATTCAAGCACTCGTCACGAAATCAAAAGATATTTTGAAGAGCACTATGACTCTCACAAAGCGTTTAACTCAACGCCTCACATCACGCTGCGGACTCCATTTGAATGGTCTAACGAGCGCAATGTGGATCAGTTGACTGAGGAATTAAGGAAATTTGCCGAGGGCAGGGCAGGTGTGGCCATCTCATAAGCCAAACCCACTAAGACAAACCTTCTCAAACGGTCGCAGCTAACCTAGCCCTGAGATCGCCATGCAGCCTCGAAAAAGTCTCGCTCACATTCCATGGCATAGCGATATGTAGACTGAATCAGCTCACTATCTTCAGCATAGTCATCCACAATGGATTCTAATTGAGCGACTAAGGGCTCAAACTCATCACTGCTGTAAGTGGAAATCCAGTCCTTGTAAGTATGCTTTGGGCTCTCTCCATGAGCCAGCCGCTGTCCCAAATAGGCATAAAGACGCATACAAGGAGCCATGGCTACCGCCGTCACATCAATAGCCTGACTCCAAGCTGTTGCCAGTAAAAATTCCGTATACTGCAGTGTAGCGGCCCCTGGTTGCACCTGGCTCAGATCAACATTCCAGGTTTGTGCATAGTTCTGGTGTAGATTCAGCTCTGCTATAACCCCTGCAGCCAAATCGTGAAATACATTAAAACTTTGCCATGTTGGGGATTTAGCAGCCGCAACACTGTAGGCTCGGGCAAACGCCTCTAAAAAAAAAGCATCCTGTCCCACATAATAAGCAAATATCTCTTTGGGTAAGGTACCATCTGCAATGCCTTGGACAAATGGATGGGCAAGACTCTCATTGGCAAGGTCTAAATGCTCCTGCCAAAGTTTAGAAGAAAGGGACATAGGGTATAGGTCAACAGTCAAATCGGGTTGCGAGTGACATTATAGAATTAGTAAGCTACGAACTACTTTACTGACAGCCAATTGCCCAATGCTAGATCTGTCCGACCTTAAACGCGAAAGCGATCTACTGACCAATCGCCTGGGCAAAGCTCAGGAGTATCTTTGACCTGCCTGCCATTCAAGCAAAGATCGATGATCTAGAGCAGGTAGCGGCCCAACCAGACTTTTGGGACAATCAGGAACAAGCGCAAAAAACCCTGCAAACCCTGAACGAATATAAATCTTATCTGGAACAGCTCAATACCTGGACCACCCAGCTAGGTGATATTCAAACCATCGTAGAACTATTAGAGGTCGAATCTGATCCAGCACTCTTGACCGAAGCTCAAGAAACAGCTCAGACCCTTGCTAAAGCTCTCGATCAGTGGGAGCTACAGCAACTGCTATCTGGTCCTTACGACAAAAATAGTGCCGTAGTTACGATCAATGCCGGAGCAGGGGGGACAGATGCTCAGGACTGGGCAGAAATGCTACTACGCATGTATACCCGCTGGTGCGAGCAGCACAGCTACAATGTCAAGCTTGTAGAAGAATCGAAGGGTGATGAAGCTGGCTTGAAGTCGGCCACCTTAGAAATTGATGGGCGCTATGCCTATGGCTATCTTAAGGCGGAAAAGGGTACCCACCGACTGGTAAGGATTTCTCCATTTAACGCCAATGGTAAACGTCAGACTAGCTTTGCTGGGATTGAAGTCATGCCAGTCCTGGATGACACTATTGAGCTAGACATTCCTGATAAAGACCTAGAAATTAAGACATCTCGTTCTGGCGGTGCCGGTGGTCAGAATGTGAATAAGGTGGAGACTGCTGTCCGGATCACTCACTTACCAACCGGATTGTCAGTGCGTTGTACTCAGGAGAGATCGCAACTACAAAACCGAGAAAAAGCCATGGCTCTGCTCAAAGCTAAGCTCCTAGTTATCGCCCAAGAACAACAGGCCCAGGCTGTTGCTGATATTCGTGGCGATATGGTAGAGGCCGCTTGGGGAAATCAAATTCGTAACTACGTCTTTCACCCTTACCAAATGGTGAAGGACCTACGCACAAATGTTGAAACCACAGCCGTTGAAGATGTCATGAATGGCGATCTTGATCCGTTTATCGAAGCATTGCTCCAACAAGAAAATCAAATCACACAATCAACAAACGTTTAACCAACCTCATCTCATCAAGAACTGATACATTACTTAATATACTAAGGCCTCTTGTTCGAGCTCTCGCTCAATATTAAAGACCATTCTTTGACCATCGTATAAACCTGATTAGACAATCCCTATGTCCCAGACATCGCAACCTTCTGCTGATCCAAAGCCTGATGAGGTCACACCTAGCTATGTCAAGTTAGCCATGCGCAACATGGTGAAAAAAGGTGGTAAATCTTTATTTCACTTTTTTCTGACAACCATTGGCCTTTTAGGACTACTCATTGGTCTGGCTTACTTGACTCGATGACCCCATTGACGTCAAGACCGGAAATTGAGCTTTGGGTAGAAACCACAGAGCTTTTGCAAATAGCCGCGCCATCGGAATTGCCAACCACACTTACGTGGCAAACTTGGTTTAGTACATGGCTGATCGATCTACACCCAACAACATCACCAATTGGTCAGTATGAAGCTAGCCTTCTACTCACCGACGACACCACCATTCAACAATTAAATGCAACCTATCGTCACCAAGATAAGGCCACTGACGTTTTAGCTTTTGCGGCTCAAGAAACTAAAATGCCAGGGGTTCAGACTATTTATGCAAGTTCCCCCGTACCCTTAGGTGACGTGATCATCTCGGTCGAAACCGCCCAGCGACAGCGCCATGATGCCAACTACTCTCTTACCCAAGAATTAGCCTGGCTTGCCACCCATGGTCTCTTACATCTATTAGGATGGGACCATCCCGACGATGTCAGCCTGAAACTTATGCTAGAGAAGCAGATACGTCTGTTAAAACGAATCAACTTAACGGTTTAGCGAAAAAAATGTTAATCCCTGAATCTGGATAGGTAATATACGATTACAGATTTTGATGAAGGTTAACATAGTCTGCAGAATGATAATTCTTTCGGGAACCTATTGAGTAGTTTCAGGCTTCGATTAATTAGGTCCGAAGTGAGTAGGTGTCTTCTTGATGGACTATGCGATTAACCAAAACTCTATTTTGGTTAATCGCGATTGAATTACAGTTTTGTACTACCGTACTGACTGACATACAACATTAACTCTAGGGTTCGTGCATGTCTATTTCATCTAACCTTCAAACTGCATCCAAAAGCAAAAAGGAAAGCAAAACTGCTTGGCAGGTTGCACCTAATTTATTTACGAGTTTTCGCTATGCGTGGGCAGGCATTGTCTATGCCGTCAGAACTCAGCGAAATTTCCGTATTCATTTAGCAATTGGCTTAGTAGCGCTCATCCTTGGCATATTGCTGCACATTCAGCTAATTGAGGCAGCCATTGTTGCCATCACCATTAGCATTGTCTTAGTCATGGAACTTATGAATACCGCTCTAGAGTCTGTGGTGGATTTAACGGTTGGCCAGACTTATCACGAACTTGCCAAAATTGCTAAAGACTGTGCTGCTGGCGCTGTCTTAATATCTGCCATAGCGGCTTTACTCGTAGCCGCCTTCATTTACTTACCCCTTTTGCTAGTGCTGTTATATCCAGAGATCGCTTAAGCTGAGCTAACTGAGCTTTGAACAAGCAATGATTTTAGTCATTGATAATTACGACAGTTTTACTTATAACCTGGTGCAGTACCTAGGGGAATTGGGTCAGACACTGGCTATTGCAGCTGAAATACAAGTGTTTCGCAATGATCAAATTACCCTGGAACAGATTCGCACTCAAGCACCCGATGGAATCTTAATTTCCCCTGGACCGGGAACTCCTGACGATGCCGGTATTTCTTTAGAACTGATTAAAGAACTGGGTCCTACAATCCCAATATTAGGTGTTTGTCTAGGTCATCAAAGCATTGGTCAAGTATTTGGTGGCACCGTTACAGCTGCTGCTGAACTGATGCACGGCAAAACGTCACCAGTTATCCACACCCATCAGGGGGTGTTTTCAGGATTAGATAATCCATTGGTTGCAACCCGCTACCACAGTCTGGTGGTAGAACGAGATAGCTGTCCTGAATGCTTAGAAATTACTGCTTGGCTCGATGACGGAACGATTATGGGGTTGCGCCACCGTCAGTATCCTCATATTCAAGGCGTACAGTTTCATCCCGAAAGCGTGTTGACCCAATCGGGAAAACAGCTGCTACAGAACTTTTTGAGTACCATTCCCACCCAAGTACCAGCATTACTAGCTAGCTAAAGGTTTCGAACAATTTAGAATTATCTCAACCCCAGAAAACTGTCCATCTGATTTAGCGAGTGCCCCAAGGCTATGGCACTATAACAAGTCATGGACAGTTTGATACAAATGGGATGTGAGGACAACTATGAAACGGCGGCAATTACTTCAGAATGCCAGTGCAGCATTTATTAGCACCCTTGGTCTGGGAATTGCCTCTAATTGGCAAGCCTATCAAGCTCAAACTGGGACCTTGAGGATTACATCTCTAGGACACATGTGTTTTAAGTTTGCTGGCAGTGGTAAAACCATTTTGACAAATCCCTTTGATCCCCGAGGATGCACTCAGGGTTACAGGGCACCTTCATTAAGCGGCACGGATTTGATCTTAGTCAGTAGCCGACTATTGGATGAAGGCTTTATTCCTGAGGCAGCTTCGGTCAATTTGCTGGATGAACCAGGTGCCTATGAAATTAATGGCCTCAGTGTCCAAGGTGTTGGGATGCCTCACGATCGTGAAGGGGGGAGACGATTTGGCATCAATACAGCCTGGCTATGGACTCAGGCTGGTATTAACGTTGTTCATCTAGGCGGAGCAGCCGCTCCAATTGACCTAGAGGATAAGATTCTGATTGGTCGTCCTGATGTATTACTGGTCCCAGTAGGCGGTGGTCCCAAGGCATATAACCCTGCAGAAGCAGTTGCTACAGTCAAAAGTCTACAACCCAAAGTAGTTATTCCCACTCAGTATCGAACCAATGCCGCCAGTAGTAGCTGTGAGCTGGAAGCTGTCGATGAATTTTTAGGACTGATGGCAGGTACTCCTATTGATCGCGTAGGTAGCACACTCACACTGCAGGGTAGTAGCCTCCCAGCTAACGGCATGCGGATTAAGGTTCTCTCCTAAACGGATTAACTCTGATCACCCCACCTCACATGTCCATGAATCCAGAATATCAACAGCGGCGACAGGCCGTGATGAACGTCATCGGCCAGGGGACGGCTATTTTTGGAAGTGCACCAACGGCCGTGATGCATAACGACGTGGAATATCCATTTCGCCAAAACAGCGATTTTTTCTATCTCACAGGGTTTAATGAACCGGGTGCGATCGCAATCCTAGCTCCCCATCACGAAGAACATCAGTTTGTACTATTCGTAAGGCCCAAAGACAAAGACAAAGAAACCTGGTCAGGCCGTCGTACAGGGGTGGATCTAGTCAAAGAGAAATACGGTGCCCAGGAAGCCTATCCCCTGGAAGAACTTGCCGAAAAGCTACCTCAATATGTGGAAAATGCTGACCGGCTCTACTATCACTTTGGCGACGACGGCAGTCTAGATCAGCACATCTTAGCCCTATGGCAAAGGATATTAAGAAAATATCCCAAACGTGGTCGCGGGCCGATTGCTATCGAAGATGGACGATTACTCATGCAACAGTTTCGCCGCCTTAAAACTGCTAGCGAACTAGAGCAAATGCGTAAAGCTGTCGCCATATCTGCCAAGGCTCACAACCATGCCATGGCGATCACTCACCCCGGTCGCTACGAATATGAAATCCAGGCAGAAATAGAACATATTTTTAGGCTGGAAGGCGCTCTTGGACCAGCTTACCCATCCATCGTTGCCTCCGGCATCAACGCCTGCATATTGCACTACATCGAAAACGACCGTCAAATGCAAATGGGCGATCTACTATTAATCGATGCTGGCTGTGCCTATGGTTATTACAACGCCGATATCACCCGCACATTTCCCGTAGGCGAACGTTTTACCTCTGAGCAACGTATTCTTTATGAACTGGTCCTAGAGGCCCAACTCAAAGCCATTGAGGCCGTTCAGCCTGGTCGCCCTTTTAATGATTTTCACGATGCTGCCACACGCACTATTACTGAGGGGCTGGTGGAGCTAGGACTGCTCGCAGGCAATGTAGATACGCTGATCGAAGAAAAAAAACATAAGGCCTTTTTTATGCATGGCACTGGTCACTTTTTGGGACTAGATGTCCATGACAGTGGCACATTGCGTAATCCAGATAAAACCTGGCAACCCTTTGCTTCAGGTAACGTAGTTACAGTTGAACCCGGCATCTACATTGCTCCAGACTACGAGCCCGTAGAAGGACAACCCATGGTGGATAGCCGCTGGCGGGGAATTGGCATTCGGATCGAAGACGATGTACTCGTAACCCCCACTGGCCACGATATTCTCACCGCAGCTGTACCCAAAAGTATGGATGCAATGGAAGCCCATGGGCCAGTCCTGAATAGGTCCTGATCACAAATAGCAATGTTGAAAAAGCAACTGCCCTGTATTAAATCTTCTTGATAAGGGCATGCTAACGGCGGAGCAGTCTGCCCCATTATTAGTTACGGACATCTCTATTGATTCTTGTCTGAAAGCACCATAGTTGGATGAATCAAAGAAAGGGGATTCCCACAAATCGCACAATTTGATGTTCAATATCTTAAACATTGTGCAAATGCGGCTACCCTTGTCTTGCGACGTTGACCCTGGACTTCATCCAACATGTTGATAGCTGTGGGATCAATACTATTGAAACGTACTGAAGCTGTGCATTGGAATCCTTTACTTTCTAGTCAAGTAGTCATTCAAAGGATGTCTATCCTGACATCTGGCGTTGTTGGCATTCTGGGGGCAGTTCTGATTGCCTTGCCAGCAGATGCCGCTAACCTTCAGTTCTGGCGCTTTGACCAACAAGAAAGTCGGCTGACATTTACGACCGATACTCAGGTACGTCCCAAAGCACAGCTGATTTTCAACCCAACACGTTTGGTCATTGACCTACCTGAGACCCAGGTCACCAGTTCAAATACTCGACAGCGTTTACAAGAAGGTCTACAGGAAGTTCGAGTTGGCCAACTTGATGCCCAAACAGCCCGCATCGTGATTGAGTTGGCTCCAGGCTACACACTAGACCCACAACAAGTGCAAGTACGAGGCGAAACTAGCCGCCGCTGGTTTGTACAGCTACCTGAATTAACACGGAATAACGCTGCCCCTCGTCCAAGGCAATCACCGTCCCCTACCCAAACAGCTAATCAGGTGCAAACGGCAGATACACCTGAAACATCGACAGACAATACACAAATACGGAGTATCGTCGCTACAGCCGATGGCTTTTTCATTCGAGTAACAGGGAAAGCACCCGAGGTACGTCTTAGCCGCTCCCGCCCTCGCCGCCGCGATCCGGAACGCACCATCACATTAGAACTTCGCGATAGCTCCATTGCACCTGGGCTCACGGCCAACTCATTACCTAACAATCGCTACAGCATCGAAAGTTGGGATATATCCCAAAGTAATTCGGCGGTATTGATCACTATGACATTGGGAGAAGATAGTCCTGATTGGCGAACGATTTCAACTGAGATTAGCAGTAGTTTTCGGGGAATTGCTGTCCTCCCGGATGGAGTTGCTATTCGAGATATTCCAGACAGTGCACCTAGGGATAATATGCCAGTGCCTTCTGATTCAGTTGCAAATCGCCCATCCCGCGATACCTCGCCCGAGCAGGTCTCTCCTCGCCCATCGAGAAATACATTTCCTGATGAACTACCTCGGGTAAATCAAAGGAGAATTGTTGTGGCGATTGATCCTGGCCATGGAGGACGGGATCCTGGGGCTGTTGGCATTGGAGGGCTGCAAGAAAAACAGGTGATCCTGCCAATTTCACAACAAGTTGCAGCCATCCTAAGAGAGCAGGGTGTCGAGGTGGTCATGACCCGTAATCGAGATATTGAACTTGATCTTGACCCACGCGTCCGAGTGGCAGAACGCGCCGATGCCGATTTATTTGTTAGCATCCACGCCAATGCTATTAATCTAAGTCGACCTGACGTCAATGGCTTAGAAACCTATTATTATTCCAACGCTGGCTCTCGTTTTGCCCGTACGGTACATGACACTGTATTGCGAGCCATGGGCATGCCTGACCGACGGGTACGTCAGGCAAGGTTCTACGTCATTCGTCGCACCTCTATGCCTGCTATTTTGGTTGAGGTCGGATTTGTTACTGGGGCCGAGGATATCCATAACCTGCGCGATCCTGAATGGCGCAGTCGAATGGCAAATGCGATCGCACGAGGCATCCTCACTCATATTCAAAACGAATTTTAGCCCTTTAGCGAAGGGTCCAGCATCCAACTCCAACTCTCTATAATTTGCTTTCCCTTATGCTTTATAGCTCTGTAAAGGGCTCTTACTTATGCTCTGGATGTTCTGTAGCCTCACAGGGCTCGCCCAAAGAGTTAAGCCTACGAATAAGCTGCTGCAAACGCCCAAAATCACGATGGTTAAACTGAAATACTAGCCGAGGTAGCCCTAATGTTTCGTCCGCCCGCTCCTCTGGTAACGCATCCATCATCTCAATTTTTCCCGCCGCCACAATATCGCCAAAGGAATGATTTAACTCCTCTAAAGCTCCAGAGCGCAGGCAAGAATTCAAACGTAAGATCAAACGATCGCCTACATATCGACTAGAGTGAAACACTCGGTAATAATTTGTAATTTCATCCCAGGCATCATCAATATTGTCTGTCATCACATAAAGGCTGGGATCATCGGAACTAATCAGACGATTAGCCATAAGGTGATCACGCACATAAGTATCCCAACCTTGCCAATAATTACCACCAGGATGATCAATTAGCACAATCGGCATAGGCTCAGCTTTACCTGTTTGAACTAGCGTCAACGATTCAAACGCCTCATCTTGAGTACCAAAACCACCTGGAAAAACTGCTAAGGCATCACACTCTCGCAAAAAAAATAGTTTGCGTGTAAAGAAATATTTGAATGTGAGCAACTTGGGGTCGTTTTCCATAATCGGATTAGACCCTTGCTCAAACGGTAATTGAATATTTAAACCAAATGAATGTTCTACCCCCGCCCCTTCATTCCCCGCTTGCATGATGCCAGGACCTGCACCAGTCATAATCATAAAGCCCTGTTTCGCCGCTCGTTGAGCAAACATCTTAGCTAACTGATAATCAGGATGTTCAGCAGGGGTACGGGCGGAACCAAAAATCGCAATTTTACGAGTATGACGATGAGGATAAAAGCCTTGGAACCCGAGCTCCATATCCTGCAATGTATTGTTCAAAATCTTCCAATCTAAGCGATCAGCCTCTCGTCCAATCATTCTCACCAGAGTTTCTAAAATCTGTTGAATGACAGCCCCATGTTCCATAGAAGGCAACTGGGTGACAATTTCAGAAATCTTCTCTTGTAAATGAGTGGGTAGTTTTGTATTTGAGATGACCATAAAACACAAATTGGTGAAGATTCTTAACCGCTTGACTCAGAGCATTTAGATCCCCAATTGTATAGCAATGCCTCGGCACAATAGGAGACCGGGACCTCCTATTGCTACGAGAAATTGACTAATAAACTTAAAAAGTTTTTATATCTTAAGAAGAATAGTAATAAGCGAATAATGGTTTTCTGTTATTACGACAATTGAACTACAGCATTACTATTCACATGCTTTATAGACAAAGGATAGACACAAATTTGAAACCATTTTAATCATCAAAAAAAACGACCTCAAAACTTTTGTGAGGTCGTGAAAAGTATTCAAAACTCAGTATTTATACAGATTACTTCGACACATTACTAACTAATTAGTTTGCCCTAATGAAAAAAGCAAATCAACAGAAAATCAATGCTTATAAATACTTCTCAAGGGTATTAGCCAGAGTTGTCTTTGGCACAGCACCAACGACCATATCGACACGTTGACCATCCTTAAAGATCATTAAGGTAGGAATACTGCGAATACCATATTGACTGGCAACTTTCGGATTATCATCCGTATTGACCTTAACAACCTTTACTTTGCCATCGTATTGCTCAGAAATCTCGTCCACCACGGGTGCAACCATCCGGCAAGGACCACACCATGGGGCCCAGAAGTCTACAAGCACCGGTAGCTCGCTTTTGATAACTTCTTGTTCGAATGTCGAATCTGTGACTTGTGCGGCTGACATCCCTATATTCCTTGTCGTCAAATATCAGATTCTTACCATAGCTGATTTTGGCGTTCGACTCATCTCAGCATTGGAAAAATCAACTTTAAGAATACCGTTTTATGGTCGACTCCATGACCGACAAAGAGCGCCCAGGTTAATTGAGGGATAGAGCGGCTATTCCTAGTAGAAGCTTTTGCCAACTAAAAACATTAGCTTTTGTCCATGTAGGAACCGCCTAAACCAATTAGGTTTAGGCGGAGTGTGGTGTGAGGAGTGAACGGAAACTTCCGTCTCCGCTTTCTGTCTCATTGTAGGTCAAGTCTCAGCTTTTGCCATCCCCTACACCTCAGGTATGACGAGGATTTTAAGTTTTGTTTTATTGCGTCTGCGAGAAAAAATAAAGGATCGTGACACTCATCATAATGGCTAAGTGATATTGATCATGTTGCGGGAAGAAACTGTTTTATTCAGACATAATTTCTGACTGAAAATTCTACATCGCAAAAATCTCAAAGCTTATCTAAAATAGCTCTATTTTTTCTAACAAAGTCGACTGGTCTAGACACAACTGATAGCATTGCTAATTTCAGAAATGAACTGCTAAATACCAGTTGAGCTTGTCTATACTTGACAGCTCAACTGATACCAAGGGCTAGCAGTGCCTGAATTACTTACCCATTCCTAGCTGCTGAGCTTTCTGGTAAACCTTACCCTCAGTCAATAGTGAAGGGGCAATAACGACCTCTACTTTCTGCATATCCTTTAGATCTTTTGCGCCTAGGGTACCCATGCTAGTTTTTAGAGCTCCGAGGAGATTGTGGGTACCATCGTCAAGTTGAGCGGGTCCTCGTAAAATCTGCTCAAGCGTCCCTGTCGTACCCACATTAATCCGGGTACCTCTAGGTAGCACTGGACTAGGTGTAGCCATGCCCCAGTGAAAACCGCGCCCGGGCGCTTCAGCGGCACGGGCAAAGGGAGAACCAATCATCACACCATCAGCACCTGAGGCAATTGATTTACAAATGTCTCCTCCGGTGACTAATCCACCATCCGCAATCACAGGCACATAGCGTCCCGTTTCTCGCTGATAGTCATCCCGAGCGGCCGCACAATCAGAAACAGCAGTCGCCTGGGGAACACCTACTCCTAATACACCACGTGATGTACAGGCAGCTCCAGGGCCAATCCCAACAAGCACTCCGGCAGCTCCAGCCTTCATTAACTCTAAGGTAACCTCGTAAGTGACACAGTTACCCAAAATCACTGGCATGGGCATTTCAGCACAGAAGTTTGCCAGGTCCAGAGACAAAATAGACTCAGGTGATAAATGATTCGTAGATACGACGGTTGCCTGGATAAAGACGAGATCAGCTTCAACTTCGGCAACTGTCTGACCATACTTAGCAGCTCCCATAGGCGTTAGACTCACCGCTGCAATCCCACCTTGAGACTTGATATCTGAGATCCGTTGCTTAATTAATGCTGGTTGTACCGGTCGTGCATAAATTTCCTGCATTAGAGGCACAAACTCTGCTTTTCCCACGGATGAGATGCGATCCAAAACTGGATTAGGATCCTCATAACGAGTTTGAATGCCTTCTAGATTTAAAACGCCAAGAGCACCCAGTTTCGAAAGCTCCACAGCCATACGAACGTCAATAACACCATCCATTGCACTAGCAATAATAGGAATTTCACGTTCTACATTGCCGAGCGTCCAACGGGTATCGGCTAATGCGGGATCTAGGGTTTTAGGTCCAGGCACCAATGCAATTTCATCAATGCCATAGGCACGTCTTGCTGTTTTGCCACGACCAAGTTGAATGTTCACTGATATCTCCTTCCCAAGATCATTAGGTTAGCCTAGCAAAGAAAGAAATCGATTCTCAATCGTTTGTGGTTAGGTAGCCTAGGAATTTGGCAGAGCACGTTTTGAGGAGAATGAGGTAAGCAACGTTAAGTCTGTAACATGGCAAGTTATAGACCATTGAAACCATAAAACTCTCGATAAAATTAAATAAGGCTATGCAGAAGGTCTATCCATGCATTCCATAACAGACCTATGCAGACGAACTAATCAGGGTATGCTCAACGATAAGGTTCGGGGAAGTTACAGTTCGCCTTTTAACAGCACGATACTCTCCCAAACTACTGAGTTATGGGCAATCGCCGTGAATTTATCTTCACTCAAGTTTTTTAGAAATCTGCGGGCTAACAATCGCCAGTTTGCGGTCATTGGCTTAGGTCGCTTTGGCCGTGCCGTCTGCCTTACCCTACATGGCATGGGTTATGAGGTCTTGGGTATTGATTCTGATGAAAATCGGGTGGCTCAGGTATTAACAGATCAAATTGCCGCCCACGCTGTTCAAATGGACTCTACTCAGCCTTCGGCTTTACAGGAAGCGGGCATCCCTGATTTTGATACGGTGATTGTAGCCATCGGTAACTATATCCAAGAGAGCATTATCACCACTCTCAATGTAAAAGAGGCAGGTGTTGCCAATGTGGTTGCCAAGGCATCTACAGAAATCCATGGCAAACTCCTCCAGCGGGTAGGAGCTGATCATGTAGTGTTTCCAGAATTTGAAATGGGCTGTGAATTGGCTCGTTCCTTAACACGCCCAGGAGTGCTAGATCGATTTGAACTCGACCCTGATCACAGCATTGTTGAAGTAGTCGTCCCTCAAGTGTTTGATGGTAAGACCATTGTTGAATTGGACCTACGAAACCACTTTGGACTGACATTAATGGCCATCAGCAAAGAAAATGCCATGGATAAGTTTGAAATCAATCCTAGTCCAGTCACCCGTCTAAGGGCTGGGACGCTGATGGTAGTGGTGGGCTCCAATAAAGGCATCGATAAATTGCCTATGTAGTGTTTTTATGTGGGTTTACTCACCAGACAAATGGCACAATATTGGAAGGACCAGAAAGCATGAAATTCATTGGCTTGATGAGCGGCACTTCCGTCGATGGAATTGATGCGGCCTTAGTTGAAGTCACGGGTAAGGAATATAACGTTCAAATCGAGCTCTTGGCAACGCATACTGGCAATTATCCGGCGGGGCTTCGTAATCGCATCCTCTCAGTATGTCATGGTGCCCCACTAACCATGGCCGACATTGTGGAATTGGACGATGAAATTGCAATCTCATTTGCCGACGTCGCTAATCATCTAGGACAGGCGGATGTAGTCGCATCCCATGGCCAAACTGTTTATCATCGCCCCCCAACCAATAATAATCTAGGGTACAGCTGGCAACTGGGGCGAGGCGCACTGATCGCCCATCTCACCCAAACTCCAACCATTAGTGATTTTCGCGCCGCAGATATAGCTGCTGGCGGACAAGGAGCTCCCCTGGTACCTCCCGTTGATGCCAGTCTTCTCAGCGATCCCCAACGTCATCGCTGCATACAAAACATTGGCGGCATTGGTAACCTCACCTATCTGCCACCATGGGATCGTGCAGATAGTCCACCAGAAAGCATCATTGGCTGGGATACAGGCCCTGGCAATGCGTTAATTGACTGGGCAGTTCACGCCTTTAGTAACGGGACACTAACTTATGACCATGACGGTAACTGGGCAGCCCAGGGCAACCCCTGCCAAACTTTGATAGACCAATGGTTAGAGCAGTCATTTTTTAAGCAACCCCCACCCAAATCCACCGGTCGGGAACTATTTGGGGCCAGCTATGGTCAGCGATGTTGGCAAGAGGCACAGGCATTTGACCTAGACCAGGCCGATTTCCTTGCGACCCTAACGGCCTTTACTGCTGCCACAATCGTCGATAGTTACCGTCAGCTACCCCGTCTCCCCGACGAAGTTCTACTATGCGGTGGAGGAAGTCAAAATGGATACTTGCGATCGCAACTCCAATCTAGATTGCCTGATATTCCGATACTCACCACAGATGACGTCGGTCTTGACAGCAGATTCAAGGAAGCGATCGCCTTTGCCATCCTAGGATATTGGCGTTGGCATCAGCACCCAGGCAACCTTCTCACCGTCACGGGAGCTAGCCACCCCTGTCTACTAGGTCATATTCACAAAGTCAAAGATCACCTTGCCACAGAGATCAGTAAATAAAACATTCAGAAACTATCACAATACATTGGCATCTCATCTACTCTGAAAGGGGAAATAAATTAACAGCGAAAACTACCTAGAAACAGCTACAGAATTGTTATTTCATGACTCAAGTCTGCCAACAATAAACTATTACAAGTGATTTACATAAATCGTTATATAAACATCAGGGAGAATACGTGAACCACAGTTTTCTGATCGAGCCAGGACGCTGGACCCTTCAGGGTAGCTGGTTGTCTAAGGACCTACTACCGATCTCCGTCAAAGGCAAAATCCTAGTCGCCTGGAACAGCAACGACTGGTTCACTATGGTCACTAAGCTTGTTTTTCCTAACGGAGAGCTCGACGATATTTCTTTACAGTACAAAGGACGAATTGCTACCGGAAATCGTCAATATACCTTTGTGTTGCAACACAGTGTGCTTGGACGCGTAGAAGGCGAAGGATGGATCGGACCCAGTTCAATCGTTCAGCATTACTGGGCTCTCAAGGATAGGCATATGCGTACCGGGTTTGAAACCCTCTATCGACATAATTCCAATCGATATCATTTCTCAGGTGGCATTATGGCAGGCCATCATTTATCTAGCACCATGGAAGCTATCGTTGAGCGACATCAGGGTTAGATCAAGCAATCTATTTTAGTAAGTTACAGAAGTTGCGTTTAATTCACCCTGGGGATTTACCCAAGGGTGCGTATGGATAGATGGTTCATTGATTCCATAATGTTTCTGAACATAACAGCCATATGTAATCCCTGGTAACCGCTGGGGTTATTGGCTCATCACTGCAGCTTTAAATGCCAGACAGTAACTTAGGTCGTAGACTTGCCAATCGCTATGAGCTCATGGACTCCATCGGTCAAGGCTCCATGGGGAAAGTCTATTTGGCTAAAGATATGCTCCTAGGAGGCGTTCCTGTCGCCGTCAAATTTCTCGCCCAAACCTTACTCAATGAGCAGATGAACCAGCGCTTTATGCACGAGGCTATGACCTGTGCCCAGCTGGGAAACAAGAGTATCCATGTGATCAGAGTCACAGACTATGGCGTTACTGACGATGAAGTTCCCTTCTATGTCATGGAATATCTCAAAGGGCAAAATTTAGGCCAGATGCTCCAACCAAGGCCTCTGCAGGTCAGACGTTTTCGCGACTTTATCCGACAAATTTGTCTCGGTTTAGAAGCAGCTCACAAAGGCATTATTCTCAACAATCAAGTCGTTCCGATCATTCATCGAGACATTAAACCTAGCAATATCTTGGTTACTCAAAGCGCCAGTATCGGCGACCTGGTGAAGATTTTGGACTTCGGTATTGCCAAGCTCATGCAAGCTAATAATCGAGAGGAAACGAGCACTTTCCTGGGGACATTAGCCTATGCCTCTCCAGAACAAATGGAAGGACAGGAGCTCGATAACCGTTCTGACCTCTATAGCTTGGGCATTATGATGTACCAAATGCTGACAGGTTCTCTCCCTTTTCGCCCTACTAGCAATACATTTGGCAGTTGGTACAATATCCATCGGTATCAAGAGCCTACACCTTTGGATGACTTATCACCTTATGGTCCATTACCTAAGTCACTAAAAGATGCCGTTATGAGCTGCTTGGCAAAGGAACCATCCCAACGCCCAAGTAACGTTAGTCAACTCCTCGATCGTTTAATAACGCGTCAACCTAAGCCTCAAACTAAACCAGCAACATCCAACAATCCTTTTCATAAGCAGGTATGGCCAAAAGATAAACCCATTGCTGAAATTGTATTTCAGCAACTTATCTCAGTCCAAAATCGCCAGATACCAGCACTGTGGGTGATGATGCAGCCTCAGGAAATTAAGCAACACATTAGCAATACTGGTTACAATAATTTCTTATTTACCTTGAGTCCACACCCAATGGTTTTATGGGTCACAGCGTTTTATGGTGAAGCTCAAGGCCCTCGATGGCTATCCAGCTATTTAGATCTTAAAAAATCTGATATTCAGACATTTATCTGGTGCTTGGCAGAGACAGGAAACTATCCAGTATTGTTTTTCTCTAAAGATTTTCCAAATCAGTGTGTCAACTCTCGTCGCTTACACATTGCCTCTCCTCAGCAAAAACTCTTAAAGGAATGGGTGCTGATAGCCCGCGCTTTTATACCAATAGACAGTCCCCAAACCAGTAAAAATATCCTGAGAAAGGAGCTGAATGATAACCTAAAGCCTCGAATGCTCTGGTAAATACCAATAATGATTTCCCAAGCTAACGGCAATTCATCTTAGAGAATTGCACATAATAGTGAGGGTATAGCCTCCATTTCATATTGATCGTATTGGTTAGGGTAATTCAAATCTCTGAAAAAATTGAATTACAGTACTAAGGTAACTTGTCAAAGGTATCGTATATGAGACTGCTGGCAAGTCCTAGTCTATGAGTCATGCAGCTCTTTAACATGAACTGCATGACTATAATGACTAAACATTTTTAGGATTATTAGATGTCTTCGGCAATAGGACCAACGCTAGGTATTATTGGCTTAGAATCACCGCATTAAATGACAGACAATAACTTAGGTCGTAGACTTGCCAATCGCTATGAGCTCATGGACTCCATCGGTCAAGGCTCCATGGGAAAAGTCTACTTGGCTGAGGATATGCTCTTAGGGGGCGTTCCTGTCGCTGTCAAGTTTCTCTCTCAAACCTTACTCAATAAGCAAATGACCCAGCGCTTTATGCGCGAGGCCATGACCTGTGCCCAACTGGGCAATAATAGCATCCATGTAGTCAGGGTTACGGACTACGGCGTTACCGATGACGAAATTCCGTTCTATGTCATGGAATATCTCAAAGGGCAAAATTTGGGTCAGGTGATTCAGCCAACCCCCCTGCCCATTCCACGATTTCTCGATTTCACTCGACAAATTTGTCTAGGTTTAGAAACAGCTCACAAAGGCATTATTCTTAATGGCCAGGTTATTCCTATAATTCATCGCGATATTAAACCCAGCAACATCCTGGTTACCCAAAGTGCCAGTGTCGGTGAACTAGTCAAGATTTTGGATTTTGGCATCGCTAAACTGATGCAAACCGATAATAGCGAACAAACTAGTAGTTTTATGGGGACACTAGCCTATGCGTCTCCAGAACAGATGGAGGGACAAGAACTTGATAGACGTTCTGACATCTATAGCCTAGGCATAATGATGTATCAAATGCTTACAGGTTCTTTGCCCTTTCGCCCCCGCAATAATACCTTTGGTGGCTGGTACAAAGCCCATCGCGCTCAAGAGCCGATCCCACTGGATGGTCAATCGCCCTATGGTGTATTACCCAGGTTAATTAAGGATGCTGTCATGGGCTGCCTAGCCAAGGATCGCTCTCAACGCCCTAACAGTGTTAGTCAACTTCTAACTCATCTCGCTCCATTAGAAAATCGATTTAGTCGCTCAATTGATCTGGGGAAGCAGATTAGGGGGACCCTTAGGGATCTCCCCGTTGTTTCTAAACAGGCACCCCCTAGTGGCTCTGAGGAAGATCGATTTTGTCGACTACAGGTGTGGCCCCAAGAAACACCAATTGCTGAAATTGTATTTCCAAAACTGCTCGCCATGAGCAATCGCCAATTGCCTACTCTATGGGCAATGTTGGGCTCTCTAGAAATTGAACAGCGTCTTACTAATACCGGCTCCAACAATTTTTTATGTGTTCGCACCCCTCACCCTATGTTGCTATGGGTAACAGCGCTTTATAGCCAGGCTCAAGGAGCCCGATGGTTATCAAGCTATCTTGACCTTAAAAATCCTGGAAATCAAAAGTTTATTTGGCATCTTGGCGAAGAGGGCTCTTATCGTGTGCTTTTTTTCTCTAAAGAAACCCCTAATCAATTCATCAACTTTCGCCGTCTGCACATTGCTCCGCCTCAACGGAAACTACTGAAAGAGTGGGTACTTATGGCTCGTACAATCATGCCCACAGGCACTCCCAAAGAAAGTAAAAGAATGCTCAAGCAGGAGCTCAACGAGAAATTGAAGCCTCAAATGCTCTTAAGCTTTGAGGCTATGCATTCCAACTCAAACACTTAAGCACCTAATTTTTAAGTTGCCACTGCTGTGACCAATGGTTAAAGATGCTCGGTAAGGGAGAAAAGAATCAACTTGCACGCGGGAAATGAATCACTGGATGCCAACTGGAGCGTAGTAAAGCACTGGTGAAACTAGGCACCGACCATTTCAAAATCCCCTTGGATTTACCAGAGCAAATTGCGATCGCAGAAATATCATTCACTTCTGCCGACTTCAATATTTCAGATTGGGGATCGCCCTGACGAATCTCCGTAAATACTTCTACACCCGCTGTTTCTAAATCAGCCTTCACCTGATCGAGCTGGGATTGGACCTGTTTCTCCGATTCCCTGAGCTCCACACGGATACAATCATCAATAATCCAACAAAGCGTACAGTGTTGAGGACATTCACTCGATTGAGCCACTGCTTTAACTTGTGACACTAAATATTTGGCACTATTACTACCGTCATAGGGCAACAAAAGATGAGTAAACAAGGTCTGGCAACGCAGAGCCAGCTCCTGCTCCCGATAGGTTGCTATTAGCTGAGGACGCAAAATAACCAACGGAATATCAAGTTGATTCGCAATCCCAGTCGTAGTACTTCCAAACAGTTTCTCCGTAAGCAGGGAACGGGTCGGAGTACCGAGAATCAAAACATCGGCATCATAGCAACGAGCTACCTTTGAAATATTGTCAATAACACGTCCAGAGCGCACATCAATAACAACCGATTTCCCATCAGGAAGGACGGCATGACTTGCTGCGGCCAGGCGTTGTTTAGCATTAGCAACAGCCTCGTCATCCACTTTAGGAATCTCACGATCGGTAGTCAGGGAAACATTATGGAAAAAAACCACTTGTTCTAAGCCAGACTGCACCAAATCAGGAACAAACTTTATCAGCCGCTGCAGACTATCTTCAAAATCAGTACAGACTAGCGCACACTTAAACATCTAGCTCTACTCCACCCTTATCACTTACCCGTTATTCGTCTTGAAAAGCGACTACCACCACCGTAATATTGTCACGACCACCACGCTGCTTAGCAGCATCTACAAGAGACTCAACAGCCGTTGGACAAGAGCGAATCGACTTCAAATGAGTGGCAATTAATGGATCAGAAAGCTCTTCCGTTAAACCATCACTGCATAACAGCAAGCGATCCCCCCCCGACACATCCAAAGACTGAACATCAATGCGATTTAAGTCTTCTCGTCCCAGACATTGAGAAAGAACATGTCTCCAAGGATGATGTTTAGATTCATCGACCGTCAATTCACCCTCTTCAATTGCCTTAGCAACCCAAGTATGATCAGTTGTAATTTGATCGAGCTTGGCTCCTCGCAAACGATAGAGTCGGGAATCGCCAACATGGGCGCACCAAGGATGGCTATCAGGCTCACGAAACATGACCGCTACAGCCGTTGTCCCCATATCCGCTCGCTCAGGATGATGAT
The DNA here is from genome assembly GCF_018739885.1 of Leptothoe spongobia TAU-MAC 1115. Classification (GTDB taxonomy): domain Bacteria; phylum Cyanobacteriota; class Cyanobacteriia; order Phormidesmidales; family Phormidesmidaceae; genus Leptothoe; species Leptothoe spongobia. The sequence goes on along the minus strand of NZ_JADOES010000012.1, from coordinate 53,820 downwards.
ACTGGTCCTTCAAAATAGCATCGTTTGCCGCGATAAATGCCTTACGTAGCATGACATCAGGGGACTCCGTACTCTCCCAATGATTGTCGAGATACTGATAAATAGCCTCTGTCGCTAAGCGACTGGCTTCTTGGCCACCAGCATGTCCCCCCATACCATCAGCAACAACAAAGAAACGGCCTAATTTATCCAGATAATAAGCATCTTGATTACTAGTTCGTAGCAATCCTGGATCCGTTAAACCGGCAAAAAAGCGTTGCATAAAGCATTTAGGCATAAAATGGGCAGCTAGGGCATACGGTCAGCTCGACCAAGGCGCATCAGGGCTCGAACTAACGCTATCCCCGATACAGCAGCAGGTAACGACATTCCTAAAGCGACCCATGGCAATTGACTTACCAATAATAAAGTGGCCGATAAAGTAAACGTGCCAAACAGCAACGTATAGTTTGTCATCAAATTGACACTGCTCAGACGACGTATAGCCCGATCAGTATCAATAGAGCGCACTCGTACACGAATGTCACCCCGATCCAAACGATCAAGCGAATCCTCAATACGTCGTGGCAATCCAAACGCTGAACTACCTACTTGAGCTGCCTGACGACTGATTTCACCAATGAGTCCGTTAGTAGAAGAATTAGAGACATTAGTCATAAGCTGATTAGCAAACGGTTTTGCAGCCTCCATAAAATTAAAGTCTGGGTCTAACCCTTTACCCACACCCTCTAGCGTAGAAAATGCCCGCATCACAAATGTAAATGTGGCAGGGAATCGAAATGGCTGATCGTAAGCAACGGCATACAAATCATCACTGATGGCAGTAATGGATTGCTCCTCAAAGGGCTTATCCATGAAGTTATCTAGAATATACTGAATTGAGCGACGCACAGGCCCCATATCTTCAGTTTCTGTCAAAGCTCCCAGATCAATCAGAGATGCCATTACTATGTCAGCATTTCGCTGAGCCACGCCCATAAAGGTGCGCATCAGCCCATCACGCGTAATCGGCGGAATCTGCCCCATCATGCCAAAATCATAGAAAATTAGAGTGCCATCAGGGTTCACAGCAATATTTCCGGGATGAGGATCAGCATGAAAAAAGCCATCATTCAAAAGCTGATGTAAATAAGCCTGCGCTCCCAATTGCGCTAGCCGCTGTCGATCCAAGCCAGCAGCTTCTAGAGACTCATAATGACTAATTTTAATACCCGGTAGATATTCTAACGTCAGTACACGCTGAGATGCATAGCGCCAATAGATACGCGGAGCCTTAACCCAATCAATATCGCGGAAATTACGACGAAATGTGTCTGCATTACGTCCCTCATGCAGAAAGTCAATCTCTAGCCACAGAATCCGGCAACATTCCTCATAAATCCCAAGCCAGTCACGTCCACGCCCCCATTCAGGGTGACTCTGAAAATACTGGGCAATGCCTTTTAAAATAGCAAGGTCAATCTGAAAGAGACGCTGTAAACCAGGCCGCTGAACTTTAACAACGACTTCTTCACCAGAGTGTAATTGAGCTCGATGCACCTGCCCTAGGCTAGCCGCAGCCAAAGGGATAGGATCAAAGGTCTGATATAACTCATCAACAGGCCGCCCCAAGTCCGCCTCAACGATAGACTTTACCTGCTCATAACTAAACGCAGGTACTTGATCCTGAAGCTTGGATAGTTCTTCGACATATTCAACTGGAAATAGATCGGAGCGAGTAGAGAATAACTGACCTAATTTAATAAATGTGGGACCCAGATCTAAAAAAGTAAGCCGAATCCAGCGAGCTTGAGCCCGTCGCCGTGCCGACTGCTTCTCAGGAGATATCCCTCCGGCATAACTCCAGGATTTGCCATAAAGCCAACGCTTACCCAAAAAAGTCAGGAAGAAAGACCAGATATCAATAAATCGTTCTGGCCGACTATACCGACGGTTCCATCGATAACGTTTCTCAACGATTAGCGTATTCAATTTTTTTTCTGCAAAAGGCTCTAGAGCAGTATCTAAATGAACTGGTGACAACTGAGAATTGCTAACACTATCCTGGACGCTAATTAAGCGCTCAGATGATTGCTCGCTCAGTGACGGATTCTCGGTTGCATTGGGAACTGTAGACACTCAGTCTCCTAGATAGCCAGCGGCATAGTTAAACAGTGGACTTGAAAACGGATGTCGATCTCGGGCTAATTGTCTGGCAGTAATACTTAGGTATCAGATAGATCAGGAAGAAGATCGGTACTGCTGTAACGCAACTCGAACCTGAGCAATCTCAGCTCTCAGATTGTCAATCGTAGCCTGTAAATCTTCACCTGAACTTGAACTGTCAACTTCAGAAGAAACCTCTGTCTGAGACGATTGAGCCTGCTCAAAAACGTCTTCGACAAATCGATGTAACCATTCTCTCTGCTCAGCATCAAAGCGGCCGACACCGCTCATGCTAGTAGTAATCACTTCCTCCATTTTTTCACCGATAGCCGTTGCCAAGGCACGCCCTAGAAAGAACGCTTGCAGCGTTGGATTACTCATAAATTTTTTTACGGATATCTAAGCGATATTATACCCATGGTTTAAGACTAGCTGGGGCAGAATCACCAACACCCCCATATATTGGGTAGGTAAATTCGTGGATAAAATTTTCACTAAATCCATTGCCAATTAGTTAATCTGACAGCAAGTCAGGGGACGGAACAGGCCCATCTGGAGAGATGATAACAGGCCCATCTGTAAATTGAGACTCCGATACTGGGCGCTTGTCAAACCATGGGTAACTCTCAGTAACAGAATCAGTAATTTCTAAAGGTTGGCTATCAACTTCGCTATCAGGTTCCCCGATATTTGGCGCGACGACAGGCGGTAAGGCTTCTTCTTCAAAAGCTTCATCTGTAATGTCCTGAGTCACATCTTCATCGCCTAGAGTACCTGAAATGGGAATTGGTGAGTCTTCTAAGAGGACGGGCTCTTTGAGGACATCTGTCTTTTCTTGGTAAAGATCTGCGTCGACCTCATCATAGGCCTCAACATCACTACTAATAGGGGCTTCATTATAGACCAATTGGGATTGGGGCATTTCATCGTCCCAATCAACATCAAAATCCTCGTGTTCTGTTGAATCAGGCACTTGGGGGGGCCATTCTGCCAAGGGAGGAAAATCTTGCTGTGGCTGGAAAAGTGGCGCTTGACCAACGGGCAATACTTGAAAACGTAAGGTACTTCCTAAAGTTACCCCTAAACCGCTAGCAACAGCTGCAGTGGCAATGAGAGAAAACAATCGCCGCTTAGGTACCCTGCCAGAGCGTGACGTTGAATCCTTTACGATCGGTTTGACAGACGGTGGCATTATCTGCATTTGGGCACAAAAAGCTTAGTAAAGGAATACCTGGCATTGCTGTTATTCAGGAAAAACCACAAATTCCACCATAGAGCCTCAAATCTTGCCAGCTTAGTTGAGAGCAGAATGAAACTTAATATTTCCTCAGTTTCTAACTTTATCTATGGCAGTGGAGAAATGGCAATAGTACAGGTCTGGTATACTTTCATCAATCGCAGCTATAAAGAGCTGGGGTCAAGAGTTACAGGCTAATCAGATTAATTAAATTATTTACTAGTCTGACTCCAGTGAGTAATGTCGCTTGAGATAATCTTCAGCTGAGGCTACTGATGTGATGTGGCCATCCAACCTTGCATAGGTAAGGTCAGTTAGTATTTGCCGATATCGAGGTCCTGGGCGATATCCCAATCGTTTGAGGTGATGCCCATCGATGGGTGGTCGAATATCCCTCAGCTGAGTGATGTAATTCCATACATAGAATCCTATTTGCTGAGGGTGGCGTACGCTGACCAACAATAGTGTTGATAAATCGTAGAGTACTAGAATTTGATATATAGAACTGGGTCTGGGCTGATCCAAATGGCTGAATTGATTTAATAACGAGTCTTCAACCAGGGCTAATCGTTCTAAACGTTGAATAGAACCTAGGGGCAACTGCAAGTTATGGGCTATTTGAGCTCGTACCTCCACCCTTGCTAACAGTACCTCTAATCTCAAGAGCCAAGGCTCCACATCAATATCCTTACCTACCTTATCCACAAATAACTGCCGCCAGCGACCAGCTCGGTGCATCTGCCGCCACAGCCCAGCATCTATCGTCAAATCGGTATGTAAACAGCTCAAAGCGCCCAGCTTATCCAGCAAACCCAAAGACTTTGCCCAATAGTCCGCCTGGAAAATATAAGTCAACTCAGCCTTAAGGCGTGTTTGTAGAGCTGGCAAGCGTTTCTTGGCCTGCTGTGCCTGCAAGTCCGCATATATGCCACTATCTACTGCATAGTGAATAAACGTTTCAGTTTGAGAATCAATGGCAAACCCTAAACGGACTGCGAAGCGCACAGCCCGAAAAATCCGGGTGGGGTCCTCGATAAAGCTATTGGCATGGAGCACCCGCACCTGACTCTGCTGAATGTCTAGATAGCCCCCAAAAAAATCAAACAATAAGCCTGGCTGAGGCGCTGTCAGGCGGATTGCCATGGCATTAATCGTAAAGTCACGACGGTAAAGATCTTGTCGAATCGAGCTGGGTTCTACCTCTGGATTAGCCGCTGGATAAGGGTAAAACTCTGTACGCGCCGTCGCAATATCAATCATCAGCGGAGCATGACCAACCCGCGAGTGCCAGATCAGGGCTGCTGTCTGAAACTCGCCATGAACCTGAAGTTCCGCATCTGGATACTGCGTTTGTAGCTGCTGAGCCAAAACAACACCAGCTCCTTCCACAACAGGTGTCCGAAAGCTATCCACTACCAGGTCAATATCTTTAAGGGAAACAGCAGTATCGACCGGGGCCAGTAGCAAGTCTCGAACAGCCCCACCCACCACGTATAAGTGCCAGCCTCGCTGCTGGGCAGCAGTCGCAATTTGCGTTAAAAGCGTCCACAGGTCCTCTGACTCTAACGCCGTAGGGTAAGCTTGCAACGAAGCCTTTAATCGTTCATATACATTAGTCTCCAGCGGTGTCAGCAAAGCATTATCAGCCGATTGAGCAGGATACATCTGCCGTAAAACATCGGTGCGGGTGACAATACCCACCAGCTCTTCTTCCTCATCCAGCACTGGTAAACGGCCCACGTCATAGGTGACCATTAAGGCCTGAATCTCACTGAGGGATGTATGAGCTGCCACAGTTTTCAAATTGAGCGTCATATAGCCCTTGACTGGGGCATGGCTAAAACCGTGATGTAACGCCAAGTCAATATCCCGGCGTGAAATAATGCCCTGGAGTTTTCCTATATCGTCTGCCACGCATAGCCCAGAATGACCATAGCGCAGCAAAATTCGCTGAGCATCCACCACTGTTGTCATCGGACGAATCGTCCTGACTGGTGATGACATAATGTCTTGAGCTGTAACTGACTGGGTATGAGACCGAACAATTGCATCACAAAGCTGCTTAAAAACAATACCAGGGGTATCAGTTGTCAGGTTTGCTGCTGCTGCACAGCTATGACCACCACCTCCATAGGGTTGAAGCAATGTGCGACAGTTCATGCCAGTTTGGGGGCGGGTACGACTAATTAACGTCAACCGAGGTTTTGCCTTAGCGGTATAAACCGCTGCTAGCAGCAGACTATCTAACCCTAATAGCGCCATCAGATGGCTCACCAATCCGGACAGACCAGGCACAAAGTCTGTGGTTTCCAGATAGACAGTTCCTACGGCATACCCCTCGACTTGTTCAATAGATGTAGTATCTAGAGCAATACTGAGAAGCCCTTGGAGTGTTTCTGACAACCCAGGCTCCACGGCTTCGGAAATAGTTTGTTGATTGGCCCCCTGTTCCATTAACCAGGCCAGAGCATAGACATCACGGGGTTGGGTCTGAGCAAAGGTCAAAGACCCCGTATCACTATGGATACCTAAGGCCATCACCGTAGCTTGGGTGGGAGAGAGCGACTGATCAGACTGTCTCAGGGCCTCAACTACCAGAGTAGTCGTAGCTCCAACCGCCTCGATATGATGATCGCCAGGAATATCGGGACCAGACTCCGTATGGTGATCGTAAATGGTGATAGGTAAATGGGTGGCGATCGCATAATCAATCCACTCGGCTGCAGCCCCCACTCGACTCCGCAGATGGGCATCTACCACTACAATTGAGCGAATCATCGATACCGTTACAGCTCGGCGTTCAATCAATGGATATTCATCACGATGCAGTGCCAAAAAAGCTTTAACTGCCGGATGTGCCCCACCAGTCAAAACAATTCGGCTCCCCGGATATAAATATGCCAGCCCAACCGCTGCCCCCAACGTGTCAAAATCTGCGGTTGTATGGCAAAGGATCAAATCCATATCTCTCCCATCAGCCAAAACATCAAACCTATCGTCAGCAATCCGAAAATATTAGTACAGACAAATTAATCCCTACGGATTCAAGTAAAACGCTTTCGCTAGGGGCCTAATATTTGATAGCTTACTAAACAGGGCGATCAGTGCTCCATACTGTATCACCATCAATAGATTAAGAGGCTTGTCCAAGTCTGGAAGCTAAATTCTGCTCCGTTAGTATGGCAGTTTTCCACCTGGGCATGGTGTGTTAGATCTTTTGCTGTCTTAAGAGTGGCGAGTTATGTCTATCCTGTTTCAACTGTTTTTATTTGTTCTGGTAGTTTGGTCTTTTATCATGGTGATCGGTGTGCCCGTAGCCTATGCCTCCCCTCAAAACTGGGAGCAATCAAAACGACTAATCTTTCTTGGCTCCATCATCTGGGGAGCCCTGGTAATCGTCGTAGGAAGTCTGAATTATTTTGTGGTGTAAACCATCACAGTAAAGAGCTGCGTTTTCGTTTTAAGCGATTATCATTGCTCAGCTCATTCGCAAAAACATCTGCACTCGGGTGGTAAGGTCATTGGGACCTACCACCTTATTTTTTCGCAATAACTCGAATAGCCCCATGACTGTTTTTGAAGGAAGCTTTGACCAGGCAAGCACATCTAAGTTTGCGATTGTCATCGGTCGATTTAATGATTTGGTCACTAATAAACTGCTAGAAGGTTGCCAGGATTGCCTAAAGCGCCATGGTGTCAATGTAGATCCCAAAGGTAGCCAAGTAGACTATGCCTGGGTTCCTGGAAGTTTTGAAGTGGCCCTGGTAGCACGACAGCTAGCCCTTAGCGGCCAATATGACGCCATCATTTGCTTAGGCGCTGTTATTCGTGGTCAAACTCCTCACTTTGACTATGTCGCCGCCGAAGTCTCGAAAGGAATTGCCGCCGCTGGATTTCAAACTGGTGTACCAGTCGTGTTTGGTATCTTGACCACCGACTCTATGCAGCAGGCTTTAGAACGAGCAGGTATCAAAAGCAACCTTGGCTGGAATTACGCTATGAGTGCCCTGGAAATGGCAAGTCTAATGCCTCAACTACCAAAGCTAGGAACCCCTTAGAAATGTCCAAGTTGATAACCCAACTGCCAAGATCAGCAGAGGGTTACTCGGTAATTTTTTTTCAAATAGATTTGACAAAGAAAAACCTTCTGTGGCATCCTAGTAAAAGTGAGAACAAGGCAAATGCGGGTGTAGCTCAGTGGTAGAGCGTCACCTTGCCAAGGTGAATGTCGCGCGTTCGAATCGCGTCACCCGCTTGAAAATCCAATTAGTCTATCTATATATTGGCTCTTATTTAGGGTTAGCGATGTCTCCCAAGTATAAGGGCTGATAGAGCTGGATATAGAATAAACTGAACTTTCACAATTATATGGAGCTTACAAACTATCTAAGCTCCATTTGTCTTGTTTGGTACATGTTCTTTCCAAATGGGGCATACAACACAGCATACAAGGCTGCCGTCATTGAAAGCTTCTAGTCATTGCTGATGCCATAAACTTGAACTAAACCTTGTCCACGTCCAGAACTGGAATTTTACCGTGGTAGAAACTACAGGTTTCAATTTGGATATGGTTTATGTGCGCCAATCCATGTTTATCGACTTGCCAATTCAAGTGCCTTAAACTCAGCTAGGTCTAGGACCATACCTTCACGGGCGACGATACTATTAGGAAATTCTGCTGCCGTCTTGCGGCCAATGTCATCCATAAAATCATCGTCATGCAGAGGATCATGGTGAAAAACAACTAACTTTTTCACATTAGCAGCTTTAGCGAGTTTGACAGCTTCCTGCCAAGTGGAATGCCCCCAACCAACCTTACTTGAACTTTCGGAATGATATTCCGCATCGGTATAGGTACAGTCATAAATCATCACATCAGCATTTTGAGCCAGATACAACACATTTTCATCTAACCGATCAGGGAAATGTTCAGTATCTGTAATATAGGCAGCCGCTATTCCATTCCACTCCACCCGATAGCCAACAGCTTCACCGGGGTGGTTTAGCAGCGCATTAATGATATTAATGTCACCAATGGCTACCGTCTCACCCACAGAGATGTCACAAAATTTCAGCTGAGCCTGCATAATCTGCAAGGGTACTGGAAAATTAGGATGCAACATTTGATCATTGAGGCGTTGCTCAATCGTTGCACCATTTGGGGAAATAACGCCATAGACTTCAAACTGATTGCTCGGCAAGAAGGCTGGTACAAAAAATGGAAATCCTTGAATGTGATCCCAATGAGAATGGGTAAAAAACATACTCGCCTGTATAGGCTGACCTTCATCCAATAGACACTGCCCCAGCTCCCTTAGCCCCGTGCCTCCATCAAAGATTAAACGTTCACCATTGACTCGCATTTCAATGCAGGACGTATTGCCACCATAGCGAACTGTTTCAGCACCGGGACAAGGAATACTTCCTCGTACTCCCCAAAAGTGAATCGTAAATTGAGCATTCGAGTCGGACATCAGTGGCTAAAAATGACGTTAATGAGGGACGCGAATCTTGCTTAATGGCAGTTGACTAGCTTTTGTAAACCCATTAGCGCAGCGTATCCCCTTTTCTTCTAAAGAAATAGGTGGCGATCAGGAGTAATTTTACCCAGTGATTCACACAAAATCTCTGTAAACCCAGACTGTCTTTATAGATCAAGCCATAGAGCGCATATCAAAAATTATTACGATTTTGCATCCGGCTTAGCCCTTCAGCAGTATATGGCCTAATCATGAATGTCTTCTAGATTAGGCCATCTTGCTTACAGCCAGTTTGCCCAAAGCTACATCGAAAGTAGGCGCACTTCCTGACTCTTAGGAAGAAAGTAGCTCCTGCAAAGCACTCAAGTCACTGTAAGCAGTTAGATCGTAATGTAGAGGCGTAACTGTAATGTAACCAGATTTAATGGCTCTGACATCGGTTGTAAATCGAGTCATAAAATCCCTGTTTTGTGATTGGCTGAGGCTGTTGGGCAGACCATGGAGCAAATCGTTATCGCTCTCTTCTAATACTTCTCCTGCCAGCCAATAGTAGGTTTTCCCACGGGGATCAATCCGCTTTTCAAATAGATCACGGTAACGACGTACTCCCAGACGTACTACCTTAACGCCTTGAATCTTGGATTGAGCGATCGCAGGAATATTGAGATTGAGCAATAGGGGCTGCTTGAGTTGAGATAAATACGGCAAAAGCTCACAAGTATAATCCGCAGCTGGTTGGAAGTCTGAATGAGTAAAGCTAGCTAAACTCACCGCTAGGCTGGGAATCCCCTCCAATAACCCCTCCATCGCGGCTGAAACAGTCCCTGAGTAGAGGACATCGTTACCTAAATTCGCGCCATGGTTAATACCTGACAGGACATAGTCAGGAGGGTCATCTAACAATGCATCTAGGGCAAGTTTGACACAGTCTGCTGGGGTCCCAGAACAAGCCCAGGATTGGATCTTCTTGTGATAAACCGACACTACTTTTTCAGCTCGAAGAGGGCGGTGCATCGTAATGCCATGGCCCGTGGCAGAACGCTCACGGTCGGGACAGACGACGGTCACATCATGTCCCCGCTCTGCCAGGGTATTAGCCAGGGTATGAATGCCAGCAGCAAAAATACCGTCATCATTACTGATTAATAGTTTCATGGGGAATCAAAGCTTCGGTGTAGACTAAAGGTTGTCTTGTTATGCCCCTCTTATTTCCACCCGTTTGGCCAGTATGACCACCGATTTAGAGCAGCAACTGAGTACGTTACAGCAAGAAGCCAGAGATGAGATCGCTACCCTGAGCAGCTTAGAGGAGCTCGATCAGTTTCGGGTGGGATATCTGGGCAAAAAAGGTAAGCTTTCTAAAATATTAGGGAGCATGGGTAAGCTATCTGCCGAAGACCGTCCCCGGATTGGGGCTCTAGCCAATCAGGTTAAGACCGCTCTACAAACAAGCATTGATGAGCGCAAAACGACTCTACAGAACGTCAAAATCCAAGCTCAGCTTGAGGCTGAAACCTTAGATGTTTCAATGCCAGGCACTTACTTACCCCAAGGGCGAGTACATCCCATTAACAGCATCATCGATCAGATTACCGATATTTTTGTGGGTCTTGGCTACACAGTAGCGAGTGGTCCCGAAATCGAAGAAGACTATTACAACTTTGAGGCACTTAACTTTTTGCCCGATCATCCAGCACGGGATATGCAGGACACCTTGTACCTGCCTAATGGCAAAATGATGCGTACCCACACCTCCAATACTCAAATCCGCTACATGGAAAACCATGAGCCACCCCTAAGAGCGCTAGCCACAGGGCGATGCTACCGACGCGATACCGTCGATGCAACCCATGCCGCCGTTTTCCATCAAATTGAATTCTTTGCTGTCGATAAAAATATCACCTTTGCAGATTTGCGAGGCACCATCCAACTATTTTTAGAAGCCTTGTTTGGAGATATCGAAGTACGCTTCCGTCCCAGTTATTTCCCATTTACCGAACCTTCAGCAGAAGTTGACGTGAAATGGAAGGGCAAATGGCTAGAAGTCCTAGGCTGCGGCATGATTGATCCTAATGTGTTGAAAGCCGTTGGCTATGACCCAGAAATTTACAGTGGTTTTGCGGCAGGTCTTGGTGTCGAACGTTTAGCCATGGTCCAGAGTCAGATTGACGACATTCGCCGACTATATGCAAGTGACCTACGCTTTCTACAGCAGTTTTAGAATTCGGATATACCCACGCCTTTCAAAAACATTTCTCTAAAACGCTGTAAAACGCTGCTGAATATTAATGCTCAACAGCGTTTGTGGTGACGATTTTATTTATATATCAACTAGTTATCAGAAACTACCCCTACACCAATAGGACAGGAAACATTTGTACCGCCCAGGCCACAGTAGCCACCAGGATTCTTAGCTAGGTACTGCTGATGATAGTCCTCAGCATAATAAAATTCAGGTGCCTCCAAAATTTCAGTCGTAATAGTGCCATGCCCCGCCTGGTTTAGAGCTGACTGATACATCGTCAACGACTTTTCAGCTGATGTTTTCTGCTCAGGGGAATAGGTATAAATCCCAGAGCGATACTGAGTACCGGCATCATTGCCCTGACGCATACCCTGGGTGGGATTGTGACTTTCCCAAAATACCTTTAACAACTGCTCATAGCTAATCACGTTAGGATCAAAAACTACCAGCACCACTTCGTTGTGCCCAGTCATTCCGGAGCACACTTCACGGTAGGTGGGATTGGGCGTATGACCAGCACTGTAGCCCACCGCTGTCGAAAATACGCCTTCTTGCTGCCAAAAACGACGCTCAGCTCCCCAAAAACAGCCCAAGCCAAACATAGCTTTCTGCATACCTTTAGGAAAGGGAGGCTGTAACGAATTACCATTAACATAATGCTGCTCAGGAACAGGCATTTTCTCAGAACGGCCTGGCAATGCATCTGCAGGAGACGGCATTGTCGCTTTCTTACCCAAGCCACCAAGTCCAAAAAGCACCATAGATTTGTAATAGATTTAAGAACGCCTATACCTTTAGTTTACTCAATCTAGAGGTTAATCGTCGTTTGAACACAAATGCCCCGCATACTCCGATGGATTATGACAGTTGCTCATCTGATTAACGCTAGGCAGTAAAAGATACTTGCCCTGTGTCTAACCAACAATTCCAGCATTAAAGCAATAGCTCACTGGTACATCACGCAGCGAGCCATTGACAATCAAATTAGCAAATTTTGTGAGCCAACTACTTGAGAACAGTTGCGTCAAATGCAGCTCTATCTTCAAAAATTTCAAATACCCGATCCATACTGGTCAGTTCAAACAGCATGCGGATTTGATCGTTTATAGAGCAAACATACATCTTGCAACCAGCTGCGCGCGCGTTCTTTAAGCATGCAACCAAAACGCCTAGACCTGAACTATCTACAAATGTGATGTCCTTAAGGTCAATGAGCAGAATCTTGGTTCCTTTTTCCAAAGCCATGTCCACTTGTTGACGAAATGAATTGGTCTGGGTCCCGTCCAAAATACCGCTAGGCTCAATTACATGAACACCTAAGTCCATAGAGATTGTCATGGCTAAATATCAATAACTTATAGTTTAGCTTTACAGATGTTCGAAACTAGCACTTTTAATAGGCCCATCAGTGGAATCTGCTGAACCAAACAATAAAAAGTGTTCGTCCCCATTTACGCCAGGCTGCCCATTTGTGAATCCTTTGCATGCAGCTTGTAATATTCAACTCTTCAATAGAATTGAGACGGTTCCGGTCGATTGATTAGCCGTTTGCCCATAGCTAGTGATTGAGATCGCATCGATCAATTGACTCCAGGGCTGCACAATAGGCTTCACCAGGGAAAACCAACGATTACTAGCTAAAAGACGATCCAACTCCGACCAAGTTCCATAGATATAACCTTCTTGATTTAGGGCATCCATCGACGGCAAGGCACGCTGGAATGATCGACTAGCAGACAGCTGATTAGCAGGAGCGTCTAAAGCAGCCGTCAACCCACCAATTGATGTTGAAAATATATGACAGTCACCGATTTTAGTATGGACTCCCACTAAGTCTGTTTCAACCGTAGTTTCTCGATTACGGGCATCGACACGAGTCTTTAAACGACTCCATGCAGTCACCGACTGGCCCTTTAGCATTAGCCGACTGACTGTAAGACCCTGTTGTCCTGCAATACGATCCAGGCGATCTACCACCGTTGGACTCATCGGCCGAACAGCCATTAACCCGGTACCATCCTCCAGTTGCCCCACTGCATAATCATCAGCCAACAACTGAGTGAGAGGCTCAGACAAGGTCTGAGCCAATTGGGTCGACAGCCATCGTTGCCCCTGTTGGATAGGAGACGGCAGTCTCTGATAATGCGCTAGCTCATCCTTCACCATTGTCAGCAGAGATTGCAAGTCATACCCCATTACTGCCCATGCCACAGAGTCAGGCACATACTGATTAGGCCCATCAGCTTGATGTTTTACAGTCGACCGTGCTCTCTCAGATAAGGACAAATGGCTATTGACACCCGTTAGCGTTGTATCGATCACCAACTGCTGTGAGTACAATTCAATAGCAGCTGTCAAATGCTGCCATTGGTAAGCTGACATTAACGGCAATTTCTCTGGCGTTGCGACCCCTAACCAATCCAAAAATTCCGGAATACGCAAACTAATCCAAGCAGCAGTGCAACAGTCATTGCCTGGAAGCTGCAAATCAGGTGCCTGAGCAACCCGCAAACTCTGTCGCAGTACCTTAATATCATTGGCAACAAGCAAGGTACGCCCCCCAACCACCGCTGTTGCTAGTTGACGTGAGCCCTGGGCAACCAAGCCAGCAATAATCGGCACCCCACTCTCTGCAGTTAAAACAGGCTGAGGTCCGGATACTGACTGACGCTGCCAAAAGAGCTCTAAAAATTCACGCAGAGCATCACCGTCAGCTGCATGGGCCACCAATAGGTAACCAACCTGACGACCATTACGACGATCTCGATCAAGGTCCTTATCTGTAATAGCAACAGCAACCTTGTCTCCTAACCAAGGACGGATATCTTCGCTTAAGTCAATCGAATATGGGCCGAAAATTGTTTTTTCTGCTTGGAATAACGCATCAGATAAATTTGAGCGCTGCCAAACCTTATTGGTCTCGACATTGGTATCTATTACCGTCGCAAATAAGGACTGTTTGGGGACAAATTCTAATAGTTGAGTGCTATGGAGATCATGGGACTGCCCCACTGGGATCGCAACTTGTGCGCAACCATGGAGACCTATTACTAGGAATGCTGCGATCGCAACCGTTATACGCCTCCACCAGCCTCGCCCCAACACATTCACCATAGAAGCAGTGCCCAATTATATGCGCTTCTAGTTTAGTAGAGCCAAGACCTCGAAATGGGACCCAGCAACATGAATTTTTAAAGCATCCCAAACAACACTACACAAAGACACTAACGATAATTGGAGATTTGAACTCAAACCAAATCATGACTCCGCCAAACTGCTAGCAGACGGCCTTGAATATCGACATCTTGGGCGGGGTAGACCATAGGCTCATAGTTAGCATTAGCAGGCTTAAGCACGACATCATCCCCCTGACGATATAGATACTTCAAAGTGGTTGCACTTTCTACACGTGCAGCCACAATGGTGCCATCTCTAACACTGCCAGGATCTGCCACAGGACGCATAATCACAAAATCCCCATTATCAATGAGGGCGTCAATCATACTATCGCCACGCACTCGCAATGCATAGTCACGGGATTTTATTGGCAATGACGATAAGTCAAGATGCTCTTCAGCTACATCCACAAAAGCTTCAACCATGGAACCAGCCGCAATCGTTCCCTTAATAGGAACACCTCCACCTTGCAAAATACGAATCGTTCTAGCCTTACCCTCATTCCAGTCGATATAGCCTTTTTTGCGTAGATGATCAAGGCGGCTTTGAATAGGTGCTGGAGACTTCAGCCCCATAGCTCGCATCATCTGACGAATGGAAGGAGAATGCTGATGTTCACGAATATAGTCAGCTAACCAGTTATAAAGCTCTTCTTGAGCATTAGTAAGCGGTTCCATGGGTTACTCATAGGACAGACCATAAGGGAACAGACGTACCCCTACAAGAACAACAGTACCAACAACTATCCTTTTTGTCCACATGATTTTGAAATAGCCCACACATCGCCCCTAAAACGGCCACAACATCTGATGATTTAGCTCTATCTTTGAAGCTCATCTCAGCCTCTAAAGGCAACATAAATAAGTTCGGGATTGAGAGATATATCCCTCAATCCCGAACTTACAAAACCTTAAAGGCCAGGCCTATTTAAAGTAGGTCTAACGAATATACTCCTTAAGAACGCTGTTACGGTTGGGATGACGTAGCTTCCTTAAAGCCTTGGCTTCAATCTGGCGGATCCGCTCACGAGTAACATTAAAAATCTGACCAATTTCTTCCAAGGTCTTCATCCGTCCATCATCAAGACCATAACGTAAGCGCAGTACATCACGCTCACGAGGACTCAGCGTACTCAAAACACCTTCCAAATCTTCACGCAAAAGACTCTTTGACACCTCATCTTCAGGGGTTTCACCATCTGACTCAATAAAGTCACCAAGACGAGAGTCTTCTTCCTTACCAATGGGAGTTTCCAAGGAAATGGGCAGCTGTGCAGACTTAGCAATAAACCGAAGCTTCTCGATGGTCATCTCCATACGAGTTGCAATCTCTTCTTCTGTAGGCTTACGCCCTAGCTCCTGAGACAAAAGTTTAGTAGTTTTCTTAATACGAGAGATAGTCTCGTAAAGGTGCACCGGCAGACGAATAGTTCGAGACTGGTCAGCAATAGCACGAGTAATTGCCTGACGAATCCACCACGTAGCATAGGTAGAGAACTTATAACCTTTCTCATGATCAAACTTTTCAGCCGCACGAATTAGGCCTAGACTCCCCTCCTGAATCAGATCCTGAAAGGACAGACCACGATTCATGTATTTTTTGGCAATGGAAACAACCAAACGCAAGTTCGACTGCACCATCTTATCTTTAGCGCGTCGCCCAAGGTGCAAACGGCGACGAAACGCTGGCAAAGGCATATCTACAGCAGCCGCCCAATCCGCATCGTCTGGTTCATGATCCATACCGTCAGATAGATCATCACGAATACGCTCAAGCTCAAGTAAATCAGCAATTTTACGAGCTAACTCAATTTCCTCTTCCGCACGCAGCAAGCGAATACGGCCAATTTCTTGTAAATAAAGTCGAATAGAGTCTTCGGTGTAATGCTTCTTCTTAGCCTGAGCAGCTGACGATGCACTACGACGTCGCGACGCGCCTTTAGCAGCTTTAGTACCCTGGACCTCTTCCTCGGAACTTGTAAAAGCCTTGCCAGCCTCAGGATCGATTAACGATTCCAGCTCATTACTGGGCCTCAAGTCCTCAAGAACAGTATTTGCTTGGGTCATGCCGCTTTCCTCGTATTCCTTCAAATGCAACAGATCAAGATATCAAATCAATTAATGACCAAACTCACAGGCCAACTCCAGACGCTCAACAGTCAATAACGTTAAGTCAAGGGAATGGACCTCACTAGGATTATGAATTGGCAAAAGATTGAACTGATACGGCGAACAGACTACTCATGATACAGAGCCATCGTTTACAACGGTACACATTCGCTAACACTCTGAACAAAGATTCCATAGTCAGCAAAGCTTGAGATTATCACTACCAATGTAAAAACGCGAGACCGACTGCTGAGTCTATCCGTGTTTCTACAGTAGTAACACGCTTTTTGATAAAACGCCCAGAGGATTTTCAGCAAGTTACTAGAAATCTATAGCTTTCTGCAAACCTCACTTGGCTCAATGTCAACGACTCCAATACTTACAAGACCGTCTCAAGGCAAACATAAATATTGCCTATCAGAATCAAAATAAATCATAAAGCTTTTTAAAAATTTGGGGTATAACGGCTGACGCTTTGTCGGCATGAGGGATAGGAAGGTCTTCAGCAGCAGTTTTTTGAGATACAGCTCATCAATAGTTCAAGGCAAGCTCAAAGCATTTTTTTCGAGCTATGCGGATATTTTTGGCAAGCGATATCGAAGATTGAGCCAAAGATGACAGGATTTATCTTCGTAGGTTACTAACACATCATCTCCATGCTGAGCTAACTCACTTGCCTGATGGTATATCTGATGTCGATGTCTATAATCCAATGTGCGTATTCTCTGAAAAAGAGCATGTTGATAACGCATGCCATCCTGTAAGTCTTGATTTAACCAAAACTTAAATCGTCTAATTTGCTGATTTTTAATCGTTTTGGAGACCACGGACCTTTGCTTACATAACGTAAAATTCGCTAATACTTAAGAGCAATAGCCACTAACCGTGGTCTAAGGCATATATTTAGTTTATATATGACAAACTCAATCTAATTAGCTAGACGGCTACATTCCAAGGCTAAGGGTATCAGTCTATACCTAAACACATTAGTCATTCCTGGCTCTACGGTGTTTCCATAGAAGAAACGACTAATATCTTTACAAATAAAAAATTAGATTTGCCCTTTGAAAGCAAGCATTAAAGTGTGGTTTTAGCAACCGCTGATTCAACTAAGAGATGTAAAACATCTTGACTGAGAGGCTCTACCAAAAAACCATCAATTCCTGGGTGTTCTTCTTGGGGTGACCAGCTTGGTTCATGGGACTGTGTTAATGCAACAATAGTTGTTCCTAAGGGCTTGACGGTCTCTCTGAGCCGATTTACAAAGGCTTGCGACCAGTTTTGGTAAGCGCCTGAGAGAATCACTAAATAAGGAATACTTTGTTCGATACGGGCAACAGCCTGATCAGTTGAGTGGGCGACAAAAACAGTACCCTCAACCTGGTGAGAAAGTGACTGAGCCATCATGTCTGCGCCTAAACGCTGCCCCAGCCATAAGATGTAACCATTAGAGCTGTTCATATGCCATTACCTGCTAGGCCTATTTCGGCAACTTAAGTCTATGAGGAACCTTTGAAAACAGCAGACGAGTGCAAGGTATCGACAAGGTTCTTAGGGTGGGTTATTAAAGTTGGGAACTAGTACATCCAAGTTAATGAATTGCAAGGTGGACCTAAGGTGATGATAATGACACCTAGGGAGCAAGACGTGCTTTTTTAAGTCGAGTGGTTTCGTACCAAGTCGCGATCGCAGGTACCCAAACCTGAAAATGGGGCCAAATTACTTCACACAGCTTTTGAGCTTCTAATTGAGCATCTGCCTTCCAACGCAAATCTAGCAAATGCATTAGCGAACGAACATTGGCTGACATTACCCAGTGCTGACGCACATCAAACGGAATCAGACCGCGCGCATGTTCTTCGGAAAAGCCTTGTCCAATGCGTGTTTTATAACGATTACAAGCCTCTAAGCACCAAGCAATATCCTGCTGACGAAGTTCATCCGTATAGGTATACTTTTTACCTTGTCGATCGCTATAGTTACCAACAGGCCGCAGGTAAAAAACTTCCTCGATAGAGCGCTTTCCCGACACCACATCTAAAATACGGGATCCTGTATAACGAAAAGACTGCACATCAAACGACACTCCCACCCGATGTGTTCGAATTTGCTGCATGGTTGAATGGGGTAACCATCCGCAGTTCAATACAATTTGGGGATGCTCCAGAGGACCATAGTGACCTCTGCCCCCCCTAAGCAAATTACGAATTACCAAGTCACCACATTTTCCTTCAGAAGGCCAATCCTGGCGCTCGTTCCATACAAACTCCTCAGCATAGTCTTGGTGCATAGCAGCATAAATCGTCTGCTGAGGATTGGGGGTTTGGGAAATAACTTCGACGGTAAACCGTTGCATGGGCAGTTGATAAGGGAAATTTTGTCAGGACAACGCTAATAGTCAAACCTTGATGGCCAGGTGTACACATAATCAACCGATATAGTCTATCGGCAGAGGAGCAACAGCTCAAGCAAGTCTGTCAGAACATATAGTTTCCTAAAACTAAGTGACAAACCCTTGTTAGAATTCGACATGCATTGCTGAAAAGTTACATTTAGAATTTCACATTAATGGCTGGCAATTCTCAGCTAAATGTATTCCCATTAACAGGCAGAACGTATTAATTACGATTTAGTTTCTGCCTTAGGTCATGTTTAAGACGGGCCATAATCGAGGCTTCATCCAAATCATTTACAATCTCAGCAATTGCCGCTTTTGGTCCTTGTTCTCCCCAATTTGCCCCATTAACTAGGTAAGTACGGGTAACTTGACCAATGGCATAGGTGGCCACACCTGCCACAGTCGCCTGAGTCAGGGCCACTGAAAAATAGGGCGCGAGACTCAGTCCTCCCGTAGCCAGACCGGCAGCTCCTAAAACCCCTTTGAGAGAGCTAAGTCCCAAGGTAATTAACAGTTCACTAATGGAAAGACTACCGGTTGCGATCGCAATTGTCTGCAAAAGCATCAAAGACTCTTGCTGAGTCATAGGTAATCCATAGAGTTTAGACAAACTCACCACCAACCCCAAATCCACGGCTACACCACCAAGCACATCAGCCAGTAAAAGCGGATTTACCGCTACTGCCACTGCCTTAGTCAACGTGGTCTGCCAGATCAAATCATCGGCACGGCGCTGACGGATTTCTAACTTACGTGCAACTAATTTGGATTGAATATCATCCGTATATAGGAGGGTATTGAGAGCAATCAGGGCTTTCCCCTCTCGTTCCAACACATCTAAAATTTTGAGCTTCAGAGCCTGAATATCCGGCAAATCTCGCGTTCGCTGCTGTCGACGACAACCATCGGCATACACTACCGTTGTCTTTAGGGGAGACGCAGCCGCCAAAACAATATCCTCAGGCAAAATTCTAAGGGGACTCACTCGCTGCTCTATTTTCTCTAACAGTAAGGCCTGTTCTTCTGGAGAATACTGATCAACCTTATTAAAAACTAGCAAAATCGGTTTGCCCACCTGCCGTAGCCATCCCAAGGCATCGAATTCTATCTGGGTCAGATCCGCCGCTAAGACAAATAGGATGAGATCGCTTTGTTGGGCGACGCGTTCCGCTAACAGCTGACGCTGTTCACCACCCACCTCGTCAATCCCAGGAGTATCAATTAGTTCTACCCCAGAGGCGGTTTTACTACGCTTATTGGTTAGAGATACCCGCTGAATAGGGCTGTCTTCAAAAGAATCCAGAATCTGCCAGTCCACACTCGTTACCGAATGGGTCACCCCATGCAGTGGGCCGGTGATAAATATGGGCTGCCCCACTAACGCATTTAGCAATGACGATTTACCTCGACCCACCATGCCAAAAACAGCGAGGTGTAATATCCCATGCTCCAGCTTTTGCTGAAAACCCAGCAAGTTATTAATTTCAGGTTGCAGACCTTCTCGCTCTCGAGGCGTTAAATCTAGATTATCAATGACTTGATTTAAACTGGCTTGAGCTTGACCATAGTGGAGCTCAGCAACCAGCTGATCAAGCTCTGCCGAACTATCGGCGAATGATGATGAATCAGACAAATTAGTCAACTTAGTAAGTATTTATCTAGTCATAGCAAATGCCCTAAGTTTAATATTGCTCCCACAGCAGTATTATCATCAAGAAATTTTTCAGCGCCAGTAAAACATAGGTGAGAGAATATTAGTCGGATGTTGACTAACGTCTCCCGCAGTCGTCAATCTTGCTATCACTCCATGGATTTTCAAAGTTCAGCCCAGAAAACTTGCTACGATCGCATTGCTCCCTGGATGGATGAACTTTTTGGGGAAGCGACAGTAGCTTTTGAAGATGAACCTTTATTTATTATCACTATCGGGTCTGCGGTAGCTTCTACCCGCGTAGTACCCTGGGGCGAAAATGAAGCGCTGATCACCACTCGGTCCTACGTTGTTACCGATGTAGATGCGACCTCAGAATTGACCTACTATCTGCTAAGGGCCAACGATAACATTCTGTTTGGGCGTTTTGCGCTTGATAGCGAAGACGACATTGTTTTTGAACACAGTCTCGTAGGTTCTACCTGCGATCGCATTGAGCTTAAGCACTCTGTCACTACCGTGGTCCGCCTTGCTGACGATTACGATGATGAGATTGTGGCACGCTGGGGCGGTAAACGTGCTCTTGACCGCTGGGCGTCACCTGATGGCAGAAGCTAAGGAAACCTAGCAATACACAATACCTATCTATCTATATAGATAGATAGCAAAATCAAAAAGGCTGGTAAAGTCACCAGCCTTTTTGATTTTTCAGAATCTATACATTAGGTACAGTAACCGGTCTAATGCCCAACACCCACATAAGTAAAGCCAGCATTCTCAAGGGCTTTACGGTCTAGAAAATTACGACCATCAATCAGATTAGGCGTATTCATTAGACCAGCCATCTTGGTGTAATCCAGATCCTTAAACTGTTTCCAGTCAGTTACCAATACCAGAGCATCACAGCCATCGGCCAAACGCTCCACATCGGTCTCCACAATCACGCCAGTCATACCATTTCGCATTCCACTCTGGGAAACAATGGGATCATAGGCTTTGACCTTTGCACCTAAGCGATTGAGGTGCTCAATCAAAATCAATGACGGCGCATCACGCATATCATCGGTATCAGGCTTAAATGTTAAGCCCAGCAGACCAACCGTCTTACCCTTCAAGATTTTTAGAATGTGCTGTAACTTTTCAAGAGAAAGCAAACGCTGTCTAGTATTTACATCTATGGTGGACTTGAGTAACTGAGCCTCATAACCATAGTCATCAGCAGTATGTACCAACGCTGAGACATCCTTAGGAAAACAAGAGCCGCCCCAACCAATACCAGCTTGGAGAAACTTGCTACCGATGCGGGAATCTAAACCAATACCCTGGGCCACTTGGACCACATCCGCCCCAACGCGATCGCAAATATTTGCAACTTCATTAATAAAGCTAATTTTAGTCGCTAAAAACGCATTGGACGCATACTTAACCATTTCGGCTGAGCTCAGGTCTGTCACCAAAACCGGCACTTGAGGCACAGATGAATCCTCAGCAAATTGACGCTCCACAATGGGTTCATAGAGCTCTTTCATCATAGCGATAGCCTTAGGATTACTACCACCCAGCACAATCCGATCGGGATTAAAGGTGTCATAAACCGCCGAACCCTCACGCAAAAACTCAGGATTACTAACCACATCAAAGGTTGGCATTTTCGGTTTATCAGCAGGAGCACCTGCACCCACTGGCACCTGCTGACGCTCAGCCATCCCATCCATCACAATCATGCGCACCCAATCCCCAGACCCAATAGGAACTGTGGACTTATTAACAATGACTTTGTAACCACCATTCAGGTGCTCACCAATCCCACGAGCTACTGCTTCAACATAGCGAGTATCACTTTCTCCCGTCGGCAATGGAGGCGTGCCCACTGCGATAAAGAGGATATCCCCATGGGATACCCCTGCACCCAGATCAGTGGTAAAGGTTAAACGAGAAGCTTCCATCGAGGATTGCATCAGCTCAGACAGCCCCGGTTCAAAAATAGGGGATTGGCCTGACTGCATGAGCTTTACCTTTTCGGCATTGTTATCAACACAAATAACATCATGACCAATATGAGAGAGGCATACACCTGTAACTAAGCCAACATAGCCTGTACCAATAACACAAACACGCATATAAATACTCCTTACCTAAAAAGATAGATGGACTGAATTAAACCTAAATGGTTTGATTTATTGCCTGACCTCACACATGCCATTCCCATAGCAATGGCAATAATCAATTTCAGAATGCAGCACAATTACTCAACTGCAATTCAACAAAATCACGTTTACGCTGACTTTGTTGTTGCGGATACCGTCAGTTTACCCTCTGCTTCTAGACGGGTTCTAAAGTCCGCAATAGTCAGCTCTAAGCCTTCTTTAAGAGGTACCACCGGCTCCCACTTCAGCATCGTCTTAGCCTTGGTAATATCAGGCTGACGACGACGAGGATCATCCTGAGGCAGCGGCTCATGCTTCAGCGCAGCATCAGGGTTCACCATTTTTTGAATAGACTGAGCCAACTCTAAAATAGTGTATTCACCTGGATTACCCAGATTTATAGGACCAATGTAATCATTGTCCATCAGGCGAATAAACCCTTCTACAAGGTCAGATACGTAGCAAAAGCTACGCGTTTGGGAACCATCGCCATACACAGTTAGAGGATGACCCTGTAGTGCCTGAACAATAAAGTTACTCACAACCCGACCATCGTTTTCTAACATCCGAGGGCCGTAAGTGTTGAAAATCCGAACTACCCTAATATCCACATCATTCTGACGGTGGTAGTCAAAAGCTAGAGTTTCGGCCACTCGCTTGCCCTCGTCATAGCAGCTACGAATACCAATAGTATTAACGCTACCGCGATACTCCTCCGGCTGAGGATGAACCTCAGGATCTCCATATACTTCAGAAGTAGAAGCAAGAAAAAACCTAGCTTTGACACGCTTTGCTAAGCCCAACATATTAAGAGTACCCATCACATTGGTTTTGATGGTTTTTACCGGATTGTATTGATAGTGAACTGGCGAAGCAGGACAAGCCAGATGATAAATCTGATCAACTTCAAGACGAATCGGCTCAGTAACGTCGTGGCGAATTAGTTCAAAGTTAGGATGATTCAACCACTGCAAAACATTTTGCTTACGTCCCGTATAAAAGTTATCTAAGCAAATCACCTCATGATTAGCACCCATTAATCGATCAATAAGGTGAGAACCAATAAAACCGGCTCCACCGGTAACTAAAATTCGCATAATAGCTTTGAACTAATAAGACATCAATATGAAAATACGAATGAACTATATGCTTTTCTGATACTAAAACTTCACATATAGCCTAGCAAGGTAGATAAGCTTTCTAAGAAGGAACGTAATTCATAAAACAAATTATCGAGGAAATCGCCTTAGACCCATTAATTGCTAGGAGCATGGTGTTCAAGAATCACCTCAATGTTTCTGCAATCTAGCAAAATTTACTGGTGTAACGACTGACTCAAATCGGCGTTCATCACAACTTCAAATCCTGTGCCAGGGATATCAACATTTAAATCCTTGTTACAGGAATGCCCAAAACCCAGACCAAGCTACCATCAGCCAATATTTAAAGTTTTCAGAAACCTCCTACTTTCGTCAGTAGCTAAGTTTGTGCGATAGCCAAGTTTCTGCCTAATGGCGGCCTAGTATGTGAGGGGACCTTCAAGCCCTCCATAAAACCTTGTCCTCAACTATCAAGATACTTGTCTGGCATAGCAAGTTTTATAGCTTTGCTAACACATCCAAATCTGCTTTGATCCAATCAATCCCTGGCTTGGTGCCCTGACGGTCATAGACACCACTAGCCGCAACGAAATCGACTACAGCGTCTTGCTGCTTAGCTAGGTTTGCCTTGGCACGAGCTCTGTTATGGAGAGCTTCAGCCAATGTAGGTTCACAGTCAAGCACCTTCGTAAAACAATCAATTGCTTGGCGATAGGCTCGTTCACGATAGGCCAATATCCCTCGATTAAATTGATGTCGCGCCTCGCCACTGATGGGAATAGATAGGTCAGTAATGGGGGTTAAAAATGGGATATGCCCCCTTAAGGGCTGTAGTGTCGTCACAGCAATGGCACCTCCACCAATACTTAGAATGGCTAGAATGACTACCAGCAGAATCAATCCGTCACTTGATATTTCCATAAGTCCTCATAGATGTTGGCTGAAGCCTGTTGACTTCGCGTTATGGCTGAAGCCTGCTGACTTCGCGTTATGTATTAATGAATAAAATCTGGCCAAAATCCTGTTTGGCGCGTTAATTCCTTGAAAAGATTTTATGAAACACTAAATTTTACATAGATGTTTAATAAATTCCAGCTCTAACGCCCTCCCAATGACTTCATAAAATCTTTACTTTTAACGTTAATCAAATATCGACAGTCACACTGAGTTATCCTTACGCTAAAATTGCTCGTAACTATGAACTTTTCATGAAGTCTATCAGGTGTACTACTTGCTAGAATTCCATGAGGTTCATTCCAGGCAGTTTAGTTAGCAACAGGGCTAAACCGCTAATTTAATCTCATTTGTCATAACGATTCAGCCATCGACCATTCAGAGGTTTTTGAATGCCTGATATATTTCCCGGCATGAACCCTTATCTGGAACATCCCGACCTTTGGCCCATAATCCATCCGCGCTTTGTTACTGCATTAGCCAGCCTTTTGCAAAAGGAAGTCTCTAATCGGTATAACGTCATCATTCGTAAGCGGGTCTATCGCGTTAGCGGTGAAGATAGTTTAGTAGTGGAACAATCAGCCAACGTCCCCCAAGTGAATGGGGCTAATGGGTCAACTGCAAACGGTTCATCGCCAGTGGAGCAGCAACCCATCCCTACCTACATTGCTGTTCCTCAAACAATTCAAGAGGAGTACATCGAGATCGTGGATCATCAAATTGGGACAACGGTCACGATTGTAGAAGTCCTTACACCACAAAAAAAACGCCCAGGGCGAGGGCGAGAGAACTACGAACAGCGCTGCGAAGCTATCTTTGGTAGCGATACCCATTTTGTAGAAATCGATCTGCTGCGAGGATGGGAACCTATCTCTGCCTATGGCCCAAGTGATACCGACTATCAGGTACTGGTAAGCCGTAGTGACCAGCGTCCCAAAGCTGAACTCTATACATGGCAAGTATACGCCCCTATCCCTCCTCTGACGCTACCACTCAGCCGTCCTCAAGATGGCGAAGGGACTCAAGCATGCTGCACAGTTGATCTTAAACAGGCTCTAAACGATGTCTGCACAAACTCTATTCACGCATTATCTATCAATTACGAACGCGATCCCATTCCACCACTCCCAGGAGAGGCAAGTCGTTGGCTATCTAATTTATTAGAACAGTCAGATTTACGGCAATCGAGCCAGAGCACAAACCGATATGATGAAGCAAATCTTAAAAAGCGTAGCGCTCATCTGCAGGCATGACCGGCCAAATTATCAATCCCCCTGTTAAACCAACCGATTTAGACGCTTTTATAACGTCCAGTCCCAGTCCATTTATTAACAGTTGCAAACAGCACAAACGTATTTGGAACTGGCGCGGTTATGACATTCAGTACACTGTTGAGGGAGAGGGTACTCCCCTAGTTCTCATCCATGGATTTGGAGCGTCCATTGGTCATTGGCGTAAAAATATACCCGTTTTGGCAGCAGCAGACTGTCAAGTCTATGCACTAGATTTATTGGGGTTTGGTGGCTCCGAAAAACCTGCTTTAGATTATTCGCTAGATCTTTGGGAAGTCCTCTTACGGGATTTTTGGCAACAGCATATTGGTATACCTACTGTATTTGTGGGTAACTCTATCGGTGGCTTGCTAGTTCTGATGACCTTGGCGAACTCTCCTGATATAGCTCAAGGAGGAGTACTCCTCAACTGTGCTGGTAGTCTTAACCATCGCCCTGAAGACTTACCTGGCCCCCTCAGTAAAGTGATGGGACTATTTAGTAAATTGGTTAATGCTCCCGTCCTAGGATCACTAATTTTTCATCAAGTACGGCAGCGGTTTCGAATTCGTGGAGCCCTCAAGCAGGTATATGGCAACCGTGATGCCATTACTGCAGAGCTAGTGGAAATTCTCTATCGTCCTTCCTGTGATCCAGGAGCTCAAAAGGTTTTTGCTTCTATTTTGACGGCCCCACCAGGACCAAGGCCAAGTGAGCTATTGCCCAAAGTTCAGCATCCACTCCTGGTATTGTGGGGAGAAACTGATCCCTGGACTCCAATTCAAGGCGCTAAGCTATATAAAGAAATGGCTAATGCTCCTAATCAGCCTGTAACTTTCCATTCCATTCCAGCCACAGGACATTGCCCTCATGATGAGCGGCCAGAACTTGTAAACAACTTGATACTGGAGTGGCTAAGTTCGCTAAAAATCTAACTTCCGGAGAAAAGAGTATGGTGTTTCCACTCTTCGATATTTAAGCTTGGCAAGCCTGACAAATAACAGCTGAAATAGCCAGGAACATCCTCCAAATTGATAACTGTAGTAAATCTCTCATCTTTTGGGTTGTATTAGATCAAAGTATTTTCATCTAATACAAATATTGTGAGCGTCTGCTCCCCATCAGGAACAACAGCCACATGGCTGACAAGATCTAGGGTGTCGGACTGACGATAAGCTTCTGGTAATATCCTCACTTGTTCTCGCAACACATCCATCAAATTAGGAGATGTGGCTACTGGAATAGCTATCAGATCAGCCGCTTGATTTTTAACGATAACAAAATATCCTTGCTTTTCGGAAATAGGTACTTGGAATAATTTACGATGTAAGTCAACAACAATCACGTCCTGTCCATCCAAATGGATCATCCCTGTGAGTCCCAGACCACTGCCATGAATTTGTGAGCGTTTGACAACTTTATAAACTGTCTCAATATTACAGGCAACAGTTAATTGACCTAGGCTCATGACAATGAGTCTCAGGGTTTGAGTAGCCTTGGTAGATACTTGAGTCATCATAGATATTTATTCTAAGAGAGTCGCGATCGCGCCTACAAATTCCTTCTCGATGTAGGGTTTGGTGAAATATTCATTAGCACCCAGATGTTTAGCAAGGGTCTGATGCTTATGATTGCCACGGGATGTCAGCATCACTGTTGGAATTTTGGCCCATGTCAAATTGGCCCGGCGCTGACTCAGAAACTCAAACCCATTCAGACGAGGCATTTCCACATCACAGATAATGAGATGCGGTAAAGCTCCTCGTTGTAGCTGCTCCACCGCATCTCGACCATCCTTAGCTTGTAAAACTTGGTACCCGGCTTTGCGCAGCGTCAGTGCCAGCGTACGCCTGAGCGCAGATGAATCATCAACAATCATAAGGGTTTTAGCATTCTTGGGCTGCTGAGACCAGACCGGCGTCGGCATGGCTGGACCAGCATCAAACTGTACTAAGGTCCCCCCATCAATCACAGGGACTAAACTACCATCAGCCAAAACTGTACAGCCGTTAATATAATCTGGAGCAGCAATCGCTTTACCCATAGGTTTGATCACTAACTCCTGCTCAGTCACAATCTGTTCTAAACTGAGCGCTAATTGCCCCTGTCCCTGCTGAATAATCAGCATTATGTTTTGTCCCTGAATCGTTTGCCCTTCTTGGAGTTCCTGTGGAAGTTGTTCAGGTACTTGACATCTATAATTTAACAACTCAGCCAAATCATAAACTGGAATCAATTGGTCTCGCCAGTAGAGAAACTGCTTGCCTCCAGAGTACTTTAGCTGGGCAGCAGCAGGTCTTAAAATTTCTTCAATACTATCAGAAGCAAAGGCTACAGCTGTAGTGCCAACGCTGCCAACCACTAATTTTGTCAATGTTAGGGTCAGCGGTATTTTGAGTGAGAATACTGTACCTTGACCTGGATTTGTGGTCAGTGACAACTTGCCATTAAACGTCTGCAAGCTCGCTTTTACGACATCAAGACCCATACCACGTCCCGACAGCTCACTTATCTTACTTGCAGTGGAAAAACCTGGCTCAAAGATCAGATGTTGAATTTGCTGCTTTGGCATAGCTGTTAATTGTTCTGGCGTAACCAGTTCAACTGCTATCGCCCGTTCGATAATACTCTCAAGATCCAAACCTTGACCATCATCCCCAATTTCAATAACTGTATAGTTACCTTGGTGATAGGCACGAAGCTCAATGGTCCCCTCAGCGGGTTTTCCCGAAGCTTGACGCCTGTCAGGAGTCTCAATGCCATGATCAAATGCATTACGCAATAAATGAAGCAACGGATCGTAAAGTTTTTCAAGCATAACTCGATCCACCAATACGTCCGTACCTATCAGCTTAAGCTGAACTGTTTTTTGATAGGTTGTTGATAACTCTCGTATAACTCGAGGAAATCGCTTTAAAACCTGATCTAGAGGCACCATTCGTGACCACATCAATTCATCACGTAACTGGGTCAATGTGAGACGATGACGCTCCAGCAGTTGATTTGACTGTCCTGCGAATAAAGCCACATCATCAATTGACTCTGCCAGCTGAAAAACCTCTTCCAACACCTCCTCTAACAATAAATTAATCTCACCATAGCTATCCATTTCTAAGGAGTCAAATGCATTACTAGCAGACTCAGAAATAGTTCCAGCCAAATTTCTCTCAGGAGAGATCAAAATTTGATCAGATAAACCTTGCAACTGTTTAACAATCGATCGAAAGGATAAAAATCGTCGTCCCAATCGACGAACTGTACGCTGAAACTGATCGTTTTGTAACGATAGGCTATTTCGATTAATAGCCAGCTCTCCCACCAAATTATCCATACGCTCTAGGCGATCTAAAGCGACTTTAGCGGATAGCCTAGGATTGGGAGCCAATTTGGATACTGGTCGCGACTCCTTAGGAGAGAAAGTAACAGGAGCAATATTATTCTCTACTGATAATTGTGGCAAAGAATCATACACATCACCGATGAAGCTGACTGCATCTTGAAGACTAGGAAGGCTCTCTCCGTCCACAAGCTCTAATGATCCTCCATCCGAAACATCCGTCTCATTTAGAGTGTCCGCAGCTATGTTTAGGTCAGAAGCAGATGGCTCTGACCAATTTTCTATTATTGGTGCTGATGGAGACTCCTGCATCACAGCTTCAAAGTCATTGACTTCAACGTCTAGTGCTGCTGCTCCAGAGTCAGCATCCCCCCACACATCTTCTAAGTCATCTACATCATCTGATGTAGATGACAAATCTTCTGGCTCATCTATCCTTTCTACTGAGGGAAACTCGACAGCGTCTATCGACCAGATCTCCTCTAAGGTAGAAACCTGATCAGTAGTAGCATCCAAAAACTCAATCGCTGGAGATGTCTCATCATTGATAGATTCATCCAGTGCATCAAGATCCAGCTCAGTCAAGTCAAAATCCTCAAGCGCTCCAGATATAGACACATCGCTATAGGTAGGGTCATCCGGTCCGGCAATCTCTCCCTCAGCCAACGCCAGCAAAATCTCAGAGGGACCACTCACCGCTTCTTTGCCACTTGTGAGAACAGTCGTTCGAGCATTGTTGACATCGTTCAGGATCTGCTCAATAACTAACAGTGGCTGATGACAATGCTTACTCGCAGCTAGTCGAGCCGTAGACATCATCAAGGTAAATCTAGGCAGATCAACCAACTCGGCAAAGCCAGTTAATATCTCAAGCTGGCTTTGGAGCTCCTCATTACAGTCATAGTCATCAGAATTCGCTAAAACCGCGTGTAGCCTTGCCAAAACCTCTGCCACATCCACCTCAAAAATTGAGGCAACAATATCTACACCTAAATCAACGGCACTGGGAATAAAGCCATCGGCAATATCCATAGCAGCTCCAAGCCGTTCTTCTAGCTCACCAAAAATCAACTCAAAAACTGCCAGAGCCTGCTTCTCGTTAAACTCTCCCGTATCAATTTGCAACTGAAGCGGATGCCGCAAACAATCATAGGCACGCAACAGTAGCGTTTCTAAATCTGCATCCACCACCACCATATCGCTATACAATGCCTTAAATGCATCTTCTAAGCGATGGGCAATAGTTTTAATCGTATCCAGATCAACACTGGCAGCCCCGCCCTTAATAGAATGAGCCGCTCGCATGATTTCATGAACCTTTTGTACACTGACGTCTGGACGTAAGTTTAGAAGTCCAGTCTCAATGATGTCTAACAGCTCAGAGGCTTCTTCAATAAAGAATTGATAAGCCTGATCGCGAATATCAGGATCGATGGTCATAACACTTTAGCCAGTGAGGTTAAGGATTTAAACATCATGGTGTTGGCCTAACTCACCTTAAACTGACGTACACTCTCTTGAAGAGACTGAGAAATATCCAACAGGTCTTTAAAGGATGTGGCTACCTTACTGGCATCAGATGATGTTTTTTGAGCAATATTTGCCACATCTTTCATCACATTGGTAACATTCTCAGAACTCTCAGACTGCGACTGTGTAGCTTGAGTAATCGAATTAACCAATGTTTTCATTTCAGTTGTTACTCGGGCAATATTATTTAGGCTTTCACGCGTCTCATCCACCAGTTGTGTGCCCACAACCACTTGCTCAGTCCCCATTTCCATAGCTTCAACAACTTCATTGGTCTCTGATTGAATTTCAGCTACCAAATTTTCAATCTCAGTGGTTGCTTCTGCTGACTGACGGGCTAACGAACGAACCTCATCCGCAACAACAGCAAATCCACGCCCTTCTTCACCAGCACGGGCAGCCTCAATCGAGGCATTCAAAGCTAATAAATTCGTTTGCGCAGCAAATTCATTAATTAGATTAACTACACCGGAAATCTTTTGGGATGACTCTCCTAGCCGTTTCACCTTCTTAGCCGTCGCAGCAACCGTTTCTCGAATCGAAATAATACCTTCTACGGTACGATCCATAGCAGCATCGCCAGAAGCCACTGTCTCTGTTGTTTGTTTTACTATCACTTCAGCCTGTTCAGCATTGGTAGCGACTGCTCGAATAGAATTCATTACTTGGTCTAACTGAGCAAGCGCAAGCGCAATCTCTTTCTCTTGCTGCTGTGCAGCAAGAGAAAGGTTTTGAACGGAGGACTCGTTGCCACTAGCAGTAGTGGTTACTTGTTGCGAAGCTGTTTGCACTTGACCTACAATTTTTTTCAAGCTAGCAATGGTGGCATTATAAGAGTCAGCAATGGTACCAATTTCATCAGCTGTAACTTGGGCTCTCACAGTCAGATCGCCTTGACTGACCGGATCTACCTCAAGCATTAGTTCTAGAGCCCGTTTCTGCAGACTCTCTTTTAATGTTTTTTGTTCTAAGGCCAGAGTAGAAAATTGCTGCACTGTCATCAAGACTCCTAACTGTCTGCCTAACTGTGTACAGAAGCTGATCTCTGGAGCTGTCCAAATATGCAACCCTTGAGCATGATGAATCGTCAATAACCCAAACAGTCGATCCTGGTTAATAACGGGAACCACCAAAGCAGATTTAACTTTCAAGGCCTGCAAGCGCTGCCGTAGTTCATCCGATAAATCAGCTATGGCAACATCGTCGGCGATCAATAACTGACCATCGGTATAATTTTCGATTTCTGATTGAGAGATGACAAAGCTAGGCACTGTTTCATCAAAAATACTAGGCTGATTAGCCGTTTTCGATTCATTGTGACCTTGTACTTGATTTCCTATTACGCGATATAAGGCAACACGATCAGAACGCAAAAAGGTACGTACCTGCTCAACAAAAAGATTGAGTTGTGCTTGATTATTTTCACTATCCAAATCACCGGTAATTGCAGTCGCCGAAGCGAGCAGCTTCGACTGCTGTGCCGTCGACTGCTGTTCACTGTTAAACTGCTTTAGCTGCTCAGCCATTTGGTTGATGTTACTACCCAGCCGAGCAATTTCGTCTTGACCAGAAATCTCTAAACGGGTGCGTAAATCGCCTTTACCAATCTTATTGACGGCCTCAGCAGCTTGCAAGATTGGCTTTGTAAAGCGACGTGTTGCCCAAACAGCTAAACCTGTAGCGACTCCTGCCGCTGCTAATGAACCTAATGCGATCGCAAAAAACAGTCGTCGCTGAGTTGCCTTTAATAACGACAGATCCACAGAGGTGACAGCGCTCCAGTTCAAATCAGGAAGACCATCAACGGTAACCCATGGAGCAAATCCAACTACCTCATTCACACCTGTCAGAATATTTTTCGCTGACACAGCCTCACTGCGCTCACCTCGCACAACACCAGCAATATCTGGAAACACTTCGGCTAACGTCAAAACCTTAACATCAGAAGCTTCTGAAAGATCAACAGGTTGTCCCTGCGAATTAACAGGAATAACATGATCAGTTTGAGGAGAAAGAAAAACATCCCCAGCTTCACTGGCTAAGTAATACTCATTACCATTACGACCAAAGTTACTCAAGTCATTTCCCAAAGCCTCGACAGGAATACGAGCACGTACATAGCCTACCGGCTGCCCAGTTACTTTATCTATCACCACCGATGCCGAATAAATACTAAATTCACCGGAGGTAGTAGAAATCAAGGGTTGACTCAAAATTGCGCCATTAGTGGCCTTCGCTGCCTGGATATAAGAACGATGGAGGTGATTAGCAAGCTTTTTACCTTGAGATGTCTGGGCAAGCGGATTACCGGAGAGATCAAAAAATGCAATGCTGCTATAGATATCGTCATAAGCTGCCATCATTTGATCCAGGATTTCAGCCTTCTGCTGAGCAGTCACTGTTCCTCGCAACTTAGGATCAGTAAAAATATCTAAACTTGCTAAAAATTGAATATCTGAGTAGCGATCTCTCATAAAAAGGTCTACAACTAACTGTAGATCGCTCACACGAATCTTTTCTTGTTCTTCTAATTTTTCTAAAGTCCCCTGGTTAGCAATGCTATAGGCAATCGCACCCACTCCAACCACCGGCAGTGTCCCTAAAAGTACTGCCAATAAAGAGGCTTTGGCTCGCAACCCCATCTGCTGCCACCAAGCTTGAAGCTTTCCTTGGCGAGCATTGGATGGCTTCGAACGGCTCACTGCCATTTCCAAAGGCGACCTAGTTACCAAGCTAGCCAATAGGTCATCAGGTGGCAGGGCGGCAGACCAATCCTCATTAGAGATATTACTATTATCAGGATGCTGTGGCGTACTTAACGTCATACAAAATACCTCGAACTCAGATAATTAAAGAATAGTGAGTAGACCTAAGCTGACATCCGATCAAAAATTGCCGGACCGTCCAGTAGAGAAAGCATGTCACCAGCAGGATTCAACCAATAGCCTCGCAAAAATGGTACCAACGACTCAGAGACAGCAGCTGGAGACTGAATACTATCTAAGGACAACAACTCTATGCCTTCCACCTGTCTCACCCATAACCCGAGAAAACATCGCTCGGTGGTTTCCACAGACAATTTTTCTAACAGCAAAATGTCATAACGAGTGGCCAACATAGCCTGCTGCTGCCAGGACGACACACCGAGTAAATGGCTGGTATCGACAATCCACAAGACTTCGCCTCGCCAGTTATACACACCCATTACCCAAGGAGATAAATGAGGTATAGCCGTAATTTTTGCCGCTTCAATTTTCAAAACTGCCACCAGTTGCCTTACTGGCAGCAGTGCTGTCATATCAGACGATAGATTAAATTTTAGGAACTGAGTTACCGCTGATGATTGAGGCAGTTCCTGTGCGGACAATTGCATAATTTACAATGACTCTCACGAATTAGTTCAAGGCTATTTGGAAGCTCAGAAACAAGATAGAGAGCCTCTAATAAAAACACTTAGTGGCCAATGAGTTGTTTCACCGTCTTAGACAACTCTTCTTGATCAATAGGTTTGGTTAGATATGCATCAGCTCCTTGTTTTTTACCCCAAAATTTATCCATATCAGTATCTTTAGTAGAGCAAATAATGATTGGAATACCACTAGTAGCATCTTCTGCTTTTAGCTCACGACAGATTTCAAACCCGCTACGATCTGGCAACACAACATCCAGCACGATAATATCGGGCCTCTGAGCCGTCAACTGAGCCAATGCATCGGCACCGCTCGTTGCTGTCATGACGGATAAACCATCCTGAGTCAAGCACTTAGCCAGCATCTCCAAAATAGTTTTAGAATCATCAACAACCAATGCTGTTCCCATGGATTTACCTCATCCTAATAAATACAAAAATCAGCCTGAGCAAACCCTATAGTGAATGCCTAGAACATTTCGTCACCAGTATTCCCAGCCATAAGGATTGAGCGACGATTTCTCCCTAAAGCAATAAGGTTTCACAAATAACCAAAGCCTCTATATTTCGACTGATGCTTGCTTAGAGAGTTGTCTTTCAACAACAGATAAAACCTGATATGGATTGATGGGCTTACTCAAGAAGGCGGATGCTCCTACCATCCTGGCTCGTACCCGATCAATCATGCCATCATTACCCGTCAAAATCACAACCGGCGTTTCCTTAAAACAAGATATTCGACGTAGCTGACTGCATAGTTCATAACCATTTGTACCTGGCATGACCAGATCTAGAAAAATCAGTGCTGGTTTTTTAGACAACAATACAGCAATAGCCCTTAAAGGATCCTGGACACAATGAATTTGATAATCTGCTGTCCTTAGAACTTTTTCCAAAGCGCGACAAATGGCTGGGCTATCGTCCACACAAACAATCAGGGGACCTTTAGGAGATTTCTCAATGGGTTGAGGAGGGGGAAGTGGCGACGCTAAGTCATTAAGCTCAATTAGCTCGATTGCACCTTGTTGAATATGAGGTAATAGAGAAGCCGAGAGAGATACAATATCGCGATCAATCTTAACACTCAAATCCCTAAGGGTGAGCTGCCCCGTAAGCATCATAGTCAGCGTTCGATATAAAGGCTCAGGCACCCGTTTTTTCAACTCTAAGGGGTGTCGAATCAGGGGTGCCAAATCAGGGGATCGATCTCCTAGTTTGGCGTCAAGCCAAGATTTCCAAAGACTCTTCGCCTTATAGATCATCGTGTCAGCATTTACCAGCAACAGCTGTTTGGACAAACGATTTTCAGGCTTAACCTGATACATCACCTCACGAGACTGGTTAACATCGAAGAAAACCTCTACAAATATACTTTCAATAATTTTTCTAATCTGTTCGCGGGATATCTTCTGTTGGCTATACCATAAACCTAAAAGTTGATATTCCCAGCAGGATAATTCTTGATCATCTTTAATCTTAGATAACCTTTGCAGCTCAGCTTTGAGCGTAGAGATTTCAAGGTAAAGGTCAGGACAAAAGTGTTTGACATAGCGATACCAACGGCGCATCGACTGCTTACCACCCGTCACATATAGTAAGCGGCCCATATAAAACTCAAACGTCCACTTAGTACTAGAAGTAGCTAACTGTAACTGCCCATTAAATTGACTCTGTTTGAGCAGTCCAAAAAGACGGCTTTGTTTTGCTGCCGTAAACTCACGAATAGTAATGACAGACTGTTTAGTGGCCATTGATATTGTCATTGCACTGACAGAATAAACAGACGTAGCTATTAAAAAATGTATTGATAGATATCTCCCGTAGCCATTAAGTTTTCGATTAGGTAGACATCTGCTTAAAGATTGGCATCACTAATTATCAAAATCATTCAATCTATAAAATGCCAACTAGTGGCGCATGCAAGAGATACCTTTGGAATGATCCATGACACATTCATATTCCCTACTATTTCTCTGAAGTTAGAGCTGTTGGCTGCACTGGGTTACTAGTAATAGACGGTAAGAATGAATTAGACACCAAAGAACGTTGAGAGAAATCTGGATAAGCTTCAAGACCATGTTCACTCAGGTCTAAGCCTACAGATTCAGCATGGTGAGATACACGTAGGCCGAACATCAGCTGCAAAACAAACCAAGTCAAGAGGGAACTTAGTCCAACAAAAACAGCCACAATAGCAACACCCATCAATTGGATCAAAATAGGCTGAATATTACCGCCAGTCAACGTACCTAAAGCAGGTCCAGATAACTCAGTATGCCAAGGGTTAATACCTGGTCCAGTACTAAACAACCCAACTGCCAATGTCCCCCAAATACCACCGACTAGATGGACCGGAAGGGCTCCAACAGGATCGTCAATATGCCACTGGTTAAATAAATTAGCGGCAAAAACAGCAAACATCCCGCCAATAAAGCCAATGATAATGGCACTCGTAGGGGCTACATAGGCACAGCCTGCTGTAATCGAAACCAGCCCCGCTAAAGCTCCGTTAATGATCATACCGAGATCGGGTTTACTGGTTACTAACCAAGACACAATGGCAGCTGCCACTGCGCCTGTAGAGGCAGCCAGATTAGTCGTTAAGATAATGCGGCTTGCAGCAGCCGGGTCTGCGGCCATACTAGAACCAGCATTAAAACCAAACCAACCAAACCATAGGATTAAACCGCCTAGGGTTGCGATCGCAAGATTATGGCCTGGAATCGTCCCCTGAGCCCCTTGTCCATAACGTCCAGATCGAGGTCCTAACATCCAAGCACCGGTCAAGGCGGACCAACCACCGACACTGTGGACTACGGTTGAGCCAGCAAAATCCCAAAATCCCATCGATTGCAAAAACCCGCCCCCCCAAACCCAGTGGCCCACAACCGGATAAATAACCAGGGAGAGAATGGCACTAAAGGTAAAAAAGGCAAAGAACGAAATACGTTCTGCTACAGCACCCGATACAATCGTTGCAGCCGCTCCCGCAAAAACCAGCTGAAAGAAGAACTTAGCATCCAGTGGAATCCCGGCCCAAGCCAGGGAACTAAAAACGCCGCTATAACGATCTCCTGTCAATGGACTCAGATCTAGACCGCGTAAAAAGAAACCTGAGTAACCTACCACCGAATTGCCATCACCAAACATAATGGCAAAACCAACAGCCCAAAAACACAGAGAAACAACACCAAATACAATCAAGTTTTTGGTCAGCACATTCACTGCATTTTTACTTTGACAAAAACCGGTCTCTAACATGGCAAAACCAGCATTCATAAAGAATACTAACGCGGCACAAAGTAGCACCCACATTGTATCTACGGTTACCTGAAGAGAATCAGGCAATGGCTCAAGAGCACTATCTGCAGCTAGAACAGCACCATTCCAAACCAACCAAATTGCAACGGTCAAGAACAGAATGGGTCGCCATCCTACTCGACTCTGGTGAAACTGTCTCATCATGAAAAAATCACTCTAGGATCGCACGGCGGACAGACACCGAGAGACATCGTCGTAATAATGGACGTTCCTATCTAACGATTGCTACGTGCGACTGTGCAATAGACCTATGTTTCCCAGAGAGATCCTGTTCTCTCATTATGATTGGCAATGCTCAACAAAAATCAGAATTATTCAGCATGTTAGCTTAATATCAAACGTACTTTAGAACAGAATGACGGTATTCACGCAAGAGAGAAACCGCGTTCAACTTATAAACAGTAGTTTTCTCTACGATCAAATAAGCGTGCTAAAGATGCATAGGGTCTATTCAGACTTCGCTAAGGTCAAAATACGTTTGGCCACAGCCTCCGTTATCGGCATCACTGACAGCCGATTGCCCCGTTTAACTACCTGTAATTCGTCAGGGTCAAAGTTATCTTTTAGCTCATTGAGACTAATGTAGTGTTCAAACGTCTCAATATAAGTAACCGTCACCGTATGCCAACGAGGATCCGCCGGTGTGGACTTGGCATCATAATATTTACTGGCTTGGTCAAATTGCGTGGGATCAACTACCATTTCTTCGCTAATTTTCATTAGCCCAGCAATGCCAGGGGGCTTGGTATTGGAATGATAAAAGAAGGCAGTATCACCAACAGTCATAGACTTTAGAAAATTACGAGCCTGATAGTTACGTACACCGTCCCAAATTTCGTCGAGATCGCGCTCCAAATCATCAATGCTATAGACATCGGGCTCAGACTTCATCAACCAGTATTTCATCGCTTTTCAATACCTCTTGTAGATTGCTCCACACCTCACCGTGCCAGCCCACAGGCCAACTAAGCTCAGCCCAACGTCCAACACCTGCGTAAGCCAAATTAAGACGAATCGGCTTCTCCGGCAAGTAATTTAGTCGTTCAGCCCACTCAATCACCAGTATCCCAGACTCTACTTCATCCCCATCCCAATAGGTTTCCAAATACAGACTATCTGCAGCTGCCCCTTCCAAACGATACAAATCCACATGATAGAGAGGCACGCGCCCGGTCACATACTCGTTAATCAAGGTAAAAGTGGGACTGTCAATGGTCTGGTCAATGCCTAATCCTGCTCCCAGACCCTGGGTAAAGGCGGTTTTACCACTCCCCAAAGGTCCCGACAGCAATAGCACTGACCCTGCTGACAACCGCTGCCCCATCAGCCACCCGAAATGATGAGTCGCCCTAAGATCCGGCAGTTGAATTGAAATAGCCATCGACATCACTAACTTAGAACAGAACTAAACGGTTATGAAAACCAACCTTGGATAGGCAACCCTCCAACTGTATCTTTAATCTAATGAGGATCAGCAACGCCCATGATAATCACGGTAGCCAGCTTTAAAGGTGGCGTTGGCAAAACGACTACAGCCATTCACTTAGCAGCGTTTTTCCAAGGTAAGGGAAAAACACTGCTAATCGATGCCGATCCCAATCGATCTGCCTTAGGTTGGGCCAGCCGTGGAGAATTACCCTTTGAAGTAGTCGACCAGTGGCAGGCAGAAACCCAAAGTGATGCCTATGAGCACATCATCATTGACACCCAGGCCCGACCAACTACCGAAGATTTAGCAGCCTTAGCCAACTCCTGCGATTTACTGGTACTGCCCACCATGCCGGACATTCTGTCCCTTGATGTCCTGGTGTTGACCATTGAATACCTCAAATCGATCCAGACGAGTCAGTATCGAATCTTGATTACCTCTATCCCCCCCAAACCTAGTCGTGCCGGGGACGAGGTCAAAAAACTACTCAAAGAAGCCGACATCCCTATCTTTGATGTTGGCATTGGTCGGTTAGCCGCATTTCAAAAAGCTGCCATGCAGGGGGTGCCGGTTTATGCCGTCAAGGACCAAAGGTCCGAACGGGGGTGGCAGGATTATGAAGCGGTTGGGAATGAGATTCTGAATTTAGAAAAAGGGTGCTAAGGAATAAGGATTTTATAAGATCCAAAAATTATGCCTGAAGAGGTTGCCATGGAACGCCTGTACATCAAAAGATAGAACCTAATTGAATCCTCATTCCTAAGGGAGCCGTGAAAAATCGACCTGGTCCCATCCGTCATCGTGTTACCAACCAAATAATACGTGTGAACCATCAACATGAAAAAAGCCCTGGCCACATTTGACCAGAGCTTTTTGAGATTTATACAGTTTAGATGCGAATACTGTTTGGCCCTAACGTCGAGAGGACATCAAAATACGTAGCACATACCAGAACAGGAGCATCACCGCAGCAAATAGTTCTAACGAAGCTGCCACGTGCTGCGTGGTGGAGTAGTGATGCATCACTTTAGATGTCTTGTACAAGATAGCGGCTCCGGCAAAAGCCACCATAAAGAAAGAGAAGATCAATCCTAAGGAAAAGCCAAACAATAGACTGCAAACAATCAACCCTAAGGCAACCATGCCAGCGATTTTCAGAATGCCACCTAAAAACGAAAAATCTTTACCCGAGGTGAAGGCCACCGCTGTCAGGCCACCAAATAAAAATAGGGTAATCACAGCGGCAGTGGGCAGTACCGATGGGTCAGAAGATAACACTGCGACAACTAGCAAGGGCGCAAAGATAATCGCCTCACCGATGACGTATAACCCTAGCCCCATGTACTGCGTATTCACATCATCGGCTTTAGCGGCCATATTACTAGCCAAATAGCCTAGCAACGCAAAACCACCCAACAGAGCCATCCATCCGAACCGATTTCCCAGAAAGAAGCTGGCTAGTAATTCTGCAATACCTAGCTGGAAAAACAAAAACTCAACAATGACAAACGCGCCTACGGCCCCAGCAAGATGGGTGTAGGTACGCTTAATAAATTCTGCTCGCTCACTAGGACGAGCCTGAGCCACCATAACCATAAACAAATGCCTCCTGTAGGCAAAAGGGTCAACCAGTCTAACAGCATGGAGCCTGCAGACTGTCAATCAGCGATACCTCAATCAGAGGCTAACATAGTTAGCCAATCTGCTGCTTTGGCTAACTTACCCACAATCCATATAACGAAGGAATTCCCCTGAAGAACATCCAGAAATGTAATATGGGATACAAGGCTAAGCCTTTAAGATATAAAGCTGACAATAAGGTCTTTCCTTGCTGATTTCAGTAAAAGTACCGGAATGTAAAATGAATAACACATTGTTCAATATTCACAATGGTTGATTCAGCCACTGCACCTCTAGGCCAGACACTCTACTCTCCGAGCCTTTCAG
Organism: Leptothoe spongobia TAU-MAC 1115; assembly: GCF_018739885.1. GTDB lineage: Bacteria > Cyanobacteriota > Cyanobacteriia > Phormidesmidales > Phormidesmidaceae > Leptothoe > Leptothoe spongobia. Next base: position 12,934 of record NZ_JADOES010000012.1, on the reverse strand, counting down.
AAACCTCGATTGAGCTACGACAATCGCTTCAGGGAGATCGCATCTTAGCCGCAATCGATGTCGGTACTAACTCAGTGCACATGGTGGTGGTCAAAATCCAGCCACGGTTGCCTGCATTCACAATTATCGGCCGTGAAAAAGATACCGTGCGGCTCGGTAACTTTCGTCCAGGGACAAACTGCCTATCAGACGAAGCCATGGAACGGGGCATTGCCGCCTTAAAACGGTGCAAGCAAATCGCCGACAGCCACCGCGCTGATGATATTGTCACGGTAGCTACCAGCGCCACCCGTGAAGCTAGCAATGGTCAAGTATTTATTGATCGAGTCAAACAAGAAGTCGGTCTAGAGATCAATTTGATTTCTGGATTGGAAGAAGCTCGACGGATTTATTTGGGCGTCCTTTCCGGCATGGAACTCCATGGCAAACCCCATGCCATTATTGATATTGGGGGCGGATCCACTGAGATTATTTTGGGGACTGGTGAGCGTCATCGTTTCCTCAGCAGCACTAAGGTCGGTGCGGTCAGGCTCAATGCCCAAATGATTACCACCAATCCCATCAGTACAAAAGAATTTTTACAGCTCCAGGCCTATGTCAAGGGGCGGTTAGAACCCAACATTGACGAGCTAAAGACAAAACTAATAGAAGGTGAATCCCTCTCCTTAGTAGGCACATCTGGCACGGTGGAATCCCTAGCAACTTTGACGGCCTTTGAACAATCAGGCACTGTCCCTGGCCGCATGAATGGGTACACCATGACCATGCCTGAGCTAGAAAAGAGCATTCAAAAGCTACGCCGCATGAGCTTTAGTGAGCGCTTAAAGCTACCGGAAATTTCATCTCGGCGGGCAGAAATCATTGTGCCTGGAGCGGTGATTTTGCAAGAAGCCATGCGGATGCTAGGGGTAGACAAAATTACGATCTGCGAACATGCTCTGCGAGAAGGGCTGGTGGTGGATTGGATGCTGACCCATGGTCTGATCGAAGACCGCATGCAGTATCAGCAGTCAGTGAGAGAACGGAGTGTGATGAAAGCGACCCAAAAATATCGGGTTAATACTCCCCATAGTCAACTGGTTGCAAAGTTTGCTCTAGCCTTGTTTGATCAAACTCGTGGAGCCTTACATAATTGGGGAGCAGTGGAGCGCGAGCTCTTATGGGCAGCCGCCATGCTTCACAATTGCGGCCATTTTGTCAGTCATGCATCCCATCACAAACATTCTTACTACCTGATTCGCAATGGGGAGCTGCTGGGCTTTACGAGTGCTGAGATTGAGCTAATTGCTAATATTGCCCGTTATCACCGCAAGAGCTCGCCTAAGCTAAAGCATGATCCGTATAAGGCATTAACTAAGGCCCATCGCAAAATTGTGAACCAACTGAGTGCTATGTTGCGGGTGGCTGTAGGTCTGGATCGACGACGGCTGGGTGCGATCGCAAGTTTCCAAGCCATCTATGATGCCCAAGCCGGTGCTATGACATTGGGCTTTACCCCGGCCCATACCTTAGACAACTGTGAACTAGAAATTTGGAGTGCCAACGATAAAAAAGCCTGTTTTGAGCAAGAGTTTGACCTCAAATTAACTATAGAGCAAGCCACTTAGACGCTGTCCTACGCATTGTTAAGACCACGCAGGAGTTAGGGAGTCTTGTTGCCTAATCTACAGAATTTCCTGAAAAAAAGTCTCCATAGTTGGTGTCACTTGGTTATGTTTCCAGACAACACACACTTCTGCCTGAGGCGTAGGCTCTGTAAAAGGTCGAAAACAAACTCCTCGACGCTGAAGGTTTTGCAAAGATTCAGGGACAATTGCCACACCGATTTCAGCGGCTACCAGACTCAAAATCGTTTGCATTTGGGTAGCGTGTTGAACCACCGTGGGGCTAAAATCCCCCTGGTGGCATAGGCTAATAATTTGATCATAAAGGCGAGTAGCCATAGACCTCGGGAACAACACAAATAATTCTCCTTGTAACGTTTGGATAGCAACATTTTTTTGGGTGACAAGATGATGATTTACGGGCAGTGCCACCACTAAAGGCTCTTGCAATACTGGCTGTGCCTTTAGCATCTCCTGGTCAATCGGTGGTCGCATAAAACCGATATCCAGATGATTACCTAAAAGGCCCTGAATCTGTTCTTGGGTTGAAAGCTCATGGAGAATAATATCCACCTGAGGATATTGTTCTCGAAATCGTTTCAGATAGTCGGGCAGGAGACTATACATGGCCGAGCTGACAAATGCGATCGCAAGTCTCCCCACCTCTCCTCGGCTTGCCTGTTGGGTACGACTCACCGCCTGCTCTACCTGCTGAAAAATCTGTTGTACCTCCTGCTGTAGCACTTCACCTGCCCTGGTCAGGGATACCTTGCGTCGTGTTCGAGCAAATAGCTGCACCCCCAGCTCCGTCTCCAGTTGCTTAATCTGCTGACTCAGGGGCGGCTGCGCCATCTGCAGGCGAATTGCCGCTCGGCCAAAGTGCAACTCCTCGGCCACGGCTAAAAAATATCGGAGATGTCGCAGTTCCATCTTCACTCATTGATACTTTTTAAATATTAATAGCTACTAAAAAATATATTGGACATCTTAATTATCTGCCCATAGCCTGGAGATACGCTCCCAGCTTAACCACCATGACCATTGAGAATAGACAGATCCAGCAACCTTGGGATACTGACCGGTACCAAAATCAACACAGCTTTGTCTGGCACTATGGCACTGCCTTGATGGACTTGCTCAACCCACAGCCAGGGGAACAGATTCTTGACCTCGGCTGTGGCACCGGACAGCTTACCCAAGCACTCGCAGAAACGGGGGCCGCCGTGCATGGCCTTGATGCAGATGTGGCCATGGTCGCTACAGCCCAGGAGAAATATCCACACCTATCGTTTGCCGTAGCCGATGCCCGGAATTTTCAGGTAACGCAGTCCGTTGACAGCATCTTTTCCAATGCCGTATTACATTGGGTCAAACCGCCAGAGCAAGCTGTCCAGGCAATAGCCAACGCCCTTAAACCCGGCGGTAAATTTGTGGCCGAGTTTGGAGGCAAAGGCAACGTACAAAAGATTGTGCAAGCAGTTGAAACTATCAGACAGCGGACAAATCTGAGTCCATGGTACTTTCCTAGCATTAGCGAATACACCCACTTACTAGAAAGTCATGGCCTAGAGGTTACGTTTGCCGCACTGATCGAGCGCCCAACGCCTCTCAATGATGGTGAGCAAGGGCTAAGTAACTGGCTCAAAATGTTTGGTAGCAGCTTATTCACAGGCCTCAGTACCGATGATACTAACGCCATACTCCATGGTGTTGAAGACCTTTTGCGCCCACAACTCTATGACGGCAACCAATGGCATGCTGATTATCGTCGCCTACGCCTGATCGCCGTCAAAAAATCTTGATAGCTATCTATTAGCAATCCAAACTCAGTCCATACAAACAATTTTGAGAAAGCCTTTCCGTTATGATGCAATGATGTAGCAGATCCCATTGGAATCTGTGGCATCATCTTTATGACATCGCGACAACGTTATATATCAGGGACGTTGTTTACCATGGGAATCCATGGACCTCACATCGGCATCACGGAGCGGCTGAAATTATGGCAAACGCAGTGCTAGAAAGCGATTTAGATCTTGAAGCACTCAACAAGACCCTAAGCAATATGGATGCCCCCGAACTCGTTACTTGGGGTGCTGAAACCTTTGGTGACAGACTGGTCATGAGTACCAGTTTTGGGATTCAATCAGCCGTTATGCTGCACCTGGTTACCCAGGTAACGCCAAATATTCCAGTTATCTGGGTTGATACGGGTTATTTGCCTGCCGAGACCTATCGGTTTGCGGATGAGTTGACTCAGCAACTAGGCCTCAACCTCAAGGTCTATCAGTCCCCCATAAGTCCAGCCCGCATGGAGGCCCTCCATGGACGTCTGTGGGATCAGGATAATGTAGAGGCACTCAACCGCTACGACTACATCCGCAAAGTGGAACCCATGCAACGAGCGCTGAAAGAACTGGGAGCAGAAGCTTGGTTGGCGGGTCTACGGGCTAATCAAACGTCCCATCGTCAAAGCCTGGGTCGGATTGCTCAGCAAAATGACATTTATAAACTGCATCCGATTTTGTCCTGGCATTCACGAGATGTATATCAGTATTTGACTACCCATAATTTGCCGTATCATCCCTTGTTCGATGAAGGATATGTGACTGTAGGTGACTGGCATTCTAGCCGCCCGATGACATCTACTGACGGCGACGAGCGTGACACTCGGTTTAAGGGGTTAAAGCAAGAGTGTGGGCTACATTTGCCGCAGACGCAAGGGGAAGCGGAAAGTTTGAATTCGAGTGCGTTGTAGTCAAGGGATCGGAGAGACGTTGCAGGCAGCGTCTATACATGATGACGGTATCTCACTTGACTAAGCCTTCATCCTCAAGATTTAGAACTGATCAGCAGCTCAGGTATCTGGGCCTACTCATAGCTGGCATTTTGATGGGGCTTTGGCCCGTTTGGCCATTGGCTTGGATATCGCTAGTGCCCCTTTGGTGGATCATTAATCGGGAAGCTGGTCTGCGGCAAAGTGCGTTGAGTGCTCTGGTGTGGGGTATGGGTTACCATGGCACGACTTTAATGTGGGTACTGCATTTGCATCCGCTAATGTGGTTAGGGATACCCTGGTTGGGGAGCATTGCGATCGCAACCTTTGGCTACCTATTCATCACCCTCTGGAGTGCAGGTATCGCCGTCACCTGGGCCATGGCCATGGCCGCCCTACAGCGAGTAGCCTCTTTAGGAAATATCGGTCGCATCTTTGTTGGCACAGCTCTCTGGTGTGGGATAGAAGCCCTGTGGAGCCTGGGACCACTCTACGGAACATCTTTAGCAATTACCCAAAGTCCTGGCAACTTGGTGATTGTCCATTTGGCTCGGCTATCAGGGCCCCTGACAATTACGGCAGCAATTGTGGCGGTGAATGGGCTGTTGGCATGCGCGCGCCATTCTCGCCGTTGGTTAGTGGCTGCTGTGGGGGTGTTTGCGATCGCACATCTAGTCGGCTGGGGGCTTTACCAACAACCGCTACAAGACTCATCAACCAAGTCTTTCAACATTGGCATTGTCCAAGGCAATATTCCCAGTCGAGAAAAGCTCACTGGAGAGGGTATTTTTCGGGCTTATGAGGTGTACCTTAAAAGCTATCGTCAACTGGCTATCCAGGGAGCTGATGCCGTACTCACCCCCGAAGGTGCTATTCCTCAGGTCAGCAAATACCAAACCTTTCAAAAAGCCGTCAATGAAACCGGAGTGCCCCTATGGTTAGGGACATTCACGATAGCCCCTGGAAAGAAATATCATATCCATCAAAGCTTAGTATCTCTGACACCCAATGCAACAGCTAATAGTCAATACAACAAAACAAAACTAGTTCCATTGGGAGAATATATTCCGCTGCAGTCTGTTTTTGGTGACGTCATTGATCGACTCTCACCGATTGCAACAACCATGGTCCCTGGCAAGTCTCATCAACAGTTTGACACCCCCTTCGGTCGTGCCGCTGTAGGCATCTGTTACGATTCTGCCTATGGTTGGATTTTCCGACAGCAAGTGGCACAGGGCGGAGAGTTTATGCTCACCGCATCTAATAATGATCCCTATCCACGTCGAATGATGGCACAGCACCATGGCCATGATGTGATTCAGGCGATCTCGACCGATCGATGGGCAGCGCGCAGTACCAATACAGGCTTATCAGCGGTTGTCAGCCCCCATGGGCAAGCGCACTGGATATCGGCACCCAAAACCTACGATACTCACTTGGAAACGATTTATCGGCGGGATACAAAGACACTCTATGTGAGATGGGGAAATTGGTTGGTGCCATTGTTGTTGTTGATCAGTGCTGGGTGGGTATGGCGCTATCAACTAGTAAAATAAACTAAGCGCTACTATCCGTTGCCATGAAATCTTTTGCTGTGACCACAATCATTAACCGTCCTCCAGACGCTATCTGGGCGGTCCTAACGGATGCAGCTAGCTATGCAGAATGGGCAGAAGGGATCCATAAGCTGGAAGGTCAGATTTCGGATGGTGGAGTTTTGAGGCTTTTTACCGCGTCTAAACCTCGGCAACCCATGATTCTCCATGTCAATCAGTTTGTTGCCCCTAAAACCTTTACGCTCAGTGGTGGCTTACCATTTGATTTATTTCGAGGGAATCGCACCTTTACCCTAACACCACAGTCAGATGGCACCACTGAGTTCCATATGTGTGAAGTATTTACAGGGCTCCTGGAACCTTTGCTAGGCCGAATGATTCCTGATCTGACGCCATCCTTTGAAGCCTATGCTGCTGGGCTCAAGCACAAGTGTGAAGGCTAGTGGGCGAAAGGATGGCATGGTCGTTATCTCATATCCCTGAAATAGAGTTGATCGAAAGTCTCACCTTGACAAGGCTAGCTCAGCTTAAGGATGAGTTGATCGCGCTCAAGGAACTGCCTGTACGGGGTGTCTATCAGCAGAGGGCACAACGTTATGCCTTTGAATTAGAGCAGATGTCAGTTTGTCATCGTCAGAGGAAGCAAGGTCGCGATCGCAGACGTAACCACTACCACAACACATTACAAGGCGAGGCTCTAACAACAGCGCTCGAAAGCCTCAAAAGAGAAAGCCAACAAGATAGCATCGAGCATCGTCACCTAAAACAGAAACGCGCTCAAGAACTCGCCCCTTTCGCTGAAAGCATCGCCCAGACGGACCAACGAATACAGAAACTCAAGCAACAGTACCACACACTTTCTCAGCAATGGCAGATGCAAATGCAAACAGCCTATGCTGCTAGGCAGACTGGCTCTGACACAACATCACTCCCTATCCTTTATCAAGACGAGGTATTGCTTGTTGTCGATAAACCGGCAGGGCTGCTATCAGTCCCAGGCCGTCGATATCATCAACAGGATAGTGTGCTCAGCCGTCTCCGCTGTCAAAGGCCGAACGATGCATTTTTACAAGTAGTGCACCGTTTAGATCAAGCAACATCTGGCATTTTAGTTTTAGCCCTATGTGCCGGTGCTCATAGAACTTTGGGACAGCAATTTTCCCAGCGTGAGGTCCGGAAAACTTATACAGCCATTCTCAGCCGTCCAATCGCGATGGAATCCGGCACCATCGACTTACCGCTCTGGGGTAATCCTGACGAACGCCCCAAACAATCTGTGAATAGGGTATACGGTAAATCCAGCGTGACCCATTTTCAGGTGTTGCAACCAGGCAAACACCCTCGGGTTGAGTTCATGCCCCATACAGGGCGCACACATCAGTTAAGGGTACACGCGGCATATCCACAGGGCTTAAATTCACCCATCCTGGGAGACTCGCTCTATGGACAGGCAAATCAGACTGAACGGTTGCAACTTCATGCAACATCCCTACAGTTTATGCATCCGGTCACTCAGAAACAGATGCATTTCACCAGCGAACCACAGTTTTAATAGAATGTTATCGAAGGCTTGGCCTCAACTCAATGCTGACATCATGGCCTGTTGAGCAACCGTTTGATAGAGGCTGGTAAAGTGTCCATTGAGAACCTGGGCATCGGCTGCAGGTAAAGGCATTGGCCCTAAGAGATCCAACACAGTTTGGTCTGCGGGGGTAATCACCACTAGTGAAGAATCCAGGGCATCGTCATACTGCCAAAAGTTTTCTAAGTCGAGGGTTTGAGATGTAGGTTCAGGCGCAACCACAATCTCTTCCGTCTCCTCAGTGACAGTATCTCCAGGATTCTCATCTACCTGTTGTTTCCGCTTTTCGCGAATAGCGGCAATGATTTGCTCTTTGATACGACCACGCAGCTGGAAGAGCACAAATGGCTCCTCTCGGAACGCATCAGCAAGCTGGTAATAGACAGCGGCAATGTGTTTACAAGGATTTTTGGGATCCGGGCAGTTGCACTTGGAATGTACATCTGCCAGGGTAAACGGAAATAGGCTCAATCCATTGGCTGTAAATACACTCTCAATGTCAGCAGGCATTTCCCCGGCAAGCAGCTGCGCTGAGTAAAGGGCTTTTTGAGATAGGGTATCGATCACAAAGTCCCAGTCTTCATCAGCAAAGCGATCAATCCAAATGGAAAGCTGATAAGGATCAGCCGCTGTGCCTTGGACGGAGGCAAAAACCTTGGACTCTTTAAATTCCAGTTTGAGAATGTGGCCTTCACGAGCATAGCGACGACCTCGCTCTAGTCGTTTTTTAAACCGATAGGAGTTGAGGAGGTCCACCCATTGTTGTACCCACCAGGCTTCAGATTCGAGTTCGTAGGGATTGTTGGCTTGGTATGCAGTCATAAGCGTTGGAGAGGGGACAGTTTTGTCAGGGTAGGTTGGGTTGAAATTGGACCTGTAGGCAGATTTATTCGGGGATCTTGCTCATTTTCTCTAAATCGAGCACTTCATTCAATTGATCTGCGGGCATTAGATTTTTTTCTAGCACAAGCTGACGCATGGACTTGCCAGTTTCTAAGGATTCTTTAGCAATGGCGGCGGCATTGAGGTAACCGATGTGGGTGTTGAGGGCGGTGACTAGGGCCAGGCTGCCTTCAGCGAAGTCACGGCAGCGATCGGGACGGGCGGTAATACCTGCGAGGCAACGTTTATCCAGGGCACTGATAGTATTGCCAAGGATCTCGATGCTGTGGATCAGGTCGTAGGCGATCAGGGGCATCATCACGTTTAGCTCTAGCTGACCGGCTTGGGCCGCACAGGCAATAGCCTGATCGTACCCCATGACTTGAAAGCAGACCATGGAGGTCATTTCGGCCATGACGGGGTTATATTTCCCTGGCATGATCGAGGAACCTGGCTGGACGGGGGGCAACTGGATTTCTTTAAGGCCGGTTTTGGGACCGGAATCCAATAAGCGCAGGTCGTGGGAAATTTTGACTAAATCTTGGGCCAGGTTACGTAAGGCACTGGAGACAGAAACAAAGGGGGCCATGCTCTGCATGGCGGCCATCAGGTGGGGGGCGCTAGTGAGGGGTTGCCCCGTGAAACCAGCTAGGAGTTCAGCGACACGATGGCGGTATTTGGGATGAGTATTGAGACCGGTACCGGTGGCACTACCGCCTAGACCTAGAATGCAGAGATCCTGAGCAGCGGTGCGTAGACGGCGCAGGTGATCGGTAAGGATGACTTCCCAGGCGCGGAAGCTTTCGCCCAGGCGAATGGGGACGGCGTCCTGCATGTGGGTACGGCCAGAGCGAACGATATCTTGAAATTCGGTGGCTTTGGCTTGGAGCGTTGCGATCGCACCTGCCAACCCCGGATACAACGTATGCTCCAACGCCAGCAACCCGCCAATACGAATCGCCGTGGGAATCACATCATTGGTGGACTGACCATAGTTCACATGGTCGTTGGGGCTCACCCGACTATAGTTACCCTTCTCATCTCCCAACAGTTCCAGCGCCCTATTGGCCAGGACTTCATTGATATTCATGTGGTGAGAGGTGCCTGCCCCCGCCTGGTAGACATCCACAATGAACTGATCGCGCAGATCGCCTTTGAGGATTTCGTCGGCAGCCGTGACGATGGCCTGGGAGAGTTCGGTGGGGATGCAGGCGAGTTCACCGTTTGCGATCGCCGCCGCCTTCTTAATCAGCAAACAAGCATCCACATAGGTGGGCAACGGCTTCAGACCACTAATGGGAAAATTCTCCACCGCCCGCAGAGTTTGAATGCCGTAATAGGCTGCCGAGGGAATAGCCTTTTCCCCCATGGAATCTTTTTCAATGCGATGCGTCGTGGGTTCAGTCATTAGGTCTGGTCTGGTAATCGGTGTAATGAGCCAAGTAATAGCCAGTGGCCAATGTTGATAGTAACGGTAGAACGAACCTCTGTGCATCTCTACGGTTGCAATTGTGATGGAGGCTCACAGGTCATTGTCATCGGTTCGCCTGCTGGGTGCATAAAGGACAGACGATGGGCATGGAGCCAATAACCGCAGTCACTGGGTATGGCGGTAGCTGCTGGGTCGGGTTGCCCGCCCGACAGATAAAGCGGATCCCCTAGCAGTGGGTGGCCCATGGCTGCTAAATGAATCCGAATTTGGTGGGGTCTGCCGGTAAGAATAGCTACCTCTAGCAGGGTGGCATCCGAGCGACGCTGGATCACAGTACAGTCGCTGTGGGCATCAAAGCCCTCTGGATTGGCCCCGTAGATATAGCCCAGCTGGGGATAGGAAATTTTGCCAATGGGATGGGTAATGGTGAACTGGTCCGGCAGATCATCCGCAGGACCGATGAAGGTACGGTAGGTTTTGCCCAGACGACGCTGGCGCATTTGCTGACTAAGCTGGGCACGGGCGGCCCTGGTTTTAGCAATCAGCATGATGCCGGAGGTGCCTCGGCCCAGACGATGGATGGGGGCCGCAGTCGGGTAGCGCTGGCGCAGCTGCCACAGCAGGGTATGCTGCAGAAAACTGCCACCGGGCAGCACCGGTAAGCCTGAGGGTTTATTAATGACGAGCAGCAGATCGTCTTCATGGATAGTGACGATGCCTAGGGGAACTGGCGGCTCCTGCCATGGAGGGCGATGGTAGCTGAGGCGTTGTCCGGGGGCTAGGAGACGATCAGGCGTAGTCGACTTGTCATTTAACAGGATTTGGCCTGATTCGATGCGAGTTTGCCAGGTAGCGCGGTCTGAATGGCGATAGCGATGGGTGTAGTAGTCGAGAACGGTGGTTGGCAATTGGTCTTTAGGCACCACATCGTCATAAATCCAACCCCGATTAAACACCGGAGGCTGGTCATCACCTACCACCCTCCGGGGAATGACACGATGTATTGGCTGACTCGTCTCGTCCAATGGTTTAGCGCTTAAATAAGCCAGCGACACCGTTTTTCACCTGGTTAGCAATCGCCTGCACACCCTCAGCAACACCAGGCTTGGGCGGCACAGCTAACGTAATCGGCTCATCTTTAAATGCTTTTACCCGGTAGCCATATTCCAGGTTGGCCTTATTCTTTCGCAGGATGGGATAAAGCCGAAATGCGCCCTGGAGCAGGTCTTCCTCGCTGGAGAAGATCGCTCGATCAATATCAGCGGAGCGCTTCACGGCGACCACACCCACCGGGTACCACTGCTTTTTATCCTTAATGCGAATGTGCACCTCAAACTCAGGATCGCCAGAGGAACGGCGCTGATCCATTTCCTGAGAGGCTTCCTGCCGCCGCTTAGTTTTCTCAGACACCTTAGGTTTAGGCTTAGCTTTACCAAATCCGGTGGCCATGGGAAATACCTCTTGGGGTTGACACTTATTAAAAGTTTACATCGATTTAAGAAATCGGAGATCATCATGCACCGCATAGATGGTGCCCAGGCTAGGCAACTGCTAGGGTTAAATGCGCTCTACCGGCATATAAATTCTTGAATAGCTTGAATACCAAAACGGGTCCGATCTACGCCGTCCTTGCCTACGGTTCCTGGGGGCTACTCCCCATCTATTGGAAGTTTTTTGGCTCCACTTCACCCCTCGAAGTGCTGAGTCACCGCATGCTGTGGTCACTGGTGTTTTTGAGTCTGATCTTGGCCCTGCAACGGCGACTGCCAGAGCTGAGAAAACTACCGCATCGCCAGGTGTTGTGGTTACTGGCAACAGCGTTGCTGCTGAGCGTCAACTGGGGGCTATATATCTATGGAGTGAATACGGATCGGGTAGTGGAAACAAGCCTGGGGTACTTTATCAATCCACTAGTATCGGTGATGCTGGGATTTGTGGTGCTCAAGGAGAGACTTTATCGGGGGCAACAGATCGCCGTGGTATTGGCCACTATCGGGGTGGGCTATTTTATCTGGCAGTTTGGATCAGTCCCTTGGATTGCATTGGGTTTGGCAGGCACATTTGCCCTTTATGGGCTCCTGCGCAAAATGACAGCGGTGGCTCCCATGGTTGGGCTGGCAGTGGAGACTGGCCTGATGACTCCGGTGGTACTGCTAATGATTTTTTATTGGGGTGCGACGGGGACAGGTAGCTTCGGTAGTAGTCCCAGTCTGACACTGTTGTTTATTGGTGCTGGTGTAGCCACATCAATGCCCCTACTTTGGTTTAATAATGCAGCAAAGCGGTTGTCGTTATCAACGTTAGGCTTTTTTCAGTATGTGGCCCCGTCGATTCAGTTGATGCTGGGCGTGTTTTTGTATCAAGAGCCCTTTACTCAGACGCACTTGGTGAGTTTTAGCTGTATTTGGACCGCATTGTTGATTTATTCGAGCACATCTTTGTTACGGGCAAGATCAACAGCTTAATTCTTCCTGCAAATGGACAGCAGCTGCATTACAAACATCAAATTGAACTCTTGCTAAATCCCTGATTTTCCATTGTCTGAGCAATTTGCCAGCCTAAAATATGTTTCAAGACAAAGACACTGACCTCAGCTAAAATTCCATCTTGTTCTAAAAACTCATCTTGAAGATGAACCAGGATTGAAATTGCTTGGCGTGATGATTTTATGGGTTTGTAACACTATTTATTATCAGGAGGATGCCAACCAGCTATCACCCAGTTTCTTCGCACAGTAACTGCCAAAGTATTGTTTAACTTTAGGGCAATTACTGTGACTCGACCTATCGGCGTTATTCCTAATATATTAGTACTATCGTCACTCCATATAAAATGCTGTTGCCATTGATGCTTACGTGGGTTGAATACACGACTTGGAAGGTTACGAGCAGAGAAAAATAACTTGTGATAGCAGGATTAGGTTGGCATCAGCACCTCCATAATGAGATCGACCGATTGCCCTTGCTTCGTGAGTTGACTAATCAACTGGACGACCTGTTCAAAGGCCTCCCGAGACAAGGAGTAAAGTCGCTGACCGATGGGTTGCTCAGTATCATCAGCAAAGTCAAACCGCTCAGATTTTTGACCACAACAGCTGGCTTG
>NZ_JADOES010000011.1 GCF_018739885.1 Leptothoe spongobia TAU-MAC 1115 | reverse complement strand
ACTTACTCGAAGGTGCGCAACTGGCTGCCAAACGTTAGCAACCATAGGCGTTTCACCGACTTCTGCCTAATGGATAGATCACCGAGGGGGACTAACACCATGAGTTTTAATGAACTAAAGCGACTAATCTCCACCATGCAACCGCCAGTCCAGGGTGCCGGAACGTCAACCCCAATGCCGGGCATCAAAAACTTTAGCCTGGGCAAATCCTCTGGAGATGAACTACTGGCAGCAGTAGGCTTTGCCGGTCTCCTTGCCACTGCCGGACTTTTCCTAGCCCCACGCCTGGTACCAGGGATGGACCATCTCGTGTTTTTCGGCTGGACTGTTGCTATTGCAACTTTACTCAAATTCTGTTCCGAATGGCCTAATCCCAAGCCCCTAACCACGGCCAGCTTTACCCTTTGGGTCGCTCTTCTGCTAGAGAATCTCAACTATTTCCCCATGTGGAAGACCGGCTTACTGGTACCTCTGGTGGCCACCGCCTGGTGGATCTTTAACGATCTCTTCCGCGATGGCAATGGCAAAGTCGCCTGGTGTACCCGCTTTGCCCTGGGTGCCTTTGGCGCAGTCGGCCTGCACTGGCTGATCACCGGCTCACTGGTGTAGGGCAACCCCTACTCCCATGATCAGGCGACTGCTTCCGGGTAGTCGCCCTTTGCCATGTTTAGAGGAAGTCACCATGTCCCCCGCACAGTTCCAACGATTCAAGCAGTTTTGTGCGATCGCAAACCAATACACCCAAGAGTATCCCCACGAATTTCAGGACGTCTCCGGGCAGCAGATCTGGCAGGACCTGATTCAGGTAGCGATGGCCTTGGGTGTCGTAAGCAATCGCCAGGAATTTGAAACCGGTTGGAACGTCCTGATGGCAGAGGAAGCCTTCAACCTACCTGCCTATGAACCCAATCAAGAAGCCGAACCTGAGGCTTCTCAAGCAGAACCGTTACCCGAGGGCATGGGCGGTCAGATCGTCTCAGTGCTCAAAGCCTTTCGGGTGCAGGTGGATTATCTGGGGGAAGTACCAGGACCAACCTTTACCCGATACCAACTTAAGCCACGCTTGGGAGTAAAGGTATCGGCCATCTCTGCGCTGGCCACTGACCTGAAAGTCCACCTGGGGTTAGACGCCGTGCCAATTATTTCCGCCCAGTCAGGCTGTGTAGCCCTTGACGTACCGCGTCCAGATCGGCAGTTTGTCCTATTTGAGGATTATGTACAGTCAGAGTTGCGATCGTCGCCCCCCTCCAAAATCACCCTGGCCTTAGGCGTAGGTTTAGATGGCACCCTACGAGAAGTCGATATCTCCGATGCCAACAGTTGCCATTTGCTTGTGGGTGGCAACACAGGCGGCGGCAAATCCGGCGTCATTAGGGCCATGCTCTACAGCCTATTCTGGCGCTATTCCCCGGAACTGGCCAAAGTGCTACTGATCAGCATCAAACGCTCTGAGTTTCCTGACTTTCAGAATATTCCCTGGCTCTATGGGCCAGTAGTGTCAGAAGCCACCGAGGCAGTCTATGCCCTGGAGCATCTATGCCAGGTAATGGACCACCGCGATCGGGTGCTGGCCACTGCCCGATGCAAAGATATCGATGTGTACAACCAAAAGCATCCAGCTAAACCCATGCCACGTTTGCTCGCCGTATTTGATGAGCTGGCAGATTGCATATGCGTACTACCTGCCAAAACCTCAAAGGAGGAAGCAGAACTACCCACCAGCAAGCGGTTAGAAACAGCCATGGTACGGATTGCCCAGAAAGCTCGCTCCACCGGCATCCACCTCATCGTGGCCACCCAAAGACCCGAAGCGTCAGTCCTCACCCCACTAATCCGCTCCAACCTACCAGGACGGATCGCATTACGTACTAAAACAGACGCAGACAGTCGCATGATTTTTGGCAATGACGATGGCTCAGCGGTAAACCTTCTAGGTAAGGGAGATTGCTTTCTAGCAACGACGGAAACAGAACGGTTGCAAACGTTACATGTGAACCAGATGCTGATTGATCGGTTCTCTGACAAATATGTCGATTCGGTAGAACCTACAAGGCCTTGGGGATTGGCAGCTGTACACCAGAAGGGAGCCTCTGAAAAGGCTGACGACCCATTGTCAGCAATTGTCAATTATCTAACTGAGCAGGGTGGACAGACCACACAGCGAGAGATTCAGCGAAATGCGCTAGCTCAACGCTTTAATGCAGAAGAAGTTGGAGAACTAGTGCAACAGCTTGAAAATCAGGGAAAAGTGGAATTGTCAAAAGAGGGCAAGAGCACCCTGATCAGCCTGTCAAATCCGGACAATGACAATTGACAAAGTTGACTTTTGTAAATTTCTTTTAGAATCTCCATATAATGTTTGGGGGCGATAATCTTCAGTCCTTTTATGGGAGATGGTCTCTTTTAGGCGGTCAATCACCTTACATTTGGCGTAGATAATGAAGAAAATTGAGCTGTCATAGCTATATCCAATGTTTTTAGCCTGACACTCTTCCATTTTTCTTAAGCCTGTGTAATCTCCTGATTCTAAAGCTGGGTGAGAAGGTGTGGTAAAACTGAATATACGATGAAGCTTTAACCATAAAATGAAACCTTGGCAAGTAGCAACAGATGTAAAAGAACTGCGCAACAATTTGAATAAAAATCAACGAAAGTACTTAGATCAAGAGGAAGAGCTTAGCTCCGACGAGCGAATAGAAGGAATCAACACCTTATTCAGACTTGCGGAGGATTACTGGAAAACAGTAGGAGTACAAAATCCGTTTGTGATTCAGTTTTATATTGAAGATATGCAATCTGAAAGTTGGTTTGTGAAAGTCGATGACACGGGTGGGGAAGCTATCAAAGGACTGTATGCTGGAAAGCCAACTATGACCTGGAGTTCTGATTTCGATACTCTTGAGGGAACATTCAAAGGCAGTGTTCCTGATAGGAATAGCCTAACGATCGATGGAGATTTCAACACTTTGAAGATTCTTTTCACTGCTCTGCATCAAAGTTCACCATATTCATAGAAATACCAAAAAGAGAGACAACCCAAAGCCTAGTATAGGCTTGTCTACTAGAGACAGGATAATTCTTTTAGATAGTAAGATTTTTTGGGCTCAGCATAGAGCCATAATAATTTGATGTTAAAGGCAATATTATATTTTTCGAAAAATCAGATTATTTCATACGTCAGATTGTTGTAAATCATAGAAAATACTAATCAAAAATGATTTTCCCATTTGATGCACGCAACAGGTTTGATATTAACTCCGGGGTCTAGCTCGTTATAACTCAGCACGTTGATATAGGGGAACTCAAGCGCAATGATCTCCCTTAGTAAAAGACGTACAGACATTTTAGTCAAAATCACTGGCAGCGTTGTGGCAGTGGATTGGTAAAAGGAAGAAACCTGATTGTCTATCTCTGTCAACAATGCAATCTTTTCTTGCTCTTCCATGGGTGCTTGATTTGAATATTGAACTCGATGTTCGATATCTTTAGAGAGAAGCCACACTGAAATTGCCTTAGTACCTCTTGTAACTGCAAATGTAATACTAGACCCGAGTGTGATTCGACAGGCTTCACTACAGTTTTTCGCAGAGAAGAGCTTTGTATCAGTTCCGACAGCAGGGCAAATACGTGCCTGTAGAAGGGAAATTGGAATTTTTTTTTCAAAATCCTCCTTAGCAATGCTTTGAACTTCCAATAATGTCTCAAGAATTGTCCACATATTTCGGATTGATACTTTCTCCTTTACTAGATTTTGCAAGACGTCGATAATGGTGCAAAGCGAAAATCGCTCTAGGACCTTGAAAACTAATGCAGGATAAGACCGATTTAGGCTAGAAAGAATGGTTTCAACTTTGGCTATAGAAAGGTACTCTGAAGCTTGTGTACGAAGCTCAGCAGCTAATGTGAGAAATAAATGTTCTTCAGTGTTCCATCTGGTAAATATCAATTCCTTGAGCTTTTCGGCATCAGTCGTCGATATTATAATAGATTTGCTACCATCATTTGGGTTAATTGCCTCTCGTCCTTTTATTTTGAGTAGTTTGAGTTGCTCGTGGGGAATATTCACGAAGACCTCATCTGGTGCTAGTCCTTCCCGGAGTGGTCCTCTGATTTGGTGCAACCAGATCTGAAAATAATGATTTGGGAGATCTGTTGAGAGCCGAAATTTTACTGTCGGAAACTGAATACCTAACTCATAAAATAGTGTTTCTCGCATTAGTAAAATTTTGTCATCCAAACTTGAGTTAGTCTTGAGTTGAAAGTTTAATGATAAAAACACCGTTTCGTAGAGTTTACTAGAAACATCGACAGTGATTTGGTGCGGTGTCTCAGCAGCTAGGAGTGATTCAAGGATATATCTGTCGTCTTCGATATTTTCAGCATCCTCACCGTCAATGTCTTCTATATACAAGGCCCATTGTTCTGCTACACGCTTAGCAATATCCATATTAAGGCCAAGCTGTGTACAGCGTTCAAGAAGCTTTTTAAGCTGCTTTTTATTTATGCTGGCTCCTAACTGCGAATTTGCATTATCGAGAAACCACTTGCAGTACAGATGATCAGCATATTCATCAGTAACCAGTAAGATCCGATTGAGAAATATCGCTTCACATAGCCTAGAAATCAAATTGTTTATTTCAGATCCCTTGAACCAGTTCTTAGAAGGGATTCTCCCCTTTATCCCATTGACTATGATGCCAGGGGAGATATGATTTTCAAGGAGATTGTCTGATGATGTGAACACTATTTCCAAAGATACTTGAATTCCTAGATCACCAAGAAGCCTCCTAAGATATTGCTTAACCTCCTCTTGCTGCATACTTGACAGAGAACTTTCGCCAAGGCAGAACTCAACATGGAATTTCGGTTTTTTAACTGTTTTTGCCGGACCCTCAAATGCTTCCATACCCTTTATCTCTTAAGCACCAAGATTATTTAGAGTCTGATTTTCTGGAGAGGAATTCATCTTTTCGGCAGTGCTCAGCACTGGAATACAAGGGAACTCCAGGTCCAAGACTCCTCGAACTAGCGCTCGATGTTTCTGTCCCGAAACAACAAGCGCATATTTCTTGTGTTCATCTATTTTTTTTCGAACCTCGTCAAGAAAATCTGTTGGATTGACGGCTACGATATTCCCCTCAGGGGTTATCTTTTCGCTTTCCAAGCTCTCAATCAAGTCATCTCTTAGATCCAAGAAATTATATTCCTGATCGTTACCCCACAAATACTTTCGAATTTGAGAGTCTAGTCGAATTTTTTGAATTATTTCATTAACTGTCTTTCCTTCTCGCCACAATCGGATAAATATTTGATAAATCAATCTAAAGTCATCAACAGCAACATTTTCTGCTAATATGATTTTTTGTATAATTTCAGATTCTGCTATATTACTAGCAATTTTTTGAGGATAGGTATAATCTAAGGTTGATGTAATCTTATGTATGAGACTGTTTCTTGTTTGGGCATCAACTGAGTCTTGCTGCAGGGCTGTATCTATTTCTTGAATAAGTAATTTATCAGGTAGAAATTCATTTTTTCCTTTATCAAGGATTATTTTGCTAGTTCTATCGAAAATACGAACATGATAGAAATTTTCAATTTTAGCTACAATTACCAAGCCATTTCCCTCTGATGGAAGATCATTAATACTTCCAAGGGACATCAAATTTAGGTCATACTCTTTTGGTAATGCTTCTAGCTGCTTAATAAGCAGCTTGTCAGGGAAGAACTTCTGGCTAATATACATATGCCCATGCCTATCAAAAATGCGCAGGAAATAGGAGTTCTGGATTTTTGCAACAATTATTAAAGCTTTTCCTTCTTTTGGCAAAGCAGAGAGATCCTTCAAGACTAACACCTTTAGGTTGTAGCACCCAATAGGAACTCTCTCAGCCACTAACCCACGCACAACTCTTGCTAGCAAATCTATATAACTGTAAGGCTCGTGTTCATTGAAGCCCACAATATCTCTCTCCAAAGGAATTCTGGCCTGTTCCAGATAGTCTTGTACTTCTTGATCTTTTACAGGAAGTTGGGCCTGTTTCAGATAATCTTGCACTTCCTGATGGCCTATAAACTTAGTAAGTTGACTTGAGAGAACGGCCTCAACATGTTGAATCATAAATTTAAGAGGCTTCCATACTTCAAGATTATTCTTGCGAGCTAGCTCAAAGTTTTTTTCATTTACCCAGAATGCATTTTTGATCCAGTTATCATTTATAGAATTACTCTCATCGATCTTAAGTCTAGTGAGGTTTTCTCTACTAGCAAATACCACTCCACCTTTGGGATAATGAATAAATCCACTTTCTTTACGAACCTCATGAATCATAATAGCGTAGGCACCTGCAGGATAGCCATTTTCAATCAGTTGCCAGCGTATTATTGGGAGTTTCACTCCAAATCGTTGCTCTATTTTTTGATGTAAAGTATGCAATAATTGAGCAATTGTTTTATCTGAGCCATCTGCTTGCTCAAAAGTCTTGGCATCAATCTTAATAAGGAGAGGTATAAAGGGATATTTTTTGTTTAGTGGTTGCCCTAATTGGAGATCATCTTTAGCAATCAATCGTGGAGACGTATCGAATAATGTTTGTAGCGCTAGAGTCAAGTTTTCCTTTTCTTTTAAGTCCTGAGTTTTTCTAAGCTTGTTGTGAAGATAAATTTTCAAAGTTACCAATAAATCATATCGATCAAGTAACGGTTCCGCATCTCTAAGTATTCTGTCAAAGGGATTAGACTCTCCCGTTTTTGACAATAATTTATAACTTTCACTTAGACCATTCTCTTTTTCTTTCCATTTGCCAAGCTTTAGGGAAAGTATACCATGGCACGTTTTTAAGCGTGCTGTGCGAAAGTCCCTTTGAGAAAGAGAGTCCTCTTGAATGTCTGGACTTATGATTTCAGGCAGTAGCTCGATCTTCTCTAAAGCATCTTCATATGCTTCTTTAGCCTTATCGTCATTATGGATTTTTACATAGAGCTCAGCTTTTAGCTCTAACAGATAACTAGCACTCCAATAATCATCTACCCAATCATAGTTATCTGATGCGGCTTGAAATTCTTCTATTGCTTCTGAATACTGTCCGTTTGACTTCAACAATTCTGCTAAATTACAGCGAAGACTTCCACCCCATCCGGCAAACTCCCAGCGCTGAAGATATAGTTCTCTCGAATTCAAGTCAAGGCTTGCCAAATTCAAGCTAATCTTCGCTAAGAGTTTAGTTTTTGTGCGACGATCGGTTACTTTATTTCCCTTCCATTTCTCTGCTTCTATATGAATTTCCTTGTTAATTAACTTCTCCTGAATTTTCTTGTCAACAACTTGGCTGCCAGATCTATCAAAAACTCGAATGCGAGAAGAATTATTTTCGTCGCCAACTGTTATTTCATCTACGATCACCAAAGATTTTTTTTCTTCAATAAAATTTTTATCCCCATCAGAGAGGCACAAAATTAAGTCATATTCCCATCCCTCAGCATCATCAGAAATATGTCGCCTCAGATTTTGAATTATGATGTCAGTGTCATATTGATTGCTAATCACTGAGGATGGTAAAGTCTGTTCACTCCAGAGCTTAAGTAGACCAATTCTCAGGATATTTAAGCCTTTTTCTGTAGAATTATGAGAAAAAATCTCTCTAAAGGTATCTTCGGCTTTTTCCCAATTACTTGTGCGCAGATAATAGCCAGCTTTTGTAGAAAGGATGTGTTCTAAACTAAGCTTTGATTGAAGCTCATAAGCTGCATTAAAGGCTGATTCTACGATCTCTTCTTTGAATTCAAGGTTTTCTAAAACTCGAGCTAAATGAGTATATAACAGTGAAAGTACTGTCGTATAGTAAGCAAAATTACGTTGTTTCTTAGCCTTATCTTTCTGCTGAGAAAGCCTATTGCGTGAAATCTTGGCTTTTGCCCTGTTGCGTGAAATATTAGTCTCTGTAATGGATTTTAAGTAGTAATAAAGTGCTAGTTTTTGATTCCCCTTTGAAGATTTCACAACAACTAGATTATTAGCTCTTAAGGTGTCTGGAATATATCGAAAACGCTCAGTGTACTCGTTATTTGTGTATGCTTTTGAAAATGCCTGCTGAATTTCATTTGTTTTTTTCTCGCTAAAGCAAACGCCTGGTTCAGCAACAGTTAACACCAGCTTAAGCAGAGATGACATAAGGTTACGATGGAATTGATCATCCTTTGGAGATATATCCCTCGTTTGCATGAGTTCCTTCTCTTGAGGTGCTTTTGAAAGATAATTTTTCAGTTGAGATGTTTCTTCTTTGGAAAGATTGAGCTTTTTATAAAGCTTCTCACATTCTCGCTTAAGCGGCTGATTCTCCCAAAAGCTCTGTGAGGATGAATGATTAAGGAAAAAGTTCATTGTATTCAGCAATTAGTCCTCCTTCTTCAAATCTTCATTATCTTTTTGTTGACTCTTAGTTATTTCGAGGATATTAGATATCTGGTTAAGCAGAGATCTAATGTTTTGTTTATCGTCTACTAGAAACCGATCACTTTCAGTAGAACTCTCTAAATCACTTCCAGTAGAGCCTTTTGAATCACTTTCAATAGAACTTTTTGAATCACTTTCAGCTTCAAGAGAAGCTTGCTCTTGAAGATTTGTCGAAACCGCTGCCCCCAGAGGAGATAGCAATACTGGTTGTAGGCTCACTTGCTGGATGGTAATTTCTGATTGCTCTGTAATAACGTTAGGCCATTCTCCAAAAGTACTTTTGGTAAGATGAGCCCACCATCCAAAAGTAATGGTTTCGCTAAACCAGTTTTTGTTGAACCAATCACGATAAAGATTTGCTAATTCGTGGTTTAAGAGTTCATTGTAAGCGCGTAAAGCATCTGCTGCTTGAATGACGTTTTCAAGTTCATATCGCAACCATTGATGCCAAAGCTGTCTTCCTTGATCTAACTCTGAGTGTCGTTTAATGATGTCTTCGGTTAAATCAACGGGGAAAATCTCATATATTTTCTTGATTTTTTTCTCTTGAGATATCTCTTTATTAGATGTGTTATTGTCTGGAGTCTTACTCCGCTGGTCAGAATTATCTGTTTTACTATTTAAGCTATCGATGTGTATTTCGAGAGCATAAAAATCAGCGAACTTTTCTAATAACCTCTCATCATTATTAAAACTCTGTAAAAAAGAGTTGTATAATTGGTGGCAGATTTTTCCTGCCTGATGATCTGTTAGAAGATAAGTATTGCCTTCCTTAAACTGAAATTCGTAGAATAATCCGATTAGATGACAAAAATAAGGAAAACATGTCTTCATTTTTTCATAAGCAATTTCGTCTAATTTCTCCCTTAAATCATCTTGGTTCTCCCATATTAAAATTAGGTGATAAGAATATTGTTCGATATACTCTTCAAGCAAACCTGCTAATACACCAGCATAATTTGCCAGAGACCAATAATGCTCACTCGCAAGTGTGGAAATGTGGTCTGTTACAGTTTGAGAAAATTTACGCCTTGCTTCTCTGCGTAAACCCCATTGTTCAAAGGGCCATTTAACTAAGAAAGTTAGTATGCCCCCAGTAATAACAAGATCCCTTAAAATAGATGACCAAGGTTTACTCGATGAATCTCCTTGGGAATTATTTTCAGACTGACCATCTTGGGAAGTATCTGCAGATTGCTCATTGCTGTCTGCAGTATTTCCCTGAACAAATATTGTTGGCGAGTGATTATGCCTGATGTCGCTAACCGAATAAAAACCGTTAGCATACGCGCGGGTACTACTGCCTAATACAAATGCTGCTATGCATATGCCCCCCCCGGCGAAAACATTTGTGATACAACGACTTAAGGCATATCGTTCTTTAGATGAAACTAGAAATGCTATTCTCCCAAAGCTTTTGACGACCAAGCCTCCATTTATTCGCATGCTGAATAATTATTGCTGCCTTAGTGCTACAGGTAATATTTATTCAAATAACATACTACAGATAGTTTTTTTAAAACCCTACATGACTCACAATACACAAATGTTTCAATTACTTTAGAATCTTAAGTATAAAATCAAAGATGGACTGCTCAAAAGAACCGTTGACTTTATTTGAACAGCCTTCGTCAAGTTCAGGTGCAATTTGGTTATCCCTCTTTAAAGAAGCTTATCTATCCTTAAGTTGAAACTCTATTAGTACCCTTAAGTGAAATTCCACTGGACACCCTAGACACTCTAGTAGCGTCAAAACGTTTGCCAGCAATAATCAGTTTCGACTTGCCTCTTCAGCTCTCTTGTGAAAAACGACCTGGTTCAAAAGCTCTATAGTGTTAGGCTTAGGATGCGATTTTCCAGTCACTAAGCCATCATCAAATCCATTATCTAGTGCTGTACCTGTGCAGCTACAGCTTGAGCAATTGTCTGCCAATCTGCTGACAAAATGTTCCCTTAAAGATCATTTTTAGTTTAGTGAGTCGCTCTGCTTTTAGTTGCTCTTGAGGCTGGTCCATGTATTCAAAATAGGCACATCCCATTGACCTAGTCTGGTGGGTTCAAAACCTGCTCAGCAGTAAGGGCAAAATCTGGAAATGTAAGGGAAACAATGCGATCGCTACCGCTAAAATAGCTTCCTGATACGACCCATCCTTTAAGGTCAGCACAATTACGACTTGCTGCTTCGAGTCGATCAGCCAGTATTCTGAGATCTCCCACGACTCATACTGAATCAAACTTTTCCTCATAGTGACAACTTTCTGCTCAAACTCTAGCGAGATTTCAGCAACTTCAGTAATTGAGTTCTCGATTGCCATCCCCGAACAAGCCCTCGCTTATAAACCTTGGCAATGAATGGCTGAGAATTACCCTGAGAAAACCGTTGCATGCTAGACAATGCCGCCACAAAAATATCTGCCATTTCTGGCCCTGTCAAATTAGCCGAGTAAAGCACAAAAACTCGTGCACCAGAAGCCGCCACTGCCATTTGCTCCAACACCCTACGACCAATGGCATCATCTTTGGTCAAAATAAGCCATCCATGTTTCCCAACGACGGGTAGCCATTCAACATCCAAAGCCTCGGGAGGAAAATGATCGTCATGGATTTCCACAGTTGCCCCAGCCTTACGCAGAGCTTCTGCAACGGACCTTCTACCCAAAGCCCGATCAACAAAGAAAACCGGCTTATTCTTTTTACTCACGCCGCCTTAGACAACGTTAATTCGTAGCGCAGCACTTCCTCCAGTTGCTGACGGCTAAATCCATAATCATCCGCCAGGGATTCCATATCTTCACCAGCCCTGAAGCGGTCAATAATCACATCAGCAGGAATGCCTGTATTGATAACCACAGGCCGACCAAACGAAATACGCGGATCAATAACCAGCACCCGAGGCGCATCAGCCTTCTGTACCTGGATCAACGGAAATAGTCGCTGTGCCAACCCTTCCTCGTCCCACTCAATCCGCTCCAGCAAATGCTGTAGGGTCTTTTGCATCGCCAGTTGCCCATCCCTGGAAGCATTAATCAACTTACCGACCGACTCAACAAACAGATCCACACCATCAGTCTGAAATTGGACACGGGCCAGGGGATGAGGTACCCCAAACTTTTGCTCCACATAATCCAGAGCGGTACGTACTTTATCCAGACGTACTTTATGATCCTGACGAATCACCCTTAAAACGTGAGCTTCCACCAGGTTAGTAAACGAAAGCTGTGAACTATCAAGATCTGGCAAAGAGATCAACGGTTCAAAATACTTCGTGCCACCAGCCGTTGGATATGCCCGTCCATGTAGCCATGACCCTAGCGTCCTTCTTGGAATTGTTAGGTAGCGGGCTGCATCAGCAACTGTATAAGTTGCCACGTTGCGGATATCTACCTGGCCATAGGTAAAGGTCATAAACCTGGAGCTAAATCTACCTGAAATTTACACGACATCTTATATATCGACTACCACACACCTTAGCGGCTTCACCTAAATGCAAGCTGTTCCGCCATGGCAACGATCGCCAAATCAAGACTAATACGAATGTTCCCTAATTAATATACTCGGCTAAAGACATCGCCAATATTAGCAGTGGCTTTGCTGACGGAATATGGCAGTAATTCTTGACATCCCTGCAAAGTCCCAAGGCACTGATGGCTTACTCAGGTGGGTTCAAGACCTGTTCAACAGTCAGGGCAAAATCTGGAAATGTAGAAGAAGCGATGCGATCGCTACCGCTCAAAATAGCTTCCTGATACGAACCATCCTTTAAAGTCAGCACCATCATAACTTGCTGCTCTGGGTCTATCAGCCAATATTCTGGGATCTCCCGCGCCTCATACTGATCACGCTTTTCCTCGTAGTCGCGATCTCGATTGACCTTTCCTGGACTAACCACCTCCACAACCAGAACTGGCGGCGGCATATCCAACCGAATCGTCAACCGCTTCTGGGTCAGCTCAATATGCTCTGGTCGCAGAATGATTAGATCAGGAAACCGATTACGAGCCTGCTTTGGCTTAAGGACAGGTACCTCCAGCTCACAACTATAACGATGGGTAAGCCGAGGCTTAATCAGACCTGCATTAATGAAATAGAGCTGGAGCGCAAACGAAATCCATGCATTCAGTTCAGATTCCGTTGGCATTTCCACCAGCACTCCATCAATCCACTCGTAACGACTATCCGTCCCATCGTCATAGGTCAGATAGTCTTCAAAGGTCATCATCCTAGATTTAGTAGCTTTAGTAGGCATAGGATTTACCTTCAGGATCAAGCCCTAACTCCATTTGAACCGTCGCCATCCGTCGCCGTCGTCGAGCATCGAATAGGTACATCTATTTTATAGCCGCCATCATACGGCAGCAATCATGACCCCTACTACACATGAGTAGGTGCCGTCATCGCCCAAAAACTACCCAAGGACTGTAAACTTAATCGGAGCAATTTTGGCCCAAAATAGGTACAATTTGGGTATGATGCTTTTTCATAGTCTTGTGCAGGCTTTTCACATCAAGGGTTACAGCTCTATCGAATATGGCCTTGGGGTAGTAGGGGGCGTGGGTTCAAATCCCGCCGCTCCGATTGATGAAAACCTCTGATATCAGAGGTTTTCGTGTTTTAAACCCATGGCCAGCAGTTGAGTATGCCGTGGGTATGCCATCGTCTGAAATGGTCATTTGTCCGTCAGAAGCTGACAAAATACGGTAGCAAATTGGTAGACGATTTCTATGCCAAGAACTCCGAAAGGTACCGGCAAAATCGAATCAGCTCGTCAATGACTCAGGCTTCGCCGGAGCCATTGAGGCAAATGCTATGCTTTGGCAGTGGGGCTGATCGATAGCGAAATAAACCGACGCATCGCCCAAACTAAGGCCGAGGCCATCACAGAAGACCCGGCGTTAGACTTTTGTGATGGACTGGAACAATGAAGCGATCCAAGCTTGATCAGCTTCTGAGAAACTGGGCGGTGGCAAAGGTTGTGAGTAGTCAATGCGTAAATCGTAGCTAGCCCGTTCGTGATGTATCAGTGATTTTAGTATGGCAAATTTGTCTAGCGTGGAGTGCTTTCATGAGCGTAGCGATCTACATGGACAACATCTAAAAACCATAACTCCAACGAGCATAGTATCCTCGAGCATCAATATGGGTAAATACGGTAGCACTTGCTAATCCCCCCTTAGATCCCCACCAGCGATTGAGACGATCATAGACATCATAAGGATGCAAACCAGGAGCTACAAAATCAACAGCATCACCATTTAAGTGGCGGGAGCGGCTAGCCCCGCCAACACGACGATTGGTGACTGGGTCGCGATACCAGGAGTTGATGGTAATGGGGCGTCCCCCCAGACGATCGCGCACTTCTTCCATAACACGGGCGATGCGAATAATACCGTAGACCACATTACGATTGACCGGAATCCGGCTACCGCCATGGGTGGCTTCTCCCCAGGTAAAGTTACCACCGGGAATGATTGGATTGGATAGATAGAAATTGCCTTGAAATCCTGGCAGTTTGACGTAAGGACCACTGGGCTTTGGTCGAGGAGTTTCATTTTTTGGCTGGTTCTCCTTTTCGTTGCCCTCAATCTGAATGTCAGGCTTATAGGCATACCAAATCAACTCAGAGCGGTTATTAAAGCTCGGTTCGGCTAGCTCTAGTTTGACATGGTTAGATGGAGCCAGTTCGTGACTAATTAGCTCTAGTTCGGTCGTATTTTTGACAAAGACTTTGTCGCTATTGCTCAGTTTGGATGACAACTGAGGTGATGTTTTAAAGAGGGTATCGCTGGTGACAGTTAGGGTGATGGTGTCGCCCACGATCCGGATGTCAGGTTTGTAGGCATACCAGGTGGTACGATTTTCTGGACCTAGGAATGCATTTGCGATCGCAATCCTCACATGCTGACCTTCTGCTGGTAGATAGGACTGCAGATAATATTCAGTACCATTCGGAACAAAAAACTTTTCCCGTTCGCTCAGCTGGGTAGATAAAACTGGCCGCTGCTTAAATAAGGTATCGCTGACAATCGTGAGTTTGATATTTGTGTCATAGACCCTGACATCAGGTTTATAGACATACCAGACAGTTTGCTGAGCGGGGCCTAAAGGCTTAGTGAGTGTGACTTTGAGATGACCACCCCTAACCACATCAGATGTCGTCAGATCAAACCCTGTCCCATTCGGAACAAATACCTTTTCTTGCCTGGATAGATTATTTGATAACTCAGGACGTTGCTTAAATTGCGTATCACTAACAACTTTGAGTTTTTTCATGATGTTTCTGCATCCTGATTACCAGATACACAGCCAGCCCTTGTAATGAGTGGCTGTTACTACGAAGATTCCCTTCTATCTGCCCAGTGTAAATCACCAAGCAAGCTCACTTATCAGAATACGTTGATACGGTCTAAACTATGCAGTACTTCAGGCACAATAGCTGCTGGCCATGTGCCTTCCCCGCCGCGACCATTAAGCAAAATAAATCGCAGACTATAGCTGTTGTGAAACCCCTCAGCTTCCATCCACAAATGCTGAGTTTCCTGTTCGCAGGTGATGCCTTCATCAGGCATCAGCTCAGTTGCCATTGCTGCCATCGTTTCTGCCAGTTGCCGAGCAAGACGACGAAAATCTTCAAATTCTGATTGGGTGAGCTCTAGCGCCCAATATTCACCACCGACTAAGGCTTTGAACTTATCACGCTGATCGTCCCAGCCCAATCGCCACCCAGCACCCTCTTTGAGCATTGCCATCATTGGGCAAAACGCTGCTCCAAGCTCCGTACCAGATCATGGCGCTGCTGACGACTCAAGTCCTTCATAGTTTGCTTATCGGTGTAAGCGACCGTAGAAGATTGCTGCGCTCGATTACCGTAAGCGGCATCGAGATAATCAGCCATGGACAGTTCCCAATCAAGGTGATAATGGGCAGGTCGTGCTTGAGTATTGAGATGATAGTCGATAAACCGGCTTAATAGGGTAGTGTTTGCCTCTGGGGCTCTAGGAATGTCTGGATATTGAATATAGAGCTGATCTGCGATCGCAATATCAGAAAATGTCTGAGTAGCCATTAAGGGCTCACCCATTTGTAGAATGCTGCCAGCCAAAACCATTAGGGTGGTCAAGGTGGCTAAAAACCAAAACTTAAGCTGCTTACCCATGCCGCTGAGCGTTAACGCGATTAGTAATTAAAAATACCTGTAGTTGTATATACCAAGCGAAACTGGTCTATCGGTGCATTAGCAGATCAGTTTCGCCTATTTTAAGGTGTTTATTCGCCAATAATCTCAGGCTGAGTCAGCTCATCGGACATTTCGACAATGGCACGCAGTACAGGCTTCATGCGGGACTCATCGATGTTGTCAAATTCTTCAAAACGACGACGCTGCGCCCGATTTGCCACCTGAACAGTGATGCGATAGCGATTGGATGCCGCACTGATCAAGTCCTCCGTGCGACGCATCATTTGGGTGGTATCAATGGACAGACGCTTCATCAAGTAATCCTCTATGGATGGGTCATACAACCCGTCCATCCTAGCGCAGCTTTCCTCTAATCAGGACATTGAGGTTGCTCTTTATACTCCCGTTCTTTTTCATAAACTTTTACAATGATTAATATGTGAATATTCTTTGGCCAGTTCTAAATCGAATGCTGTATTTGCATTTTGTATTTGTCAGTGCCTAATTCATTTTGCTGACCTACAGTTCTGATCAGAACTTTTCCAATCAATAGAACCCTAATCATTACCCTGTTGTTTGCTCAGAGCTATGCCAGATACATTGACAAAACTTGCTTATCAAACTTTTCAACAAGGTAAACAGGCTTTTGGCTATACCCACAAGACTCTAATGGGTCGACTCCGCGAAGTGGTGTCTCCAGTTAATCCAGGCAGCAAGTCTGAAATGCCAGCGTCCACTCTTGCTATTTTGAAACAACGACTGGACGAGTTGACTGAAACTGACTGGCAAGATGCGGTCGCTGGGGTGTATCCCAAAAGTTTGCTCTTTGATAATCCCTGGGATGACTTTTTGAAGTATTACCCGGTAGTGGTACTGGATACTCCAAGTGTGTGGGACCGTTCAAAAAATAAGCAATATCAGGATTTTGATACTGATATCAGCACTGAGGGCTATCCTGACTACTATTTGCAAAACTTTCACCATCAAACGGATGGCTATCTGGGGGAAATGTCGGCCCATCTCTACGACCTGCAGGTAGAGCTTTTGTTTAATGGCTCGGCGGATCCCATGCGTCGTCGCATTCTGGCTCCTCTCAAACGTCATATTGATAATTTGCCGGGGATGCCAAAAGTGCTGGATGTGGCTTGTGGTACTGGACGTACCCTCAAGATGATTCGAGATGCTCTGCCCCAGACGTCCCTACATGGTGTTGATTTATCTCCTACCTATTTGCGCAAAGCCAATGAGCTGCTTAGCAAAGAGCCAGGTACTCTGCCTCAACTTATTCGAACGAATGCTGAAGCTTTACCTTACTTAGACGGTTACTTTGAGGCTACGGTCAGTGTCTTTTTATTCCATGAGTTGCCTGCAGACGTGCGTCAAGCGGTGATCAATGAGTGCTATCGAGTGACCAAATCTGGCGGTGTGTTTATCATTTGCGACTCCATTCAAAAGCTAGATACCCCTGAGTTTGAACCGATGATGGAAAATTTTCCTAACGTTTTCCATGAGCCCTACTATCGTCACTACAGCACCGATGATATGACTGCACGTCTGGAGTCTGCGGGCTTTAGTCATGTGGACGTGTCGAACCACTTTATGAGTAAGTATTGGGTAGCGAAGAAGGTATTGATCGATTACTAGCGCCAACGGTTAACCCACCCCGGAGCCCCTCCCAGACGGCTACGGGGTACACACAAGTACTGAAAACTAGCTTTCGCGGTTGCCTAATCCCCTCTAACTCCCTCTAAGCCCTTTGGGCAGGCTTCGCCAACGTCAGGGGAGAACTGGCTCTTCCCCCTCATGAAGGAGGATTGAGGGGGGAATGCAGGGTTTTGCGCTCTCTTCCAAGATGTGTGTACACGGTAGCCTTTCGGGAGGGAGGCCGTAGGCGGGGTGGGTTAACCGATATGTCTCCCAACCCATAAGAAAAGGGTGATGGTCACAACCATCACCCTTTTTTACTTATGCATTAACGCTTTCAGCTAAACCGAAGTGCTACTGAAACTTAAGCAGTAACAGCAACCTTAGCGTCAAGCTCACCAGCTTCATACTTAGCAGCAAAGATATCAACGCCAACCTGCTTAATCTTGGTAGCGTTGCCAGCAGTACCAAACGCTTGGTAGCGGTCAGAACAAACTTGCTTCATGTAAGTAATGGAAGGCTTGAGGAAGTGGCGAGGATCAAAGTTGGAAGGATCCTTCATTGCCGCTTCGCGGATAGCCGCAGTGATCGCCAAACGGTTATCAGTGTCGATGTTCACTTTGCGAACACCGCTCTTGATACCCTTCTGGATTTCTTCAACGGGTACACCGTAAGTCTCAGGAATCTGACCGCCATGGGCGTTGATCATGTCCAACCACTCCTGGGGAACGGAGGAAGATCCGTGCATTACCAGGTGAGTGTTGGGCAGACGCTTATGGATTTCTGCAATCCGGCTGATAGCTAGGATTTCACCAGTGGGCTTACGGGTAAACTTGTAAGCGCCGTGGCTAGTTCCGATAGCAACAGCAAGGGCATCAACCTGAGTTTGCTCAACGAACTGTACAGCTTCGTCGGGGTCAGTCAGCAGCTGGTCCTTGCTGAGAGTACCTTCAAAACCGTGGCCGTCTTCAGCTTCACCTTGACCCGTTTCTAGAGAGCCTAGGCAGCCTAGCTCACCTTCAACACTGGCACCGATGGAGTGAGCAACTTTAACCACCTCAGCGGTAACGTTAACGTTGTACTCAAAGCTAGCGGGAGTCTTGGCGTCAGCTTCAAGGGAGCCGTCCATCATGACGCTAGTAAAGCCATTGCGGATTGCAGAGTAGCAAGTCGCAGGGCTATTTCCATGGTCCTGGTGCATGACAACAGGAATGTGAGGATAGGTCTCGATAGCCGCCAGAACCAAGTGACGCAAGAAGTTTTCACCAGCGTACTTACGGGCACCGCGGGAAGCCTGCAAAATTACAGGACTGTTAGTCTCATCAGCAGCCTGCATAATTGCCAGGATCTGCTCCATATTGTTTACGTTGTAAGCGGGAATGCCGTAGCCGTTTTCAGCGGCATGGTCCAGCAGCAGCCGCATAGGTACAAGCGCCATATAATCCTCCTAGTACTTTTTGCCGTTTTGGCAGCTTCGATTAAAGGGTCGAATAGGTATCCCTACTCATTAATCTTAGGTCACAACCCCGAACTTATGACGAGTTGTTTCTGAAACCTGAGTATTTCCTTAAGGATAACAGCATTTATGATATGGCTTTGTCGAATAGATAACTTTGCTCATCCTTTTGTCAAGGAAAAGAAAAAATTAACCGTAGGGACGTTCCATGGAGCGTCCCTACAGGGATGAAAAATAATTAATATGGGTCGCCTGGGATTCGAACCCAGGACCAATCGGTTAAAAGCCGAGTGCTCTACCGCTGAGCTAGCAACCCGTGTTGAGTTAAAGAATATCCCTCAAGCACAGTTATTGAATATAACAGATGGTTCCCCCATTTGGGTGGATATTTATTTTTTCTGGGTTTTGATTTTGGATTGGGTCGATATTAATCGGCTACTCGATCAATGTAACGCCCATCGATTAAGAATGAGCCGCGTTCAAACTTTACGGCCCAATAGCCACCAAGCTTTTGTTCGAGGACGGTCCCTTCTTCGCCCAGGGTGACTAGATCGGGAGGTCGCAGCATGGGCATAGGGTCAGCAGTTTTGAGGTAAGGGGGCTGCGTGGTGACGGTGACGAGATCTCCCACTGTAAATAGCTTATCGGCCATGAAAAAAGTTTTTTCTTTGGTGTTTGTTTCCTGAGTTTGGGGGACTTGGTGAGTCAGCGTCAACTGCGGCGTGTAAAACTCATCAAGATAGATACTTAACTGCATGATGGTGGCTGGGCAATCTGAGACAACGCTGCGGCAACGGGTACGGGCTGAATTGGAAGAGGCTGCAACAGGGTTGGGGCTGGGGGTGAATATTGCGATCGCAGCTTTTATCCTGATTTCAGCAGGCTTATTTGTTGCGGAAACCTATCCTCTGTCTCCAGTCGTAAACACCGCCCTCACGCTTCTAGATTGGCTGATTCTAGTCATATTTGTGTTGGAGTATGGCATTCGGCTGTGGGCGGCTGAGCGACCACTAAGTTACGCCATCAGTCCCTATGCCATTGTGGATTTGGTGGCGATTTTGCCAGTGCTGGCGGGGGTGTTCGATACGCGATCGCTCCGACTGATCCGCTGGTTACGCATTCTCAAGCTAGCCCGATTTTTAGAAGAAGATCGCTGGCTAGGGCGTGAGGGGCTGATAATTGCCCGCATTATTTTCACCCTATTTTCGATCGTCTTTATCTACTCGGGGGCGATCTATCAAGTTGAACATCCCATTGACCCTAAGGTATTTGGGACCTTTCTTGATGCTATGTACTTTGCCGTGGTCACCATGACCACCGTCGGCTATGGCGATGTCACCCCGGTATCCGAAGCCGGACGCACCTTGACCGTCATGATGATTTTGACTGGTATTGCCCTTATCCCTAGTCAGGTGGGCAGTTTGATTCAAAATATTAACCGGATACAAATGGTGAATGCCATTCACTGTGAGAGCTGTGGCCTCTCCAGCCATGAGGCGGATGCAGTGTATTGTCGCCGTTGTGGCACTAGACTGCCCAATGGCAAGGCTTCGTAGGGTTTTTGTCCCTTGTTCTTTGGTGCAGACGCTAGACCAGTGACTGAAAAGCCTTTTCTACCAAGCGTTTTGCCTTTTGATCCAGGGTAATCCAGTTGACCTCGCCGATTTCTAAATCTAGCAACTGGGTATCGATTGTGATTGGTTCATCGATAGTGTCTGTCGCATTACACAACCGATAGCAAAGTTGCCAAACATCGATTTCCTGCTGCTGTTCCTCTTTGGTGAGGCATAGGGTATATAGATGCTCGGGAGACGGTAGCTGAGAAAGGGCTGCTTGAATTTGGTCATACTCCTCTGGAGTAGCCGTTTCGAGCATATCTTGAAGGGCCAGATATTGTTGTTTTTGTTCAGCTGTAGCCTCTGCAGGCCAGCGCATATCATCACGATAGGAGCCCTTCCAGTCAGAGGCCTCTAGTTGCTTACGAATATTATCGATGATGCGAATTAGGGCAGGCTGCATCAGCGCCTGGGCATAGCGCTGATCTTGAGCGGTGGCAAACTGGGGCATAGTGACCAGTAAGTTACAGGGATTTAACCAGTTTAGGTGACTAGGGGTAGAGAAGGGGCCTGAAGATGTCTATCCCGAGAGGGTTACACCGAAGGGGCCTTATGTTTTAGCCAAAGCTGCAAAATATTGTTGATCCAACTAATTTCTGATGGAGTTAAGCCCAGATCTAAGGCAGGAAGCACATATTCCAATTTGCCCATGACGGTGCGGTTATTGCGTAGGTGAAACGTTATGGTTGACCCTCCAGGTTGGAGATCAATATCTTCGATATCCTGTTTATAGGTGTTGATCTGATAATCTACGGGACGGCAAGGAACTCGGTAGCCCAGTAGAATAATGTCTGGCAATAGCTGAATACTGACCTGCTGGAAAAGTGTGGTGAGTGTGCGCTTAAATCCTTGGTATCCAAAACGTAGGCTCAGGTGAGTCCATCCCCAACTAACCACGATAGCCAAGAGATGTTGCCAAAATCCGATTAGCTGAGGCCAAAAGTATCGAAAGCTCTGGAAAATTAGCCATGTTCCCACTACCCCCGTCATTGTTTGGAGAAATGCTAAACAGAACGGTTTGGTTTTCCAGCCTTGGGGCGGCAAGACGACCTCTAAGGTTTGGCTATATTCAAAAATCTTTAGCTGCGTGTCTGCGGGAGCCATCGTTTCTAGGAACGCTCGTTGAAAGCGTTGGCTGAGGTTACCTAGGGAAAGATGGTTGTGAGATGGCACAAAGATTTTATCGGCTTGTGCTAATCCTTGGATAGCAGCCTGAGCTGATAGCGGTCGCTTATGTTGCTTGGGCTGAGTCAGCCAACGTAACCAGGCCTTGAGAGATCGACTCATATGCCCCAATTCTTGCCCAAATAATATGCGTAATCCCCGTTGAGGCAATTGATTAGGATGTTGTCCCGTCGCTAGATGTACTAGGGTGGCCCCAAGACTATAAAGATCAGTCGCAGGGACTGCTCTATCCCCCAACTGTTCCGGGGGACGATATCCAGGGGTGCCAGAAATTAAAATAGGTTCCTCTCCGATTCCCTCCGTGGTGCCAGCCCGCTGTACTAGGCCAAAATCTACCAGGTATACTTTTCCTGGAGTGGTATTAGAGGTTTGACTGAGGACCAAGCTGCTGGGTTTGATGTCGCGGTGAATGATAGTGGGCCGTTGGTTATGCAGATAGTCAAGAATGTCCAGGATCTGACGTGCTAAATCCCGTATCTCTGGCTCAGCCAGGGTTTTCTGCTCATTGATCACCGCATA
Organism: Leptothoe spongobia TAU-MAC 1115; assembly: GCF_018739885.1. Classification (GTDB taxonomy): domain Bacteria; phylum Cyanobacteriota; class Cyanobacteriia; order Phormidesmidales; family Phormidesmidaceae; genus Leptothoe; species Leptothoe spongobia. The sequence continues at coordinate 111,383 of NZ_JADOES010000011.1, read as the reverse complement.
GAGTGATTGCCCGTCGATATAGGCTTGCACCAACATGAGACCAACGTATCCATGTTCGTTGATTTCAAAGCTGTCTAGGTAGGTGGGAATGGCTGGATGGTCCAGGATTTTGAGGACTGTTATCTCTTCATGGAAGCGTTTTGTGTCGGACGGCTGCAGTGGATCATCAAAGCATAGATATTTGATCACAACCTGACAGTTGCGGCTGTGGTCGTAGCCTAGTAAGGTTCTCCGTCCAAGTCGTGCCCCTAACGTTTGTTGGATGCTGTAACGATTGTGTAATCGGGGCTGTTGTAAAGTGCTGGTGGAAACCATGGAACTGTTGCTATGTCGCCTGTCATCCATCAGCATGCCCGATTGAATAGTAGAGGTAGCGGGTTTAGAATGACACCCAGTGCTTAGAGGGATTGACAGGGAGTTGCGATATGGTTAAGCCCAGGGTTTTTATTGATGGGGAAGCGGGTACAACTGGGTTGCAGATCTATTCACGGCTAGCTCAGTGCGAGGGGGTTACTGTCGTGAGTATTGATCCCGCCAAGCGTAAAGATGTGGCGGAACGCGCTCGCCTGATTGATACTGTGGACGTGGCTATTCTCTGTCTTCCCGATGCGGCTGCCCGTGAAGTGGTCGATCTAGTCTCCAGTCCCACCGTGAAAATTTTGGATGCGAGCACGGCCCATCGTACCCACCCCAATTGGACCTATGGATTTCCAGAACTAGCCCCAGGGCAGCGGGATGCTATTGCCAAAGCCTATCGAGTCAGTAATCCGGGGTGCTATCCCACGGGCTTCTTGGCTGCGATCAAACCACTGGTGGCCTCTGGGATAATTCCTGCTAGTTTTCCGGTGACCATCAATGCGATTTCTGGGTATTCCGGTGGTGGCCGTAAGTTGATGGAGGCCTATGCCGGGTATCAGGATGAGTCTGAACCTGATTATCCCTATGGGGTGTATGGTCTTACCTTTGGCCACAAGCATGTGCAGGAGATGCATCAGTATTCAGGGTTAGCCCATGCACCGTTGTTTTTACCGGCAGTTGGGGCTTTTGAGCAAGGTATGTTAGTGCAGGTGCCCTTACCCTTGTGGACTTTGGATCATCCACCGACAGGGCAGCAGGTGTGGGAGGTACTGGCTGACTATTATGGTTCGGAGCCGTTTATTCAGGTGAATGGGTTAGGTGATGCTGAAGCGCTGCGCGATCGCAAATTTCTAGATACCAAGACTGCCAACGGTACCAATCAAGTACAGTTGTTTGTCTTTGCTAATGACGATACCCATGAAGTCCTGGTTGCGGCTCGGTTAGATAATTTAGGTAAAGGAGCCTCAGGAGCCGCTGTCCAAAATATGAACATTATGTTGGGTTTGCCGGAACATATGGGGTTGGGCTAGGTCGTTTTCTTTGGGCAGGGCGAGAAAATACAAAAGAGGAGTCGCTAGTTACTAGCCACTCCTCGCTTAGAGACTTAATTCCCACTGTGGAAGACACGGACTCTTACGAAACCGCAAGAAAACTAGGAGAGGATTTTCTCTCCCAATCCCTGATATCAGCTTACGTGGTATATCAAAATGACCTGGGATATGATGCTCAAAAATGTTGTTTAAAAAACAACTGCTTGTAACATTTTGGCATCAACCATGCAGGCTGTTTTTGATATACCTACAGTACCGAGTAGTATTTTTTCTCTCGATGTAAGCTGTTGCCACTATGGCTGAGCCAGAGGGCATTTGGGTAGTACCCACTTGGGTACTCTTGGTTTCAGCTAACTGTCCGGAATTATGAATAACGATAGAGTATGGATCAGAAGGGGTATCAATTTTAGCCAGGAAATCCTGACTGCGTGGGGAGTCAGGCTAGAAGCCTGCAGGAAATTGGATGTCACTGATCCCTGGCATCATTGTCATCGCTCAGGATCGGATTTATGGCTGGATTAATCGCGCGATTTACACCTCAAATCAGCAACGGCAGAAATCACGTTTATTATGGATTTATCCTTACCAAGTGCTGCTCAATTCAAATGCCTACCGTATTCCCATAGTTGGGTTGCACTTCATCCCCGGCCCAAGGGCGTGATTCAATTTGTCGGCACAACGCTACTGGGGACATTTCCGACAATGACCTATCGTCATTTTCTAAAAAGTCTCTTTGAAGCTGGCTATACGGTTGTGTCCTTTCCGTTTCGCTTTACGCTTGATCACTGGTCTGTTGCCCTTGATCTTTTAGAGGAACACTATGCTGTACGCGGTGCGATGATCGAGGCCGCTGTCGCCAAAGGCTATGATCCAGGCGTTTATCTGGATGTGACTAACTATACCTGGATAGGACATGGCCTCGGTTGTAAGTACGTGACTCTGTTGGAAGTGTTGAGCTCGCCAATGGAAGTATTGGAAAAGCATTTCCAGATATTGGGGCAAGATTTAGCTACGCAGAATCGTCAGATCCGGCAGTTGCAAACTGGGTTAGCTGCTCTTCAAAATAACTTACGATCTTTAGAGCAACGGATTCTGCAGCTGACGGGGCAGACGGTTGACTATGGGCAGCCTTCCATCATGGATGAGGCTTCTTTATTGTTAGCTCCTGTGGTGACTGATTTAAACGGTGCTATTCCGGTCAAGTTTTTAGAACGGTTCTTTGGCAGGCGGATCACGATTTATCCGACTGTTGAGCAAACCCATCAGTTGATTGAGCACAGTCAGTTATTTCATCTGACGGGGTTACTTCAGTTTGCCCGCGATCGCATTGCAGCCGATACCTGCCAACAGCTCATGCAGGAGCAGCCCCATATTCGGCGACGGTTATTGAAGGGCAATCATTCAGAGGTGGTTGGACTGCAGCTTGGACAATGTGTCGTAGATATGAATCCACTGGATAAGTTTATTCAGCCCCTGACGCATCGTGATCTAGAGTCCAAGTCCTTAACCTTTCTCCAGCGTCTGCGACATCAGCCTGCGTCGGTTTCGCGTCAGTCCAACTGTAGGGCGAGCGACCGACGCTCCATCGCCGCTTAAGCACAGTTCTGCCGCACTGTCATAATTCCATCTCTTAAGCTATCCTTCAGAGTACCTGTTAACCAGCGCTAGCCTATATAATTAACCGTTTAGGTGAGCTTAATTTGGTAAGTCAGATGGATAGCTGGATAGATGATGAAATTGAATTTGAAGAGCTGCAATCTCGGCTCTTCAATACCTATCAGCAGCAGTCACCCTTACGCAAAAGTATTGTTCAACTCCTTTCAGTTTTTTACGGCCCTACGACTATTGCCAATACTGTCGCTGCTCTCAACTACATTGGCATCACGACTAAAACCGGTAAAAAAATCACCTCTGGTAATCTCAAGCCGCAGATTGTTAGCCTGATTGAGGACAAGTTACTGATCTATGGCGCAGGGCATCTGCCCCAGTGTGATCCCCTGATCGTGGAAATGGTGACTCGGGATGCCGTTAAGCTCGACACGTATGAGCTAATGCGTCAGGCGGTGACGAGCATATTTCATCCCCGTCGTAACCATGTTGGACGCGTAAATCGCATCCGCCATATTTGTCGCTCCAATGATGAACTTTATCGAGAAGCACGTCTAGCTCTTTATGATCGCGATTATGACGCGCTACCACAGCTGTTTCTCGATTACAGCAATTACAACTATTATGCTTCACCCGTTGCCCTAGAAGATTTTCTCCTAGATGTAGTCAACAATCCATTTGATGCAGAGTGGCTCAGTACGCTGTCTGTAGAGCACTATGGCATCGTGTTGAAAATGCTTCTCGTGGAAGCAACATCAATGTTAGAACCTGCCGATCAGCTATTGCAGCTTGTGGAGAACCATGCTGAAAGTGCAGGTGAGTTTAACGTTTTGTTGGTAGAGCAATACCTTTTACGCAATCGTTTTGCTGATGCTGAAATAATACTAGATAAAATTGTTGACGAACAATCCCAAGTTTATGGGACAGCGTTACGAGGGACTCTGGCACTGTTGCTGGGAGAAACTAAACTCTCGCTTGATTACTATGCGACTGCTACCAAGCTGGCCCGCAAACAGGTAAATAAAAAAGCTGTTATTGGTGGTATCGCTGGCTTGTTTTATATGTTGGCCCTCCTCAAATCTGGAGAGCCTAAGCACCTCAAGCAAGCAATTACCCTGAGCACTCCCCTGATGCAAAGTTCGGGTTACTTGAGTAATGCCTACAGATTGTTGCATGAAATCACAGTTCTACATCAGGGTCAGCTCTCTGTTCGCCAGCGATTATTGGAAATGATCGAATGTTATAGAGATGATCCAAATGACAGTTTTGGCATGTTTTTTAGTATGCTCTGTCTCTACTGGCTAGATCTAGATGAGGCCAGAGCTACATTGCCACGTCCTTTGGCATTTTTTGCAGAGCAGGCCAATGACGCTGGGTTACATTGGTTGGCGACCGAAGCCGCTGAGATGTTGCATCGTTTAGTGCCTGACAGTGACTATGGGGAATGGCTTCATCAGCGACAGAGTGTTTCGATTGTCGATACCCTGCAACCCCATAGTACTTGGGAACTTAGCCTAAAAGCTTTGACCAATGTTGCTGGGGCAACTGCCAAGCACAGCGTAAAAAGCGAACGGCGACTTGCATGGTTTTTGACCCTGTATACCAAACACTGGCTATTACAGCCAAAGGAACAAAAGCTAAGTGCCAAGGGGACCTGGACCAAAGGACGGGTGATTGCTCTCAGTCGGCTGGCCAAAAATCCTGCGGAGTTTGACTATCTCACACCGCAGGATCTCCAAGCTTGTAACCACATCAAATATGATTATTATTCTGGTACCCAATATAGCCTCAATCGTGATGCTGTCAAGGCTCTAGCGGGCCATCCGCTTGTGTTTTGGGAAGAGTCTCCTACGGTCCGTGTGGAGATTGTTGCGGCTACACCAGAGCTTGTCGTGGAGCAGGGGGGGGATGGCTCCCTAACGCTGCATATGGAGCCCGCTATTAGCCCCGGAGAGGGCATTACCCTGGTTAAAGAAACTCCAACCCGAATCAAGGTGTTGGAGGTGACATCTGAACATCAGAAAATTGCTGAGATCTTAGGTAAACGTAATCAGCTGACTGTGCCTGCCGCCGGTCAGGATCAGGTGCTGGCGGCGATTCAGTCGGTATCCAGCTTAGTCACCATTCATTCTGATATCGGTGGTGATATGGATGATGTGGACGCGATCGAAGCCGATGCTAAACCCCATATTCACCTCATGCCTGCGGGGGATGGCTTAAAGCTATCGATGTTGACCCGGCCTTTTCCCAATTCGGGTACTTATTATCCGCCTGGTACTGGTCGTAAGACAGTGATTGCTGAGATTGATGGTAAGCGCTCCCAAGCGACTCGGGATTTAGCGATGGAAAAACGACTGGCGCAGGATGTGCAGCAGGCATGCCCGGCTCTGCAATCGGGAGAGGAGGCTGGCGGAGAGTGGATTTTAGATGAACCTGAAACCTGTCTAGAGCTATTGTTGCAGCTTGAAGCTGTTGAAGAAAATATTATCTTGGAATGGCCCGAGGGAGAGAAACTCAAGATTCGAAATAAGGCTGGCATTGATGGCTGGCGGCTCCATATCAAGCAAGAACAGGATTGGTTTGAGGTGAGTGGGGAGCTAGAGCTAGATGATGGCAATGTGATGGATATGCAGGCTCTGCTATCACTATTAGATCAAACATCCAGTCGATTTGTCCCCATTGGTGACGGTCAGTTTTTAGCTCTGACTCAGGCTTTTCGCAATCGCTTGGATGAGTTTCGGGCCTATTCAGAACGTCATGGCAAAGGCGCTCGCTTTCATCCTCTGGCGGCTTTAGCTTTAGAGGAAACCCTGGATGAGGTGGGGCAGCTCAAAGCGGATAAAAACTGGAAGTCTCACATTAAAAAGCTCAAAGAATCCAAAACCGTTGTTCCAGAAGTTCCCTCAACGCTTCAGGCGGAGTTGCGTGATTATCAGCAAGAGGGTTTTCAATGGTTAGCGCAACTGGCTCACTGGGGTGTGGGCGCTTGCTTAGCTGATGATATGGGGTTGGGGAAAACCTTGCAGGCCCTCGCCGTGATCTTGCTGCGCGCTCCGGATGGGCCGACGCTGGTGATCGCTCCCACTAGCGTTGGTGCCAATTGGGTGAGTGAAGCGCAGCGGTTTGCCCCGACGCTAAATGTGATGCAGTTTGGCAGTGGCGACCGCCAAGCTGTTGTTGATCAGCTGAGTGGCTTTGATTTATTGGTGTGTAGCTATGGTCTGTTACAACAGCCAGACGTGGCAGACTTGTTGGCAGAGGTCGATTGGCAAACCATTGTTTTAGATGAGGCCCAGGCGATTAAAAATAGCGCTACCAAACGCTCCCAAGCCGCCATGAAGCTCAAAAGTGGGTTTAAGGTTATTACCACGGGAACGCCTATTGAAAATCATTTAGGAGAATTGTGGAATTTATTTCGGTTTATTAATCCGGGGCTTTTGGGCTCTTTGGATAAGTTTAATCAGCGGTTTGCTACGCCCATTGAGCGCTATCAAGATAAGCAGGCGCGACTGCAGTTGAAGAAGCTGATTCAGCCCTTTATGCTGCGGCGGACTAAGACCCAGGTGTTAGATGAGTTGCCCTCACGCACCGAGATTACCCTGCATGTGGAGCTGAGTGGGGAGGAGAAGGCTTTGTATGAGGCCCTGCGACGGGATGCGATCGCAAAACTCACCAATACTAATGCCAAAGCCGGAGCCAAACATCTACAAGTCCTGGCTGAAATCACCCGTCTTCGACGCATGTGTTGTAATCCACAATTAGTTATGCCAGAAATGGCCACCACAAGTGCTAAGCTACAGCTTTTTGGCGAAGTCCTAGAAGAATTACTCAGTAATCGCCATAAAGCATTGGTATTTAGCCAGTTTGTCGATCACTTGACTATTTTGCGGCAGTACTTAGATGACCAAAAAATCACCTATCAATATCTAGACGGCAGTACTCCAGCCAAACAACGTAAAAAGCGAGTCGATGCATTTCAGTCCGGTGAAGGCAATGTATTCTTAATTAGCCTTAAAGCAGGGGGTACTGGCCTAAACCTGACAGCAGCAGACTATGTTATTCATATGGATCCATGGTGGAATCCAGCCGTAGAAGATCAGGCCTCAGATCGGGCCCACCGTATTGGTCAAACGCGTCCGGTAACAATCTATCGTCTAGTGACTAGAGGTACGATCGAAGAGAAAATTGTGGAACTACATAACAAGAAACGAGATCTTGCCGATAGTCTTTTAGAAGGCTCGGATATTAGTGGCAAGCTTTCCACCGATGCCTTACTTAAGCTCATGAGTGAGGTATAAATGAGCGAGTTTGGGGTGATGTTTTTCTGAATTCACGATTAAGCAGGTTATCTTGAGGAACGCCTGGTGATTTGAAATGTGGTCAGCCAAACGTACGTTTGTTTTTGTAACAAAAATATCGATCAATTCCTTTGAGAAAAAAGGATTCAACCCGATCAGGTTCTTGTCTCGCCAGTAAGCTTTTATACCCTTGTCCATAAAAAATGGTGTACCCTTACCAGTAGATGCGAACTCTTTAAGACACTTATCAATTAAGTCAACGTCATGCCTGATCTAAAGATCAATAGTTTGAATTGATAAGCCTGTCAGCAATATTAATAATGATGATTCAACCAGGGTTCTCAAAATAATGCACTTGGGATCATAGCTTAATCAACTAAAGGTAATAGTTTGAGGGAGTAATTCCCCCTTGATTTAGGACATTAAAAGAGTCTAGGGGCTTATCTTCTTTTAGAAATAAGCCCATGGTTTCTTTCTAATATTTTGCTTGACATATTTGATTAAAATATTTGGTGCATATGGATGCCGTAAATAATGAGTCCTCTATCGAAGCGACTAATAGTTCGGTTCATCGAGTTGAATTTGAGCAAGCTCCTCTGATCGTAAAACCCAAGACTGCCATCAATCAGGTTTTAGATTGGATGTCTCAGGGAAAGGCTAGCCAACCCGAAGGAAAATCTACTGAAACGCCTCGTGCAACCAGCTATTGCCTGGTGATGTCAGAGGGACAATTACTCGGTATTTTTACGGAACGAGATGTTGTTAAGAATATTGCTCAGGGGATAGATTTAGGTACGTTTACTATTGCCGATGTGATGACCCCTCATCCCATCACGATTTCTGTTGCGGAGTTAAATCATCCATTTGGCGTGGCCTCTCTTCTCAGGCGACACCGTGTTCGACATTTACCTGTGCTAGATGACCAGGAGCAGCTCCTTGGTGTAGTTACCCATACCAGCTTGCGCCAGTCACTGCAGGCATCTGATCTATTGCGTCTCAGACGGGTGAATGAAGTGATGTCTAACACTGTTGTGACGGCTTCTCCTGAGACGTGTCTGTTGCAGATCACACAGCTAATGGCAGCCCATCGAGTGAGTTGTGTTGTCATTCTTGAGACCAGCGATCCAGACAATCCTCAAAAGCCAATTGGCATTATTACCGAGCGTGACATTGTGAAACTGCAGGCCCAAAACCTGGATTTAGCTGATCTGGTTGCTGGCGCTGTAATGAGTGCTCCCCTGGAATGTGTTGCGCCCCAAGATACCCTGTGGATGATTCAGCAAACAATGCAAACCATAGGTGTGCGTCGTTTAGTTGTTGCTGATAAGGATGTTCTATGTGGTCTGGTGACACAAACAAGTCTCTTGTCGGCCCTGGATCCGGCAGAAATGTACAACACCATTCAAGCCCTACGAGAGGAGGTGCATCGGTTACGAGATCAGCGTCTGGAGTTACTGGAATCAGAAGCCTCCCTGTTGGAGCAGCAAGTGAAAACGAGTGAAACTCGGTTTCGGGCTATTTTTGATCATACATTTCAGTTTATTGGACTTTTAGAGGTAGATGGCACTCTGATCGAAGCCAACCAGACAAGTTTGAAGTTTGGTGGATTAAGGCGTGAAGATGTGGTTGGTCGACCCTTTTGGCAAGCCTCCTGGTGGGGCTTATCTTCGACTACTCAAAGCCAGCTACAATCGAGCATTGAGCGGGCGGCCCAGGGAGAATTCATTCGCTATGAAGTGGATGTTTTGGGGGCTGACGATCAAATCATTACTATTGACTTTTCCCTGCGGCCAGTGGTCAATGATGCGGGTGAGGTGATCTTGATTATTCCGGAAGGGCGCGATATTAGCGATCGCAGACGCATAGAAATCGAACTAGAAGCAAGTCAAAATCACTTCGCTAGTCTAGCCGCCACTTCCCCTGTAGGCATTTTTCGTACCGATCAACAGGGTGATTGTGTCTATGTGAATGAACGTTGGTGCGACATTGCGGGTATCGGGTTGGAGGAGGCCTTAGGGCCAGGATGGTCTGCAGCGATTCATCCAGACGATCAAGATCGAGTATTCCAGGAATGGTATCAAGCGGCTCAAACTGACCAACCCTTTCAATCCGAGTATCGCTTTCAAACACCTGATGGCATAGTGACCTGGGTGTTTGGTCAAGCGGTTGCTGAGTATGACAGCCATGGTTCTCTGATCGGCCATGTTGGTACCATTACCGATATCACGGAGCGCAAATGCCTGGAGGAAGCACTAGAGGCCGAAAAAGAAATGGCCCAAGTCACTCTGGATTCCATCGGGGACGCTGTGATTACGACGGATGCTCATGGCAATGTCCATTATCTCAATCCAGTTGCTGAAGTCATGACTGGATGGACTACCCAAACTGTCCGTGGGCGTCCCCTTGCTGAGGTCTTTAAAATCATTAACGAAACAACCCGAGAACCTGCCATTAACCCTGTGGATAAGGTTTTGTCGGGTACGAGTCTTAATGATGAGCAGTTTCTTGAGTTTGTTAGAGCCCAGTTTGAGAGATTTAGAGTGCCTCCTAACCGTATCTGTTTTGAAATTACGGAAACAGCGGCAATTGCTGATTTTGAATGTGCAACGTCCTTTATTCGAGCACTTAACCGTTTGGGATGTCGCTTTGCGTTAGATGATTTTGGTAGTGGGATGTCTTCCTTTGCTTATCTAAAAGCCTTGCCGGTTGATTTTCTAAAAATTGATGGTGATTTTACTCAAACGATTCTATCTGACTCGACGACTCAGGCCATTATTGAGTCTATTCATCGGGTTGGACATGTTATGGGGCTACAAACCATTGCTGAATCCGTAGAAAATGAAGCAATTTTGGCCAAAATACAAACCATTGGGATCGACTTTGTCCAAGGCTATGGAATCAGTCGTCCTTCTTTTTGGTGCTAGCAGTGTCGTGTCAGCAAAACATATCTTAAAAAATCGATAAAGCTACGTGAGGACGATGTGTAGGCAACATCGAGCAAGCTGTGACAGCCCTGGAAGCTCCACACTTAAATGTCTGTAACCGTTGTCATGCAGGTGGTTTTTAATAGCTCACAGGCAAATCAAAGCGCGGACAGCTGATGAACTGATATAGTTTCTAACCGAATGGGCAACCTTTGCCGGATAACTGCATATAGTTCGTATTGTCAATGTCTTGATGCATTAAAACATTGGTGCACTCAATTGGCTTTAGTTTATAAGGCTTGCTCATATCCAAGTTGAAATCTGTAGATTCCTCTACGGTAAAACTTCAGTTCTGGACGTGGACTAGGTTGAAACAATCACTGAGGCTGTATCCAATTGGGTCAACGAATAGGTATCGATAGACAACCATAGACAGAGATCCCATAGCCCCTTAGTCTGTTGTCTATTCGTAACCATTAGATAGTTCCCCTCCTACGCGCTATTCCCTGGGATATGAAATCACTTCTTCGTCAACTCACTACATTGTCGGCTGTTGCGGTTACGTCCGGTGCAGCTATGCTGCTGCCATCCGTTGCTGCAGCTGCTCAGTTTGGTCAGCAACCCATTGCTAATGATCGGGTTGTTGCTGTGGCAGAGCCTGTCAGCAATGGCCGATTTTATAAACTGTTGATTATTGAGCAAATCAGCTCAGTCAGGCGATGTTGGCAGGAGCAGGGGGGAAGTCCAACGACAATCAATCCGCTGCTACTGACGTTTGACTTTACCGGGATCTGCGGACGGAGTTCCGATAGCAATGGTTACTCTGTCCGTATTGCTGGAGAGGATCTGGGCTCGCGCTATCGTCTACAGGTGGAAAAACGAGGCGATGTATTGGTTCTAGTGGCCTCGCCGAGTCCGCTGCAGCGAGGATTGCCAAAATTAGAATTAGGCCGATCCAGTGGGATTACTAACGACTTTGTCAAAATTGAACTGGATGCTGGTTGGACGATGGCCCGGCGAGTGTACAACGGTCAGACCCTAGGGCATATCTATCTGTCTAATAGTCAATCTTTGGATGCTGTGATCGCCTCATCCGGTGCCAGTCCAAGTACGCCGACACCGACACCGAGGCCCACACCCACGCCATCATTACCCACACCCCCTAGCAGTGGTCGCCCTTTACCCCGTCCAGGCAGTCCTGCACCAGGGAACAATTCTAATGTTGATTACCAGGTGATTGTGCCAGGTAGCTCTAACATTTTGCGATCGCGGGTTAATTCTGTTGAACCCGGTGCATTTCGTACTACAGTCAATGGCCAAGCTGTGATCCAAGCTGGTCGATTTCGGGAGCAGTCTCGAGCCAATGAGCTCCGCCAACGATTGACCCAGGCAGGTCTTTCGGCTCAAATTGTTGAAACAGCTCGAGTTAATACCCCAACTAGACCTACCCCCACTACCCCATCGGGTGATGTTGCCTACCAGGTGATTGTGCCAGGTAGTTCTAGTATTTTGCGATCGCGGGTTAATGCCGTCGAATCCGGTGCATTTCGTACGACCGTTAATGGTCAATCCGTGATTCAAGCTGGGCGTTTTCGTGAACAATCACGAGCCAATAATCTACAGCGTCGATTGCAAGGTGCGGGGCTGGATGCTCGAATTGTACAAACAACGGGGACTGTTGCTAGCCCATCACCGAGTCCATCACCCACTACGCCTGCCCGTCGTGGAGAAGTGCTAATTTTGCTTGATCCTGGTCATGGTGGTCGTGATCCTGGTGCTGTGGGCAATGGCCTGCAGGAAAAAGAGATTAACTTATTTATCTCTCGTCGTGTTCAGCGCACCTTAGAGCAGCGCGGTTATCGTGTCGCCATGACGCGCAATAGTGATTTTGAACTAGACTTGCAACCTCGGGTGGATATTGCAGAGCGGGCAAATGCCACCGTATTTGTCAGTATTCATTCCAATGCCATTAGCCTCAGCCGTCCTGAGGTGAATGGTTTAGAAACTTACTACTATTCCTCGGGGCGCAGCTTAGCGCGGTCGATTCATAGCAGTGTTTTGCGGAGTACTGATTTGCGCGATCGCGGCGTACGCCAAGCTCGTTTTTATGTGCTGCGTAATACCTCCATGCCTGCGGTTTTGGTAGAAACCGGGTTTATCACTGGGCGTGAGGATGCCGCTCGTTTTCGTAGCAATGCTGCCCGTGAAAAGATTGCCGATGCTATTGCTCAAGGGATTATTGATTACTTACGTTGAGCAGGCTGTGCTTTAGAACGATGGGCATTGCCCACCCTACAGCCTAATTTTCTAGAATGTGGGGTCGTGGTTAGGATCTACACATTCGCGATCAATCCAGGCAGCTCCATTCTTTTCACAGTTGCTCTGATTTTTACGAAATGGCAAAACTGTGGGATGAAAGCTTTCTTCATCTGTTTGAAAAGCTGTGTTGGCGTGAGCTGCTTGGTAGCCATAGCGAAATTGCATAAGTCCAGCGACGCAGCCCGTTCCCACCATACTGACCATCATGCAGAGCACTGGTACGAGTATGCTGTGGTGACTCCTTTGGAGCGTACTCCTTTGAGAGCGTCCTGCGGTTAGAGATAGATAAAAAGGACCCAGGGTAACTTTTAAATTAGGTTGTTTCTGCCGCTTTTCTGCCAGGGCATTTTGTAACGCTTTGACCTGCTCTGTTGTAAAACTGTGGCGATGTTCTGGTGGAATCCGTTTGAGAATTTTGACGGCTAAATCACAGGGAACTGTTGAGGAAAAATTAGGGTTTCGTTGGGATCGGTGCATAAGGTTATGCTCGCAAAAGACCGATGGTTCGGATCAGTAACTGATGTACCATATGTGCATATTTATACCTAACCTACCTACGTAGTCCCATCGCTGGAACCACTGAAGTCCCCATAAGGTTTATGTAAGCCTTATTCCACCGTTAGCTGTACGGGTTGTGATCCATAGCGTAGATCGTGTTGGCGCGCGAGCCAGGCTTGTTGGGCCAGGCGCAGTTGGCCTACTAGAGGTAAGATTTTTTGGGCGATGGCCAATTTCCAAGGAGAGGAACGAATAATTTTAAGGCCACTGGCTTCTTGCAGCTGTAGGGTTTGCGATCGCACCACCTCTGGTAGTCGTTTTTGTTGAATTAATGCGCAGGCTTCATTAATGGCTGATGGAGTCTTTCGTAAGGCGGGCACTAGATGATTGGTCGCGATAATGGCATCCCGCAGGGCTAGATTAATCCCTTGTGCCCTCACAGGTGACATGGGATGGGCCGCATCTCCTATGAGCAACATGCCTGGCACCCACCACTGAGTACATCTGCCTACTACCACGTTTAACCGTACGGGCTTAGTGACCGATGCTCGTTGGGATAATACATGCTCAGCCAACCAATCAGGTGCAGATCTAGCTGCAACCCTTAGCCAGTCCGCATCCCCTAACTGCCCCAATCCCCCCTTAGGCAAGATCAACCCATATTGCAGCTGACCATCCCATGAGGTGTAACAACTTGCTGGATGTTGCTGGGCCTTGGCCATTAGGTAAAACTGACAAGTATTTTGCAACTGTGCTGGAGCTGGGAGCTTAAACCACAGAACATCATATTGGTCTGGCTGTAAATCGATGGTTAAGCCTGCCTTCCGTCGCACTAAAGACCCACGACCATCACAGCCGATGACTAAATCTGCACGGAGCTCTGAGAGGCTATTGTTTGTTTTGACTTTGACACCAACAACTCGGTGATTTTCCCAAATTAAATCTTGTACTTGGCAGTCAGCTTTAAACTCAAAGCAATCAGATTGAGCGGCTTCATCAACCATCTTGCGCAGTAATGCCGGTTGGGAAACAATTCTGAGAGATTGCTCACCCAAGTCTGGTTCCGGGATAACAAAGACTTCCTTGCCTCCCAGATGAATATTCCAAGACTCTAGCCTGCGGTGGGGAATTGTTTTCTCCAGGGGGACTAATCCCATTTGCTCAAGGGCATCCATACCCGCAGGCATTAACCCCTCGCCCCGAAATACCCGTTCGAAGGTGGTTTCCTGTTCCAGTAAGGTGACACGAATACCAGCACGGGTCAGTAGTCGTGCTAGGCTTGCCCCGGCTGGTCCAGCTCCAACAATAATGACGCCCATATTCGGCATATTCGGAGTTGCTACACGATAGCGGGTGAACCCGAGGCTGTGGGTTCACCCGAAGATGCAGCGTGTTGTTGTGTAGTACTAGTCTTTTGAGAGCTTGGGTTAGCTCTAACCGCGCGGAACATACCAAAGTGACATAGACCAGCCCCAAAAGCCAACCGCATCAGTAGGATGGTTGGTACTTCCCGTAAGGATTTGAGCAAACCAGAGAAACCAAAACGGATCAATCCTTTGGGGCGAACCACACCCTGCCAAATTGAGTCGAGCCATGATGGTAGGGTTTCCCGAGTCCAGTCTGCTGTGACCACATCACCCTGGACCCATCCAGTGGCTTCTAGGTTTTCGGCAAATCCCTCGATACTGGCAAAAGCAGGATGAGACCACTGGTCCAATAACTGTCGCATCACTGGCTTTTCCCAGAAGTTTAAGGGGACCTGGCGATCATCCCGCTGATTCCAATCTGCCAGAACTAAGATCCCCCCTGGCTTGAGCACACGCATGAGTTCCTGGGCGAATACAGCTTTATTGGGCATATGCGGCCCTGCTTCGACCGACCACACCACATCAAAGCTGGCATCTGGAAACGATAGAGCCATGGCATCATCCACCTTAAACTTGGCAGTGACGCCCGCTGGTGTTAGCTGTTGCGCTCGATTGACTTGCTGGGGACTGATGGTCACACCAGTCACGTCAAAGTGATAATCCCTGGCTAAGATCCGACTGCTGCCACCAATGCCACAGCCGACATCAAGCAGTGTCGTGCCAGGGGCTAAGCTTTCTAACCCACCCCACTTCACCATCTCATGGACAAAGTCTACCTTCGCCTTGAGGAATTCCTTAGAACGAGGAGGTGAGCCATAGTGCCCAAGGTGAATGTGCTCACCCCAGTAAAACTCTAGGATGCCATCTTCGGTCCACTGATCATAAGAATTTGCTACTGAATCCGAGGACTGGTAGCGACGGGCCGTCAATAAATAAGTGACAACTCCAAGCACTGACAATGCCAACAGCAGCTTGAGCACAAACAGTAAATTCATTCGAGAAAGTGGATAGGTAGGTCTATGTAAGATAGCCAGTTTGATGTCGCTAGGAGGTCGGTCATCAAACTTAAAAGCGATACATTCCTTTACATCCTACCAAACCGCTACATTACCCTAAGGCGTTACCATTGCTGGTTTTCTCGTGTGTCCTTCACAGCGGCCATGAAAGATATAACGGTGATGGGAATACTCAACGCCAGCACAATGCTAGTGGGCAAGACACCCAGGTCGGGCTCACCATAGGCGAGTTCAAACACTGAACCGACACCTGCGATCGCAGCAATGCAAGTGCCAGCTAAAAACAAACCACTTTTAGGGGTCACACTATTCTCCTGATAATGAAAGATGAGGCATCAGATTTAGATTTCTACAGACACGATAGTGGAGACGTTGCATGCAACGTCTCTACCAAACCCTACGCAACCTTCTTAACATCATTAGCAGAAAACCCGCCTTTTTGAAGTTCCTGAGCCAAGGCAATTGCGTTTTCCACCCGGTCAACAAACATAACGCCATTGAGGTGATCCATCTCATGTTGGATCACCCGAGCGAGTAAATCATCGGCTTGGATTTTTTGGGGACGACCATTTTCGTCTTTGAATCTGACTTCAATGGCTGCTGGACGAATGACATCCAAAAAGACGTTGGGGATACTCAAACAGCCTTCTTGTCCACAGGCCATTTCCTTACTATGACGAATGATCTTGGGGTTGATCATCACTAAGGGCTGGTTAGCAGCTTCTTCGGGATCGGTATCAACCACTAAGATTTGCTTGTGAACCCCCACTTGGGGAGCTGCTAGACCAATACCATCTTCGCTATACATGGTCTGTAGCATCTTATGGGCTAGTTCACGGATCCCGTCATCCACTTTCGCAACGCGTTTAGTGGCTTTTCTGAGCACCCGATCACCCAAATAGTGCAATTCGAGGGGGGGCTTTTTTAACTTTTCTTTGCTGACTGAAATACCCACGGTTAAATTGATTAGGCTGATGAATCTAAACCTATCCTAGCAATTCGGGTCTCACCTCGGGCAGGTTGCTTGGAAGTATGGAGCTATGAACCTGAAGCCCTTGGGGTAATGCCCCTAGGCTAGTATTTTTAGCGGGCTGCTTGTGTTTTCTGTATAGTTTTTATTCTTTGTTCAGTCGTCTTGGATGGAGACGGTCTTAAACCAGCATGAGTAAGTTTTTTACTAAGGCAAGCTACTTATTGCGGGAAACCTTTTTGGGGCTACGACGTGGCGGTTGGATGAACTGGGCTGCTGTGAGCACCATCATGGTGCTGTTATTTCTATTTGGTATTAGCTTACAGGCGACATGGCAGGTGGAGAGTTTGCTCAATCAGTTTGGTAGTCAACTGGAAATAGCGGTTTATTTGGAAAGTGGTGTAACTGCCGATAGTCTGAGCGATCGCATCAGTAGTTTGACCGATGTGGCTCAAGTTGTAACGGTTTCTAAGGAAGAAGCTTGGGCTCAGCTTAGTCAGGATCTAGGGATTGTCGATATCTCTGGTGCTACAGAGCAGCTCAAGGGCAATCCACTGGTGGATGAAATTAAGGTCAAGGTGCAAAACTCTGAAGCTGTCCCTGCGGTTGCCACTCAGTTAGAGAGCTTAGCGGGTGTGGATGAGGTGCTTTATATTACCGAAGCGGTGCAGCGTCTGACAGAGCTAAACCAGGGATTGCAGTATGTCAGTTTGGCGGTACTGGCAATTTTGAGTCTGACTGCGATCTCAGTCATCACCACAACGATTCGATTAATTGTCATGGCACGACGACGGGAAATTGAGGTGATGCAGCTAGTGGGTGCCACATCCGTATGGATCTATATGCCCTTCATCTTGCAAGGGATTACCTTTGGATTGCTGGGAGCACTTAT
The DNA here is from genome assembly GCF_018739885.1 of Leptothoe spongobia TAU-MAC 1115. Classification (GTDB taxonomy): domain Bacteria; phylum Cyanobacteriota; class Cyanobacteriia; order Phormidesmidales; family Phormidesmidaceae; genus Leptothoe; species Leptothoe spongobia. The sequence continues at coordinate 94,082 of NZ_JADOES010000011.1, read as the reverse complement.
CGCTTGGGTTCTACTTATAGGGACCCACCAATCCTTACAGCGGCTGTCGGCGCAGCAGCCTGAATTTCTCCAATTTTTGACTGTGGGTCTACAATTTACACCAAAACAAATGATCTTGTTGCCAGCCTCGCTCTTTGCCTTGGGCAGCTTAGTCGGGCTATTGGGCAGTTTGGTCGCGGTCCGTAAATTTGCAGTACGTGCCTGACCCCATTCAGGAAACTAAAAAACAGGAAACTAAAAAAACTCCTAGTCCCGAAAGACTAGGAGTGTGTAAACGTTTCGAGTGAAAGCTGTGATTGAATCAGTGCCTAGTAGGCTAGACCCATGCTACGAGTGGTTTCAGCACCCAGATAAACACGAATACTTAAGAAATCAGTTGGGCAAGCGGTCTCACAGCGCTTACAGCCAACACAGTCCTGAGTCCGAGGGGAAGCGGCAATTTGCCCAGCCTTACAACCATCCCAAGGAACCATCTCTAGTACGTCTGTTGGGCAAGCCCGAACACACTGAGTGCAACCAATGCAAGTATCGTAAATCTTGACCTTATGAGACATCGAAGGAATGCTCCAATACTTATTAAACGGTTTCAGCTATTAGCGGCTTGGCTATGACCTGTAATGCAATAGATATACCAGAGAAAGAACCAACGGTAGTGTGGATTACAATTCTGAAAGATCCATTTACATTAGCCAAAATTAGCCAAAAGAGTTCTCCAATCAAGTTTTAGTCTATCAGTGCCGTTTTTAGGGAACGGGGCAACATCTAAAAAGTTTATGGATTGTAATAAAAGCGCTACCACGGTTCCCTAAAAACCTGCTGCATCATTGCCCTAAACCTTGATTCTTCGCTTGAGGCATCACGAGTAGGACGCACGCTTTCCTATAAGATTAAAAAATGTCTAAATTCGGACAGACGCTTTGACGTCTAGGAGTGTTCCAATCTGCATTTGGGACATGTTCTCTGCTGCCGCTGAAAAGGAAATTTGGAGATTATGGCTGACACGATTTTGGGAAAGGTTCAAAAGATTGTATCTGAGCAGCTCGGTGTTGATTTAGATACAGTCAAGCCAGAGGCTAGCTTTGCTAATGACCTGGGGGCTGATTCTCTGGATACTGTAGAGCTGGTCATGGCGCTTGAAGAAGAGTTTGATATTGAGATCCCTGATGAGGCTGCTGAGAGCATTGGTACAGTCCAGGCTGCTGTTGACTTTATTACTGAAAAGTCATCTGCATAACCTCCTCTGTCTGTTTGAAATACTGTTTTATTAATTCCTTGGGACCTGCCCCCTTGTGTCGATGACCATGACAAGTACTGAAAAAAAGCGCGTTGTAATTACTGGAATGGGGGCAATTACCCCCATCGGTAATGATTTAGAAGCCTACTGGCAAGGGTTGCTAGCGGGAAAAAGTGGTATTGGGCCGATCACGCTATTTGATGCGTCAAAGCACAAATGCCGCATTGCTGGTGAAGTTAAAGGATTTGATCCGTTAGAGTATCTGGATGCTAAGGATGCTAAACGGACCGATCGATTTGCTCAATTTGCGATCGCAGCTAGCAAACAGGCCTTAGCCGATGCCAAGCTAACCATTACCGACCTCAACGCAGAGCAAGTGGGTGTCATGATCGGCACAGGGGTGGGTGGCCTCAAGGTCATGGAAGAACAGCAATCTGTTTACATCAATAAAGGGCCTAGCCGCTGTAGCCCTTTCATGGTGCCCATGATGATTGCCAACATGGCGGCAGGTCTGACTGCAATTCATACTGGTGCAAAAGGTCCTAACTCTTGTGCCGTAACGGCTTGCGCTGCTGGTTCTAATGCTATCGGTGATGCTTTTCGGATTGTGCAAAATGGCTATGCCCAAGCCATGATCTGTGGTGGAACCGAAGCCGCTATCACACCGTTATCTTTGGCTGGATTTGCCTCAGCCAGAGCCCTCTCTACCCGCAATGATGATCCTGATCATGCCAGTCGTCCTTTTGATAAGGGGCGAGATGGTTTTGTCATGGGTGAAGGGGCTGGCATTCTGGTTTTAGAAGAACTTGAGCATGCCCTTAGCCGAGGTGCCCGTATCTATGCAGAAATGGTTGGCTATGGCATGACTTGCGATGCCTACCATATGACTGCCCCTGTACCTGGTGGAGCTGGAGCAGCACGCTCCATGGAGTTTGCTCTCAAAGATGCTGGGATATCCCCGTCAGAGGTGAGCTATGTCAATGCCCATGGGACGAGTACCCCGGCTAATGATCCGACCGAAACGTCTGCTATCAAGACAGCCCTTGGCAAGAGTGCCAAAACAGTGGCGGTTAGTTCTACCAAATCGATGACGGGGCATCTTTTGGGTGGCTCCGGTGGCATTGAAGGCGTGGCTGCCTGTATGGCGGTTTCTAAGGACCATGTACCCCCTACTATCAATTTGCAAGAGCCGGATGATGACTGTGATTTGGACTACGTGCCCAATCACAGTCGTGCTCAGACTGTAGATGTGGCCATGTCTAACTCTTTTGGCTTTGGCGGCCATAACGTTACCCTAGTTTTTCGCAAGTATCGTAGCTAGTGCTACGGCTTGGTAGGTATAATGACCTAACGGAAAACATTAAGTAAAACGGAAGGTTTGCTCACTTTGTGGGTGTACCCTTCTATGCGAGCTTATTCAAGACCATGAATGTGCTGGCAAATCACGGTATAGGCTTAGGCCAGTGACTCTCCTTTGACTAGGTTGGGGTGATTAGCTCACGTGCTTGGGCTATGAGCTATCACAATCAGAGTCGGTGGGTGAGTGGCTAAGTGCCTGCTCCAAACTGTTGTCTGTGGGAATGTTTTTTACATTGCTATGTGTTCCAGTGCATTGGCCTGGGGGCATGTCTTTGTAAATTACATACCTATCCGTCTCTAGCGCATGCTTTGCGTATTGGGGAGTACCTGCTTTAGGGACCCTAATCTGCTATCACCATCAGCAAAGGTGCGTTCATCTAATACTGCTCTGTTCACACCTGGACTGTACCGTCGTTAATTACTTGGAAGACTATGGCTGTCGCAACCCAATCTCTTGAAACCCAGTGTATAAATGCCATTCGGTTCTTGGCCATTGATGCCGTTGAAAAGGCTAAATCTGGTCATCCTGGTTTGCCCATGGGAGCTGCGCCAATGGCGTTTGTTCTTTGGGATCAATTTATGCGCTTTAATCCCAAAAATCCCCAGTGGTTTAACCGAGATCGCTTTGTCCTATCCGCAGGACATGGTTGCATGCTGCAGTATGCACTGCTGCATCTCACTGGTTACGACAGTGTCAAGATTGAAGACATTAAGAACTTCCGTCAGTGGGGAGCGACTACTCCTGGACACCCCGAGAACTTTGAAACTCCCGGTGTTGAAGTTACGACAGGTCCCCTTGGTCAAGGTATTTGTAATGGTGTCGGCTTAGCTATGGCAGAAGCTCACCTGGCCGCGCGTTTTAACAAGCCTGACTGCACTCTGGTTGACCACTATACCTATGTGATTTTGGGTGATGGCTGCAATATGGAAGGTGTCTCGGGTGAGGCATGTTCCTTGGCCGGTCACTTGGGCTTGGGTAAGCTGATTGCCCTCTATGATGACAACCATATTTCCATCGACGGTTCCACAGACATTTCCTTTACTGAGGATGTCAGCAAGCGCTTTGAAGCGTATGGCTGGCACGTGCTGCATGTAAAGGATGGCAACAATGACCTGGACGCGATCGCAAAAGCTATCGAAGCCGCTAAGAAGGTGACTGATAAGCCCACTATGATCAAGGTAACCACCACCATTGGTTATGGTTCTCCCAATATGGCTGACACCTCCGGTGTCCACGGTGCAGCTCTAGGTGATGCAGAAATTGCCTTAACTCGCGAAAGCTTGGGTTGGGAACATGCGCCTTTCGTCATTCCTGATGATGTTATGGCTCGTTTCCGTCAGGCCGTTGAGAAAGGGGCCAGCGCTGAAGCTGAGTGGAATCAGGCATTAGCTACCTATCGCACCAAGTACGCCAAAGAAGCGGCCCTATTTGAGCGGATGCTTTCTGGTGAACTACCTGCAAATTGGGCAGATGCCTTGCCTACCTATGCACCTGGTGATAAGGCGATCGCAACTCGGAAGACCTCTGAAGCCACTCTCAACGCTTTAGCTCCGGCAGTGCCTGAGTTAGTGGGGGGGTCTGCTGACTTGGCCAAATCCAACAATACCCTGATGAAGATCTCTGGCGACTTCCAAAAGGGTGGCTATGAAAACCGTAACCTGCGCTTTGGCGTGCGTGAGCATGGCATGGGCGCTATTTGTAACGGTATTGCTCTGCACAACTCAGGTTTGATTCCTTACTGTGCTACGTTCCTGGTATTTGCTGACTACATGCGGGCGGCGATTCGTCTGTCGGCACTATCCGAGGCCGGTGTCCTTTATGTCATGACCCATGACTCCATTGCCTTGGGTGAAGACGGACCTACTCATCAGCCAGTAGAAACCGTTGCTTCTCTACGTGCGATTCCTAATCTCTATGTGATTCGTCCGGCGGACGGTAATGAGACCTCGGGGGCATATAAGGTTGCGATCGCAAGTCGCAAGACTCCCACGCTCATGGCCTTCTCCCGTCAAAATCTACCTCAGCTAGAAGGTAGCTCCATTGATGCTGTTGCTAAAGGCGCGTACGTTATTTCTGATGACGCTGGTGCTGACCTGATTTTGATTGGTACGGGTAGTGAAGTGTCTCTTTGCCTGGATGCAGCCAAGAAACTACGTGCCGAAGGTAAGAAAGTTCGTGTTGTTTCAATGCCCTGTTGGGAACTATTCGAAGCTCAAGATGCTGCTTACAAGGAGTCTGTTCTACCCAAAGCGATTACCAAGCGCCTTGTGGTTGAAGCGGGTATCGAAATGGGTTGGGGCAAGTACTACGGTGCGGACGGTGACATGATTAGCGTTTCTGGCTTTGGTGCGTCTGCCCCTGGTGGTCGTATCATGCAGGAGTTTGGTTATACCGTTGAGAATGTGGTTGCTCGTGCAAACGCTCTTTAATGATTCTCACCAGATAGGGCACATACCCTTGTGTGCTCTATCTGGAAAAAGAAATAGATAACCAAAAGCCTCAGAGTAATACTACTCTGAGGCTTTTGGTTGTTTTATTGAGCAGGGTGAAAACCTTTACTCAGCTGCTTCGCCAGGTGTTTCAGGAGACTCTAAATCCGCTGGGATAGTAGTTTCAACGGCAGGAGCTGTTTCTTCAATAGGTGGAGCTGTTTCTTCAATGGGTATAGCCTCTACAGATGTGGGTAGTTCCGATACTGAATTACCCAGCCAGCCAGCACTCAAAATAACCGTAATTCCCATAAATAGAATCGTTAACAGCCAAGTGGCACGATTCAAGGCGGTTTCGGCACTCTTGGTACTCGTAAACATTTGGGCTTGCCCACCTAATGCTCCAAGACCATCTCCCTTGGGGCTATGAAATAGCACCAAAATGATTAACCCAATGGCAGACACTAGCCATATCACCTGTAAAACCGATACTACCGCCATTGCAATTAGTCCAACTGTTCTTTCAATTACCTAAAGCAGTGTGTCCAGGTCACGTAAACCTGGAACACTAGTGCCAAACCATGGTACCTCAGGGTATGGTGCCATGGCGAACCCGATGATCTAGCCAATCAACGCTACTAGAGCGATACCTTGACTGGTGTGCGATTGCGTTTCACATCAACGCGAGCGGGTTGAATCATAGATTTCCCTGTCATTTCTTGGGGTTGAGGCAGTTTAAGAATCTCCAAAATGGTGGGAGCAACATCAGCTAAACAGCCATTTTCTCTCAACTCAACTTCACCACCACGACCCGGGATCTTTAACCGTTCACCTTCTACCAAAATGAAGGGTACTGGATTAGTTGTGTGGGCAGTCCAAGGGCGACCTTCTTCATCCCACATATACTCAGCGTTGCCATGGTCCGCAATGATAATTGTGGTACCACCAGCCTGACCAACAGCATCGAGTAAACGGCCCAATTGTACATCCACTGATTCAAGGGCCTGGATGGTAGCCTTCATATTTCCAGTATGGCCAACCATATCGGGATTGGCATAGTTAATCACTACCAAGCCATATTTTTTCTTGCCAATGGCTGTAATGGCCGTGTCAGTGACAGCTTTAACGGACATGGCAGGAGCCTTATCATAGGTCGCTACCTGAGGGCTAGAAACCAGCTCACGATCTTCACCCTCAAAGGGATCCTCACGACCACCATTAAAGAAGTAGGTGACGTGGGCATATTTTTCAGTTTCTGCTGTACGAAACTGCTTAAGACCATGATCTGCAATGACTTCACCCAGAATATTGCTCAGATTTTGAGGTTCAAATGCGACCTGCACTGGCAGAGCGCCATCATATTGAGTCATGGTGACAAAGCTTAAGGGGGTAATGGGCCTTGTCTCAAAACCTTTAAATTCAGGATCTACAAAGGCTTGGGTTAGCTGACGTGCCCGATCGGGGCGGAAGTTAAAGAAAATGACACCATCGTTAGGTTCGACTGCACCATCCGCTAAACGTACGGGCTCAATAAACTCATCAGTGACGTCCTTCTCATAGGACGCTTGGATTGCGGCTATGGCGGTATGACCATTGCCATTGCCAGGCTCTGTCATCACGCTATAGACTTTTTCTACACGATCCCAGCGATGATCGCGGTCCATGGCATAGTAACGACCACTCAGGGTAACGATTTTCCCCACCCCAATTTGATCAATATGGTCCTGTAGTTTCTGAATGGCTGACTGAGCGGCTTTGGGTTGAGTATCACGGCCATCTGTAATGGCATGAATACAAACCTCTTGAAGATCTTGTGACTTGGCCATGTCTAGGAGGCCGAGTAAATGATTGAGGTGCGAATGCACACCTCCCTCTGAGCAAAGACCGATGAAGTGGAGTTTGCCTCCGTTGTAACGCACCTGCTGGCATACGTTTAGTAATGCCTGATTTTCTTGGATCGAGCCATTTTCAACTGCGTCGGAAATACGGACGAGTTCTTGGGGAACGATGCGACCGGCACCAATATTCAGGTGTCCGACTTCTGAATTACCCATTTGGCCATCGGGCAAACCTACGTCTTTACCCGATGTCTGAATCAATGTGTGGGGGTAGGTGGCCCAGAGGCTATCAATGACAGGGGTCCTTGCATTATTAATTGCATTCCCATTGTCCTCATCGCGATGTCCCCATCCATCCAGGATGACGAGCACCATTGGAGAAACAGACTCCTGTGCCATACTTACAAATCCTTCTTGCGATTGTGAACGACTGTACTTTCTACCTAGCGAGATCATATCACTCGCGCTTTCCTGATTATTAATGTTTTCTTAACTATCTAATTTCAATTACCTTGAAACTAGATTGGGTGGCTCTGGTTGGAAACCCAATTAGGTCAAGACTCAGTCAAAATGATGATGTCTGTTAACCCTACTTAGCAATCACCTTATAGCCCAGTCCGAACAATGATTACTAACTGTCGGCGGCAAGACGATAAGGCTGAGCGCAATTTATTAACCTATGGCGTTGTTAACTATATTCTTATTCCCAGATGATGATAACCAGGCGATACCTGAACTTTTAATGAGTAATTTGACTCATTAAAAACATGACAACTATCAGTTGTATTCTGCGTATACACTACGCTGCTTCTGACTATTCATAATACTGCGCCAGTATTATGAAAGACAATTCGTAGCGACGTCATTGAACTTATACCTAAAAGTTTAAGTCTGGTCATTCAATTAACGGCCATAACTATAGAAAGGTTTTGGGAGCATGCTGCAAAAATGGTTGCTCCTCATCAATAGACTTATTTGCGGACATTGTATTCTCAGTCCTTAATTTTTCTTTTTGGAAGCAGCTTTTGCTTTTTGCTTATCTTTCTGTTTCTGACGTTTGGCAGCTGCTTTTGCCGCTCTCTCTGCTTCTAGCTTTTCCAGTCTATCGCGCTCTTTTTCTTGGGCAATTTTATCTAGATAGTAGCTGTAATCACCCCGATATAAACGTAATTCACCTTCGCGAATTTCGACTATCTTGTTAGCTACTTGAGAGATGAAAAAACGGTCATGGGAAACGATGAGAACGGTACCATCATATTCTTTGAGGGCTGATTCCAGCATCTCTTTGGCCGGAATGTCTAAATGGTTAGTGGGCTCGTCTAGCATCAAAAGATTTGCCGGAGCTAATAGCATTTTTGCTAATGCCAAACGTGCTTTTTCACCACCACTTAGGGCTGTGACGGGCTTACGTACCATATCGCCACTAAATAGAAACCGGCCTAGCAGTGTGCGGACTTCTTCATTTTTCCAGGTTGGCACTTCGTCATGGATGGTTGCCATCACGGTTTTGCTGAGGTCTAGGGCTTCTGCCTGGTTTTGCTCAAAGTAACTAGGAATAACGTTGTGTTCTCCCAGACTTGCTGAGCCTTCTACGGGGTCTTCTATCCCCATGATTAAACGAAGTAATGTGGATTTACCAGCTCCATTAGGGCCGACAAATGCAATGCGATCGCCCCGCTCAATCAGTAACTCTGCTCCCAAAAATAGAATATTGTCTCCATAGGTATGAGTAAGGTCGCTGATTTGTACAACTTCACGACCGCTACGGGGAGCGGGTGGAAATTTAAACCGTAGCCCCTTGGCATCAGCAGTAGGAGCTTCAACTAGTTCTATTTTCTCCAGCTGTTTTTCTCGACTCTTTGCCTGGGTGCTACGGGTGGCGCTGGCCCGGAAACGATCCACAAAGGTTTGCTGCTTGGCAATTTCCTTCTGCTGTCGGTCAAAGGTGGCTTGCTGAGCTATCTTTGATTCTGCTTTTTGAGTGAGGTAAGCACTGTAATTGCCTAGATAGGTGGTTGATACACCGCGCTCAGTTTCTACAATCTGGGTACACAGACGATCGAGAAATTCGCGGTCATGGGAGATGATCACCATCGGAGTGGTTAGGCTTTTGAGGTAGCCTTCGAGCCATTCGATGGTTTCTAAGTCTAAGTGGTTGGTTGGCTCGTCCAGTAGTAGCAAGTCGGGGGCTTTGAGCATGACTTTACCTAAGCCCATGCGCATTTGCCAGCCACCGCTAAAAGAGCTGACTAGACGTTCGCCATCGTCATTGTGAAAGCCCATTTCGGGTAAAATCTTTTCAATTTTTGATTCCAGGCCATAGCCGTCTAATGCCTCAAACTTTCGCTGTTCTCGATCTAGGGCCTTGATTAATTTTTCCAATTCATTGGGATCGGCGGTTTCCATTTGAATTGGAATTTCGCCAAGCTTTTTTTGAACTGTATTTGCTTCTTCAAAGACAGTCCAGAATTCTTCACGAACGGTACGGCGGGGATCAACCTCAAATTCTTGATTGAGGTAGCCAATGTGGAGCTCATTTGGGCGAATCACGTTACCGCTGGTGGGTTCGATTTCCCCCATGATGATTTTCAGCTGGGTGGACTTGCCAGCGCCGTTGACCCCTACTAGCCCAATGCGATTGCCTGGTTTGACTTCCCAGGTGACGTCTCGCAATACTTCCCCAGTGGGATAAACCTTAGTGATGTTTTCGAGACGCAGCATAAGTAACCCGTGGGATCGTCAACTTTGAACGTGTTCATAAACTTTAACAAAAATCAACGTACACTTTGTTTGCTGCAGGTTAAACCCTCAATATTAGTGAGGGTTTAATTAGCTAAAACATCGATATTTAGGGTAGTAGAGGTGCCTCAGTAATATTCTCTAGCCCGATAGATTCCAGCAGGGTTTGCCAGCTTGAGATTGCTTGCAAGTCATTGGGATGACTGTGCAGGTGATCGGTCAAGGCGCGGGTCGTATCAAACCAAAGGCTATTGTCCGCTGCGATCGCAGCTCGGTCTATCCCATTGCTGCTTGCCAGAGCCTCCGCTAGTGATGGCTCAGGTACCAGCAGCTCTACAAATCCTTCAGCCATCATCACTGCAGTGGGGGTATCAGGGCAGTAAACCTCCACACTCCAGTAATAGTAATTATCTGGGCTGAGAGGTACTAATCCAGCTTGATCTGGCAGTTGTAAGGTAGCAATACCTGCAGTGGCACTTGGGACAAAGGCCGTCTGATAAACCGGTTGAAATATGCCCTCATCCTCATTGAGGACTTCATACAGATTGAACTCTACATGGCTAGCATTGTTACTCGGCATATACCATTGGAACGCAGGGTATTCGTCAGTTGTATAGCCAAGATCATCGTCTGGAAATATGGATGTTAGCTGAGGTGCCTGAGGATCACTAATGCAGTTCACACCAGAAGGGGAACGGGTTCCACCCGAAACTCGTATGTTAGGAATGCCACGAGGCTTGGGTGTATAGTCGGGAAATGCCTCGGCTCTGGCGGCCATGAAAGTCAGCCCCAACGCCAGGGGGGGGATGGTCGAAAAAACATTAAGAAGTTTCATGGAATCCTGCTCGATTTGGATGACTGCGTTCAGACAATTAGGATCCTTGAGAGCTATTGTTCAAGGTAATAAACAAGACTGCTAAACACTATGGATTTTGATACTAAGCAAACCGTAGGGCAATTTTTTCTGGGTATGGGCGCTTTAGGGATTGTCCTGACCCTACCTGTAGACGGGTTTTTCGCTGAAGCGCAGACTATAGGACAGCCGATGCTTGAGGTTAATGCTTCAAAAAACGCTCTTAACATCAAGCAAGAACAGCCTGACTCCAACGAATTTGCTCGCTATGACTCTGCTAAGTTTAGTGTGGACTATCCGAGGGGATGGCAAATAGAACCCCAAGGAGAGAATGGTTTGGCAATTGTCAGTATTGCCGATGGCGCTAATATGGCTATTCGCACCGATATTGTAGTGCTCCGGGAAGATCCACAGGTCGCCGTGCCTCAACGTCTTGAGCAAATCACGGCTGATGCTGCATCTTTACAAAGTTACTCATTAGTGGCTGTGGATGGTCAATCAGGGATTCGTATCTGGTATGAGCCAGAAACCGGACAGCGAGCTTTGGTGACATTCTTGGGCTATGGCAATCAACAAACTGTCGTGCTCACCAGCCAATATACCCAAGACACGACGGCTGAACCTCTAGTTACCCAGATTCATGATTCATTTGTAAATCATTCAGTGGCTCAAGCGTTGGTCCCTTAAGTCTAAGCGTTGGCCCCTTAAGTCTAAGTGGTGGTCCCTTAAGCTTAAGTGGTGGCCCCTTAGACTTAATCTATGGCGCATCTTAAGCTATCTAAGCGGGTCTAATACCAAATCCGAATTAACCTTAACCCCGATTCAAAAATAGACAATCCTGTAGGGGCACTCCCTTGTGGATGCCCTTCGATATCGAGCGCTATCAGTCAGGATTTCGTATAGGCAGTTGATTAGGTCTGCCTCTTAAGGTAATCACAAGCCAATGATCTTCCTACTGCCGTCGAGTGTAATAGGACACTTCCAAATCGGCACACCAACTAGCGTTTGTACTTTCATATAGAAAAACAGCGTCTACGCGAAAGTATCGTCCATCATGAAAAATGCAGTCACCAACACGGGGAATAATAGGGTATACCGCAAACCACAAGTAATCGCGGCTGGGCATATTCGTATTGGTAGGCATGGGAATTTTGGCCAGGACCTGGACTTTATAGCCATTGCCAGTGTAGTTAGGTGGAGCGGTTGGCGGGGCGACTGGCTGACTGGCTCGTTTTCGCTTATTGGTAGAGCGAGATTTAGCTGCTGTTGATTTAGATAAGGATTTTGCCGTTGGTTTTGCTGTTTTTGGAGCAGTGGTTTTTTTTTCCTTCTTTGATAAGTTTGGCCGCTCGCTAAGTTTTTCTGGTGGAGACAGCGAGAGATCTTTTGGTGATTTAGAGGGGTGTTCGGGCTCAGGCGATACAGGCGGTTTCTTTTTGGCTCCCTGCATAAAGGGATTGCTAATAAATGGATTACCTTGCGAATCACCCATAGCGGTTCTCTCGGTCTTTGTTGTGGCTAACGTAGCATAGGTTGCGAAACCCTATTCAAGCTAAAACCTTGAGTTACTATTGCGAAAAAACTAACGTTCTGGACGTGAGCTAGGTTGAAATGATACCGAGAAACTCAAGTTTTCCCATCAGTTTTGAAAAAGCAATGCAAAATATAGCAAATGTCCTAATGCACTAGGTCATTGCTTATCACATTGCCATACCCCATGCCTTTAAGGCGATGGCCTATCTCCACTAATGTGATATGTACCGCTCAAACCAAATTCAGTTTTCCTCAGCACTCACGTAGGTAGATACGCTTCAGCATGCTTTATTCATCGGGTTCGCGTTCAGTCAATCTCACCTATCTGATTTTAGAAGCGCTGAGGATGTCCCCTGCATCCATTCCCTATTATGTCAGCCAATTTTTGACTGATAGCTTTCCTGGGAAAGTGATTGTCGAGGGGGATAGTCACTACTTTGAGCTGCGTAAATATGCGCAAGAGGAATTATGTACAACCCAGGTTATTAGTAGCGTCGATCTGCCGCCAGGCTATGCTGCTTGTGCCCGTGAGACTTTAGTGCATAACCATGTGATGACACTTTGGGATGCCAAGAAACAGAAGCTACGTTATGAGCAGAAGAATTTTTGTTTTGAAGTGCAATGGCAGGAGCATACGCTGATGGTCCTGCAGCTTTCTTGGCCCCAGGGATATTTTGATGATTGCCGCTACTACTGGATTTTGGCAAATACTCAAGCTGTTGCCGATGACTTTTTTGCTGCTGTTTGTCAGTGGAATTCTCAAGTTAGGGAAGAAGTTTTGGTATTTGAAGGTGGATTTTGGCAAAAAAATCGAGATCTCTATGCCTCGATTCAAAGTGCAACTCTAGAAAATTTGGTGCTGGCTGGCACTTTAAAAGAAGATATTTTTGAAGATGCTCAACGATTTTTCGAATCCCAAGCGATGTACTCCGAGTACAACGTGCCTTGGAAACGTGGGCTGTTATTCATTGGTCCACCAGGGAATGGCAAAACCCATATGGTCAAGGCTTTAGTCAATTCCTTGGGGTATCCCTGTTTGTATATTAAGAGCTTTAAGACTCGTCAGAATAGCGATACTGATAATATGCGCTTAGCCTTTAATCGAGTGCGAGAGGCGGCCCCTTGTATTGTGGTGATTGAGGATTTAGACGCTTTAGTCGATGATGAAAATCGGTCGTTTTTTCTGAATGAGCTGGATGGATTTGCCCTCAACGATGGGGTTTTGATGATCGCCTCAACCAATCACCCAGAACGATTGGATATTGCTATTTTGGAACGACCCAGTCGATTTGATCGAAAGTATCACTTTGATGCACCTGAGCTAGCCGATCGAGTTTCGTATTTGCAGCTATGGAACCAAAAATTAAAGCTGGAAATGCAGCTATCGGCAGATGATATCAACAGAATTGCGATTAATTCTGAGAACTTTTCCTATGCTTATCTCAAAGAGTTGCTGCTCTCAGCCAGTATGGTCTGGGTTCAAAAGCGTACACCCGGTACGATGGCAACGATCATGACCGAGCAGCTTGATAAGTTAAAAATGCAAATGCAGAGTCAATCATCTAAAGCTGATGATCATGGTGAGCAAGACTCGTCAGATATGAATGGGGCTGTTGTGGAAAATGCTCATGTTAAGCAACCCAAGGCAGAGGCCTAAAATTTAGGCCTGACATTTTTGTAAGTAGTCCACTAAAGCTCGTAGACCCAGATAATAGCTATTGACCCCAAAGCCACAGATTTGACCAATGGCGATGGGCGCTATGTAGGAATGATGCCGAAAGGCTTCGCGCTTGTGAATGTTACTCAGATGAACCTCTACTGTGGGTAGGGCTACAGATGCGATCGCATCTCGAATAGCAATACTCGTGTGAGTATAGGCACCAGGGTTGATCAATATTGCTTGATGCTTGCCGTCAGCGGCTTGGATCGCATCAATTAGATCACCCTCATGGTTTGACTGATAGCAACTTACCAGAACATTTAAATCCTTAGAAAGCGTGCCCAGTGCAACATTGACATCTTCTAAGGTATCACTGCCATAAATCTCAGGTTCACGCTTTCCCAACATGTTTAAATTGGGACCATGAAGCACTAAAACACTATTCAATGAAGTCACCAAAACCTACATGTTGCATACTATCAGAGCCTAGTAATTTAGCGGCGTAAACTAGACCTTGTAGAAAACTTTGGTAGTAGGTTTTGTAATCGAAAGAACGCTGACCGTTCGATATTAACGACGACGACGATCATCTACTGGAATGGGAATTGCTTCTGGCTCCGGCTGTGCTGAAGGGCCAAGCAGCGAGTCCAAGACTCGGTTGACCCAGTTCTTCAGCTTTTCCAGAATTTTGCCAATATCCATGAGCCAGGCTGCTCCTAATCTCATCTGGTGCAGTATTGCGTGTAACTATTATAGGTTCCACAAATAGCAAATCAACTTGAAGTAAACTTCAGTAAAGTTACTTGTGGGAGTATTCACTATGATAACGAATTGTCAGAAATGATCAAGGTAGTGGAATCTGCCTAGGGAGCAAGTGTCATTTAGGTATTACTCAGGAGAGTACGCCGCAGTATATCTAAAGCAGTATTACGGCTCATTAAGCGAATCCAGTCACGGTCGTTACGATGGCCAAAGCGGCATTCAATATGGTGGGTTTCTGAGTCGTTGGCAAGACCGATGTATACCAGGCCGATGGGTTTTATTGTGCTGCCACCACCGGGCCCCGCAATCCCAGTAATGCTAAGGCCCCAGTCGGTCGCTAGCTGTGTCCGTACCCCAGCGGCCATTTGTTCTGCAACGATGGCACTCACTGCTCCAGACTTGGCCAGGTCTGAGGCTGCAACGCCCAGCAATCGTTCTTTGACGGTGTTGTCGTAGGAAATAATTCCCCCCATGAAGTAAGCTGAGCTGCCAGGTACAGCCGTAATCATTTCTCCTAAGCCTCCTCCTGTACAGGACTCGGCTACGGCTAGGGTGGCTTGGTGCTTTAACAGGAGGCGACCTACGGCGTCGCCCAGGGTGTCATTGTCTTCTCCGAAGCAGTCGATGCCGCCGATGTATTTAAGTTGAGTGGCAATGGGTGCAATTAACTGCTTGGCTGACTCTAGGGTGTCAGCTTTGGCGGAAATGCGTAGCTTAATCACACCGTTACTGGCGTAGGGCGCAACAGTAGGGTTTTCTAGCTTGAGAAAGGCATCCACTTTAGTGGCCAGACTCGACTCGCTAGCGCCCCAAAACTTGAGGGTGAGGCTGTGGATGATACCGCTACTCCATCCCTGTTCCTGTAGATAAGGAATGGCACTAGTTTTCCACATGGTATGAAGCTCTCGCGGTACCCCTGGAAAGGTCATCAGATGCAATCCTGGCCGGGGCTGCCAGAGAATGCCGGGAGCAGTGCCCTGGGGATTTTTTAGGACAGCTGCACCTGCAGGCAAGAGGGCCTGTTTACGATTGTTGTTGCTCATGGTGCGATCGCGCTGAGCAAATTTAGCCTTAATATCTGCTAGCACATCAGCGTTTTCTACCAAAGGCACCCCAAAAAAGTTGGCAATCGTGGCAGTGGTGATGTCATCGGGCGTAGGGCCTAGACCACCTGTGAAAATGATTAGCCGTGATCGCTCACAGGCAATGGCGATGGCCTTTGCCAGACGTTGGGGATTATCGCCCACGACGGTTTGATAATGATGGGAGATGCCCAACTGCGTTAACTGCTGAGCCAGATACTGGGCATTGCTATTGAGAATGTCACCCAGAAGTAGCTCGGTACCTACACATATAATTTCTGCACTGCCGGTCATGGTGGTTGGATTGAATTTTATAGGTTGTCAGAGAGGCAAGCGGTCAACGATCAATGAAAAATAGTGGCAAAGGCCCTGTGTTGGTTGATGGTAAAGCATTTCTCCCTGATTTGATCTGATACTGTGAGGTGCGCGGATAGCGGGATGAGCTTTGGTCGACATGGAAATGAATCAGAATTCACCCCTAAGAGAGTTGAGACATTGGCCAAACTGGCTGTTGGGACTATTGGTCGGCTCTTGGGTAATGCGGTTGCTAATTGCGTGGTTGCTACCGCCAGGGTTTGATGAGGCTTATTACTTTCTATACACCCAGCATTGGGATTGGAGTTATTTTGATCACCCGGTGATGGTGGCATTGACTACGGCAGTCGGGCCCTGGTTAACCGGTTATATCTCTCCCCTGACCCTCCGATTGGGCGCATTGGTGCTATACGGATTGAGTACGGGGTTTATCTATCTGAGTGGACGGCGGTTATTTAGTTCGGTGGTAGGTATGTGGGCAGTTGCGATCGCATCTCTCTGCCCCCTCTTTATTTTTAGCTTTGGATTGTTGGCAGCTCCCGATAACGCGCTTATTTTGGGTTGGTCGGCAGTTATGTATGTAGCAGTGTTGGAGTTTTTCCCTATGGAAAAGCCCTATCGCCCTACCAGCAAAATTGCCTTGATTGGATTATTGCTGGGGCTAACCTGTATCAGTAAGTACCACGGTTTTATTTTGGGTCTGAGTTTAATCGGATTTTGTCTTACCAGTGCGAAGCATCGACAGGCACTGGTATCTCCATGGACCGGCGCAGCCTTGATCCTGTTTCTATTTGCTCTGACACCGTTGCTGTACTGGAATGTCCACCATGATTGGTTATCTTTTGGCTTTCATTTATCAGAGCGATTTGATGGTGGCAACACTGCCCGCCAAACTGAGTTTAATTTGCTGAATATGGTGGGCGTATGGCTGGTGGGGGTAGCTTATCTATTTCCGTCCCTGGGTTTTCCTTTGTGGTGGGCCAGCGGGCGTAGTCTTTTGCAATTGAGCGATCTCCGGCAGCGGTTTGTGCTGTGGTTAGGTCTGCCTATTGCCCTTGGTTTTACTCTATTGGGCGGAGTTACTCACATTTATCCAGCTTGGCCTGCACCAGGGCTGTGGAGTCTGAGTTTGTTGCTGGCGTTGGCCATGGCAGGCTGGTCTCCAAGCACAGTTAGACGATGGCTGGTGGGTAGTTCTTTAGTGATAGCTACGCTGCTGATTTTTGCCTTAGGGCATGTGGCTTTAGGCACTTTGCAACGACCAGGAGGTTTAGTAGCAATACTGCCTCCAGCAACTGATCCGACAACGACGATGATTGATGTGGTAAAGCTGCGGCATGTGTTGACAGAGTCGAGAGTAGGAGATGCGCTCTCAACCGCTGATTTCCTGGTAACCAATGAATTTTGGTTAAGTGGCTATGTAGATATGGCCGTTAGTCCCATCACTTCAGTGCCTGTCATGGCCTTTACCCAGGATCCACGGGGACACGCCGTGTGGTTTAACCCAGCAGCCTGGCTTGGATGTTCAGGACTATTTCTCAGTATTGCCGATGACGACCAGCACCAAATTCGAGCTACCTATGCCCCTTACTTTGAGCGGTTTGATTTATTAGAGATTGTTGAAACCCATAGAGCAGGGGCGACCACAGAAACGTTTTACCTATACGATGTCGGGAAATTAATCGCACCCTATAAATATCCGTATTGACCTAAAAAATTAGGGTAGGTGCAAGACCTACCCTATCCAGTTCACCCTCTATTGAATTGATGAGTTCAGGTCGTCGTCAGAACAATCTTTCATTGCCTGGCATGGCGTTTGGCTCGCCAGCTGGTGTAGCTCAGTAGAGCCGTTGAACCTAGTGCATAGACGATGCCACTGGGCATGCCCGAAAAAGCTAAGGCAAGACTGCCTACCCATAGGGTGAGGGCATAGATAAACAGCACCGTAAACCGATGGGACAACCCAGCATTTAAAAGGCGATGATGCAGATGACGTTTATCAGCCACAAATGGCGATAACCCGCGACGTAGGCGTGCCAGAATTACCGCTGACATATCCAAAATAGGAACTGCCAGTATGAGTAAGTAGGGTAGAAATACTGCAGCGGTAGTTACCCCCTTAACCAGGCCGATCACTCCAACACCGCCTAGGGTAAAACCCATATAGTAGGCCCCGCCATCGCCCATAAAGATCTGAGCCGGATTGAAGTTGTATTTCAAAAAACTCAGCGCTCCGCCTGCAAGTGCTGCTGCAATGATAGCTGCTGCAGGCTGTTCCATAAATAGGGCCACCAGCATCATGACGATGGCTGCAATCCCAGAGACTCCGGCTGCTAACCCATCTAATCCATCAATCCAATTAATGGCATTAGCCATTCCTACCAGCCAAATAACAGTTACGGGTAAGCTCACCCAATTAGCCAGCTGTACAATTCCTATGCCTGGAATCGAAACAAATGCAATATCAACACCCACATGCCAGGTAATAGCAGCCACAATGGCCTGCATGAGTAATCGACTAATGGCGGACAGTCCAAACAGGTCATCTAGTAAGCCAATTAAGAAAAATGCTAGGCCACCTAGGGTAACTCCCCAGATTTCTGCTTCAGGTTCATTTATCAGCTGCTGACCTTGGGCATCCATAAAGCCGCCTGTATTCCACACAACCAACAGGGCAACGACTGTTCCCAGAAAAATGGATACCCCCCCCAATCTGACCATGGGAACCTGATGAACTTTTCGTCCTCCAGGCATATCGACTCGACCGCTGTGTAACCCAATTCGTTTGACAACTGGAGTTGCCAAAAGCACCACAGCGGCTGACAGCGTAAAAGCCAGTAGGGGATATATCTGAAAGGGCATGGGTGACAGAGGATGAGGTAAGACGGCTCAATCTATTTATGAAGTCAACTCAGAGGGTCGGCAGCATACACAATAGTCACCGTCACCCTAGCAGGTTTTTTAAAACTTTCAAGTTGTTAATTCAAAGGTGCCAAATAGTGTTGTTGGTCTAACAACACTCATCTATTAGGGGTATCAATTATTTATAGGTATCTTATTTAGTTATGAGTCTCTGACGTATCAACTTTAATTCAGTAGGAATTTAGGGTGAGTTAACTGACCAAACCAAGCAAAAATACTGGAGTCGCTGATTTAGGGTATAAATTACTCTGTGATTTACTGACAAATAACGACTTCAATAGATTGATTCATACCTTAAATCAGCAACAGTAAAATGTTGATTCAGTTAGCTTAAAAACAAAACATGCCTATGTCAGCACAGTCTGTGTTGAATGTAGATGAGGGTACAGTGGGAAGCGACTACAAAGGTCGGCAACGCGATTTCGACAGGTGGTTTCAACATTACTATCCTCAGGAGATAGCAGCCGATCAGCAATAATGTTGGCAATCTCTTTGAAATCTTGAACTTCTAGTCCTCTAGTGGTCATCGCGGGAGACCCCAAGCGAAGACCACTGGTTACAAAGGGTGATTCGGGATCAAAGGGGACTGTATTTTTATTTGCGGTGATATTGACCATACTGACTAGCGCATCGGCCTGTTTCCCTGTCATGCCAATGGAGCGTAAGTCAACTAAGACTAAGTGATTATCAGTACCGTCCGATACAACCTTGATATCTCGTGCTTGTAACTGAGCTGCAAGTGCTTGCGCATTGGCAATGACCTGGGCGGAGTAAGTTTTGAATTCAGGCTTGAGGGCTTCACCAAAGGCAACGGCCTTTGCTGCGATGACGTGTTCTAGGGGGCCACCCTGGCTACCGGGAAAAACGGCTTTATCAAATTTTTTGCCCAGGTCTGGATCGCTAGTCATAATCAAACCACCCCGAGGACCGCGTAATGTTTTGTGGGTGGTGGTGGTAACCACATGGCAGTGAGGGATGGGATTAGGGTGGTGGCCTGTGGCTACTAGCCCTGCAATGTGGGCAATATCAGCCATCAGATAAGCTCCAACCTCATCGGCAATGGCTCGAAACTTATCAAAGTGAATTGTGCGAGGATAGGCTGAATAGCCACAGATCAGCATTTGGGGCTTATGCTGCAGAGCCAGTTCTCGAATAGCATCATAGTCAAGCTGTTCATTAGTCTGATTGACGCCATATTGGATGACATTAAACCACTTACCTGAAACGTTAACTGGAGAACCGTGGGTTAAATGACCACCATGGGAAAGATCCATGCCCATAATTGTGTCTCCGGGCTTTAGCAGGGCTAAAAAGACAGCAAAGTTTGCTTGGGCTCCGGAATGGGGCTGGACATTTGCATGGGCAGCGCCGAAAAGCTGTTTAACTCTTTCAATAGCCAGGGCTTCTGCTTGATCTACAAATTCACAGCCACCGTAGTACCGTTTGTTAGGCAGGCCTTCCGCATATTTGTTGGTCAACACTGAACCTTGCGCAGCCATGACAGCGGGGGATGTAAAGTTCTCACTGGCAATGAGCTCCAAGTGGTCTTGTTGGCGTTGACGCTCTCGCCCAATGATGGCTGTAATATCTGGATCAGTTTGTCTTAAAAAGTCAAAATTAGTGGTCATGGGAATGGATGCTCTAAGTTTAATAAGCCTGACTTTTTGTGGGGTCAGGCAGTGAGATTTTGGAATTACTGTATGTCACCCGCAGATTATAGTACCGCGCTGCTAGTGAAGGTATTAGCTGATTTGTGGTTGCTTATGCCTATCAGTATTTGACTTGACCGCACCGTTCTAATCGCTCTAACTCTAAATATTACGTTTTTGTATCAAAATGTAACGCTTGAAAATCTATAATGGAATTAGATAAACAGGGCCATGGGAGCAATCGCTGTTTTGAGGTAATAACCTTTGGTCACATCTAGGTTTTTTGCTTTTCTGGCAAAGAAACTCCAAAATTTACCTTGGATGTGTTTAAGCAAGCACTTAGTGTTTGTAAGGTGAATTTGATTTGTCATATTGTGGTAGAAAAAATGGCCACTGCTTATTAACTCGCCACTAGCCCATGACGCTTTTCGTTGAATAAGGACACCCATGCTTTTGCAACCCACCACCACTGTCTCGCCTGCATCTGTGTTGGCGTCTGTAGATGAGTCCTACGAGCGCTGTCGGCAGATTACTGCTAAGTACTCAAAAACCTTTTATATGGGTACGATGCTGATGTCTGAAGCCAAACGCCGGGCCATCTGGGCTATCTATGTGTGGTGCCGTCGTACAGATGAGTTGGTGGATGGTCCATCTGCTCAATTTACGACTGAAGCGACTCTTGACGATTGGGAAGAACAGCTAGAATCTGTTTTTGCAGGTCGTCCCAAGGATGATTATGACGTGGCTATGGTTGATGCTTTGGGGCATTTTGCTTTAGATATTCAGCCATTTCGTGACATGATTTCGGGGCAGCGGATGGATTTGCACTGCTCTCGCTATGAAACCTTTGATGATTTGAAGCTTTACTGTTATCGCGTTGCAGGAACTGTTGGGTTGATGTCTACGGTTGTCATGGGTGTTGACCCTGAGTACAACACCGCACCATGGGCCAAAGCATTACCTTGTCCGACTGAGGAAGCGATCGCACTTGGAATTGCTAATCAATTGACCAACATTTTGCGGGATGTGGGTGAGGATGCCCGACGGGGACGTATCTACTTACCACTTGAGGATTTGGAACTCTTCAAATATAGTGAAGCGGATTTGATTAATGGGGTGATTGATGAGCGGTGGCGGGCGTTGATGCGTTTTCAGATTCAGCGAGCGTTGAAGTTTTATCGTCAGGCTGAGTTAGGAATTACTGTATTGAGTCCCGATGCTCGTTGGCCAGTATGGTCTGCACTTATGCTCTATCGGAAGATTCTGGATGTAATTGCTGAAAATCAATACGACGTTTTTAATCGTCGTGCATTTGTACCCACCGTGCGTAAGCTTCTGTGTTTACCCCCTGCCCTATTACGTGCTCGGGTGCTTTAAGTCAGGTTAGTTTGCCAGACAGAGAAACTTTTTAGTCTAGAAATAGCAATAAGAAAGCCCAAGAAGCAATTCTTGGGCTTTCTTATCTATGTAAATTGCGCTGATTGAGTTTTGTTCTAAGAAGCCGTTGTTTGTGCGGCTAGCATTTCCTTCAATTTGGCTAAATCAGAAGCCCAACGAGGATCGGGCTGAGTGCTTTCTGGCGCTGGGGAGGAATAGCTCGCAGGTTTACGATTATTGCCACCACTGTTGCGCTTGCCACCTCCTTTCCGATTGCTATTACCGCTATTGTTGGTTGCTGCACCCTCATTTTCTTTAGCGCGAGGCATTGCCTTTTCTACTTTTAGAGTTGCATCTTGCAGAGCCTGGCCATTGTACTTACTCACAAGAGTATCGGCGATTTCGTCAGTTTTAACGGTTACAAAACCAAATCCCCGACACTTACCTGTTTTTCTGTCCGCAATTAGCTTGACTGAAACGATATTATCAACGTCCTCTGCAAAAACAGCTTCAAATTCCTCGCGTTCTAATTCACGGGGAAGATTGCCAATATATAAGCGCACTGACATGGGATACCTCTTAAACAAATCTAAAAAACAATTGCAGCGGATGGCTAACAACAAATCAGTCAGTCTACTCTAGGAGTCAAACATACCTAGAAGAAAATTTGGCGCTCTGACTCTCAATACTTTAAAAAGTGACGAACCGCAGCAAAAACTGACTGGCCATATTAAGCGAGTAACTACTTGAATCAATCAAAAACCCTAATTGGGCGGTCTGTCAAAATTACCCCTCAACCTCTATCAATAGCCTCTTAAAAAGCTATGTATCAGTTTCTTTTCCAGAGGTCTCTCACTGCATGAAATGAGAAATAGACCGTATTTCTACCTCCTCAAGGTATCATGCTGTCCGATGCCAAGCCAAGTGATTCAATGGTTTTTTTGGTGAAGCTCCCTAAAGATAACGTGGAGTAGCCATAGAACTTAGACTACAAAGTCTAAATTCTATGATTAAAGTAGGTTTGTTTGAAGCTCATGGCGTGATAGCAGCAAGGAGTGGGGATACCTGGTTGGCCAGCTTGAGGTAGATTTCTTGGACTCCATAGCTGTAATAAAAAACCAGCCACTCTAATGTGACTGGTTTGCTGTGTTGAGAGTAGGAGAACCCACACCTAACGCCAAATTCCCAAACTAGAAATTTGAAAATGGCTAGGTTGTTAGTGCTCGTTTACAAAATTTAACATTTTATGAAAATAGCCGCAATGCTTGATTGGGTATTGATATTTTTGGGGTGTTGATTTGATTGGTAGGCTCAGGCTTAAACACCTTTAAAAATGATCCAGAGGCCGTAAGCTAATGGTATAGCGCTGATCATGGCTGCCCACAGTGGATGTTGGGCCAATTTTGTTTGATTTTGCTGAGTACGCAAGCGGTCAATATCAATCCAGATGTGGTGTCCGCGACGAAACCAGCCCGTGACTTGTAAGGGGGTATTGAGCCAAGGGGTTAGCCCTTGAATGTTGCTTAAAGGGCCGAAATAAGCGGTATGGTGCAGTTTAATGCTGCCGTATTTTGTGCGTAGTCTCCATTCTTGTCCTAACCAGTTTGCTAAGGCAGGACGCCCCGTTAAAGTGCCGTTGATTTTGATGGGGAGGCTACTCAAGGGCACAAGGGTAGGATCTGTTTGCCAATTGGCTAATTCTGCTTCATTGATAGGTATGGAGTCTGCTATCTCTGGAAAAAATGGATTGATGCGGAGTAAATGTCCTGTAGCTGTACCAATCAACGGCATACTCAGGAGAATACTGCGATCTTTGTATAGCCAGGCCAGTAGAGATAGATCAAAATGTGTTGCGATCGCACCCATCAGCCACATTATCATTGCTACACCTAACCCAATCATTAGGCCAGACCAGGCTCCTGCTTGTAATAGAAGGTTTTTCCAGTCCCTTTGAGTAAGGGCGCGTGAACCGTGTTTGAGTTGTAGTTGCGCAAAGTTAAGACTAGGTGTTAGCTTCCAGTGCCGTCCATAGGCATTGATAATGTAAATCCTATCTCCTAGAGGAGGATGTCCCTGATTTAGTGATAACCAATGACGTAATGGATTAAATGCTCCCCAAGCAAAGTGTTGGCTCGATGTGCCTACGCTAGTAGGACCCACGGGCAACATTAAATCCAAGCTTTCTAGCAGTTGTGGAGTATATCCTTGACGGTTAACAGTATTCGCCATGGCTGCTGAAAGTTTAGCTAAGGCGCGTATGAGGCCATTGGGATTGCCCGTAAGCTCAGCTGTTTTGCGATCTCGATAGGGGGTACGGATACGAGCCAGTCCACAACTCACCTGAGTCAAAAGCCAAAAAATGCCATAGCTCAGATTCGCTATAGTACCTGCGGTGATTTTCAACAAGGCAGATCGATTTTCCCCCCACTGAGCCAGAAACCAATAGACTCGGTGAAATCCCTGTAGCAATAACCCGTGAGTAGAAAAAAAGATCCAATCTAAGGTTGACCAGTGACTTATTTCATACATCATTACAGCAGCTAACTCATCAGCGGCTAGATGCTCAAGTAGACCTTGACTGACCACGATCTTTCCATGCCGAGGTCGCCAGCCATAGGAAAAAATCAGGGGCAAATCACTGGTAATGAGTTGAACTTTAGGAACAGGCCAGTGACGTTGGGCGCAAAAGCGACGTAATAATTGACTAGCTTCTGGACTGTAAGATTTCAGCTGTTGGGTTGACAGGTTTTTGGTTGGACGCAGTAAGAATGACCATAGCCAAGGTGCAGCAAGTGTGAGTGCACCGAAGCCAATAATGACTGTCCAAGTCTGAGTACCCCAAAAAAAGTCTGGGAGTTTGAGGTTGATGGGTAATAGTCGATTGAGAAACAGAAGATAGTCACGGGTGCATGATAAAGCGGTTTTTACTAGCCAGCGGACTACCCAGAAAATAATAGGAATAGTCGCTAATTGAGCAAACCAAAGCCGACCCATACTGACTTTGCCTAGAGACTTTAAGGTTCTGAGTCGACTGCCCTGGGGCCAGGTCTCAGGACCTAATGCTGTGGCTATAGTTGTCTTGACTGGTCGTTTAGGTTGTTTGTTGGGTCGGAGCTGAGTTAGATTTGCTGAGAAATTCTCGGTTTGGGAGGCTGCCGAGACCTTAGGGTCGGTCTCAGTAGATGTATTGGTGATGTCTGTTTTATGCTCAACCCTTCGATTGTTGTTGAGATTCTGATAATGAAACAGAGATGACCCGACCTGCTGTTCGGTTAAGTTGGCTTCTGGAGTTGCTGTAGCTTTCGACGGCGTACTACTGACAGATGTTCTGTCGGTAACGCTCTTCTGTTCCTGGGGAAAGTCCTGGATTTTGGTCTGAGGCGTTGAGATGTCTGATGAATGTGCTGAGTCAGAGACTTGAGGCACAGTCCTTTCCTCGGCATTAAAGGGGACAAATCCACTTGTGTTAGAGATAACGCCACTAGCTTGATTGACGTTATCCAAATTATTAACTGGCTGCTTAATCGATATTTTTTCAATAGTAGTCAGTTGCTGTAATTTTTCATGGGCCCACTGACGGATTGCCTGGCTGCGACTCTTGAGTAAAGGCTTGCAGAGGTCTCGAGCCTGGTCATGGTTTCCTTGCTCCTCATAGGTACGAATCAGTCCCATTTGTGCTTTAAGCTGATGACTGGTACTGCTTCCGTCTGTCTGAGAGATCTGCTGAAACGTTGAGATCGCACGCCCATAGTCTTTTTGCTTAAGCGCAGCTAGTCCGGCTTTGAGCAGTTGTTCTGGCGATCGATCTAAACCCATGCCAATATCCTCTAATGTCCTTAACGGCAGTGCAGGACGCACAATTGTGCCGCGATCTTAGCGCGAATGCTTAAAAGACGGTTTAGCTGGATGTATCTATAGAATGTGGCGCATTATTTGACGTCGTAAATATGAGATGCCAATGCTTATAGCCCATCAAAATGCTGATCCATTAAAGTGTTTACTTTAAAATCTGCTCTACTATCGTATAGAGAGTTTTTTCAGTTTCACCGAGTAACTGACGCTCTTTCAGATCAATCAAGCCTTCGGCAAGGGGTTGGGCTCGTTTTTTATAGACATTATTAGCTGACAAGAGATCGTTAAAAATCTCTCGTTCAATTTGATGGCGGTCGGCATCGTCCGCTATTGGAGTACCGTAGGCAATATTATCCACCTCATACTTGAGGAGAAAGATGAGTGCTCCGCAGTGGGTCTGTAATCTATTCTGTAGCTGACGTGTGTCTAGCTCTAATCGCTCGAACCCTACTTGCCCCTCAATGCGTAACTCAACAATAGGTTGTTGCTCAGGGGCTATTTGTTTTTGTTCAATTGATTGATTGATGGTTTTTAGGGCTAGTTCTTCAATATCTTGGAGAGCTTCCTGCCCACGCAATTTTAGGGATAAACGGACGATAGGACGCTGTTGATAATCCGTTTTCAGCTGGGCTTTAACCTTTCCATTCATGATTTCGACTAGCAAAGCACCTCGCTCAAAAGAGCTTTCTTCCACATTATTGGCTTCGAGAGAACCAGGATTAAAAACCCAATTATCGACTGTGTAATGTTTATGAATATGTCCTAGACCGAGATAGTCTACTCCCACTTCTTTGAGGGGAAGTAAGTCTCTGTAGCGTAGCGCTCCCGAATAGCGAGCGATTTGCCCTTCTAGACCATGGTGGAAAAGTAAAATCTGAGAGTCTGGACCAGACGGTAATGCTGCGATTGCCTGACTAATTTGCTCAATAGCTTTTGGCGCAGCAGCTCCGTACCAGTTTGAACCCATGATTCGGACACCACAGGCTAGATCGATGTAGCCACCTCGTTTAGTGTCATCGTCCCAATGGGTATACATTACGTCACCTGGATCAGGTTCGAGGAGTTTGAGTAATCCCCAGTCAGATAAATAACGCAGCCAGCTAGTTTTTGTCCCATAGGGACAGTTATCATGGTTGCCTTCGATGGCGATCACCGGGATCTCAGCCTTTTCTAATTGTTGGAGACAAAGCTGAGCTTGATTTAAGATGGCAGGTTGGATCATGCGATGCTCAAATAGATCACCAGCAATCACCACAAAATCTACAGCTGTACCAATGGCATATCGCTCAAATACATCCCATAGGGTGTGAAAAAAGTCCGTAGTGCGTACTTTGCTGTTATAGCGATCAAAACCTAGGTGGACATCGGCAACATGCAGAAATTTGGCCATGAGGTGAGAGATATGGGTTGCAGCTGCTAGATTTTAACCTTAAGTTGAAAGTTTCAAGCCAAATCAACTATCGGCCATTTCTCATCTAATAACCGTTATCCCATTTTCCTAAACTGTAGTTTCAGTCTCAGCTGCTAATTGTTCCAACTTAGCCTGCTGATCTTGAGTAATACAAGACTGCACCATAATCTCAATGTCCCCTTCTAGAGCTGGAGACAAACTAAAGTTTTGACCGAGACGATGATCTGTGACCCGATTGTCTTTGTAATTGTAGGTACGGATCTTTTCTGAACGTGATCCGGTCCCAACTTGGGATCGGCGCATATCGGTCACCTCAGCTTGTTGCTCTTGAAGCATCATTTCATAGAGCTTGGCACGAAGAATTTGCATGGCGCGCTCTCGGTTTTGTAGTTGCGATCGCTCTTCAGTACAAAAGATGCGAATGCCTGTCGGCTTGTGAAATAAATCGACAGCTGTCTCCACCTTGTTGACATTCTGACCACCGGCACCACCTGATCGAGCTGTACTCAGGTCAATATCTTTAGGATCAATTTTAACTTCAACATCGTCTACTTCTGGCATCACGGCCACAGTGGCTGTGGATGTATGGACACGACCACTAGTTTCTGTGGCAGGTACTCGTTGGACACGATGAACACCTGCTTCAAATTTCAGCTTGCTATAGACTTGATCCCCTTTAATTTCTAAAATAGCTTCTTTACAGCCACCCATATCAGCTACCGATTGGCTCAAGGTTTGCACTTTCCATCCCTGTCCTTCGGAATATCGTGAGTACATCCGTAGTAAATCTCCGGCCCAGATGCCGGCTTCATCACCACCTGCACCAGCACGGATTTCCAGCATGATGTTTTTATCATCATTAGGATCTCGCGGTAGTAATAAAATTTTGAGTTGAGTCTCTAGAGCCTCAATCTTTTCCTTAAGTTCTTCAACTTCAAGCAATGCCATTTCCCGCAGTTCATCGTCACCTGCGGACTCTTTGTAGACTTCCTGAGCCCCTTCATAATCTGATTGCGCTTTTTTCCAATCGTTATAGGTTGTGATGGTTTCCTCTAACGATGCTCTTGCCTTAGCAATCTTTTGAAACTCATCCGGATCTTTGGCCACATCAGGGTCGGCAAGACGACGAGTGAGTTCTTCAAAGGTCTGTTCAACCGACTTAAGTTTATCGAGGAGATATTGCTCAGCCATGGGATTTGCTTAAGAGTTTCAGCGAGGGACTGCTAATGGTTAGTCAAATACAAAACATCCGAGGGATATATTCATCCCTCGGATCTCAAATTGATGTTTATTAGCAGCTAGCCTTCAGCGCTATCTTCGGTCTTATTGCTATTGTCGGACATGCCGTACTTACGTAAAAATCGCTCTACACGACCTTCAGTATCAATGATCTTTTGAGTACCTGTGTAGAAAGGATGATTGCCAGACCATACATCAACGTGAAGCTCGGGCTTGGTTGAGCCCACAGTCATAATCAGTTTGCCGTCGCAGTAAACCTTGGCATCGGGATACCACTTAGGATGAATATCAGCTTTTGGCATGGGTCGATTCCGGGTAATGAGATATCTAAAAAATAAACAGACTTGAAAAATTAGCGTTTTGAGAACTGAGATGCTTTACGCGCTTTCTTCAAACCGTACTTTTTGCGTTCCTTACAACGGGGATCACGAGTAAGATAGCCTTCAATTTTCAGCGGGCCACGATTTGCGGGATCCAGTTCACAAAGGGCACGGGCAACACCCAGTTTAATGGCATCAGCTTGACCTGTTAGACCACCACCACGGACGTTAACCAAGATATCGTAATCGGACTCAAGCCCAAGGGTTTCGAGGGGAGCCTTGGTTGCCGACATATAAGCGGCATTGTTCTGAAGATGGGTTTCACCTGGCTTGCCGTTGACAACAAGTTTGCCATCTCCAGGTACTAGACGAACACGAGCTATAGCCGCTTTACGACGACCAGTACCCCAATAAACAACGCGATCAGACTGTTCTTCTGTCATGTGATGATGTTCTCCTGTAGATATTGTTTGAATTCAGATTAACTAGAGATCGATTACTTCAGGTTTTTGAGCTTCGTGGGGATGCTCAGAGCCTGCATAGACCTTCAGGTTTGTAAACAGCTTACGCCCGAGAGCATTTTTAGGCAGCATTCCCTTCACAGCTTTTTCGATAATGCGTTCAGGGATGCGATTTTGTAACTGCTCAAATGTTTCAACCTTCATTCCACCGGGGCGACCGGAATGGCGGCGGTATAGTTTCTGCTGACGCTTTCTACCAGTTACGTCCACCTTTTCAGCGTTGATTACGATAACAAAGTCACCCGTGTCCATATTGGGTGTGAACGTGGGTTTATTCTTGCCCCGCAGAATACTGGCAATTTCTGTTGCTAGACGACCAAGTCGCTTGTCAGCGGCGTCGACAACATACCACTTTTTGTCAATTTCTTGGACAGGAGGAATATAGGTCTTAAACATGCTTAGGCTCTGATATCAACGAACTGAATGGAAGGAGGCTGCCATCAAGAGTGGGAAATTACATCTCAAAGACTACTGATAGTAATCTAAACAGCCAAATTCTTTGTGGTGGAATGCAACGTGAGCTTTGGTTGGGTGTCAAACCAAGCGTCCGGCGCAAAGGGGAAATGTTGGTAACCTACCCGTAATAGGCAAAGTCCCCGGGCAGGCGCGGCATGTTTCACCAAATCACGTCGCCCTGACTGCCAAAGTTCGGTAAAAGCAGCAGGGGTTAGGCGACCCCGCCCAACCCTCACTAGTAAGCCCATCACCAGGCGCACCATGCCGTAGAGGAAACCGGCAGCCTGCAACTCAACCTGAACAAACGGTCCATGACGGGAACATTTAGCCGCTTGCAACTCAACCCATGAATGGGCACGACTAGATCCCGCGCGATGAAACGCAGTTAGCTCATGATAACCCACCATGGGAGTTAATGCCGCCTGCATTAGATGTTCGTCCAAGGGTTCATGGTAGACGTGCCATGTATATGGACTAATGAAGAGGTTTGGATAGGCATCGGTATAGATGGTGTATCGATACCGTCGCCATTGGGCTGAGTACTGAGCATGCCAATTATCAGGAACGTGAGCAGAGGCACGAATGACAATATCTTCATTCAAGCGATGGTTGAGAATAGATGCCCACCGATAAGCAGGGATCACCTTAGGAACATCAAAGTGGGCTACCTGAGCTGCCGCATGTACGCCTGCATCAGTTCGCCCTGCACCATGAATGGTTACTTCTGAACCCAGCACGGATGCTATGGCCGTTTCAATCTCTGCTTGTACCGTACGTTCCTCTGGTTGACGTTGCCAACCACGAAAGTGGGTGCCTTGGTACTGAATGATGATAGCTACCCGATGAGTTCCCTGTTCATGCTCAGGTACAGCCTCTAGTTGTTTGGCTAGGGTACGGTTAGCCATTGAGCAAAAACTAGGTAAGCTCAATAATAGCCATCACAGAGTTGTCACCTCGGCGACTAACTGTGCGTACAATGCGGGTATATCCACCTTGGCGTTCGGCATAGCGAGTGGGGGCTTGCTCAAATAGAGCATGCACAAGATCTTTGTCATATATGTAGCCCATAGCTCGGCGACGAGCAGCCAAAGAGCCTTCTTTGGCGAGTGTAATCATACGCTCAGCTTCAGAGCGAACAGCCTTAGCACGAGTTAGCGTGGTTTTAATTCGACCGTGACGAATAAGTTCGGTGGTTAGCGATCGCAACAAAGCACGACGCTGGTCAGCAGGTTTACCCAGATGGGGCGTACGACAACGGTGGCGCATGGAGTCTCCTTATTAGCACTGTAAACAAGAAAAAACCGAAGCCTGGGGCTTCGGAGGATGGCCTGAAAGGATTCAAGGCCGAAAACTAGAAACCTAAGATGACTTCGCCGGCTTCTCCATCGGCAACATAATGCCTAGACGGTAGTGCAAAGCCTCAACAACCTCTTCAGCTGACTTCTGACCAAAATTCTTGATCTCCAAGAGATCTTCTTGGCTATAGTCCAGCAGATCAGAAACAGAGTTAATCTGAGCGCGCTTCAAACAATTGTAAGCTCGTACAGATAGCTGTAGTTCCTCAATCGGGATTTGATAGGTGGTGTCTTCTTCTTTAACATCCTCATCCCGCTTCGGTTCAAGAGTGACATCCTTCAGTGGATTAAACAAGTCCACCAATATATCTGCTGCCTGACTCATGGCTTGTTGAGGAGTTAGGCTACCGTTAGTGCTAACTTCCATAATCAGACGATCTTTTGGCTGATCAGCCCCAACGATCGTTTCTTCAACAGAATAGTTAACCTTACGAACAGGCATAAAGATGGCATCAATCTGCATAAAATCTAATGCAGTTGCCTCATCCCGGTTGTTACTGACAGCCCGATACCCACGACCGTTTTCCACTCGGAATTCCATCTCAAGGGTATGACCCTGAGCAACCGAAGCTACGTAGTGATCTGGGTTAATTAACTCTACCTCAGCAGGTAACTCAAAGTGTGCAGCTGTAACGGTTGCTGGACCTTGCACAGCTAAACGACCAATTTGTGGCTGATTTGTATAAGTTTTGAGTACAACCTCTTTCAGGTTTAGAATAATGTCCAAAACATCTTCACGAACACCTGGAATAGTGGCAAATTCGTGGTTAGCTCCTGCCATACGAACGGCAGTGATAGCTGCACCTTCTAAGTTGGAAAGTAGTACTCGTCTGAGGGCATTGCCTACAGTAATACCTTGACTCCGCTCAAGGGGCTCGATGACAAATCGACTAAATTGGCTCTGGTCGTCGTCAACAATTGATTCTACGCATTCAACTTGAAACTGTCCCACTACAGTGACCTCCCTTGGATGGCTATTGCCTGCTGGCTGATCGATTAGCTGATAGGTAGCAAATATTTAGACACGGCGACGCTTTGGAGGACGGCAACCGTTGTGGGGAATTGGAGTGACATCGCGAATCAAAGTGATTTCTAACCCAGCCCCTTGTAAAGCACGAATAGCCGTTTCACGGCCAGCACCAGGACCGCTGACCATTACCTCAACTTGGCGCATACCCTGATCCATAGCCCGACGAGCAGCACTGTCAGCCGCAGTTTGAGCTGCAAATGGAGTGCCTTTTTTAGCTCCTTTGAATCCACTAGAACCAGCTGATGCCCATGAAATTGCATCACCCTTGGTGTCTGTAATGGTCACAATAGTGTTGTTGAATGTCGATTGGATGTGGACGACACCATTGGGGATATTCTTTCTCGATTTGCGTCCACCTGACCGCTTGACGCCTTTTGCCATAGTTCGTGTATTCCGAAAAACGTTAACTTTTCAAACCCTTTCGTACTCATCGAGCAGTCATTATTCTGTCTGCCGATTTGTGCTGCCTTGCCAAAATACTTCCCCTGTTTTACCACGCATGTTTTAATCGGCAACCCTATATAAAGATCACCTGCAGATTGCGTTCTCAGGATTTACTTCTTCCCAGGCTTCTTCTTCCCAGCAATAGCTAGACGCTTACCACGTCGAGTACGCGCATTAGTACGAGTACGTTGACCACGAACTGGCAGACCCATACGGTGACGACGCCCTCTGTAGCAGCCAATATCCATCAGCCGCTTGATATTCATGCTCTCCCAACGTCTCAGATCACCTTCGATCTGATAGTCGCCTTCGACTACTTCTCGTAGTTTTGCTACATCGCTGTCTACCAAATCCTTGACGCGGATATCGGCATTGACCCCAGTCTTTGCCAAGATTTCCTTTGATCGACTCAGGCCGATACCATAAATGTAGGTTAACCCAATCTCAATGCGCTTATCCCTGGGTAGGTCAACGCCTGCAATACGTGCCACCGTGCTTTCTCCTAGTTTGCTGCCGTGCGGTTACGTAAGCACTGACTTGTCAGTGGGCAACCGCTAAGTTGAATATGAAATAAACGTTAAACCTGTTACAGCGACTAACCCTGACGTTGCTTATGCTTAGGGTTAGAACAAATCACCATAACTCGACCGCGCCGACGGATCACCCGGCACTTGTCGCACATCTTCTTGACGGATGCCCGTACTTTCATGCTGAAAAAATGTAATAAGACTTGTCTACAGAAGTGTGATTCTAGCAAATGCTTTAACAAGCAGTCAATTAATTTTTGTTGCGAATAGTTGATGCCGACTTTAGCGCTTGCTAACTGGCAAAAAACTTGCAGTACTTTGTATTCAGATGCTTCATGGTTACACGTTTTAACTAAAAGGCCCTGATGCATCACTACGCCAGGGCCTTTTAGTCTATAGATTCAGCTGGGCTGCTAAGCTGCTTCCCGACGAAGGGCCATTTCAACCTGCTTAAACTCTTGCTCAAGACGGGTTTTAAGTTTGGCTGGAATAGGACGATTTGGGTATGAGCTGTAATGTCCTGCCAGAGCACTGAGTGCTGTTTGCATCGTGGCGAAGGAACTCAAACTTGATGCCCCTGCCGAACGACGGTAACGAGCTGCAAAAGCATTAATTTGTTGCCTGGCCTGAGTTTGCACCTCAGGTAAATTTGGAGAATCCGCAGGCAGCTCAATGGCTGTTCTGAGGGTTCCCATTACATCTATCGTATCCTGGCGATAGTTGCCACTTAGGCCATCGGCCCCCATGCCAGCACCACCGCAGCTGGTGAGGCCCAGGATTGCCACTAGGGTAAATGCAAATAAACGAGACAAAATGCGTTTCATAAACTTATTCCCAATTAAGATGGCTCCACTTTGGTGTGCCTGGCTACTGGACTTGTGGTGATTATCTTATCGGAATGGTGTCCTGAGGAGAAATCTTCGCGGCAGATGCGAATTTTCTTCGTTGCTTACTAAGCGGGGAAAATGCGTAGTCGACGATTGGGCTCATCGCCAAAACTCAGAGACTTGAGGCGATAATGTTCGGCTAGTTCATGCTGCATTTTTCGGATTTTGGCAGAACGAGGAAGTAGTTCAACTGGCTGCCCTTTAGGGATAACAATTTGTTCAACGGCTAGTCTCGCTTCTTCAAGAGCCTCTAGTTCGTCGTCGTCTCCTTGCCGGGTAAATAGGGAAAGGTCGATGGCTGCTGCCTGATCTCTGGGATCAATATCTAGTAGCCGTTGTAGAGCCCGTGTAATTTGTGGAATGGTATTTGACTTGACTGTGTATATGGGGAGCTGACGCGATTTGGCGATAGTTTTGAGTTTTGAATGATTGCGCACATGAGATCGCAATGCTAATACGGCTTGGGCCACTCCTAGTTCTTTGGTAATGGCAACCGGTAACTTGAGCGTATCGATCACATGGTGCAGTTGTTCTCGACTAATGCCATAGGGATAAATTGGTACTAAGTCTTCGCCATTGAGACCTACCGGTGACGACATCTCTAGGCTGGTCGTATCTAACTGTTGATCTAATAGTTCCTGAAAATTATCAGCTGCTGTGGGCAGAGGCAAAGGAGTGGGGGCAGAGCGGCGAGAACGATTGGAGGTAGAGGTTATGGGCTCCATTTGACCCGTTTCTCTCCAGCCTCTAGCCGTTCGCCGGGTGCTGCGCCGTTGGCTGATTACATCTGGAAGCTCATGGGTAATGACCACCTTGCCACTGTCACCGATTGACCGTATCTGGGTCTCAGGTAACCGTCCTCGGAGTAGATGATCAATGGTCGTTGCGACATCTTCATGGACTACCCATCGCTGTCGTTCTAGCATTTCGATGGCCATCTCAAAAGTGGGAGGTGCTTTGCGCTCCAATACGCTTTTCTGGCTACCGCGACGCCGAGCTTCATCGTCTCCCAAGGTAACGGTTTGAATACCGCCAACTAAGTCTGCCAGCGTGGGGTTTTTAATTAAGTTTTCTAGTTGGTTGCCGTGAGCTGTACCTACTAGCTGCACACCTCGCTCAGCAATGGTACGAGCGGCGAGTGCTTCTAACTCAGTACCAATTTCGTCAATAATGATGACCTCAGGGGTATGATTTTCAACGGCTTCGATCATCACTTGATGTTGTTGCTCTGGACGAGCTACCTGCATCCGACGGGCACGACCGATGGCGGGATGAGGAATATCGCCATCACCGGCGATTTCATTGGATGTGTCGATGATGACCACTCGCTTCTTGAGGTCATCTGCCAGTACGCGAGCGATTTCACGGAGAGCTGTTGTTTTTCCTACACCTGGTCGACCTAACAGTAAAATTGACTTTCCTGCTTCGACAAGGTCGCGAATTATTTCTACGGTGCCAAATACAGCTCGTCCCACACGACAAGTGAGGCCAATAATTGTCCCACTTCGGTTTCGTATGGCGCTGATGCGGTGTAGAGTCTTTTCGATTCCAGCTCTGTTATCACCACCAAACGTACCAACCCGCTCAATACAGTGCTGTAGATCAGCGCTAGAGATCACTTGTTTTGATAGGTAGTCAGCTTGGCCTGGAAATCTAGCTTCAGGGCGTCTACCCAAATCCAGAATTACCTCAATGAGCTGATGGCGTTGAGAATGATTGCTCAAGGGCTGACGCAGTTCAGCAGGCAAGATACTAAGTAACTGATCCAAATCATCATGAATTGGAGGGGTAATACTAGACAATGCAGAAGTCGATTCAGGCGCGAGCTGAGATTCGTCTGAACGAGCCATAGATTTGGAGGTTAAACAGAGAATTTTAGGAAAAGGTGCAATTAGAGGTTCTGTCCTGCAGCATATAGAAAGGTCCCCTGACTACAAAGATTATGGAGGGATAGTAGCAGCTGAGGCTTGTGGCAAGTGATCTTGCTGTTTTAAGAATTGTGAGACATGGGGGATGTTATGGACATCGGGTTTGATTTGGCTTACTAAGTCACGGGCCAAGCTAACCTGGTGCCACAGTTGCTTAGGCTTAGTTTCCAGATGTCCATCCCCTAAATTCACCAATTGTCGTGCATAACTACCGTAGGCAATTCCATGGATGGCTTGCGATGCAACCTGATCCCCATCAATGGGCTGATGTGATTCTTTGATCAGATTGAGAGATCGCAACTTAGCCATCGTATAGTTATTAGTCCCGCCCGCTAGTTGAACATAGCCAGGTAAACGGGCGTTTAAGACTTTTTGAGCCAGGCGAATAGTGGCGCGAGTTGTGCCCTTTCCAATATCACCACTCATGGGGCGACCATCAGTCTGCCATAACAGTTGGTTGGGTTTGGGCCTCATCAATGGATACAGTTGGTTTAGATAATCAACAATGGCATTGCTATTGGGCTCATGGTCAGGACAGCTCACGGCCACTAGCTTGAGTTGAGGAATATAGGGGCTCAGCTGCTGCCACAATTTTTCAAATTCTTTTTGTCGACCCACTTGGGTATGGATTTCGATTGCATCCACATACGATATAAGGTTTGGAATAATGTCACTTGAACTGACTGTGAATGCATGTTCCT
Source organism: Leptothoe spongobia TAU-MAC 1115 (assembly GCF_018739885.1). Taxonomy (GTDB): domain Bacteria; phylum Cyanobacteriota; class Cyanobacteriia; order Phormidesmidales; family Phormidesmidaceae; genus Leptothoe; species Leptothoe spongobia. The sequence continues at coordinate 57,658 of NZ_JADOES010000011.1, read as the reverse complement.
CAATTAAGTTTTGGGGACAGACCGGTAAACATCGTCCACAGCCATAGCAGCGCTCAGTCAATACTTCTAGAGCAGTTTCCACCTTCCCATTTGGAATTGGCAATATGGCATCGGCTGGGCAGACTCGCTCGCAGGGGCGTAAACAGGTGCTTGGACACTGTTGACCATCAAACCAAGCCTTACGAAAGTGAGGATCTTGTCCGTCATTTAAGCTCACCATTAGCCATGGACGAGAGCCTAAGCCAGTGGATGCAACTGACTGCGATATATAAATACCTTCACAAGCAGCACGTACCACTGCTAGGTCCGCTGCCACATCAATGCAATCTGCCCCTGCTAAACCATAAACCAGAGACAAATTCCGGATCGCTGCCACATCTTGGTAGCTAGCACCACAAATTAACTTAAACCATTGCCCACGCTTGAGGGACTCTAACGGATTTTGGAGGTTAGTCACCCACCTATGCCATCTCTTATCAATTGGACTTACAGCGATCCTAGAACAAATGTTCTTTTTTGAGGTTTAATTCTTATGTAGTTCCTTATGCAGATTGGACAGCGTCCTTCAAGGGAAACCATTTGAAAGAGCGATCACCACCCAGCTCAACGACGACTTTGATACGTGAGTCAGAGGCACATAAGGCTGCCAAAAATGCCAATTCCTGGCTCGATAATATGTGCCCCTCAATTAGCCAGAGCACAATTCCTTTAATCCCAGGGGCCATACGTTCTAGTCGATATCCTAAAACTGGAGGCACAAAGTAGCGAGCTCCAACAGCAGCTTGCCCTACATCTTTTTTCCCCAGGTGAGGAGGGCGGACACCATGAATATCCCCTAAATAAGCGGATAAATCTCCCAGTCCACGGGCTGTCATATGTAGACTTTCATAACCTGCTGCCCGCATCCGTCGTTGATAGCGCCCCTCAAATCCTCCCTCTAGCGGCACCCGTACTGCCAGGGCTCCGTTACTTTCTAAATCACGGACAAATCGATTGCCAAGTACAAGTAATCCCATAGCTTATGTGAGCAGTACCTATCTATAGTTTTTTCATTACCTATATATTAGGGCCGTTGACCCCCTCCTTTGAATCAAACCCTTAGTAGTTCACCTAAAGAAAAACGATCAAAATCTCACTGCAGAATACTTTTCAGAAAATGATGGACAATTGCATCAAATCTCTGTACGATTGTAGACCGCTGCCAAGTTAGATACTAAACGGTCTATCTGTTTAAGTCTAAGGCGCTACTTTTATAGCCCAAAGGACTGCAAAATCAATGCCTTTATTGGCTTTGAACTCGCAAACTTAGTCCTGGCTACTTCTATAAAGTATTCAATCAAATACGGTTGAATTTCTAGAGGAGTGACAAAATCCTCAGGGTGTTTGTTCGCTTTTTTAGGTAATTTCCCCCGCTGTGAAAAAACAAGGGGTTCACGATGCTGGCTGCAATGTTTGTAGTTTGGCTAAAATGTCTAGTCGGAGATTAATTGTGTCTGTCGGTATTCTCGGGACAAAGCTGGGAATGACTCAGGTGTTTGATGACGCTGGTAATGCTGTGCCAGTAACTGTCATCCAAGCTGGCCCCTGCGTTGTTACCCAAGTCAAAACGCAGCAAACCGATGGCTACTGCGCCGTGCAGCTTGGCTATCAGGAAGTGGCAGAAAAAGCATTGAGTAAGCCTGAATTAGGTCACCTCAGGAAGGCAGGAGATACGAATCTGCGCCATTTGCGTGAATATCGTGTTGACGATAGTGCAGCCTTTGAGTTAGGGCAAACCCTGGCAGCAGATATTTTTGAAGCCGGTCAACTTATAGATGTCTCCGGCAAAAGCATTGGTAAGGGATTTGCGGGCAACCAAAAACGCCACAATTTTAGTCGTGGCCCCATGACCCATGGTTCTAAGAATCATCGCTTGCCAGGTTCTATTGGTCCCGGTACTACTCCTGGGCGCGTTTATCCCGGCAAGAAAATGGCTGGGCAGATGGGTAACGTTCAAGTTACGGTTCGAAAGCTTTCGGTTGTCAAAGTTGATAGTGAGCGTAATGTTCTGTTGGTAAAAGGTGCTGTGCCTGGTAAGCCAGGAGCACTTTTGAACATTACCCCTGCAAATATTGTTGGCAAGAAATAAGGGGGTTAGGAACTCATTATGGTTGATTGCGTAGTAAAAGATTGGCAGGGTGCTAATGCAGGCACTGCCACCCTCGACTTAAAAGTCGCCAACGAAGATAATGCTGGTCACATAGTTCATCGCGCTATCGTTCGTCAAATGCACAATGCCCGTCAGGGGACATTGTCATCGAAGACCCGTTCTGAGGTTCGTGGTGGTGGCCGCAAGCCATGGCGTCAAAAGGGAACTGGTCGCGCCCGTGCTGGCTCTAATCGTTCTCCCCTCTGGCGAGGTGGCGGTGTGATTTTTGGCCCGAAACCTCGCGATTTTGAAGTCAAAATGAATCGCAAAGAGCGACGTTTGGCTTTACGAACTGCTTTTCAGAGCCGAGTTGATGACATAGTTGTAGTTCAAGACTTTGCTGATCAGCTATCTACTCCAAAAACAAAGGAAGTTATCTCAGCAATGGGACGTTGGGGTGTAGAGCCTGAGAACAAGGTTTTAATGATCACTGCTGAAAAGAACGATGTGATTTATCGTTCCGTACGCAATGTCGCTAACATCAAGCTTATTTTGGCGGTAAACCTTAATGCTTATGACATTCTTCTAGCTGATCGGCTGGTGGTAACGGCTGCTGCTCTCGAGAAAATTCAGGAGGTGTACGGTGCCTAAGGTAACTGATTCGCGTAATCTGCCCGATATTATTCGGAAGCCACTGATTACTGAAAAAGCAACTTTAAATCTGGAAAACAATCAGTACACATTTGAGGTTGCTCCCAAGGCTACAAAGACTGAGATTAAAGCAGCCGTCGAAGCTTTATTTGAGGTCAAGGTGACCGGCATCAGTACCCTGAATCCTCCTCGCAAAAAGAAACGGCTTGGTCGCTTTATCGGCTATAAGCCTACCTATAAGCGAGCAGTGGTTACCCTTGCTGAGGGTGACAGTATTCCCCTCTTCCCGGATGTCTAAAACTGGCCTTAGCACTCAATTAGTCTGTAGATAAAATCATGGGAATTCGTACTTATCGGCCTCTGACTCCAGGTACTCGTGAGCGCAGTGTTTCTGATTTTTCAGAAATTACTCGGAGCAAGCCGGAAAAGAAATTAACGCGCTCTATTCATCGTGCTAAGGGAAGAAATAATCGAGGCGTCATTACCTGTCGTCATCGTGGTGGTGGTCATAAACGTCTCTATCGCATCATTGATTTCAAGCGAAATAAGCGAGAGATGACCGCTGAAGTTCTTTCGGTTGAGTATGATCCCAACCGAAATGCTCGCATTTCCCTTGTGCAATATGAGGATGGTGAAAAGCGTTACATTTTGCATCCTGTGGGATTAGCTGTTGGTTCTACCATTGTGGCGGGATCTGATGCGCCTCTGGAAGTAGGAAATGCGCTCCCACTCCACAAGATGCCTCTCGGCACCTCTGTTCATAATGTGGAGCTTTACCCAGGTCGAGGTGGCCAAATTGTTCGAGCTGCAGGTGCTTCGGCCCAGGTGATGGCGAAAGAGGGTGGCTATGTTACCCTCAAACTGCCTTCTAGTGAGGTTCGTATGGTCCGTCGTGAGTGCTACGCCACGATTGGTCAAGTTGGCAACGTAGAATCTCGTAATGTCACTCTTGGTAAAGCAGGTCGAAAGCGCTGGTTAGGACGACGTCCAGAAGTTCGTGGTAGCGTTATGAACCCTGTAGATCATCCCCATGGCGGTGGTGAAGGTCGTGCTCCGATTGGGCGCAGTGGCCCTGTGACTCCTTGGGGTAAACCAGCACTTGGCTATAAGACTCGTGATAAGAAGAAATCGAGCACGTCGCTGATTGTTCGTCGTCGTCGTCGTTCTTCTAAGCGTGGCCGTGGTGGTCGTGATTCATAGAAGTGTCTGTCCAACGGTCTGGATTTGACTGTTATTAATTCTTTTGTTGTTCAACCGATTGTTTTTAGTCTGGCGAAACTATGGCTCGCTCTCTCAAAAAAGGTCCTTTTGTGGCGGATCACCTGCTCAAAAAGATTGAAAAGCTCAACGTAAAAGGAGATAAGCAGGTAATTAAAACCTGGTCTCGCGCTTCCACTATTATTCCTCAGATGATTGGACATACTATTGCCGTCCATAACGGTCGTCAACATGTGCCTGTCTATGTGAGCGAGCAGATGGTGGGACATAAATTGGGTGAATTTGCTCCCACGCGTACGTTTCGTGGGCATGTCAAGGGTGATAAGAAAGCGAGACGTTAGGGAGGTTAGCCATGGTTGAAATCGACAGTAATAATCAAGTTAAATCTGTTGCTCGCTACATTCGGATGTCTCCCCATAAGGTGCGTCGAGTGCTCGATCAAATTCGTGGTCTTTCCTATCGAGAGGCTCTGATCATTCTTGAATTTATGCCTTACAGAGCTTGTGAGCCAATTCTGAAAGTACTTCGTTCCGCTGTAGCTAACGCCGAACATAATAATGGTATGGATCCTGTGGATCTATACATCAGTGAGGCATTTGCTGATCAAGGTCCTGTACTGAAACGTTACCGTCCTAGGGCTCAGGGTCGTGCTTATCAAATTCGTAAACCGACTTGCCATATCACAATTGCAGTAGCTCCCGGCTCTGCTAGCTAGAACCGACTACTTTTTTACTGTTAGCTCTGTATAAGGAAGGATCTGTGGGACAGAAAATTCACCCAATTGGATTTCGACTTGGTATTACCAAAGAGCATGCCTCCTGTTGGTATGCGGATTCAAAGCAATATCCCAGTCAGCTGCAAGAGGATCATGTGATTCGTCAATTTATTGAGAAGACTCTCAATAATGCTGGCATTTCCGATATTAAGATTGCACGAAAAGCTGATCAAATTGATTTAGAGGTGCACACAGCGCGCCCTGGTGTTGTAGTCGGTCGTGGTGGTACTGGTATTGAATCGCTGCGAGCTGGGTTGCAAAAGAAACTCAAAGACAACACTCGTCAAATTCGTATCAATGTGATCGAAGTTGCTCGTGTTGATGCGGAAGCTGCTCTGATCGCCGAGTACATTACTCAACAGCTAGAGCGTCGTGTATCGTTTCGTCGGGTTGTACGCCAGACTATTCAACGTGCCCAACGCGCTGGAGTTGAGGGTATTAAGATTCAAGTGAGTGGTCGTCTGAATGGTGCTGAAATTGCTCGTACTGAGTGGACTCGTGAAGGTCGAGTACCGCTACATACCTTGCGTGCAAATATTGACTATGCCTATAAAACTGCACAGACTACCTACGGCATTTTAGGGATCAAGATCTGGGTCTTTAAGGGTGAAATTATTCCGGGCCAAGAAGATGTTCCTCAACCCGCTAACAATCAGCCACGTCGTCGTCAGCCACGTCGTCGTCAGCAATTTGAAGATCGTTCCAACGATTCTTAAATATTTCTCTTTAGCTTTTTAGCCTGTTTAAGCACCATGCTGAGTCCTAGAAGAACAAAATTTCGTAAACAGCATCGCGGTCGTATGCGCGGTATGGCCTATCGGGGCAGCAAAATTAATTTTGGTGAGTATGCTCTTCAAGCAACTGAATGTTCTTGGATGACCTCTCGTCAGATTGAAGCTGCTCGTCGTGCGATGACTCGCTACGTCAAGCGTGGCGGAAAAATATGGATCCGTGTCTTTCCAGATAAGCCTGTGACCATGCGTCCTGCTGAAACCCGTATGGGTTCTGGTAAAGGTAATCCAGAATTCTGGGTTGCTGTGATCAAGCCTGGCCGAATTCTTTTTGAGATCACAGGCGTACCTGAAGATATTGCACGTGAAGCAATGCGTTTGGCTTCCTTTAAACTGCCATTCAAAACTAAGTTCGTTGCCCGTGAAGGATTGGAGGGGTAGGTTATGGCACTTTCTAAGGCTAAAGAGTTGAGAGAGCTCAGTGATGATGAGCTCTCGACCGAAATTGCAAATGTAAAGCGCGAGCTGTTTGATTTGCGTTTCAATCAGGCAACTCGTCAGATGGAGACTGGGTTTCATCAATTTAAGCATGCTCGCCGTAAGTTAGCTCAGCTAATGACTATCGAGCGTGAGCGTCAGTTGGCAGGTGATTCAGCTAACGATGATGCGGCAGTGAGTAGCGAGCAGTAGGAGTTAATCAGCTATGGCAGCTAAGGAACTAACAGGGCGAGTTGTTAGCGACAAGATGGACAAGACAGTTGTAGTGGCTGTTGAAAGTCGTGTTTCTCATCCTAAATATCAAAAAATTGTCGTCCGTACTAAAAAGTACAAAGCTCACGATGATTCTAATGAATGTAAGGCTGGGGATATTGTTCGAATTCGCGAAACTCGTCCCCTAAGTCGAACTAAGTGCTGGGTTGTCGCCGATATCCTAGGCAGTTCTGAAAAAGTGTAGGGGAGCCGATCAATGATTCAGCAAGAAACATATCTGAATGTGGCGGACAATAGCGGTGCACGTAAGCTTATGTGCATTCGTGTCTTGGGTGGTAATCGACGCTATGCCAGTGTCGGTGATGTCATTATTGCCGTTGTTAAAGATGCGTTGCCCAATATGGGGGTTAAGAAATCTGATGTAGTGCGTGCCGTTGTAGTGCGTACTAAGAAAAATCTTCGTCGCAGCAGTGGTATGAGCATTCGTTTTGACGATAATGCAGCTGTTCTCATCAACAATGACAACAACCCGAAGGGGACTCGGGTTTTTGGGCCAGTTGCTAGAGAGTTGCGTGATAGAAACTTTACCAAAATTGTTTCACTAGCACCGGAGGTACTGTAGTGGCTACTAAGCAACCTGTGCGTCATAAGATGCACATCAAAAAAGGTGACACCGTACAGATAATCACTGGTAAAGATAAGGGCAAAGTTGGTGAAGTTACCGCCGTCTTGCCTAAAAAAAGTCAGGTGGTTGTGGAAGGTGTGAATATTCGTACTAAGCATGTCAAACCTCGTCAAGAGGGTGAATCTGGACAAATTGTTACATCTGAGTTTCCAGTTCATAGCTCAAATGTAATGCTTTATTCCACAAAGGAAAAAGTAGCCAGTCGTGTTGGTCACACCTTTACTGATGATGGCCGCAAAGTTCGAGTCTTGAAAAAGACAGGCGAAATCCTTGATTAGCTCAATGTTTGTCCCTGACCAAGCCCAGGGAAAGGAAAGAGAGAATGGCTGAACAGCTCAAAGATTTTTACAATACGAAAGTTGTTCCTAAACTTATGGAACAGTTTGAGTATAAGAACGTGCATCAGGTACCTAAAGTACTCAAAGTTACTGTTAATCGTGGTTTAGGAGAGGCTTCGCAAAACGCGAAGGCGTTAGAGGCTTCAGTAAGTGAGGTCGGAGTAATAACCGGGCAGCGGCCTGTTATTACTCGTGCAAAAAAAGCAATTGCTGGATTTAAGATTCGTCAAGGCATGCCAGTGGGGGTAATGGTTACTCTTCGCTCTCAGCGTATGTATGCGTTCTTAAATCGTTTAATAAATTTGGTTTTACCTCGAATTCGCGACTTTCGTGGCGTAAGTCCTAGAAGTTTTGATGGGCGAGGAAATTATACCCTGGGGTTGCGCGAGCAATTGATTTTCCCTGAGGTCGATTACGACGGTGTTGACCAAGTTCGAGGCATGGATATCACAATTGTGACCACCGCTAAGACTGATGAGGAAGGCCGTGCCCTCCTCAAAGAGTTGGGAATGCCGTTCCGGGATAGCTGAGGTTTATACGAGAGAGAAATATGGCGTCTAACGATACGATTTCAGACATGCTGACGCGCATCCGAAATGCAAATCTTGCGCGGCATAGGACTGTCCAAATTCCATCTACCAAGGTTACTCGTAATATTGCCAAAGTGCTTCAGTCTGAAGGCTTTATCGGCGATACCTCAGAGTCGGCGGAAGGGGTTGCACGTATGATGACTGTGAACCTGAAATATAAAGGGAAAATGCAGCAACCCATCATTCGTAATTTGACTCGTGTGAGCAAGCCGGGGTTGCGAGTCTACTCAAGCTGTAAGGATCTGCCTCGTGTTTTGGGAGGTATCGGTATAGCTATTGTTTCTACCTCGAGTGGCATCATGACTGACAGAGATGCTCGGCACAAGGGAGTAGGTGGAGAAGTCCTCTGTTACATCTGGTGATCAGTTGCCTCACTTATATTAGTTGTTCGCATTGCCGTTGCTGGCGGTTAGGGAAGGATTAAAAATGTCTCGGATTGGTAAAAAGCCGGTACCTGTGCCTTCAGGTGTAACCGTGTCTATTGATGCTCAGTCAGTGGTTGTTAAAGGGCCAAAGGGAGAGCTATCTCGGATTTTGCCCAGGGAAGTTGATATTGCCCAAGAAGGGGAGCATATCGTTGTAACCCGTCAGGATGACTCGCGTACGGCGCGGGCTCGTCATGGGTTATCGCGAACCTTAATTGCCAATATGGTAGAGGGCGTTTCCAAAGGCTTTGAGAAACGACTTGAAATTAAAGGTGTTGGTTATCGTGCTGCTGTTAAGGGCAAGATGCTAACTATGAACTTGGGCTATAGCCATCCGGTTGAGTTTGAACCGCCAGCAGGTATTGATTTTAAGGTAGAGAGCAATACCAATGTGATTATTAGTGGTATTGATAAGGAGTTGGTTGGTACGATTGCCGCTAAAGTTCGTGATGCTCGACCCCCTGAGCCTTACAAAGGTAAAGGAGTACGCTATCTCGGTGAGATGGTTAGACGTAAAGCTGGTAAAGCAGGGAAGTAATTGAGTTATGAAAGCAACGCGAAAACAATCCACCCATCGCCGCCACGTGCGTATTCGTCGTCGGGTTAAAGGTACAGCCGAGCGACCTAGATTAGCGGTTTATCGCTCGAATAATCATATTTATGCTCAGGTGATTGATGATTATAAGCATCACACTTTAGCAGCTGCATCTACGCTAGACAGCGATCTCAAAAATGATGAGGGTGGTGCTACTAAGGATGCTTCTGCCAAGGTTGGTAAGTTGATCGCAGAGCGTTCTTTGGCTAAAGGGGTAAAGCAAGTCGTTTTTGATCGTGGTGGTAAACTTTACCATGGTCGAGTTGCGGCTTTGGCAGAGGCTGCTCGTGAAGCTGGTCTGGATTTCTAAGACTTCTACAGGGATTTAAATCATGGCAAAGGAACGTCGCAAGGGAAATAAGAATAAAGAGAAGGATTCAGAGTGGCAGGAGCGAGTGGTCCAAATTCGCCGTGTGACTAAAGTAGTCAAGGGTGGTAAGAAACTCAGTTTCCGTGCCATTGTGGTCATTGGTAATGAGAAAGGCCAAGTTGGTGTTGGGGTTGGGAAAGCCAGTGATGTTATTGGTGCTGTTAAAAAAGGCGTCGCCGATGGCAAAAAAAACTTGGTTGAAGTTCCTCTGAATAAAGCTTATTCATTACCGCATCCATCGACTGGTGAGGCAGGTGGTGCTCGTGTATTTATGCGTCCAGCAGCTCCTGGTACTGGTGTAATTGCTGGTGGTGCGGTGCGAACTGTGCTTGAATTAGCGGGTGTACGAAATGTTTTGGCTAAGCAGCTAGGTTCTGACAATCAGCTGAATAATGCTCGAGCAGCTGCCGATGCTCTGGCCTCATTGAGAACCTTCTCTGAGGTGGCTAAAGAGCGAGGAATACCGCTTGAGAAGCTTTATGCGTAGGTCTGAAATAGTTGAATTTACTTGGATTTTGAAACAATGAGACTAGAGGATGCTCAGCCTAAAGCTGGTTCAAAGCGTCGCCGTCGTCGCGTAGGTCGTGGTATCGCTGCAGGTCAGGGAGCTACCTGTGGTTTTGGGATGCGTGGCCAAAAATCTCGTTCAGGTCGTCCTACCCGTCCTGGCTTTGAAGGTGGTCAGCTACCGTTGTATCGTCGGATTCCAAAGCTTAAGCACTTTCCCATTGTCAATCAGAAAGTGTTTACCGTGCTCAATGTTTCACGTTTGGCTGAGCTATCGGCTGGTTCAGAAGTAACGATGGCGTCTCTGATGGATGTTGGCATTATTACTTCAAATGATGGCCCGCTGAAAATTTTGGGCAATGGAGAACTGAATGTTGCTCTTACAGTTAAAGCAGCAGCATTTACGCAAAGTGCCAAAGCTAAAATTGAGGCCGCTGGTGGGACCTGTGAAATCGTGGCGTAAGCCTCTAGAATGAGCATACATATCAGTTTAGCTGTGCTCTGGGTTTATGGCCTGGGTACAGCTTGCGTTTAATTAGAATCTAAACTTATGGTTGTCAGTCGAGGAAAGACACCCAGCGCTCAGGAAACCTTTTTGCAGATGGCGCAAGCGGCTGGTCTGCGAGGTCGGTTGCTGGTGACTTTAGGGTTATTGGTGCTGGTACGTTTAGGAATGTATATTCCTGTGCCAGGGATTGATCGTGTCGCTTTCTCACAGCAGGTTGATGCTGGAGGTCTACTGGGATTTCTAGATATCTTTGTGGGTGGTGGCTTATCTTTGCTAGGTATTTTTGCTTTAGGCATTTTGCCTTATATTAATGCCTCCATCATCATGCAGCTGCTGACAGCCGCTATTCCTCAGTTAGAAGATCTTCAGAAAAATGAGGGAGAGGCTGGACGTCGTAAAATTTCCCAAATCACTCGCTACGTAGCAATGGGTTGGGCAGTTTTGCAGAGTACGCTATTGGCAAGTTTCTTATTGAGTCCTTTTGCGAATCAACCTGGTATCCCATTCATTGTTGAAACAGCTGTAGCCCTGACGGCCGGTTCAATGTTCGTCATGTGGGTGGGAGAGTTAATTACTGAGCGTGGTGTTGGTAATGGCGCATCACTGCTGATCTTTTTGAACATTGTTTCATCACTGCCGCGATTGCTAAATAGTGCTGTGACTGTGGCTCAGTCTCCCACATCCTCTCGTCAGGATGTAGCAGGCATCGTTGTTGTCAGCTTGGTTTATTTGGCCATGGTTGTCGGAATTGTGTTTGTTCAAGAGGGTATGCGTCGAATTCCGATTGTGTCGGCTCGACGGCAGGTAGGTCGAAAGCTCTATTTGGAGAAGAGTAATTACTTGCCCCTGCGTCTCAACCAGGGGGGCGTGATGCCAATTATTTTTGCCTCAGCTATTTTGGTTCTTCCTTTGCAGGCGGCTCCCTATATTGCCAGTACTCTTTCTAACCCAGGTGTTTCAGATTTTGTGAATCAGTTTTTGAGTCCAGGTTCTATTCCTTATAACCTGATGTACTTGGTGATGATTTTGTTCTTCAGCTATTTCTATGCATCATTGGTGGTAGATCCTGAGGATATGTCGCGGAACTTGAAAAAGATGGGTGCTAGTATTCCTGGAATTCGTCCTGGTAAAGCAACTAGCGACTTTATTGCTAAAGTTCTGAATCGACTCACATTTTTAGGTGCCTTGTTCCTTGGTATTGTTGCTGTGGTGCCCAGTATGGTGGAAAGTGGTTTGCGCGTAACCGTATTTCAGGGCTTAGGTGCTACGTCGCTATTGATTTTGGTTGGTGTGGCGATTGATACTGCCAAGCAGATTCAAACTTATGTGATTTCTCAACGTTACGAAGGTATGGTGAAAAAGTAGTGATCAGAGTAATTTTTTTAGGCCCTCCAGGGGCTGGTAAGGGGACTCAGGCCGCCGTTCTATCCAAGAACTTTGGCGTGCCTCATATCTCAACTGGTGACATTTTGCGTTCAGCAGTAGCTGCTAAGAGTGATCTGGGTCAAAAAGCTGAATCCTATATGAATTCAGGTGAACTCGTCCCTGATGATCTAATTTTGGATCTTATTCGTGAGCGTCTGGCTCAGGATGATGCGAGTAAAGGTTGGATTTTGGATGGCTTTCCTCGTAATGTCAGCCAAGCTAACTTTTTAGATAAATTGTTGGCAGAAATAGGGCAGCCTTGCGAATGTGTTCTAAATCTGGAAGTTCCAGATAATGTTTTGATATCGCGTCTGTTGGCTCGTGGACGTAAGGACGATAATGAAGAGGTAATTCGTAATCGGTTAGAGGTTTACCATCAGCAAACGGAACCGTTGATTGAATTTTTTAGAAGCCGCCAACAGCTTGTATCGGTTAATGGTCATCAGTCCCTGGACTCAGTAGCTTCTGATTTGAAGCAGGTTTTGCAAGCCTAGAAGTTTGCGTAGCAACTCTAGCTACTTTACAAGTCTTCGGTTGTGGAGCTGCTGTCCCGTCTCATTTTGGGTATCGTTTGTTACCCTTGTAACATTGGTCTCATGAATTAAGGCCAAGCGTATGGCGATGAACGCCCTGAGATATGTCATTGAGTCAGGCAAATATTCCTAAAACAATAGGGTATCTGCTGTAGAAGCGGGTGGACGGTTAAAGTCCGTCCGCTTTATATGTTTGATTGTTTACTGAAGTGAGGAATAGCTAATTGTCTAAGCAAGATTTAATTGAAATGGAAGGGACCGTTACCGAATCTCTTCCCAATGCCATGTTTCGGGTAGATTTGGATAATGGGTTTAATGTACTAGCCCATATCTCTGGCAAAATCCGTCGTAACTACATCAAGATTTTGCCAGGCGATCGGGTAAAGGTTGAACTAACTCCCTATGACCTGACTAAGGGACGTATTACCTATCGTTTGAGGAAAAAGTAATTTTTTGAGTTTTGAGTGGTGATAGGCATCGTTGGTAAGGTTTAGGATTTTGCTTTACCAGGGCCTTGCCCTATCAAAAACTTCAATCGCTTAGAATGCTGTCCAGAATGGGTTCTGGACTAAAGCGGACAACGTCTGTACAGGGGAGTCCGGTAGTTTTTGATAGGGAGGTGATTGCGTCTCTTGCCTCATCTTCACCTATTCCAAAAGTGTTTAACGCAATACCTGTAATTTTTGCTGTTGCAAATGTCCCTCCTGCTGCCGCTACAGTTTCATAGAGATGAACCACCTCTTCAATAGGAGGAATTGAAAACTCTGGAAAGTGTTGAATGTGTTCCAGGTTTATTTTGTGTACTAACACTAGGTGAGTAGGTTGGGAGCCCCGCAGTAATGGCAATGTGGCAGTAGAGGCTGGATTTAGCAGGGAACCCTGGCCCTCAACATAGATCACATCCTTGTCATCACTATGGGCAAGGATGGCCTGTTCTACAGCGCCAGCTGCAAAGTCTACCCTCACTGCATCAAGGGCTATGCCTGGTGCTCCGAGCATGAGGGCCGTTTGGCCTGTGGCAATCAGTTGGGACTTTAGACCTCTAGCCTGAGTTGCTTGATTGAGTTCAATACAGGTAGACATTTTGCCGACAGCCATATCTGTACCGACAGCTAGGACACGTCGACAATTTAGGTGGCGAGCTTTACCCGATCCAACTGATAGCCCGCTAGGTTCTTGACGCATATCCCAAATCCACTGATCGGGATATTGGGTTGGATCAAGATGCTTGATGAGACTAGGATCGTCATTGAAATAGGTGTGGAGACCATTCATGACGTTAAGGCCTGCTGCGATCGCAACCCTGACATCCTCTACCCATGGTTCTGGTAAACGTCCTCCCGATGGAGCCAATCCAATTGCCAACACATCTGCCCTATGAGCCAAAGCCGCTTCCATAGTGGCAACAATAGGGACATGCCGATCAATACCTGTAAGTTCCTTGATAGATTGTCCGGTGCAGGTTTCGTCAATAACGACGGCAATAGGATTGTGACTATAGCGCAGCAGCGCTAAACCAGTTTTGCCCTTGTCTCCGGTAATCCCGTTGTGGAGCAAAATGGCGATGCGATGATGAGGTTGGAGATGCATAGTTGAGGAAACACTGAGGTAGGGACTGTTAGTTTTGTAGACATAACGGCAGCTTCCCAAAGGTTATTTTGAATTATGGATGTTTGACCTCAGAGTTTTTGTTTTGTGTGAAATATTCTAATTTAGCTAATTTAACCAACTTCACCCCCCAGTAACGGATATGCGGTTAGGCCAATCGCTGCTCCGCAGAGAATCAGTTTCCAGGCGGTGACGTTGAATCGTATGATGGCGATTAGAGATGTAATCGCCACACCCACAGCCAATATGGACAAGGGCCAAGTTGTTTGACCAAAAGCTGTTTTTCCTAAGGGAATTGCTGCTGCCATAATCGTCCCTACCACAGCTGGTTTAATTCCTTTGAGAAACGCCTGTACCCAGGGATTGTTCCGCAAACGGAGCAGTAAGGGAGCTGCCAACATAATAAATAAAAATGATGGCATAAAGATACCGACAGCAGAGATAAACGCTCCCCCAAAACCCGCCATTTTATAGCCAACGAAAGCTGCCGTAAGTACCACGGGACCAGGACTTAGCTGACCAATGGCCACACCGTTAATAAAGTCTGTTGTGGTCAGCCAACCAAGACGTTCAACTACCTCAAATTCCAGCAGAGGAATAATCACTAGCCCCCCGCCAAATATCAACGTGCCTACCTTGAGAAAAAAGGTAAACAGCGGTAATCCATACTTTCCTAACCGCTCCATCCCCCAAACACTAGGTTGCACCATTGCCAATAGCCCAAAGGGCATAAAGCTCTTGAGCTGCAGAGTCTTCGGACCATACATTCCTATACCCAATAGACCTGCTAGCAAGAATAAAACCGGTGTACTCAGGTCGCTAAATGCACTAGCTAGCAATGCCAAAACAGCTATAGCGACACTTAACCAGTTCTGAATAGCCTTGCAGCCAAGCTTGTAGCAAAAACCTAGAATAATGGCGATCATTACTGGCGATAGGCCAAAAAATAAAGCCAGCAGCTGAGGTAACTGATGAAACCGGAAATAGACCCAGCTCAATCCCACCACAATCAAAAAAGCTGGAGTAATAAAGGCTAGACCTGCAACCAAAGCTCCTAGCCAACCGCCATAAACATAGCCAGTATATATACCTATCTGAGTAGACGCTGGACCGGGCAGTATTTCACACACAGCCAGTCCATCACTAAACTCCTCGTTCCCAAGCCACCCCCGTCGTTCTACAGCTTCATTATTAATCATGGCAATGTGAGCCTGAGGACCACCAAAACCAAGAACTCCCAGTTTTAGGAACAAGCCAACGAGCTCCCGCAGCCGACTAATCTGAGTATTCATAGAAAAAATCCACTCAAATAGGTTTCTTTGATAGAATAGACTCTATTGAAGAATAGGTTACGATTGAAAACTGATAGCTGCAACGAGGATTAAACCCGTGATTCATGCGACGCTCCATCAGCTCAAAGTATTTGAAGCCACTGCGCGTCACGGTAGTTTTACCCGTGCAGCCGAAGAACTCTATTTAACTCAGCCAACGGTTTCCATACAAGTCAAGCAGCTTACAAAAGCTGTGGGATTACCGTTATTTGAGCAGATTGGTAAACGGTTATATCTAACCCAGGCGGGTAAAAAGCTACTGGAAACCTGCCAGGAAATCTTCCAAGGGCTATCTCAGTTTGAAATGTCCATTGCCGACCTTAAGGGTATGAAGCAGGGCAAGCTGAGTTTAGCCGTTATTACCACTGCTAAGTATTTTGTCCCTCGACTGCTGGGGCCATTCTGCAAGCGTTATCCCGGTATCGACATTTCCCTCAAGGTGACGAATCACCAAAATATCCAGGAGCGCATGCTTAATAATAAAGATGACCTGTTTATCTTTAGTCAGTTGCCCAGCCAGCCGGATCTCAAGACCTATCCCTTTTTGGATAATCCATTGGTGGTGATTGCCCCAACAGATCATCCTCTGGCCGGTAAGCGAAATATTCCCATTGACGCTCTGAACAATGAACCCTTCATCATGCGTGAGCCCGGTTCGGGGACCCGAGAAGCCGTTCAGAAACTTTTTGCTGCCAATAATGTTGATGTGAAGGTGCGCCTAGAGTTAGGTAGTAACGAAGCTATCAAGCAAGGGATCGCTGGTGGCCTAGGTGTTTCAGTTCTATCGCAGCACACGATTATTTCTGAAGGGACCAGTGGCGAATTTGCCATCCTTGACATAGAAGGATTTCCGATTCCCCGTCAGTGGTATGTAGGGCATTTGGCCGGTAAGCAGCTTTCTGTAGTGGCTGAGAGCTTTTTGAATTATTTGATGGAAGAAAGTCCAGCGATGGCAAAGCGGTTCTTACCTGGTTTAGGGCAACCAATGCCGGGGAAAGAGGCTGCGACTGTGGGGTGAGCGGTTTGATGGAGTTGCTAATGTCTATAGGGTTGGCCATACAACTTCAGGCTGATAAAAAATAGGGGCGTTGCATTGGCAACGTCCCTATTTTTTGATTTATTTGTGATGCTCGCAGTTACTTAGACAGGACGTAACCCTCATATTACAAGGGTTTTTATGGTCCTTAACTAGGTTAGACCTGAGAGCAGCACTAGTCCGAGTACTGCACCAAACACGATCAGGGCATAGAACTGGGCACGGCCTGTTTCCAGGTATTTCAGGCCTTCTCCTGAGATCAGGGTGAGGAAGCCAGTGAGATTAACGATCCCATCAACAAGTTTGACATCCATGGTGAGGGCACCTTTAGCAATCTTGCGACTGCCTTGGACAAAGACAACTTCGTAGATGTCGTCGACGTACCACTTGTTGAGGGAGAAGTTATAGAGGGGCTTGATTTTGTTTGCGATCGCACCCGCATCTATCGTCTTCGTCATATACATCAGCACTGCCAGGGTGATCCCCACGACCGAGATCGCCACAGAACTACCCGCCATAATGGCAAACTCATGTAGATCTACCTCTTCGGCTAGCTCAGCCACAGTGACCACTTCGCCAGGGGCAGAGATAAATGCCTCAAAGTAGTTACCAAAGGGCGTACCGACCAGACCCACTAAGATCGAAGGTATGGCTAGAACCATCAGAGGCAGAGTCATTGAGATGGGGGACTCATGGGGTTCAGACGCATGGTGGTGGTGAGCATCATGATGCTCTTCTTCAGCGGTGGGCATTTCCTGCATGCTCATGGCACCAGGTCCCAGGGAAGCTCCCATCTGCTGTAGATTTTCAATGCGTAGCTGCTCTTTGATGTCAGCATTGGTCCCGCGAAACTCTCCCTCAAATGTGGAGAAATACATGCGGAACATATAGAATGCCGTGATCCCAGCAGTCACCCAGCCAACGGCCCACAGGACAGGACTCACCTGGAATGTGGAACCCAAAATCTCATCCTTAGACCAGAATCCGGCAAACGGAGGAATCCCCGAAATGGCCAGAGTCCCAATCAAGAACGTAATGGCTGTAGCAGGCATATATTTCCGGAGACCACCCATTAGCCGCATATCCTGGGCATAGGTGGGATTGTGGCCGACCACATCTTCCATGCCATGGATAACAGAGCCAGAACCAAGGAACAGCATGGCTTTGAAGTAAGCGTGGGTCATCAGGTGGAATAGACCTGCACTGTAAGCTCCCACCCCCATGGCCATGACCATATAACCCAGCTGGGACATGGTGGAATAGGCCAGACCTTTCTTAATATCGTTTTGTGTAAGGGCAATAGTTGCTCCCATCATGGCGGTAAACGCCCCCACGTAGGCGATGGTAGTCATCGCTGCGGGGATGTCCTCAAACACCGGATACATGCGGCCAATCAGGAATACACCTGCAGCCACCATGGTTGCGGCGTGGATCAGGGCAGAAATTGGTGTTGGACCTTCCATCGCATCGGGCAGCCACACATGAAGTGGAAACTGAGCCGATTTGGCCATGGGACCCATAAATACCAAAATGGCAAACAGCGCTGCTAATCCGCCGGACAAGCTACCCACTTCCACCATGTGGGTAAGGCGCTCACCCATGATGTCAAAGTCAAAGCTGCCAGTGGCCCAAAACAGACCCAGCATCCCTAGGAGCAAACCGAAGTCACCAACCCGGTTGGTGACAAATGCCTTTTGGCAGGCATCCGCTGCCGGTTTCCGGTCGTACCAAAAACCAATGAGCAGGTAGGAGCACATGCCCACCAGCTCCCAAAATACATAGACCTGTAGCAGGTTGGGGCTAATCACTAGGCCCAACATAGAGGCGCTAAAGAGGCTCAAATAGGCATAAAACCTGACATAGCCAGGATCATGAGCCATATACCCATCGGTGTAGACCATGACCAAAAAGGCCACCGTGGTCACAATCACCAACATCAATGAGGCGATGTGGTCGATGGTGTAGCCCATCTGAAGCTTGAAGTCACCTGCCGAGGCCCACTCAAACATAAATGAGTAGGGCTCATGGCCATTCCACTGACTCCAGAAGAGACCAAAGGCCATCACCATCGCTGCCCCGGTCAGGGTGACGATAAATAATGAGCTTGGTGTACGAAGCTTATTTGTTGCGTTGCTATAGCTGATCAGACCCACACCGACAATAGCTGCACCGAGGAGTGGCAGTACTGGGATGAGCCATGCGTAAGAATAGAGAGATTCCAAGGATTCCATAATTTTTTTGGTGCCTGCCCCACATGCTCGAGTTGGCAAAACCGCCTACATTGTGACACATGGGAGCTGGACTATTATCGAACTTCTGACGGACCTTTCTTGCGGGACATTGATTTTTCCTTGAGTAACTGCTCACCCTCGTTCGGTACAACTCAGGTACAATGAGGGCTTTTGTTTTGTATGCCCCAGGGTAGGCTGCGATCCTGATAAAAAGGTTATTTTTTACGACAGTCTCTAATGATTTAGGTTTCTTGATATTGGATTAAATAGGCAAAGGAACGCATTGATAAAGCCCAATGGGCAATCGGAGGGTGGGTATGGCCTACCAGGCAATGGTCAATGGGTAATGGTCAATGGGGTAGGAGAGCAAAATCCATCGGAGTGGAGGGTAGATTTTCTGGTAAGTGGGCATGGTCTACCAGGCGTTGGGTCATTGGGCTGACGGTAGCGGTAGCAACAATTTTGCTCCTGGGAGGGATCCCGTTTTCTGTCATAGCTCAGCCGCAGTTACCTGCTGAGGAATCGGATGTGGTGATTGACGGTCGGGTGCTGTTTCAGTTGGGCCGGATTGATACGGTTAGTGCTGAGATCCGAGCTAAGGTCGCGAATGAGGCTCTGTGGAAGGTTTTAGAAAATGCTGAACGTCAGGCACCACCGTCGTCGATTCGGGTGCGGACCAGGGAAATAGATGATTTAGTCACGGTCCGGGCCAATGGTCGTCATTTGCTGACGGTGACAAGTAGCGATCTGATGTCTGGGGTATTGGCTCAAGATCTGGCAGATGAATGGAGGCTTGAGTTACAGGCGGCTTTAGAACAAGCACAGAAGGAACGGCGGCCTGGGTATCAACGCAAGATGGCGTGGATAAGTTTGGGGGTGGTTGCGATCTCACTCCTTGCCTGGGCTCTACTTTATAACGGTCGCCGCTGGCTTTGGCGACGGCAAACGCGCACTGGCAAAAGTTTGCCGATGTTGCTATTGCCCTCCTTATTGTGTGCCCAGGTGCTGGTGTGGCTAGCGGCTGGGGTTTATATATGTGAGCTGTTTCCGATCGCCCGGTCGACGCGTTACAAAGTTTTTCAATTTTTAGAGCAGACGTTTACGGATCCTCTATTTGATATAGATGGTCGGGGCTATTCCCTGGTCAACTTATTTAATCTGGTGCTGTTGACGCTGGCCCTGTGGATTGGGGTGCGGTTGTTGACGTCGACGGTGAAGTCGCGATTTTTGCAGGCGGCGATACCGGATCGGGGGTTGCAGGATGCGATCGCAACGCTGATGCAAGTGGGCCTGATGGGATTGGGCCTCTTTTTGATTTTGCAGGCACGGGGGATTGACCTGAGTACGTTGGCGATTTTGGCCAGTGTACTAGGTGTGGGGGTGGGCTTTGGTCTGCAGAATATTGCTAACAATATTGTCAGTGGCTGGGTGATGCTGTTCGAACGGTCGATTCAGGTGGGAGACTTTATCAACCTGGGGCAGCTGGTGGGGACAGTAGAGAGTATTGGCGCTCGTAGTACAGAAATTCGTACACCGGATCGGGTATCGATTATTGTACCGAATGCGGAACTGCTGGAGAACAAGGTGATTAACTGGAGCCATGGGCATCCGGTGTCGCAGCTACATCTGCCCATCGGTGTGGCCTATCAATCCGATATTCACCAGGTGCATGCGGTGGTGATGGAGGTGGCGGGAGCACATCCCAATGTGTTGCAATATCCTCAACCACGATTGCGGTTCCTTGGGTTTGGGGAGAGTTCTCTAGACTTTGATGTATTGGTTTGGATAAGAGAACCGCGTCTGCAGTTTGATCTCAAGAGCGATCTATATTACATGCTAGAGGCAAATTTTCGCCGTTATGATATTGAGATTCCGTTTCCGCAACGGGACTTGAATATTCGGTCTTCTCAGGTTGATCCCGCTGTCTGGCCGCAACAGATTTCTAAAGAGATACCGTCTGCTTTGCCAAAGACGGAAACAACCACTAGCGAGCTAATGCCTCATGATTTGTTGGCTGATGTGAGAGATTATTCGAGTTTGTTGAAGAGTCATCAGCGATTGCAAGAGAAGGTACTAGAGCGGTTGGTGCAACAGATGCGTACGACTGGTGGGTTAGAGATTCAGGATCGGCGGTTTCGGTTGACAGTGTATGCAAACTGTTTTGTGGGGAGTGAGGCGGTAACATGGTTGGCGAGGACACAGAATGCAACGCGGGAAGCAGCGGTGAGAATTGGTCAGGCGTTGGTAGAAAAGGGGGTTTTACATCATGTGACCGATGAACATCCGTTTAAGGATGAGTATTTGTTTTATCGGTTTTACGAAGACGAAATGTAATTCAACGGTAGATTGAGTTGAGCCCATGGTAGACTTTGCCTTCTCGCAGAGTAACCCAACATGCAAAGTTTATCGCACCAATCCGAGATCAATAATGGTATCGGCAAGAAATGATCGTTAGGTAATCATCATCCACGGCATAAACGAGGCGATTGGTATCATCAATACGCCGTGACCAGAAGCCAGATAGATTTTCCTTTAGAGGTTCTGGTTTACCAATGCCTTCAAAGGGAAGTTTTTTCGTCTCTTTGATGAGTTTATTGATTCTCTTCAGAGTCTTTTTATCTTGAGTTTGCCAGTAGATATAGTCTTTCCATGCCTCATCGGTCCAGGCTAATTTGCGATTACTCATCAATTAATGCTTTTTCTGTTACCTGACCTTGCTTGTATTGGGCAATGGACCGTTCCAGGTGAGCAGCATTGGCTGGGGACTTGAGCAAGTGAACAGTTTCGAGCAAACTATTGAAATATTCCAGGGACATGACCACAGCATCGTCGGCATCGCGGCGGGTGATGACAGTGTAATCCATGTCATTGGAAACCTGGTCCAGAATACTTTTGAGCTTGCTACGGGCTTCGCTAAAGGTGATTATCTTCATGGCTCTTGTACAACTAATTGTACAAGTATAGTGTATAGAGGTGGAATGTGGGGAAGGTGCCTCACGATTGGGCCTATGAGCCAAGGGATAACGCGTTATCCCAATAATCCTGCTCGATCAAAAATCACCTGTGCCGAAATCTCCAATTCTGGCAATTGATCCTCATCAATCAATGAGTTGTCCCGATAGGTGATTGGTACTGCCTGAGGCTTAAACACCGTCACCGTTTTTGCCCGTGGGTCTACGATCCATACGCTCAACACCCCTGCCATTAAATAATCAAACGCTTTTTCGGCCATTACGCCAAAGGTTTGATCCGGTGAGATGATTTCAATGGCGACATTAGGCGGGACGGGACAGGGACCATCATCATCCCAGTTAGGGGGGAGACGGTCAAAGGCTACGTATAGTAGATCAGGCACGGGACACCAGTCTCGGCCTTTGCGCTGTAGGGTAGAGGACCACTCTAGACCGACTTCTCCATGGTTAATGGCCCAATCGTCTAAGAGGCGTAAGATAGCTTTCTGGGTTTTGGAGTGAAATCGTTTAGGTGCCACTTTGGGAACTACCTTGCCGTCAATGAGTTCGTTGGCAACGTCGCCGTCGGGCATTGCCAGAAAGTCTTTTAGGGTTAGCTGGGGAGCTTGAACCATAGTTCTGCAAAACTTGCTAACTCTAGTTTAGGGGTGATTGCTGGAAACGGGTCAAGGAGTCTTGCGAACTACGTTTGCTAAGGAATGACTAACTTTGTGTCTGCTAACCGGTAGGGATTTTCAGCATTAGGTGCAAAATGCGTTGGGAGAAACGTATATGCCTTCCTGTTAGTAAAATCATCATCTGCTTTGTACAAAACTCTAAGATATTGCCATTTCAAGATGTTTAGGCAAAAACACTCCGCAAAATGGCTGAGGCTAATTGAATCATTTGCTAGATGCCAATTGCCCCCTCGGAATCAACATTATCAGCTATGAATCCCGCTTTTCCTTCCCAGCCTATTGCAGATATCACAGCTAACACACAGACTAAGCCTCCTTCAACACCGGCATCCTTGATAACTGACGATACGGTGAGATACGTGGTCGTTCCGGCTATGGTGGGTGGCCTCGGTAGTGTCGCTCTACAAATGATTCAGGACGGCGGAAATTTTGTAGTCACGCCTGATGAGCAGACGACCAAGACTGCTCATCAAGACAATAATGAGTCTGCCATACTAACTGACCAGACTTCTCGAAATGAGGGCATTAAAACAACAAGCGAACAATCTCACGAGCATGATTTTATTCCTGCTATCAAGATGCACACTGGAGTAGAGTTTTCTATTTTAGTTGCTTCTAGTGTCTTGCTGGGGGCTGTGGTTGGCTATATCGGCGCTATTCTCACAACAGATGGACAACCAAGAGAGTCTAACAATAAGCCAAAATTGGCTGCTACGGCATTGATGTTTGCGCTGTTCTTTCCATCGGTTATTCAGGTTTTAGAAAAAAACGTTGAGTCCGAAGCGAATAAGATCAGGAGTGAATTACAAGATAATGTACAGGAAGCCAATCAGGTAGCAGAGACAAATGCTCAGCTAACAAAAGAGAAAGAAAAAGCAGCTAAGGACAATATTGATCAGACAAATCAAAACCTTGATGAGGTTGCTGAATCGTTTAAGCAAGTAGATGCGGCCAATTTCACTCAAAATTTGCAGATTAAAGAAACAACTAAACGTATTATTGAGAGTAAGTTTGCTTTAATTGATGAGGCTAAATCACTAGCCCTAGAAGCTACCTCGGATGAAAGCGCGAAGCAGTTTGTAAACAGCATTTTTGAGATTGGTCGCGGTGATGATGTTGATGTTAAGCAGCATGCTATCCAGGTATTAGCAAAGATTAAGGAAGAGTCTGGCTCACGAGAGGTGCAAGAAGCTGCTGAAGCTAAAGCCGCAGCATTGCGCAATCTTGGTGATAACAACGCTGTCTAATCGACAGAAAATCATCTTCTTAACCAACTTAAAAAGTGGCATAAGGGAGGGGTAAATCCCCTGCTATATAACCCCAAGGGGTACTCCATTATAAAAAGTTCGATGACTAGCCTGTAATTATATTTTGAGAATGCCTGCCATGTATCAACCTAAAATCGGCAAACTGCACAGCGATGGTAAACCTGTTTATCAAAGTCTTTGTCCTGGGAAGAAGTTTAAGCTGGATGAGTGGTGGGTTTATGAGGACCATCATGGGCAGCTGTGGGTGATTCCTCCTGGATTTGTGTATGACCTGGCGAGTATTCCGTCCTGGATGGCGGGAAGTTTGCAGTGGGGTGTTTGGAATGTGGGAGCGGTGCCTCACGATTGGGCCTATGAGTATGGGTATTTGTTACGGGTGCATCAGGGGCGGCTGGAGCAGGTGTTTGTGACGAAGCGGGAAACGGATGATTTGTTTGCGGACATTATGTTTAGTGTGGGTCGCAGGATTCAGGCGGTGCGGTTTTGGCGGATGGGGTTGATCTATTGGGCGGTGAGGCTTTTGGGTCGGGGTGTGTGGTTACGGGGGCGGAGGGCGTCGCAGCCGGTGCTGCCGTCATTGTGGGAGTTGCAGCGGGCGTATGATCGAGTGAAGGATCGGGTGGATGAGGGGCAGCGGCGACGGCATTTGCATGTGGCGTAAGGGGCGATACTCAGAAGCAAAAAGACACCAACATTGCAAGGGCGGTTGCCTTTTTGATTTTTGATCAGTAGCACAGGGCTGTCACCACCAAATAGCTCAATGGCGTTGAGCCAGTAGGGGAAATCGGTATTCTCCTTATGGGTATCGGCGGCCAGGGAATAGAGGGAGCGTTAGTGATGGAGGATGGTGCGAGGTGGATAGATTGTGTGGTGTAGAGCTTTGCCCACTCTTCGAGAAGAGCAAAGCTCTACACCCTAAATCCTTATCCCCAGGGAGAGGGGTTTTGAGCTGGCAGATAGATTTTTTGAAACCACATAAAGAAGGTCTACAAGCTCCAGCTCCCCTTCTCCCTGGGGATAAGGGGTTGGGGGATGAGGGCCCTATTCTTAAGTAAGACCATAGTTTCCCCAACGAGCCGACTAACCTCCCTTAAAATGAAAAAGTTCATTGAACTCATCTACGTCCATCCAATTTAGTTGCCCCCATTCGAGGATCCCCCAGTGCCCAAGGTGCGTCGCAAAAAACGTCGCTTCACATTAGCCTCTGTACTGCTCTTAGCCACAGGTCTCTGGCTAGGACAATGGCATGTACGTGGTCGCCTATCCTCACCCACCGCTGCACTAGTATTAGGCGGAGATGCCAAACGCGAAGAATTCGCCGCTCAGTTTGCCATTGAAAACCCAGATATAGACCTATGGATATCGTCTGGGGCCAATCCCGAATACTCCACCTGGGTATTTCAAGAATCCCAAGTGCCCTTGGAGCGTCTGCATCTAGATTATCGAGCCGTAGATACCGTCACTAACTTCACCACCCTAGTCGACGATTTTGACCGACTAGGCATCAAAAGTGTCTATTTGATTACGTCTGACTACCATATGCGGCGCGCCACTACCATTGCCGCTATCGTTTTAGGAAGTCGAGGTATTCACTACAAACCATTGCCAGTGACCTCAGAGCGCCCACCGGAACCCCTGCTTCGTAGCCTGCGTGATGGCGGACGCTCAATACTGTGGGTATTCACTGGTAAAACTGGATCTGAGCTGGTTCAGCTGTCATCTAAGTTGCCTGCTCGTCCATAGCCGTTGGGGTACATTAGATCCCTCTGGCAGATTTTGATCAGACATTTGATGTTTTTCCAAGGCTGGCTATGACGTCTACATCAAACAAATCTCTCTACACCGAAGAACAAGTAAAGGCATGGCTGCGAGGACTGCTGGCCGTTGCCTGGGCCGATGGTGAATTTGACGACCAGGAGAAAGACCTGATCCACACCATGATGGATGTGGAATTTGCCCCTAAGCTCGATTTCAAAACCTTCGAGCCGATTAAACCGGCAGAGCTGGCAAAAGTCCTGACGCCGAATCCCATTGCCGCTGAGAACTTTTTGCGCATGGGGGTGATGGTTGCGATCGCAGACGGCATCTACTCCGCTGCCGAAGACAAAATCCTCATGGACTTCTGCCAGGCGCTCAACCTCGATACCGCCGTCCTCCAATCCCTGCAATCCACCCTCTACAACCTGCGCCAGGTCAAAGAAGAAGTCCAGCCAGGCACTAGTAGTAGTGGTGCTGCGGCTGAAGCCCCTGTAGCGGCAGCCAGCCCCCTACAGCCCCCAGCACCCAAAGAAGGCCCGGACCCACTCAAGCCCATGCGTGAGTGGCTAGATCAGTTTGAAGTGCAAGATCCGCGCCTGGCCCGCTTTGTCTGCAAAATGATTCCCTCTCAGTGCCCCTTTGAGCGCGACGTCACCCTATTTGGCAAAAAAGTGGTCCACATTCCACCTATGTGTAAGCTCAACCCCCTTTACGAACAAATGGTTGGTTTGAGATTTCGAGCCTTGTCCCACCTGGCCGATGATTTAGGTGAAGATGTAACGCCCTATTTATAAATAATGGGCTCGACAGTGGGTAATAGTGAGCGGTTAATAACCGAAGTCCTCGTAGTCGGTGGTGGTACCGGAGGCACAGCTGCCGCCATTCAGGCAGCACGGTCAGGGGCTCAGGTGTTGTTAGTCAGTGAGTGGCCCTGGCTGGGGGGGATGCTGACCGCTGCAGGGGTGACGGCTCCCGATGGCAATGAGCTGGCCGCCTTTCAGACCGGACTGTGGGGAGCATTTTTACGAGCATTAGAAAAACGTCAGCTGGGTGGGTTGCATAATGCCTGGGTGAGTTTCTTCACCTACGAACCCGCCGTAGGTGCGGCCATATTTGCTGACTGGGTGGCCGCCCTCCCCAATCTGACCTGGCGCTGGGGCCATCGGCCTCGCTCAGTGATGCGATCCGGTGATCGAGTGACAGGAGTAGCGTTTGATCAGTTTTCGGTCGATGCTCAGATTACGATTGATGGCACTGAGTTGGGGGACTTACTCGCCCTGGGCGATGTCCCCTATCGCTGGGGATGGGAGACTCAAGGCCAATGGCATGAACCCAGTGCACCCAAATCTCTGAACGACCCCACCGATCCACTAGCACTCGCCATTGAGAAATATCCGGTGCAGTCGCCCACCTGGGTAGTGGTGATGCAGGACTATGGCGAGGGGCAAACTGCGCCGCTAATTCCATCGATAGGGTCCCATGCTGGGTCTCGTGCTTCGTTTGCAGGTGCCTGGGAAGGCTACGGTGCTGAGCAGTTTCTCAACTATGGGCGACTGCCGGGCAATCGTTTTATGATCAACTGGCCGCAGCAGGGCAATGACTATGGGGTGGGGCTGGACCGTTTGATCGCGTCAGATGCGGCCCGCTATGACTATTGGCAAGAGGCTAAGGACCACAGTCAACAATTTGCCCATGGGATCCAGGCGGAATTGGGGACTCGTTACGGGTTGGCGGAGGGAGTATTTCCTGAGCTGGCAGGTACACCTGGAGGCGGAGCCTTTGCACTGTACCCTTACTACCGCGAGAGTCGGCGACTGGTGGGCCTGACGACGGTGAGTGAGCGAGATATTCTGCCGATGCCTGGAGGTCAGGTGGCTCCGCTGCCAGTAAATGGGGATGGCATGGTGGATGCGATCGCAATCGGTAACTATCCCAACGATCACCACTATCCTGGATTCG
Source organism: Leptothoe spongobia TAU-MAC 1115 (assembly GCF_018739885.1). GTDB lineage: Bacteria > Cyanobacteriota > Cyanobacteriia > Phormidesmidales > Phormidesmidaceae > Leptothoe > Leptothoe spongobia. The sequence goes on along the minus strand of NZ_JADOES010000011.1, from coordinate 30,628 downwards.
ACATGCCTCTGGCCCCTAAAGCTATCCGTTGGGGTGGCCGCTGGACCGGTACTCCCTTTACGATTCCCTACCGCTCGCTAGTCCCAGCTGAGATTGATGGCCTATTAGCTGGCGACAAGAATATCTCAGTGACCCATATTGCCAACGGTGCTACCCGACTGCAGCCTGTTGTCTTGGGGATTGGTCAAGCAGCTGGAGTAGCAGCGGCTCTCTGTGTACAGCAAAGATGTCAACCGCGAGAACTGTCTGTGCAGGATGTACAACAAACCTTACTGCAGGATGCGCAGGCCCCGGCCATGGTTGTACCTTGTTTTGACCTACTACCTACCGATGAGCATTGGCTGGAGCAACAACAAGCCTACCTGAAAGATCTGCAGATCTATCCCAACAGTGGCTTTATATATCCTTTAGATAAAGTTCCCCCGTCTGTTACTTCCGTCGGTAGCATTTTTCGCGGTCAGTATCAGCGAATAAAGGATGACAGCTACCAACTTTTCTGTCCCATGGGCCAAACTGACATCCCTCTAAATCTTGTTGCTGTTTCCTCTCAGGCTGTCAATCAGTTGATGCAGGTTGCTGATGGCAGTACCGTTGAAGTTTATGGTACCCATAATTTAGGTGGTGGTTGGATTCTAGTAGATGCCATTACAAAAGTTGATGGAAGGTAGCATCAATTACAAAAAATGGGTGACATCACCCACATATTTTTCACATAGTTTTTCCTGAGTGATTTGTCAATTCCATGTAATCAGAAAGTAGCAATACTAATCATTTTCTGACCCATGAGAATTTCTCTATCGGTAATGTCAGTTGCTGCTACCATCAGCGTTTTCAACTTTCTAGGTTTGGTTGTTACCTCTCCTGATTCTCTATTGGCTGAGCGTGGCAGTGGCCGCACTAAAACTGAACAAATTGACCGTGGCAGTGGTCGCGTAATGACAAACCAAGCAGACCGTGGCAGTGGTCGTGTGATGGCTTCCGACCGTGGCAGTGGTCGTGTGAGGGCTTACCGTGGCAGTGGACGTATTTCAACTGATCATGCCTATCGTGGTAGTGGCCGCATTATTGCTTAAGAGCCTTTCCACTCGGCCTGTTCAGCTAATAAGCGCATAAAACACTATAGAAAAACTATAGATATTAATCAGAAAAAGTTTTACGCTAACCGTTACAAGCTAGTGAAGAAATAGCTACTACTATTGAAGTTCCTTTGTCATCTTGAATAAATCAAGAAAAATTGGTGCTTCTTAAGGTAGCCTAGTCCCACTAACAATCATCTGTCCACGCGATCAGCGTGTATCTATTCCCTGAGCGTCCATGACCAATGTTCAATCACCGATGACTACTGATGCCGATTTGATCAAGCGTCTAGAGCCCAGCGCGATTGATCAGATAATGATGTACCTTGCCTTCAGCGCTATGCGTACTGGTGGGCATCGCCACGGTGCATTTCTTGATGCTGCGGCAACGGCTGCTAAGTGTGCCATCTATACAACCTATATGGAGCAGGGACAAAACCTGCGCATGACGGGGCATTTACACCATATTGAACCCAAGCGAGTCAAAGCCATTGTCGAAGAAGTGCGACAGGCATTGAGCGAAGGCAAATTGCTAAAAATGCTAGGGGCGCAGGAACCTCGCTATTTGATTCAATTTCCCTATGTTTGGCTTGAACAATATCCCTGGACGCCAGGACGCTCTAGGTTAGTTGGTACAAATCTAACATCTGACGAAAAAGCTCAAATCGAGCAAAAGCTGCCGCCAAATTTACCAGAGGCGCAGCTAATTACCTCATTTCAGTTTGCAGAACTGATTGAGTTTCTGCACGCTCGTTCTCAAGAATCTGTTCCGAGTGGGCGACAATTACCTCTGAGTGAGGCCTTGGCAGAACACATTCGACGACGCTTAATTTACTCAGGTACTGTTGCCCGTATCGACTCGCCTTGGGGGATGCCGTTCTATGCCCTTGCCCGAGCTTCCTATATTCCGACCGATGATGCGGAAAGAACGTACACGATGATCGAAGATACAGCTCGCTATTTTCGCATCATGCACGAATGGGTTGCTCGTAAAGACGGCACCATGAGAGTCCTAGAATCTCTTGACATCCCATCAGAGAATCGGCAGCAAGCCCTTGATGAACTCGATTTGCTGCTACGCAAATGGGCTGACAAGTATCATCAAGCGGGTGGTGAGCCCATGGTGTTGCAAATGGCCGTAGGCGACAATGATGAGGATGCTAGTTAGCCACCATCTTAGATATCTGAATATTTACTTTGTGAAGGGTGGACCATGTCCACCCTATTTTTTTATGCTTGAGCGCTAATTAATCTCCTCAGAGAGTATTCCATGCTTGGGTCAGGATATCTCCAAGCAGATGGCGGCTCTTGGGATCTAGTAGGGCATCGTCGGTCATAAGTTCATTGATGACATCATCCAGGGTTTGTCCCTGGGAACGAGCTGTCTCAATCACATGGAGAATGGCCGTGGCAATGTGTGTCTCACTGACAGGCTTGCTTGATGGAGAATTTTCTAAAACAGTTTTTAAAGATGAGGGGCTCATATTATTTTTACGGGGAAGATGCAATTGCCACCTGAGGGACTAAGGCAAACCCGCAGGGTATTTTTTGAAAAATGCTTACGGCTAAACCTATGTTGGAAACACCTGTAAATCAGCAACAGTAAGGAATAACTACCATTGCTTTTACATGTTGACCAGAAGTTAACAAAGTCTAACCTAAGTTGACTAGGAAAAAGATTTTATTTTAGGCAATTAAGAATAAAGTTTCTCTCAAGCCTTGGCCTTTGGTGGTTGCTTTTTAAGGCGAGGAAAGTTTGGTAGATCGATAGCTGATAGAGACCCAATGCGTTTCTGAGGCTTCAGTGGATTGACCAATGGAGAAGGGCTACTTTGAGCTGACATTACAGGTAAGTAGGTGTCAGCTGATGCCACTGTCCTGGCTGATTGTACTCGCGCCAGAATTTCACTGGCTTCAGGAGAAAGCTGAGAGATTCCTGCTGACGTATTATCACTCGTGTTATCAGCTGGGCTAATTGTAGATGAGCCGATGTCCTTGCTCCAGGGCGATGGTTCAGTAAATTGAGGAGCACTAGAATGGTCTTCAGTGATGGAGCTGTCTACGGTAGAAAGTTCCTGCAAGTCTGATTCAGCAGGAACTTCGGAGGGATCCATCACTCGTGCTAGATCGTGCCACAGTTGATCTTCGGCCTCGGTTTCTAAAGTGTTGATAGGGACAGGCTGAGGGTTAATTGTTTGACCGCCACGAATCATAGACTCCAGTTGAGGATCGAGTCTAGCGTTACCAAGGGCGGATTCCCAAGGACGAATTTCATCGGCTGTGGGCATGGTGATACCTGGTGCATTCAGGCCTGCCATAGATGTCTTGGATGACTCTGTTGACATGCTAAGACATTTTTCAAGGGCCGCCTTGAACTGTAATGTATAGCGCTGCTGTCTCTGGAGGCGGGCTCTCAAGTCACGGCAGTTGGTGTTGGCCTGCAGGAGCTCTCGAGACTGTTCTGTATGTTGCTGCAGCATTGCTGCATTTTCAGTTTCAAGCTGTGCGGTACGTTCCCGAAATGCAGCAAGTTCTGTTTGGAGAGTTTCGCTACGTACTTGGTGATGTTGTAGGGCCTGAGTGCTTTGTTCTAGCTCAGTCACCAATTGGACAATTTCGCGATCACCAACAGGTGGTCCGGCCCGGTCAATCTCAGCTTGGAGGGCAGCTTGCGAGCGTTCTAGAGATTCTTCAAGCTGGGATACCTTAGCTAAGAGCACATCGTTGCATTCGTTTAGATCTCGCACCAGGTTGAGCAGCTCTGTTTCACGCTGGCTAGGCTGTTCGGTGCTAGTAGAGGGCTGGGTACTGGAGGTGCTATTAATCTGGTACGTGCTAGAAGAATCCATAGCGTTGGTCCGCGAATGATGTGTGGGCCCTGAAAGTTGATTGGCAGGGATTGTGCCTGGGAGATGAACGGTCTGCCAGCTATTGTTATCCGATTGTTCTACAGGTAACTGTGCCCCACATGACGAAACGTCCTGGGGTTGATTGCCTGACTCAGGGAGACTGTCGTTGGATCTAGCTGGATTGAACATTCTAGAGCACCGCAATGATACAGCGGAGACGATGGCATCTTACGCTAATCTCTCCATAGTGTTAACACAGAAAATGTAATTGGCATTGGTTTATTGCTGCAAAATACCTGTAAATCAACGCATTCAACCAATATCTTAATGATTAAGAATATATTAAAATTTAAAGTAATTCACATTTCATCATAGATTATCAGTACTTTTCGTCAGTACTTTTTGTATTACGGCGGCATGTAGGAGAGCGCGATCAATGTGCGATCTTACCTGTACATCGCTCAATCCTTCGCCATTGGCATAGTGCTCTAGCCACTGCTGGGTCATGGTGCCAGCATCGTTTGGTATGAGCGGTAGTGGGTCCGTAGATGAAAGTCCCCAGCCAGGCAGCGATAGCTCTTTCATGATCTGGGTGACTTTAGGATCATAGCTAATGGCAAAGCAGCGACAGCCTTCCGCAGCCGCCATGACAACGCCGTGAAACCGCATGGCAATGGCCATTTCGATACTCCGAAAAACGCCCTTAAGCTGATCTGGGTTATCCACTTGGATAATCTCATGGTGGCCATTCAGGTGTTGAGCAATATGGTTTGCGATCGCGCTGTCTTTGACCGGTTGAAATGGTAGGAGGATTACACAGGTCTGGGTGGCGGTCTGAAAGTCAGCAATGGCTTTAGTCAGATTTGCCAGTCGCTCAGGTGTCAGCTGAGCATGGTCACGCAGAGCAACGGCAACTCGTGGTGAATGTAGGTCTGCAAACCCTGGCAGGTGAGAGGACTTAAGCGCCCATACTGGATCGGGTGCTAGCTGGCAGGGAATATTCCAATCGGTTAACAACTGAGCTGAAGCCCCATCGCGGACACTGACGGCATCGCAATTTTGCAATACCCAGCGTGTAATCCACCGACTACTCCGCCGATGGATCGGCCCAATCCCCTGGCCCCAGGCAATGGTGCGCAGACCCATCCACTGGGCCAACTTCATTAAGCCACCGTAGTACAACGGATTGATCGCACTGGTGGTATCCTGCATCAGGCTGCCACCCCCCCAGATAAACGCCTGGGATTGCCGGAGGGCTGACCAGACGGCAGCTAGGGATTTCCTGGGTACAGCCTTCACTCCGTAGCGTTGGGACGTTTCCTGAGGATTGCCAGAAAGAACAAGGGGGGTGACTGACATGGGCAATAGCTGTAGCAGTGTTGCTAGTAGTGCCTCATCGCCGCCATTACCCATGCCATAGTAGCCACATAACACTGCTCGCATGTTTACACCGCTGTCCTCTTAAATAGTTAGGCTTAGACCCACAACGCCTGAATCTACTTTAGACTAGTGCCGATTGCTCAGGTTTGTCCCAGGGCAAATGCCTGGACGGTGGGCACTGCCCACCCTTACATTTTCTGATTATCCCCATTGATGTTCTCTGCCTATGCACGCTCTCTCATTGCCCACTTGGATGGTCCATATCTCCAGCGTGATTGAATGGATTGCCGCTATTTATTTCGTTTGGCAATTTGCTGAGGTGACGGGGTGGTCTGCTTGGCGGTGGTTATCGTTTGGTATGTTGCCAGCTCTGATTAGCGCTATGTGTGCTTGCACCTGGCATTTTTTTGATAACTCACCGTCCTTGAGCTGGCTAGTGATTTTGCAAGCAGCGATGACGGTTGTGGGTAATTGCACTAGCTGTGCTGCTGCTTGGTATATCTGGAGGCAAACCCGTGTCTAAAGAAACCTTGTTTGCAGTCTCCTTATTTCCCTATCTGGGATTCCTCTATTTTGTGACCAAGTCTGGACAGACACCCCGCCTGGCTTTGGTTGGCTTCTATGTGCTGCTGGTGTTTGTCGCAGTGACTATTCCAGCCGGTATCTATGCCCAGAAAGCCTATGGATTGGAGTTAGCCAATGTGGATTGGCTCCATGGCAGTGCTGAATTTTTTCTCACCCTCTCCAATATTTTTGTGGTGCTAGGTTTTAGAAGTTCGGTGCAGAAACTGAAGAGTAATTAGGGCTTGCTGAATAATTCAGAAGCACTGATATATAGTCGTTTCAGCTAACGAAGTCGAAGTTAAGTGCAAGGTCATTTTACGAGTTTTCAAGGGTTTCAGCCGATTCACCCTTGCACCTACCTATCGATACAGCCTGAAAAGATAACGTATTTGCGTCGTTTCAGCCGTGAAAAAGTCTGATCAGACTTTTTCAGCAAGCCCTAATTAAAGTTTGAGATTAAGCAGTCTATGGCGGAGTTGTTTTAGCAGAATTGATTTAAACCAATTGTGCTTACTTGATTTGGTGAGGGAATTCTTAGATACCGTTCTGGCTAGTAATCTAAAAACAGCTTTATACTAAATTGAACATTCCAAAATATTGAGTAATTTGCGAGGTAGTCGAATTTTTGTTGCAGCTAGCTGATAATTATCAGCTGATAAATACCTTTCAAACTTTCAAACTTATAGCTGAGTTACCCAGTGAACTTTTTTGAGCGACCATTAGCAAGCTGGAGAATTGCAATAATACTATGGCAGTTAAGGGGGGTAGCCAGTCAATGTCAGATGTTAATCTTGGCCTAAAAATATTAAAATTGGACGTCATCAAAATTAATTCAAGTAGCTTAAAACTCTACTGAGTATTGGCAGTAATAGTTTATGAAAAGTGTAACTACAGACGTCGCCTTTCAATCAATTCGTATTTCGTTTCTGCGGGGCATTTTGCCTCATCACCTTTGCCTTGACCGTCTAAAGTTACCCATCTAAAGGAAACTCTAGAAGCCTCCTTAATAAGCTCAATTGAACCACTACAGTCCCAACCTTCTTTAGAATCAATAATACTTGAATACTCTCTAAAAGTGCCTTTATGACAATCATCTCCTGAATTCATTCTGGCTAAACCAATGGTTAGAACCTGTTTTCTTCTATTTTTAGCGTACTCAGACGTAGCACTATAAGGAAGTTCAAGAGATGTTTTTGGCTCAAGACATACCTGGTTAGCATCCAGGAAAGTTATACCTCGACGTGAAGTTGAGAAAACCATTGGCCACTCAATTGATTCACTTTTTTGCTTGTCTAGAGACTCAGGGAGACTTGCTTGCGCATTGTCAGAAGAACTGTTACTTAAAACTGTATTCTTTTCATTCGAAACATCATTGGAGTGCTCTGCCAAATCCTTTCTTGCCTTTTTTAATTCTTGAATGACTTCCCAGGCTCGTAAATTTATGACTCGTAATGAGTACTTTGGCTTAGCTTTCCCTGGTGGTGTTTCAGGTTGAATAGACAATGGTATTGGGTCATTAGGCGCATCTAAGATTTTCCCTGGAATAGACTTTCCTTTATCCTTAAAGTACAACAAGGCATTTCGAAACGTTGTTAATTCAGGAGCTGATTGATTGGCCTTATAATAGTAATCTATTGACTTTTTAATATTGTTTAATTTGTAATGAATGAAGCCAAGATTGCCATTTGCATGACTATCTTTTGGTGATACTGATAAAATATATTCATAAACTTGTTGAGCTTTCTTATAAGAGCCCTTTTCAAGAAAGATATCTCCTTTGAAATATGTAGGATATAAAAAAGACGATAGGTTTTCGACTGGTATTCTTGAAATTGAGCTGTCGAAGGCATCTAAAGATTCGTTTTTCTTATTAATAAAATACTGAGAGGCTCCATACATATACCAAGCAAAAAAATCTTCAGAATCTCTTACTATAACTTTTTCATAGCCGAGAGCAGCTTTTGAGTAGTTATTGCTTGAGTAAAATGAATTTGCTCGATCAAAAATCCTAGATGGTTCATTTATGCCTTCATAGGGATCAGAGGCTATGGACGCATTAGGGTTTATGAAAGTTGACATCGTGTAAAATATGAATATGCCAACAGCTAGCCATCTAAGAAGATTTCTGCCTTTATCATTTGGCTTGATTCCAAATGCTTCATCAGAAATAGATACAATGATGAAGAAAATGCATATAACGAGAGGAATGGCAAGTTTTGCGATGATCTCTTCAACCATATTTAGCTCTTTTATCAGGAACAATCACTTTTTAAGACCTAAGCTAATCAGTTTGGTATGAAAGCATGGCGGTCATGGTTCTCTACATATCCATAAATCGGAGAATTGATTCTTCTCTTTGTGAATTTACTAGATAAAATTATGTGTCGATAAGCGCAATAATTCTCTAATTTCTTTACTCAAACAAATGAAAATGAGTTTGAATAGTGTAATGTTCTTTTTGACGGACATTGCTGCCTTCTTATTATCATTGATCTATTAATACAGCTGCCTTGCTTTCAGTATGCAGTATATGTAACGGTACTTAAATCAGTTTGATCTATAATATAGAGTCGGTCAAGCATATCCTGGCCCCTTTATCTTGTGGACTTGATTTTACTTAGAGCGGTCTTTATAGGCTCACTGGATATCAGATACTAGAGTTGATCTGATTTTTGCTTTTACCCTTGGATACTCAGAATCCATTTATCTCTCTTACCTATGAGCCTGCCCTAGAGTCTCTAGGGGATGACTACTACGATGTTGTTGTAGCTGCTGATTTTCCACAATATCTTCTACGGTTTCGTAATGATGATCTACTGCCCCGCTTAGGACTATCGACGGATGCGGTGAGTGACCATAACTTTATTGAGACGTTTGGGCAGTTTCAGCAGCGATCGCCGCTCTTGGCCTTGCGCTACCACGGTTATCAATTTGGTGACTACAACACTGCATTGGGCGATGGTCGTGGCTTTCTCTACGGTCAGGTACGGGGCACCGATGGAGTACTCTATGACTTTGGTACTAAGGGGTCGGGCACAACACCCTACTCTCGTAATGGCGATGGTCGCCTGACGCTCAAGGGGGGCGTGCGAGAAATCCTGGCATCTGAGGCGTTGCACGCTCTGGGGGTGAATACGTCCCGTTGCCTGAGTCTGGTGGAGACAGGAGAGCAACTGTGGCGAGGAGATGAGCCGTCGCCCACACGCTCATCGGTCATGGTGCGCTTTAGCCAGTCCCACATCCGCTTTGGCACCTTTGAGCGTTTGCACTATTTGGCCCGCCCCGATCTGATCACACCTCTTCTGGATCATGTGATTGAGGTGTACTACGACCACTTGTTAGCGGTGCAAGATGTGCAGGAACGCTATGCCCAGTTTTATGCTGAGTTGGTGCAGCGGGTGGCTCAACTGGCGGCTCAGTGGATGGCAGTGGGCTTTTGCCACGCGGTGCTGAACACCGACAATATGTCCATTACTGGGGAGAGCTTTGACTATGGTCCCTATGCCTTTATGGATGAGTTTAATCCTCGGTTTACGGCCGCTTACTTTGACTATGGTGGTCGCTATAGCTATGGTAACCAGCCTCGGGTGTGTGAGTGGAACCTATGGATGTTACAGAAACCACTCAAGCTAATTATGTCAGGGGAGGATTTGGAGGCTGGCTTGGCAACGTATCGCGGCCATTACTACACAGCCTATAAGCAGAGAATGCTGGCTAAGTTAGGTTTTGAGGAGTTGCTGCCTGAGCTGGGGGATGAGCTACTGCGACTAACCCTGGAACTGTTGGAAAATACTCGTGTGAGCTACCACGACTTTTTCTCAGGGCTAACGGGACAGTTTTCAGTACAGTGGTGTGATGATTCAGAGCAGATTCTGCAGGCGACGGTTGATAACTCTGATGACGATGCGGCCATACTGCTTCAGGCTTGGCGACAGCACTATCACACTTGTTTGACCACATTGTCAGCTGCTGACGTTATGCAGGTAGAGCAATGCTTGCGACAGAATAACCCTGCTATCGTTTTGCTGCGGCCTGAGATTGAGGCGATTTGGGAGCCGATTATCGTTGAAGATAACTGGCAGCCGTTTTATGATCTGCTGGCTAAAATTCAACAACCGTTTTGAATAAATACAAAAAATGTGGGGACGTTGCATGCAACGTCCCCACATTTTTCTGTCCCGACAATTTCTATAGGTTAAATCGCAAACAGGCGTCTGAGGCCGCTAAAGCCGATGACGATATAACCAATAGCGAGCAGAATGCTACTAAGGGAGATGCGGACGCTTGCCTTGGTTGCTTCGGCGCGGACACGCTTGGTTGCTTCTTCACGGCGGGAGCCAATTTCGGTCTCTAGGCGGGTACGTAGTTCAGAGGCCTGGCCTGTCAGAAATTCGTCCAGAGATTCTGGGCTATCTTCGAACTGACGGATTTGGGCCGCTTGCTCTGCGGTCACATTGCCGCTGGCAACAAGTTGCTCGATTTGTTCTGGATTATTCAGTAAGCTGCCGATGCGATCGCGTTGCTGAGTTACTTCTTGATTTAGCCGCTGTTCCAGCTGGTTAGTAGCTTCAGTGGCTTCGGTCGAAACTTGAGCCAGTGCATCCTTGCTTTGCAGACGCACATTATTCATATGAATTGGAGTTAGAACAGCAAATATTAGACCCAGGATGCAGGCCAAAACACAGGTCCAAAGACGGGCGTCCAACATCAGGTTGCCACTGCCACGTTTGCCACTGACGTAGCTCTCAATCCAAAATCCAGTGAATAGCAGGGCAATCCCAACTAAAGGGACAATGCCACGATCGACCAGCTGGGTGGCTGTGGTGATTTGCCAGGCGCGGTTCAGTAAATCTGGCGGCAATAGCAATACCAGAAAATCCACTAAGGCAGCCAAAATGGTAATACCACCCACTAGCTTTAGGGCCAAAGCAGCAATGGGTGATGGTGCATTGCCTGCCGATTGTGCAGAGGGAGTCATAGGATCTTAACGAAAGGCGACAGCTATTTAATAGTGCCCGACATAGTCACTATTAGGGAAAAAAATCTGGGAAAAACATTCAGTTTTTTTGATGTTTTGCTGTCAGCAAAGAATTACATTCGCCCTTTAGGACGTTGTTTGAAACTCTGTGAACCGCTGTCGCAAAATGTCTGGTCCCCTTGAAGTCCCCAAGCGTGTGGCTCCCGCCTCGATTAGCATGAGGGCTTGTTCGGGGGTGCGGATACCCCCTGATGCCTTGATGCCAATACGTCCACGGGTAATTTCTTTGAGTAGGTGAATATCGTCCACAGTGGCCCCACCATGCCAGCCGGTACTGGTTTTGAGGAACTGCACACCAGCATCCATGCAAATATCAGCGGCTTTCCGTTTCTCGGACTGATCCAGAAGAGCCATTTCCAAAATCGCTTTCACACACTGACCGGTGGATTCAATAATTTGGGCCAATTCTGTATGTACCTGTTCCAGTTGGCCTGCTTTAACCCAGCCGAGGTTGATCACAACATCGAGTTCTGTGGCTCCATTTTCAGTGGCTTCCTGGGCCGCAAAGAGCTTACTGGCTGAGGTGTCTGCTCCGGTGGGAAACCCAATGACAGTGCTTACCGTTGCTTTGCTGTCGTGCAGATTTTCAACGGCGCGTGAGACATGGACTGGGTAAACACAGACACTGGCGAAGCCATAGCGCTGGGTTTCTGCACACCAGTAATCGACTTGCTCTAGGGTGGCTGTGGGTACCAATAAAGAATGATCTATATAGGGCGCAATATCGATGTCGTCACTAGTGTTCATGGGCTTAGCGAAGAAATAGAGGGAAAGACGGTGGCTACGACAGCTAACCGTTGGATACTTTACACGTTTGAAGAGTAGATAAAACGAACTTGATAGATAGGTCTCAATTGCGTAATTTCAGTAAAGTTTAATGAGTACATCCATCAGTGAAGCGGGCATTTTGATTAGAGCGGAATAGCTTATGCATCAATAGTTTTTAGTCTACTCAGGCTAGCATTGCATCATTGCCGAAGGATTGCTCTTATTTTCAGTACATTTTCTTTTTATTCAAAATTTTTATGGCTGAGTTAATAATTTCTGCCATTATTTGTACCCATAATCGTGCTCAGTATTTGGGGGCGGCTATTGATAGTTTATTGGCCCAAACCCTTGAAAATATTGAAGTGATCGTGGTGGATAATGCCTCGACTGATACTACTGCCGAAGTGGTGCAAAAGCGGTTGTCTGATCCTCGGTTACGTTATGTATATGAGGCTACTTTGGGGCTTTCAACAGCTCGTAACACAGGGGCTAATGCTGCTAAGGGCGATATTCTGGCTTACCTTGATGATGATGCGGTCGCCAGTTCTCAATGGTTGGCCTCATTGTTGGAGGTTTATCAGGATAATGACAAAGTTGCGATCGCAGGTGGCAAAGTCACCCTGCTTTGGCCCCCAGGCGTCAATCGACCACCGGCATGGCTTTCTGACGATTTAGCCAGTGGGTTAGGCGCTTATGATCTCGGCGATCAGCTGCAATATATTAAAAATCCCGGTCTTACCCCTCGGGGACTGAACTATTCCCTCCGCAAAACCTTTCTCGACTCAGTCGGCGGCTTTGACGTTAACCTGGGTCGTGTGGGCAAAAACCTGCTATCCAACGAAGAACTCCACATGACTCAGCTCGCCCTCAAACAAGGTTGGCATGTCGTGTATGTCCCTGCTGCCTTAGCCGCTCACAATGTTTCCCCGGCCCGACTTAAGCCCAGTTGGTTCCTCAGTCGGAGTTGGTGGCAAGGCATTAGTGAGTGTTACCGTGAGCAAGTATCGGGTCGCGCTGGGGTTGCCCAACTCCGCTGGGGGGGAGAACGTCTTGTCCGTGGCGTTTATAAGACCGTGAAATACGTCAACGATCCGGCCCAGCGGTTTGAGAATCTTGCCTATGCCTATGGCCAACTCGGGTATTTAGGTAGCGTGCTCCGTTACCTAGTCAAGCCACCAGCTAAGTCATCTGCTATCTAAGCCTTGATGGGCGATTCGCCCAAACACATCCCAGTTGAAACCTTGAGTTTTTACTGGGACAAATAAAGACCCATAAATCTAGATGTAAGTGACGCTTATTTATAACCTCCCTTCTACATCTACCGTTATTCAATTTTCCATTGACTTATGACTGCTGCTACCAAAATCCCAGTTTCGGTACTGATTCCTGCCAAAAATGAGGAGTCCAATTTACCTGCTTGTCTGGAGAGTGTTGCCCAGGCTGACGAGGTATTTGTAGTGGATTCTCACAGTGAGGATCGCTCGGTGGAGATTTCAGAATCCTACGGTGCGCAGGTTGTTCAGTTTGACTTCAATGGGCGCTGGCCCAAGAAAAAGAATTGGTCGCTGGATAACTTGCCATTTCGTAATGAATGGGTGCTGATTGTCGATTGTGATGAGCGCATTACGCCAGAACTGTGGGCCGAGATGGCCGAGGTGATTGCTGCAGATGAAGTAGATGGTTGCTATCTCAACCGTCGAGTTTACTTTCTCGGTAAATGGATTCGTCACGGTGGCAAATATCCTGATTGGAACATGCGCTTCTTTCGCCATGCCAAGGGCCGTTATGAAAATCTAAATACCGAAGAAATCCAAAATACTGGTGATAATGAAGTCCATGAACATGTTGTAATCGAGAGCGGTAAGGTGGGGCATCTCAAGAACGATATGCTCCACATCGACTTTCGCGATCTATTTCACTGGTTGGCTCGTCACAATCGTTATTCCAATTGGGAAGCACGGGTGTATTACAATCTGCTGACCGGTATGGGGGATGACGGCACTATCGGAGCCAATCTGTTTGGTGATTCCGTACAGCGCAAACGTTTTCTCAAAAAAATCTGGGTCCGGCTTCCCTTCAAGCCATTTTTACGCTTTGTTTTGTTCTACTTTATTCGATTGGGTTTTCTAGATGGCTACCCTGGCTATATTTATGGCCGTTTGCTCAGTCAGTATGAATATCAGATTGGCGTCAAACTTTACGAACTCCGGTTTGGTGGCAGCCTCAATCTGGCCGAAAAGGAAGCAGAACCTAAGGAGCCTGCCAAAGCTGCTTTGGTCGGTGATGCTTAATGGCTGACGGTATACCTAAAAGGGCTATCAGCGCTGATTTTTCCAACTATTCAGATTTACCTGCCTGGGCTGAGGCTGCCAACGAGATTGATTTTGGTCCTCCATCCCTGGTGGATTTGAGTCGCTATCATCAGCCAGATTTTGATATTGGTCGGCCTAAATGGTATGTGCTGCTGTGGTGGTTAGTCCAGGCTGTGGTATTTCCGCTCACATTGCATATGGCCCATGGTCCACGCTGTTGGTTACTCAGGCTGTTTGGAGCCAAAATTGGCAAGAACGTGGTGATTCGTCCTTCGGCTCGGTTTACGTATCCTTGGAAAGTTGAGATCGGTGACCACAGCTGGGTGGGAGAGGGGGTTACCTTTTACAGCCTGGCCCCGATTCGGCTGGGTCAGCACTGTGTAGTATCGCAAAAGTCATACCTGTGTACCGGCAGCCACGACTTTAACGATCCTTGTTTTGCCTTGGTTACAGCTCCGATTGTGATCGAAAATGGTGCATGGGTAGCGACAGATTGTTTTGTGGCACCGGGGGTGAGGATTGGGGCAAATGCTGTGATTGGAGCCCGCAGCAGTGTCTTTAAGGACATGCCTGCTCAGCAAATTTGCCTGGGGTCACCCTGCCGTCCCCGGAAGCCTAGGGACATGCGTTAAAGTCCGGGCATCCTGGATGAGGAATCTGTCCTAGCGAAGAGATGACTGATAACTCTTATGAAAAGCTGGAACTCAGTCCTGATAAGAGAGTCAATAAAGAATGGGAGCCATATAAAGTGTCTTGATAACTCAGGATAAACCACGTCCAAGTTGAAACCTGTAGTTTCTCCCACGGTAAAACGACCGTTCTGGACGTGGACAAGGTTTATATGGGACTCATTAGTGTATTTACTTCAATACTTTAGCGAATCATTATCTTAATCAGCGCTGAATCGCTCTCACTGATTAGGAAGAATTGCTTGGTCATGACTACTGTACCGATTCAATAGATGAATCGGATTAATGTTGGGAGAAGGTTTTGTGGTTGAATCCTTAGCTGTGAGTGTTCAAGTTGTAGAGGTATTGCTAGCTGCAGCTTTGGTATTGCCCTGTGCTGTTTTATTTATTGAAGTATTGGTCGCATTTGTTGGGCGAGGTCGGTTGAAACGGCCCCAGGCCTCGTTGGCTAATATACGACGTGCAATTTTAATGCCAGCCCACAATGAGGAAGCTGTGATCCAAGCCACGCTATCCACGCTGACCTCGCAGCTGAAATCCACTGATCGGCTCGTGGTGGTGGCCGATAACTGTACGGATGCAACGGCAGAGATTGCTCGTCAAGCGGGGGCAACCGTGTTGGAGCGGGAGGATGATCAGCAGCGCGGTAAAGGCTATGCCTTAGATTTTGGGATCCGTTATTTGAGTCAGGATGCTCCTGATGTTTTGATGATGGTGGATGCGGATTGTCAGGTGAAGCCGGGATCTATTGATGCGATCGCAAATCTAGCCCTCACCACCAATCGACCTGTACAAGCCACCTACCTATTGGAGCAAAGCCCTAATCCATCTCCTAAGGAAATGGTCTCCACCTTTGCCTTTAAGGTCAAAAATCAAGTGCGGCCTCTGGGACTGCGGATATTGGGTCAACCCTGTTTGTTAACGGGGACAGGTATGGCCTTTCCCTGGGCCACTTTGAAAGAAGTGGATTTAGCCAGTGGCAATATTGTCGAGGATATGAAGCTAGGGCTGGACTTGGCCATTGCTGGACATTCCCCCATTATGTGTCCCAATGCCTTGGTGACCGGTGATCAACCCCAACAAGACTCTACCGCTATGACCCAGCGCACCCGATGGGAGCATGGTCATTTACAAACATTACTCACCTGTGTGCCGCCACTATTGTGGCAAGGTCTAAAGCAGGGCCGTATCGGTCTGATTGCGTTGGCACTGGATCTATGTGTGCCGCCACTGTCGCTGTTGGTGATGCTATGGGTATCAGCTACTGTCGTAATCACAGCGATGACGCTACTATTGGCGACGACCTGGCTCCCTGCCATCACCCTCTACGGTGCTGGTCTGAGTTTATTGGTTGCCATTGGTCTGGCCTGGTCTGGGTTTGCGCGTCAGGATATTTCCCTGGGTAAGTTGCTCTCGATTCCGTTTTACATTCTGTGGAAGATTCCGCTTTACTTTAAGTTTTTGAAGGGGCCTGAGGCTCAGTGGATTCGTACCGATCGTGAAAGCTAATTGACGGTTATCTGGCAGACCTCAAGTCTACACGGCACAATAACTGGTATGGCACCTGTTCTAACGCATTAGGACAGGTGTTTGGCTATTTACTTAGAGGGTGACTGCTTTTTAAAAGCAGTTGGGTTCTATAGATTGCCGGTGATGTTTTGAGTGAGATGCTATGGGGCTACGAGGAGATAAGGGCTTAGCGATCGCAACCTGGATAGCGATTGTAGGCACCCTAGTCGTAAATGCCTTGTCCAATATTTTCCCCATTGATGGAAAGACCGTCGCTGAGGTAGCCAATGGTCCCCTTGCCGGTGTCCTCATCACCCCCGCTAACTATGCTTTTAGTATTTGGGGGGTGATTTATGTCGGGCTGATGATCTACGCCTGGCACCAATCGCGTCCTAAATATCGAGCCCATCTGCTGATCAAACGCATTAACCTCTGTTTGATAGTGGCCTGTGTCGCTCAGATGGTTTGGATTTATCTATTTACGCTGCAGCTTTACTGGTTTTCGGTGGTGGCGATGGTGATGATTTTGTTGTCGCTGATTGCCGCCTATAGTGAATTAGCCGATGGGCAGCACCATCCGGATCGTCGTCGTTATCGAGTCAATGGACCGATTAGTATTTATCTCGCTTGGATCTCAGTGGCGACGGTGGTAAATATTGCATCTGCGCTCTATGCTTCGGGGGCAAAAGAGCTGGGCCTATCGGGGGCGGTGTGGACGGCCATTATGATTGGGGTGGCTAATGTTATTGCCGCCTTGGCCATTGTGCAACGACGCGACTTGCCTTTTGCCTTGGTGTTTATCTGGGCGGATTTGGCCATTGCCCAACGCCATCAGGATGTCCCTGTGATCTGGGTGTCGGCCCTGGCGATGGTGTTGGTCCTGGTGGGACTTTTGGTATCCCGTCGCTATCCCAGGAAAAGTTGGTAGGCAGGGTTGTCGCTTTCTTCCCAATAGCGGTAGCCAAGGGTTTCTAAGAAGGCCTGCCATTCGTCCATTTCCTCGGGCGGAACCTGCATGCCCGCAACGATACGGCCATAGTCGGAGCCGTTATTACGATAGTGAAATAGGCTGATATTCCAGTTGGGGCTCATAGAGCCGACAAACTTCATCAGGGCACCGGGACGTTCTGGAAATTCAAACCGATATAGACGTTCGTTTTTGGCCAGGGCAGATCGGCCGCCGACCATGTGGCGCAGGTGCATCTTGGTGAGTTCGTCGTCGGTGAGGTCGAGGGTTTTGAAGTCGTTGGTTTCGAATAGGTCTTTCATGGCAATGGCATCGTCGCGATCGCAAATTTCCAACCCCACAAAGATATGGGCCTCAGCTTTGTCAGCAATACGATAGTTAAACTCCGTCAGATTACGCTTGCCAATGGTGTCACAGAATCGGTTCAGGCTACCCGGCTGCTCCGGAATTGTGACCGCAAAAATAGCTTCCCGCTGTTCTCCTAGCTCAGCCCGTTCGGCCACAAACCTGAGCCGATCAAAGTTCATATTGGCTCCACAGGCCACAGCTACCAGGGTTTCATCCTTGATACGCGCTTGTTTGACATAGGCTTTGGCACCAGCAATGGCCAGGGCTCCCGCCGGTTCGACGATGGAACGGGTGTCTTCAAACACATCCTTGATAGCAGCGCAGGTATCGTCGGTGCCCACGCGGACAATGTCATCCACATACTGCTGACATAGCCAAAAGGTTTCCTCCCCCACCTGGCTCACCGCCACCCCATCGGCAAACAGCCCCACCTGGGATAGCTTAACCCGATGTCCTAGCTTAAGCGATTGATACATAGCATCAGCATCCTTGGGTTCGACGCCGATAATTTTAATTTCAGGACGCAGACGTTTGACATAGGCGGCAATGCCAGAGATCAGACCGCCGCCGCCGATGGCGACAAAAATGGCATGGATGGGCTGCTGATACTGACGCAAAATCTCCATGCCGATGGTTCCCTGTCCGGCGATCACATCCGGATCATCAAAGGGATGGACAAAGGTCATGTTCTTTTTCTTTTCTAACTGGCGGGCATGGGCATAGGCGTCGTCAAAGGTTTCACCATGGAGCACCACTTCTCCACCACGGGCCTTGACTGCGTTGACCTTTACATCCGGTGTGGTCTCAGGCATGACAATGATGGCACGACTGCCTAGTTTTCGCGCTCCGAGGGCCACTCCCTGGGCATGGTTACCAGCAGAGGCGGCAATGATACCCTGAGCCAGTTTTTCCGGCGGCAGCTGGGCCATTTTGTTGTAGGCTCCCCGTAGCTTAAAGGAGAATACCGACTGCATATCTTCCCGCTTGAGCAGCAGCTTATTTCCCAGACGCTTGGATAGATTTGGCGCAATTTCCAGGGCCGTTTCTTGAGCAACGTCATAGACGCGGGCGTTGAGGATGCGTTTGAGATAATCAGCGTGCATTAGATGGGAAAAGGGATAAAGGAGAAGGGATGGTTGGGATTACAAGCCCTCATGAAAATAGTACATCCCCGGTAGGCTGGGTTGAGCCCTACATTCCCATGGCCTAATTAAGGCATTCCCACTACGAAACTCAACAAATCCACCTATTCCTACTGGTCTAACGATGGCAAGGAGTTGATTATCGAGCAGGTGCGCAAGTAAAGCATTCTGTAACGCTTGCTATTTCAGGAATGGAATGATTTATGATGCCCATAGAAATGGGCTGAAGCAGGCCTAAGTATCCGAATTTGCTCAGTATCTACTAGGAGATGAATGACGCCATGTTGACGGAGCTACAAACGCGAAAACTGTTGAAGTTGTTCTGTATGTATGATGGTGATCATAATGAGTATTTGGTAAAAAAAGATTTTGAAAAGATCGCTGTCAAAATCGCAGAGGTGAAGAACATTGGTTCTCGTTCGCCTAAGGTACTGGCGTTAAAAGAGAGATTTCTTCAGGTGTGGAAGTCTTTGGCCAGCGAAGCGGATGCCAGTGGTGATAAAAAGATTTGTCTGAATGAGTGGCTGGCTTATTACGATGATGTTTTGAGTGATAAGGACAAGTATCTCAAAGAGGTACAGTCATTGATGAAGCTGATCTTTGAGGTGTTTGATGAGAATGGGGATGGGCAGATCAGTCAAGAGGAATGGGCTGAGCTTTTCCTGGTTTACAATGTGCATCCGGCCTATGCGCCGACTGCGTTTGAACAGTTGGATATGAATGGCGATGGGTTTCTGAGTCGGGATGAGATTTTGGTGTTGATTGATGATTTCTTTTGTGGAGATGATGTGAATTCGGTGGCGAATTCAATGTTTGGGCCTTATTGATGCGGTCGTGGGCTGGGTTCGGAGGGAACCAAAACCGGTTGCTTGGGGTCCCTCCGAGTTCCCCTTTCCGGAAGTATTCATGTTATCCCAATTAGGCAAACTGGGGTTTCCATGGCTAGGGCCGGGAGGTCGCCCTAGGACCCAGCCTACTAGGTTGTCCTCAATTGCATTAAATTAAGGGTTACGGCGGGGTCGATTAATCAGGTTATTGCATTGTTGTTTGGCCCACTTTCAAGTAGAGCATGCCTTTCCTAAAATGAGCTTTCAATGCCTTCAGATTTTCTGTCCAGACAATGAAACAGCCCTGCTTAGAGGGAGTTAGGTAATCGCGAATGCTAGTTTCCCAGCCTTCTGTGTACACCGTAGCTTGCGAAGGGGGCGCACTGCCCACCACTGCCTAAAAAATCCTATGGCCTACAGTCAGTTCAAAACGCTTGCCAGTGTAAAAAATGCCTTTGGTCTTGTTACCCAGGAAGGGGTAAGGTTTTTGCCAGCTTTAGATCCGATTGAGCCATCTGCAACGTTGAAAAGTTTTTTGGAGTATAGTCTACCGGTTGCTGTTGCAACGGGTAGTGAGAAAGCGCGTTCGGAGTTGATTATTAGTCCGGTATTGTTAGAGGTGCGCCAGATTCTACACCAGACAATTAGTTTCTTCTCAGGTGAGGATTTTACGGTTGATGAGTCGGTGGGTTTAAATGGTACCTGTGATTTTTTGTTGAGCCGCTCGACGGAGCTGATTGATATTGAGGCTCCAGTATTTATTTTGGTAGAGGCGAAGAAGGCGGATCTGAAGTCTGGGTTGGGACAATGCGCGGCAGAGATGATTGCGGCTCAGCGGTTTAAT
The DNA here is from genome assembly GCF_018739885.1 of Leptothoe spongobia TAU-MAC 1115. Lineage (GTDB taxonomy): Bacteria > Cyanobacteriota > Cyanobacteriia > Phormidesmidales > Phormidesmidaceae > Leptothoe > Leptothoe spongobia. The sequence goes on along the minus strand of NZ_JADOES010000011.1, from coordinate 10,315 downwards.
CAGCAAAGGGAACAGTCGATTTCAACGATTTATGGCTGTGTGAGTAATGGGACGCAGTGGCGGTTTATGCAGCTGCAGGAGCAGTGTTTGACGATTGATCTGAATGATTATCCGTTGCCTCCCGTTGATCAGATTTTGGCATTTTTAGCTTGGATGGCTGAAAATTAGCGATCTTGGACTATGTTGAGCTGACTGAAATCCAACAGGTTGGCCCATCATGCTTTATCATCGATACCTGATGTCAATCAACGGTGTTAATTCGCAGTCTTTTGGGGACGGTTAACTACAGAACGTATTCTTATTGCAAGCTTTGTTTTATGCGTAAATTTGGGCTGTACCATTCGAAAGAGCATCTTAATCGCTATTAAGATATTGAGAACTATTGATAAAGTTAGATAGGGTTTAAATATTGTGAATCGTGATCTAACTAACCTTTTAAATCACACTTAGCGTCGTTTAATACATTGCTTAATATTATTTGATGGTGGTTATGGCCAAGGCTATCCAATGCATCACTCTATTTCAGATTATGCGAGGCATATGCTGGCCTTGCATAAATGCTTTTGCTTTGATGCTTTTTCTGCCAGTCTGTGCAGTCGCATATGAAGATCCTTGCATTTCTTTGCCAGAGCCTCAATCATCTAATCCGGAAATGACACGGCCTAACGTTGTAGTAGTTATACATAAATTTGATGACCATTGGCCAGCAATTCGAGAATGTTTTCCTAGTGCTTCAATTCGTGAATCTGGCCTTGGATACTATATTTATGTAGCTTCATTTGTTAGTCACAGAAACGCTAGAAATCTTGTCAACACCCTTGACGAAATACTTGATGTTCATAATGCACGTGTACTACATCGCAATCAATTGTAGTCCACTGTGACCAATACGATTAAGAGTAAGCATCTCCTATTGACTAGTGCTTGTCATATTATGCATTCGTACGACATGCTTCTAGTTCACTTATGCCAAAAGATATGTTTGTTTTTATTCTTTTAGCGTGACTTCAAAATCTCGGGTGTAAATTGGCTATTGTTATTTTTTAGCATCTCAATCCAGTCCTGTATTTTAGCTTTATCATCTGCATTGGTCGTGCGTGCAATAGCTACTTCGAAATCAGCTATTGCAGCCTCAGTTTTATCAGTAAGAGCATAGGCTAGCCCGCGATTGCGTATGTTGCTGTATCTAAATGGTACTCTTTCAACGGCAGCCTCGCAGGCAAATAATACATCTTGAGCTTGGCCTTTTAAACTTCCTTGATAACAGAGTCTTTCCCATGATTCTTCAACTTCCCAAATAGTTTGTTCTAAAGCAGGTTCAAGAGAATTTATAGCATAGAAACTTTGAATGGCTGGCTGAATTTTTCCCTCTTCAAGAAATTGTATGCTCTCTCTAAAATCTAAAATTTTTTTCAATCTTGATGTAGGAGAGAAATGAAAGCGATTATCCCACTCCTGAGCTTTCTGGTACCACTTTAAGGCAAGACTTTGAGACTTCCCTTGAAGTAAATAATTGTCAGCCTGAGCTATCAGTTCAGGTGAAGCGACTCTGAGCCAATCAGGATGATATGCTTGGCAAGCATTTAGGTCTAAGAGTAAATCAGGCGATTGTCTAAGAATATATGTTTCAATCCAGTCGCAGCCTTTATTTATCAAGTTATCGAGCTGAAAGTTCCACATCCTAATAGTGTTGTCGTCACTAGCACTAGCAAGGGTGTAGCCATCGGGGCTGAAAGCTACACTCCAAACACTATCACTATGGCCTTCGAGGGTAGTCAATTCCTCCCCATCTATACTACTCCATAGTTTGACAGTGTTGTCGTCACTAGCACTAGCAAGGGTGTAGCCATCAGGACTGAAGGCTACACTCAAAACCGGAGCATCATGACCTTTGAGAGTTTTTAGGTTTTCTCCATCTATGTTCCATAGTTTAACAGTGTTGTCGTCACTAGCACTAGCAAGGGTGTAGCCATTAGGACTGAAGACTACACTCCAAACACTATCACTATGGCCTTCGAGGGTAGTCAATTCCTCCCCATCTATACTACTCCATAGTTTAACAGTGTTGTCGTCACTAGCACTGGCAAGGGTATGGCCATCAGGACTGAAGGCTACACTCAAAACCGGAGCATCATGACCTTTGAGAGTTTTTAGGTTTTCTCCATCTATGTTCCATAGTTTAACAGTGTTGTCGTCACTAGCACTAGCAAGGGTGTAACCATCAGGACTGAAGGCTACACCCCAAACTGGGGCATCATGGACTTTGAAGGTTTTTAGGTTTTCTCCATTTCTGCTCCATAGCTTAATAGTCTTGTCAGAACTGGACGATGCAATAGTCTCACCATCAGGACTAAAGGCTGCACTTAGAACACTTTCGCTATGGTCTTTAAGAATACCTAGAGTTTTTCCATCCTTATCCCATAGTTTGATAGTTCTATCGTCACTGGCGCTGACGATAGTCTCACCATCAGGACTAAAAATCACGCTCCAAATAGGCGCATTATGGCCTTTAAATAATTTTAAGTCTTCTCTATTATCTTTATTAGTTTCCCATAGCTTAATAGTGCTGTCAGAACTAGCGCTAGCAAAAATCTCATCTTTAGGGCTAAAAGCTACACTTCGAACCGTAGCGCTATGGCCTTTGAGAGTTTTTACGTTTTCTCCATCTATGTTCCATAGCTTGATAGTATTGTCAGAACTAGCACTAAGAATGGTCTGACCATCAAGGCTAAAGGCCGCATCCCAGACTGAAGCGCTATGGCCTTTGAGGGTTTTTACGTTTTCTCCATCCATATTCCATAGCTTGACGGTTTTGTCATTGCTGGCACTAGCAATGGTCTGGCCATCAGGACTGAAGGCTACACTCAAAACTATAGCGCTATGCTCTTTGAGGGTTTCTACGTTTTCTCCATCCATATTCCATAGCTTGACGGTTCTGTCATTGCTGGCACTAGCAATAGTTTGGCCATCAGGGCTGAAGGCTACACTCCAAACTGGACCATCATGACCTTTGAGAGTTTTTAGGTTTTTTCCATCTATGTTCCAGAGTTTAATTGTTTTGTCCTTACTGGCACTGGCAATAGTCTGACCATCAGGACTGAAAGCCACATTTCTGACGGAGCCATTATGGCCTTCAAGAGTTTTTAAGTTTTCTCCATCTATGTTCCAGAGCTTAATCGTATTATCATCGCTTGTAGTGACGATGGTTTTGCCATCAGGGCTAAAGGCTATACTCCAGACTGGACCATCATGGCCTTCAAGAGTTTTGAAGTCTTCTCCACTTTTGTTCCAGAGTTTAACTGTGTTGTCCTTACTGGCACTAGCAATAGTCTGACCATCAGGGCTGAAAGTTACACTTCTGACAGGACCATTATGGCCTAGCAAGCGTTCTCTTTCTTGGACATTATATACTACCTTTCGTATAGCTGCTAAGGCACGAAATTGATTGGTAGTTTGCGAATGTGATTGTAAATCTTGACCAACTCGTAGTGCTGTAACCACTGCATCTCGCTCAAAACCTCCATCAAGAAATGCCTCCATAGCAAAGCTGCTTGCTAAAAGATTAGCTTCGGTTTCTCCTTTAATAGCTCGTCTTCGCTGTACCCAAGCTATACCACCGGAACAAATTGCGAGTAAGGCAATTGCTGCCAATCCTGCTGCTGCTCGCTGTGCGATTTTCCGCTGTCGTCGTTCTGCCTCTAACCGTTTCTTCTGTTCCTCAATTTGTCGCTTTTCTGCTGTCACCCGCTTCTTCTGCTCTTCTTCAATCCGTGCAATCAATGGCTGCTGAAATGACCGAATCAACGTTGCCAAATAATCATGTACCAGCTGATACCGCTCTTCCGGTGCTTCCGGCACCTCAGTCACCAACCCCGACTCCGTCAAAATCTTCAGAATCAGCGACAACAGATCTCGATCCCAATCAGTCTGATTCGTTATTGTTTTCAAATCACTAGCCAAATCAGACTTTGTCTTTAACGGTCGTGTCCCTTTCTCATTCGTCAGCAAATACAGCACCATCTCCGCCAAATCTTGATGCTTCTGGGAACCACACTCATCCACAATATCCCGTACATATTTCTGCACCAACAGCTCCTTCGTCGGTAGCTCAGGATCTCCCCAGTTGTAATAACCCTCCGGTGTTATAATCCCCTCCGCCTGTAGCTGTGCCCCGATAATCTGTAACTCAATGGGACGAACCTCCCCAGCCCCAGCAGCTAGATCATTAACTACCTTTTCCACCAGTTCCTGCTCAGGCTTATAAGGCGTAGGATAGGTCAGGTCATTGAAGATTGTTTTGGTCTCATCCGGCTTAAAGTTGCCAAGATAGTAAAGCCATTTTTTATCCAGAATATTGTTGTCAACGATATCCAGATTAGTCAGTCTGTCACATCCCAACAGATAGTGAATATAATCCTCCCTAAGTGACAACACCACCTTCACATAGGGCATACCCAAGCAAGTACCCAAAAAATCATAAAAAGCCCGTCGTTCAGCCGTCTGTTCAAATTCAAAAAAGAACTCCTCAAACTGATCAAACACCAACACCATGACCTGGTTTTTCTGAGTATGGTGTTTCAATCGACGTAATACTTTCTCCGGTAGAGCTGTATTTTCAGGCGATGAATCTTTGTCTTCGTCTAGAAGATCCTGTGGATAATTGAAAATATTTGATCGATAGGCCGATATCCCAGACTCCAGCTCCGTTAACAGCTGTACCAAATCCTCTACCCAGTTTCGATATCGTCGCAGATAGACCGGCACCACCCGCCGAGTTTCGATCCGTTCCTGCTCTAAGGCAGGCATCAATCCCGCTTCTATCAACGAACTTTTCCCCACCCCAGAGGGACCATAGACAATAGTCAGCACATACTCATCCTGCGACAGCCGCTTCACCAGCTTCTGCACATCCTGCTTCCGACCAGAGGCAACAATGGCATCCTTACGATTGTCCTCAGTGGGTAATGCCGGATTTGCAATTTGTTGTTTCGGCTGCAATCGCCCAGCCCCAACAAACGCACGGTAGTTAAACCGACTATCAATCGCATCTCGCTGACGGCGAGTCTCAAACGCAGGCAGATATAACCCCTGCTGAAAATAACACCGTTGTAACTGGGCCAGAATTAAGCTGTACAGCTTAGGATCATAGTCCGGCTGGGAAATACGGCGTGCCTGTTCTAACGTCTCCGTCGCGGCATCAATATCCTGTTGCTGAAACTGAGCTTTCCCTAGGGAGAATAAATACCAACCACGGTGAAAACTATTAATCCAGTTATAAAAGTCAGCATCTTGCTTACTTTTCTCTGTAACGTCAGCTGATTGGATTAATGCTAATGCCGTTTCCGCATGCTGTTGTCCCGTAGCCCAATCTTCCCTAGCCAGGGCAACTTCAGCTAAGAATCCCTCGGCCCGAGCTACCCGAAATGGGTGGTTCAGTTGCTGATGCCAGGCTCTGGCCTTAGTTGCCACAGTTTCTAATTCTGGCCATCGTTCTAGGCGATGAAGTGATTCGGCTAAGTAGTTAATATATCTAGCAGCTAGGATTTCCCCCTTAGATAATGTTTCTACAGAGGCGGTTTCCTCCCCTATAGCCCTCCGGGCATGCGCTAAAGGCGTAGTAGAAGGGGAGGTGCCGAAGGCGGAGGGGTTCTGATCGCTAGTGCTAGATTCCAATAACCCCCTGTCGGTCCCCCTTCGTAAGGGGGACACAAGATCCTGGTCAGGACTCAAAGGTTCTAAATTCTCACTGTTTACATTCTCCGCACTAGACTCCTCAATCCCCTCAAGTGTCTCGATCGCCGCTGCAAAGTACTTTCGTGCCTCGCCAAACGCCAGCTCAAAGTCAGGTCGATGTCGCTCAGCATGGTTGCGCCACCATAGTCCTAAGTAAAACTGGACATGCCCCATTTTCTCCTGCCACTTGGGCTCATCGTTTTCTCCAAGGACCAGAGTTTTCCATGTCTCTAAACTATAAGCATAGTGCTCACGGGCTGCAGCCTCATTGTTATTGGCAATGCGCCCGCGCACAAATTCTAAATTAGCAGCCTGATCAGGGGGCAGCTGGAAATCTTGTTTAGCCAGGACAGCCAGACTGGTTTCTAACTCGCGATAGTTGGCTGAATTCGCTGTCAGCCCCAGTTCCTGAGTCGTTAGAAAACGATTTTCCTGGGATTGGGTGACCTGCTGCCATACATGTTCAATCAGTTCATCGATAAATGATAGAAAGAATGATGATGGTGTTTCAAACGTAATCGGATTTGCCCAAGTGTAAAAGTCTGGCGCGGTACGGATCAGATGCTTTTGGTCATTATCTGTGAGCCATAGCACCAGCGGAAAGGTAAACTCACGAAACTCCTCGCGAATCTGATTGGTGGCCGTTAGCAGTTGTTCTGGATCTTCGACTTCACTGAGGCCATAGACCATTAGAGCCTCAGGCGGAGTTTTTGCAGCGTCTTTGATGTAAGCATTGACTGTGGTGAAGAGTGTGCTGGCAGTGGGAGCCAGAGTGATTTCATCGAAGGGAATAGAGCATTGTTGTCGTAGCTCTTTAACTAGTTCCTGGCGATGACGAGTCGAGTTACACACTGCCAGGATCAAGGTAAACTCCCCTTGAGAAAATCGCAGCAAGCGGCAGAGTTCGTCTAACGCTTCTTGGTTATGGGGGGATGTCTCCTCAGCCATTGGACTTTAGTTCCTCAGCATCAAGTAAGACTGGGTTGAGCGCAAACCAGGTTTGACCGGCATTTCGGTATTCAAACACAAATAGACTGCGCAATAAAGCCTGATATTCCCCTTCCCCCCGCACGGTTTTGGTACGATGCACCTCCCGCAGCAAATCCCATTCTTCAAAGTCAATGGCCTTGGTCAAATCACTTAGCCGGAGACTAATGACTCGGTCCAGCAACTCGCCCGTAAAGGGGGGATCGGCCTTCTTGAGGCAGTAGTTGATTAACACTAGCAAGTTTCGTACATGGCCACCGCTGGCAAGACATAACCGGTCCAGGGTTTCTATCGAATCAAACAGCTCGCCTACCTTAGCCAGGCGTTCCTCCGTAGAGAGTTCTGGAAAGGCCCGAGCTAGCAGCATTTGTCGTAGGGAATCGATGCCTGCTTTGCAGGGACTACCATCTCGGTTTTGGGTACGCACCATGGGTAATACCTGGGGGGCACTGCCAAAGCGATTGGTCAGATTTTCCTGCTCGTTAGAAAAGGACAGCACCAGCGGCACGGTATACACCACATGGCACCGCAGCTTTTTCAGCTGGTCGCCCCGGTCGACAAATAGATATTCTGGCTGACGACGACCCTGGCCCCTGGGTTTATTGTCAATCCGGTCCAGGTTATCCACGATTACCACCAGCCCAGCCTTACCCTGATCGAGTAACTGCTGATTTGCCGTGTCGATCAACTCGCGATTAATCACGTCTAGGATGGAGTTAATCCGAGGTTCTAGATGCTGCCGTAGTAGGGAGCGGACATCTTTACTATCCTTGGCTTTAGTGGTTAGCTCACCAATGCCAAAGGCGAGGGAATAGTTACCATCTTCAGCACTTAGGCCCACCTCATCGGCTACCTTTAATCCACCCACCTCAGGGATTTTTACCTTTAACCCCGTCACCTCGGAGTTGAGTAAATCAGCAGCACTCTTGAGCAGGGTTTGAAACTTATTGGGAGCAAGACGTAGACGGGCGTCTTCTAGACTTTTGCTGACCTGTTTAGCAATGGCTAGCAAAATGTCGCTAATGTCCACGTCTCCCATATCCAGGTCATCGGTGGATTCAAAGTAGACCACATGGTAGCCGTCATCCTCTAGCTCCTGGCGCAGGCGGGATAGCTCGGTGGACTTGCCACAGCCAATATGGCCCGTAAATAACTGACAGGTGGGCTCCCGGTCCGAAAAGGTAATGGTGCGCTTGAGTTCTCGTACTAGATCGCTACCCCGCACTGCTGAGAAGTCGATGTAGTACTTGCCATCGTCGGGGGATATCAGATTCAGCGTTTTGCTAGGGTTACACGCTCGGAAAAATCGACCCAGATTTACTCCCATCTATTTTGCTCCCCGTTCGTGTTCAATACTGACCGATGCTGCCATGCATTAGACTATGGCGCATTTTTCCTGGACTACCCACCCACTGTTGAGAAATTTAAAGGCTGTAGTGGTCACACAGGTCTGGCTGCAATCACTAACATAAAGTTGCCATTTGCTACTTCTCCTGGAAATCTATGGAAATCAAGCAGTTGATTACTGATGCATTGCAATTGCCGACCAATGCGAACTGACAAGTCAGCGCTGGCGCTATCGCATACCACGTCAGCCAATCCCTCACCCAGCTATACCCAGACCGCGAAATGGTTGAAGGCAGCGAATGCGCCTTTGACCTAGAAGCCTATGCCCGCGATGGTCAGTGCAGCATCAGCCTCAAACAGGTGTTCCACAACCATGTGCCCAGCCATTGGGACGGCAAACATGAGCGGACCTATCAGCAGGCTGAAAATGCCCGATTTGAAGTCAGCTGGCAGGACCATACCCTGGATATTCTGCTCATGACCTGGAGAGAAGGATGGCAAACCGTTCACTACCAATGGATTCTGACGGATACCTTTTCCTTAGCCGATAGCTTCTTTGCCGCCGTTTGCGATTGGAATTCAGACGTTCGTGATGAGCTGTTAGTCTTTGAAGATGGCTACTGGTCCAAGAGCCCCAGCCTCTTTAAGGAGATTAAGTCAGCCACCTTCGATAATTTGGTGCTCAGCGGTAACCTAAAAGAAGATATCAGAACAGATTTACAAGACTTCTTTGCCGCCCGTGCCACCTATGGCGAATATGGTGTGCCCTGGAAACGTGGGGTATTGTTGATTGGCCCTCCCGGCAATGGTAAAACCCATACCGTCAAAGCAGTGGTGAACCTATTGGAGCAACCCTGTCTTTATGTCAAAAGCTTCAAGGCCGAACATGGCCCAGAGAGTAGCAACATTAAAACAGTGTTTCAACGGGCCAGGCAAGCGGCTCCCTGTTTACTCATCTTAGAAGATTTAGATTCTCTAGTAGATGACGAAAATCGCTCGTTCTTTTTGAATGAACTAGATGGGTTTGCCGCCAACGATGGCATTGTCACCATTGCCACCACAAACCACCCTGAAAAGTTGGACGTGGCTATTCTAGAACGCCCCAGCCGCTTTGACCGCAAGTATTACTTTGCATTACCGGCCTTAACAGAACGGGATACCTACATTCGCCAGTGGAACAAAAAGCTACGTCCTGAGATGCACCTGACAGACACTGCCATGGAGACTCTGGCTAAGGAGACCGAGGGCTTCTCGTTTGCCTATCTGCGGGAGTTGCTATTGGCCATGATGGTGCGATGGATGCATCAGCAAACCTCTGGTGCCATGCCCCTAATCGCATCAGAACAATTAGCATTACTCAAAACCCAAATGAAAAGCCTCGAAACAGTTTAATTGCCCCACCCTTGCTCCAGGCAGAGCCTGGGAGCAAGGCAACGTGGCTCTGCCACCAAAAATCGCAGTTGCGATGAGTTGGCATCCATTTAAATGAACCATCATAATTGAGTCAAATACTCATATCTTCTCGCTATGACGGTCCAAGTCACCTTACAACTGCCAGACCATCTGGTAGAACATGCCAAACAGTTGGGTACGGCCACTCAACGTGACCTTAATACCGTTTTAACTGATTCCTTAGAAATGCTGTGGCTGCCCCTTAATACCACTATAGGGGCCACCACTTCTCAGACTCAATCTGTTGATACCCTGCCTGATAAAGACTTGCTGGCACTTGCTTCTATCAAGATGGACCCAATTCAACATCAACGTTTGGGTGAGCTACAGGCTATGGGGAAAACGCGTGAGCTAACGTTACCAGAACGTTACGAACTAGTAGCACTATTCCAAATTTATCAACTGGGCTTACTGCATAAATCTGAGGCCCTAGCAGAAGCTGTTAAACGTGGCATCCAGGTATCTCTTTCGCAATGAGTAGTCTGTCCGACGGCATCCGTCAACAGGTACGACAACGGGCTAGAAATCGCTGTGAATATTGTTTGAGTCATCAAGATTACACCATGGGATGGCTACAGATTGATCATATTCAGCCAGTTGCACGAGGAGGTATGGACGAGTTGGAAAATCTCTGCCTTGCGTGCGAATTGTGTAATCAATACAAATGGACTCAGACTGAGGCTCTAGACCCAGACAGCGGCAAGATAATTCCACTATTCAACACGACTTGGAAGGTTAGGTCGTTCGACTATCTGGGACAATAGTTAGCACCGTTGCTGGAAAATACCGATGCATT
>NZ_JADOES010000010.1 GCF_018739885.1 Leptothoe spongobia TAU-MAC 1115 | reverse complement strand
AGAGCCCTACAATAAACGAGCTTATCCATCTTAACTAGTGACGACTATTCTGGATCTCTAATTTAATCCTTGATCCTTAGGCAACGCCAGCGATATCATATTTTCACTACCTGTCAGCGACACTCGAAAATAACCCGGTATCTCCTGAGGAGTGCCAGGAAAAACAAAAACTCCATGATCGGCTAGCAATCTCGAAAACGCTTCATCATCTTGCCAGGGAGACTTTACCAACAGAAAGAACGTTGCCTCTGGAGGTTGCACCTCATACCCCATCTCACGAAGTTCTCGAACCAGCCAGTCTCGCTTATATTGCAAGTGCTCAATGTCAGGGTTGATCTTCTCAAGATCAACCAACGCATATTGCATCAATGCACTGGGAAAACACCATCCGAAAATAGACGACTGCAACATAGAAATAACTTCTCGAATCTGCTCCCGCTCTGGCATTGTCGGCGATAATGCCAGATAGCCCACCCGCTGACCAGGGGCCATCAGAGTCTTACTGTAACCATACACAAGAAACGAAAACGGATAAAACTGTGTCGGGCTTGGACAAAGACGACTGTCAAATACAATCCGACTAAACGTTTCATCGGAGATGAGATAAATGGGCCTCCCGTAGGTTTTAGAAGCTTCAGAAAGGATATCTCCCAGGCTTTGTAATGTCTTCTCAGAGAACACTTTCCCAGTCGGATTGTGAGGAGAGTTAATGATAATGGCACGGGTCCGTTCAGTAATTGCAGCGGCAATTGCCTCCAGATCTAACGCAAAGGTCTCAGCCTTAACTGGAATCCCGACAGGAGTAGCCCCTGATAAGTGAACCAGACGACGATACCCCAACCAGGGAGGTAGATTTAGAATCACCTCATCCCCCGCTTCAGTCAGCATCTTTAGACAAATGGCTAAACCTACCATGGTGCCACTGGTCATAAAAATATCCTCAGGGTCAATCGCTAAGCCCCGTCTCTCCTGTAATGATGATGAGACAACAGTTCTAGCCTGGATCAGGCTCTCTTTATAGCCATACCAGCCCTCATTTTGCGGCACGCTCCATTTCTGTAGTGCCTCGACAAATCCCTTAGGTGGTAGTTCATGGGCATCGCCAATCGTAAAATCCAGACTGCCTGGTTCAGTGCGACGCTTCATATAGGTCGCTTCAGCATAAAACTGACCAATGGGAGTCTGATATTCTAATGCCTTTAGCAATTGTGGCGATAGAGCATGCATTTTTCGTTGGGAGCGTGAGTTATAGGCTCAATGTCCAAGCTGTCTGCAGTTTGTATCAGAAGATCCTAGCTAGTCAGGTTAAACCGTTGTAGCTTGGCGTCTAGCATTTTAGGCAATGCCTTTTGCAGGGCGGATTTGCTGGTAAATTCTAGTTTATGCTGAGCGGCGATATCAAAGGGGAATTGCCCTGGCAGGTCGTTACGTTCCATCTGGGCCACAATCAGCTGTTCGGGGCGTTTGGCATTGAGGGCATAGCCCAGTTCTACACAGACGCTGGGATTAGGAATAAGCAATGGTAGATCGCTATCGGCTTCTATGATGGGAGTGGCATCGGCAATGAATAACAGACTGCGGCGGATATGGCGCATCAGGTTGCTGTTGAGCCTTACGGGCCCCTGACTGAGTCGATGGGATTCGACTAAGTTGATGGGCAGGCGGGAACGGCGGTTAAATTTTTCGATGTAGGGTTCCAGGACGGCCTGCAGTAAATCGCTTGATTCAGGGTATTCCTCTTGATAGCAAAGGAAAATGGTGGGGTCGAGGTTGGCGAGGGAGTCGGCCTTGGCAAAGTAGATTTCGTGGCTAATCAGGTCGATATTTGCGATCGCATAGGTGCCACTACCCTCGACATAAAATTCAACCACATCCCCTTCCAGGTAGCGCTGAAACCATTCGGCCTCACGAACGTCTTCGATATCATCCAAAAAATCAGCCCGTAGCGCCGACTTAAGCAAACTATTTTTTGCCAGACGTAGATCATGGGGCCGGGTTTCCAGATCCCGGATAGGCTCATAATCCTGGAGATACCAAGCTTTTAGCGCTATTATCGCCATCCTACATACCCTGTCTCAAAATTTCAAATAGTTCATGTTTAAGATAGTCCATTTTTAGTATGGCTAATGCTTTAAGCACACTTCTTAAATGATTTTGAAATCATGATTCAAGTAGGTTGGCCTAATCATTTATAAGATGGAGGATCAGAAGTTTGACCTCATCAAATATGCCCCCAAACCCCCAATTCTGGGGGCTTTGAGTCTAGTCTCCCCCAGGATTGGGTGAGGTCAGGGGGCCTCGGTGTCTGAAGCCTAATTTGGATAACCTACTTCACAAGGATCTATTCCAATTGTCGTGTCAAAAATTGGCAGTCACTACATCTGGAAATGAATTGAATTTGGGTATTCGCGTAAGCCGGGAAATTCTGATCAGGTAAGGGAGTTAGTGGTTCGGGGTTGGTCGTTAGTCCCTGACTGGAGTTTAACGACTCACTACCAACGACTATCTTCCAGAAAACGTCTCGCATTAAGTTGATACCCAACAGAAGCTAAGAAATAAAGAATATAGCCCGATAAAATCGCAGCGAAAAAGCACCACACCGAGACAAAGGCATAGTTATAAAACCAGTCAGTGATGACTAGCGCTAAAGCAATGAAACCACCGATTATTCTGAGCTGAGTCAACTGGGACAGCCACAATGGCCCCAGAACAATGAGCATGTAGAAAAGCCGTGACACAGCACGAGGGAAAAACTGGTCATAAATTAGCTGGGTCTGATAATCGATGGAACCCTGAGTGACCGTTACAGCAAACATCCCAGGGGACAAGACAAATGGGCCATATAACGACATGCCAAATAAAGTCCCCAACAGTGTCATGACCAGCAATACCTTTCTAGCCCAAGGTCGTTGCTCCAGAACAAACATGGCCAGAGGTAGCCACACCAACCACAAACCATGGGAAAACGCCAGAAAACCCAAAGCCGCCAGGTATCCTATGTCTGCTTGATTATGGTGAATGGCCAGCCAGCCTATACCTTCAAACCCTTGCTGAATCCCAAATAGGCAGGGTATCAGGGCCACGGGTAGATATCTAACATCGATATCCATCGCCAGTTTGCATGCATATAGCCCCGCAGGGATGAGCAAAGCAGTGGCGGTAAAACTGGCGGTAGCAGAGAAACACATGGGTTATGTAGTAGATGAAGACAGCTGAATGACTTAATTCATAAGACTAGAGAAATCCCTCTTACAGTCCATCGCCTCTACTAAGTTTAGTAGAGACTTTTTTCTCTCCCACACCTACCTAGAATAGATGGGGAAGCACAGGAAAAACCCATGACCAGATGGAGTAAAGCACTTCGGTACAGCATTAGGTTAATTGCAGGGTTAGGGCTAGTTCTATGGATGCCGAGCTGTGGTTTCTTTGCGCCGAGCGGAGCCCAGACTGAACGGTCAGGTCGTTCTGACGCTTCGGATCAACCCATTGCGGTAGAAACTGCCCGTGCTCAAATCGGTACTTTGACAGAAATCGTTGAATACTCTGGCACTACTCGACCACAGCAACAGATAGCTCTGCGGGCTCAAACAGCAGGAGAAGTGGTCGATGTGGGCGTCGATGTGGGTGATTTAGTGGCGCAGGGCCAGATTTTGGCACGGATCGATGGTGGATTGCTGACGGCGCGGGTGAATGAGGCCCAGGCAGAGCTGTCGGTACGACAGTCGGAGGTAGCTGAGGATGAGGTTGCGATCGCAGATGCCCAAGCCACCGCTGCCCAAGCCACAGCCACCCGAGACCAGGCCAAAATCGACGCCGATCGTCTCCGCAAACTAGCCAACCAGGGCGCAATTTCTCAACAAGCCGCTGAAGCTGCTGAGCTAGCCCTAGTCAATGCAGAGCAGTCCGTCAAGGCAACCCAGGCCCAAGTCAACGCTCGACAGCAAGTGATTGCCGCTGCCGCCAGTCGTGTGAATGCCCAGCAGGCCCTGGTAGATGAAGCTCAGGAACAGCTAGCATGGGTCAATTTGCGATCGCAGCTTCCCGCCACTGTCCTGAATCGGTTAGTCGATCCCGGCGACTATGTCCAAGTCGGAGCCACTCTGCTCGAACTCGGTGACCTCAGCACCCTCAAAGTAATGGCCCAAGTTTCAGAACTAGAGCTAGGGCAGCTAACCATCGGACAGCCCGCCCAGATCCGTCTCGATGCCTTCCCCGATATCGAGACCATCTCGGGGCGTATTACTCGCATTTCTCCTATCGCCGATGCCACATCGCGACTGGTCACCGTAGAAGTCACCATAGCGAACCCAGATGGTCGTATTGGCAGCGGTCTTTTAGCAAGAGTTCGATTTAAACCACCGGGGGATGAGCACATTGTTGTACCGACCAGTGCTTTAGAAAATGGGCCAGACAAAAACACGATTTTTGTCATCGAACAAGACCATCAGAAAACCACAGCCGTTGCCCGTTCAGTCAGGATAGGGCAGAACCATCAGGAACAAATAGAGATTCTCTCTGGGTTAGAGATCAATGAACCATTTGTGGTGCAGAGCGATCGACCGCTCAAAACAGGGCAAGCAGTACGCCTGAGTATTCTGTCTGAGGGGGAAGCAGAGTGAGAATTAGCCTCAGCACCCTGGCCATCCGTCGTCACATTGCCACGCTGATGCTCTCCGTGGCAATCATTGTCTTAGGTCTATTTTTCACAGCTCAACTGCCAGTAGATTTATTGCCCTCCATTACCTATCCCCGGATTGGAGTGCGGGCCGACACCCCAGGAGTCTCTCCCGAAGTCGCTGTTGACGAGGTCACACGCCCCCTAGAACAAGCCCTGGCCGCCACCGAAGGTGTCATTCAAGTCGTCTCTAAAACGAGAGAGGGACGGGTGAGTGTGGACCTATATTTTGAACCGGGAGGAGACATTGATCAGGCCCTGAATGATGCCACAGCCACCCTAAATCGGGCGCGCAACCGACTACCCGAAAGCATTGAGCAACCACGACTGTTTAAGTTCGCCCCATCTCAGCTACCGGTATATGAGATGGCCCTGACATCAGAAACACTGCCAGGCATGGAGCTGCGGGTATTTGCCGATGAGGAACTAGCACGGGAGCTAAATACCGTCAAAGGGGTAGCCAGTGTAGATGTGTCCGGGGGTGTGCAAGAAGAAGTTCAGGTAAATCTGGAACCGACGCGGATGCAAGCACTGGATTTAGGGATTACCGAGGTGCTAGATACCCTAGCAGAACGCAATCAGGATATAGCAGGCGGGCGCATTAAGGGCTTAAACGACGAGCCACTAACACGGGTAAACGGACAATTTCAAGATGCTGAAGAGATTCGCAATTTAATCTTTGACGTAGGCGATCAGCAGGTGTACCTGCGGGACTTTGCTGATGTGGTAGATGGCACTGAAGACCAGCGCATTTTTGTCAATTTGAATGGTCAGTCAGCGGTGAAGGTAAGCGTACAAAAGCAGCCGACGGCCAATACGATTGCTGTCGTAGATGGCATTAAACAGCGGCTGGAGCAGATGAAGGCATCCGGTCTCGTGCCTGATGACCTGGTGCTCAACGTCACCTTAGATGAGTCGGTATTTATTCAAAATGCCATTCGCAATGTGGCCATGGCAGGTCTCACAGGAACTGGTCTAGCCGCAATTGCCGTGTTGTTATTCCTTGGATCCCTACGACAAACGTTCATTATTGTTTTAGCCATTCCCTTAGCCAGTCTGGTGACTCTACTCCTATCAGGAGTGTTAGGTCTATCGCTAAATGTGTTTAGTCTGGGAGGATTGGCCCTGGGCATAGGCATTGTGGTAGATAACGCCATTGTGATGCTAGAGAACATTGCCAAGGGGGTAGCTCGCAGTCAACGACCGGCCATCCGTCAGGCAGAAACCAGTAGTCAGGAGTTAGAATCAGCGCTCGTTGCCTCAACCACAACAAACTTGGTAGCCGTATTACCGTTTTTGCTAATGGGTGGTTTTATCTCGCTATTGTTTAGTGAGTTGGTGGTAACCATTAGCCTGGCAGTGGCAGCATCGCTATTGGTAGCACTGACGGTAGTACCCACACTGGCGGCAAGATTGCTAGCGATCAGGACATCCAGTGGCATAGGAAATTTCTGGCCAATTCGATGGTTTAGCCAGGGACTACAAGGGTTAACCCTAAGCTATGGCAGAACCTTGAGCTGGGTCTTGCAGCGCAGGGTTATCGTACTCACGGCAGCCATTCTCATCTTTGGTGGGGGTAGCTGGGCCATGTTTCAACATATTCCCCAGGAGATTTTGCCGCGTATCAGTAATGAACAAGCAAATATCTGGGTCAGTCTGCCCCCTGGCACCACTCTAGATGAAAATCGCCAGGTGATGACCGCCATCGACCAGCTAATGATGGCCCAGCCAGAAACTGACTATGTATTTAGTACATCAGGGGGATTTCTTTTTGGTAGTACCAGCATCGATAATGCCCTACGTGGGTCGAGTAAGCTGACGCTAACGCCTGGAACTGATGTAGAAGCCTTTACTGACCGTATGAACCAGGCGTTGAGACAGCTTAATCTGGTGAAAACCCGCATGCGGGTAGCGCCCGGTGCAGTACGGGGTTTGATTTTAAGCAACTCTCCTGTGCGGAGTGATGTGGATATTGTTTTGCAAAGCAGCGATATAGAACTGCTAAATCAGACAGGAGAGCGGGTACTTGATGTCCTAGAAGAACAAGCCATCCTGGCCAGCTATCTGCCCGATGCCGACTCACCACAGCCAGAGATCCAGATTCGGCCTGATTGGGAGCGGGCGGCGGATGTGGGCATCTCGGCGGCAGAAATGGGGCGTACGGTGGAGACGATTCTCTCGGGGGCGGTACCGACACAGCTGCAGCGGGGGGAGCGGCTGGTGGATGTGCGAGTGCAAACCCCGGATAGCCTGGTGCAAAATCCGGCGCAGCTGACTCAGCTGCCGTTGTTGGGTAGTCGGGTGCGGCTGGGGGATGTGGCTAGCATTGAGAATGGTCGGTCCCCTGGAGAAATCCAACGGATTGATCAACGGCAGGTGTTTATCATCGAGGGTCGTTTGGCGGAGGAGGCGACTCTGGGGGAGGCGCTGGATGAGGTGGAGCGGGTGATGGGGCAGGTGACGTTGCCGAAGGGGGTGACACGGCTACCGAGCTTTAGTGCTCAGAGTAATGCGGCGATTCAGGAAGGGCTGGGGTTACTGGGTGGTCTGGCGGTGTTCTTGGTATTTACGGTGATGGCGGTGCAGTATAACTCGCTGATTGATCCGTTGGTGATTATGTTGACGGTGCCGTTGGCGTTGGCTGGGGGGATTTTGGGGCTGTATGTGACGGAGACGGCGATTGGGGCGACGGTGGTTGTGGGGGCGGTGCTGTTGGTGGGCATTGTGGTAAACAATGCGATTATTTTGGTGGAGCTGGCGAATCAGATTTATGTGACTGAGGAGTGCAGTCGGATGGTAGCGATGTTAAAGGCGGCTCCGCAAAGGTTAAGGCCGATTTTGATGACGACGGTGACGACGGTGTTGGGGATGTTGCCGTTGGCGTTGGGGCTGGGGGAGGGGTCGGAGTTTTTGCAGCCGTTGGGGGTGGTTATTTTTTGGGGGTTGTCATTGGCGACGGTGTTGACGTTATTTGTGATTCCTTGTTTTTATACGTTGTTGCATGGTTTGGGCTCCGCTCACCCACCTGGGGGCTTGCAATCTAGTGCCCATCATCCTGGTGCCCAGCCTCTGGCTGAGCACCACCATCCCAGGCTCCGCCTGCAATAGAGAATTCATCCCCCTGTAGGGGCAGGTCTCGTGCCTGCCCTGGGATAACCTATGCCATCCATCGGAATCTCGCATAAAGGAATTCCGGTTAATGGCCCTATATGTCAGAAGGTGGGCACAAGGCTCCACCCTTACGGTTCTCTACATTCGTCGTACGAGCATGCTGATCATTTCATCAGGGGCTGGTCTTAAAATCAGCCGATTGTCGGGGACTTCGATCAGGGGGCTCCACTGGCTGGTTTCGACATAGCGGAGGTTATGTAGTAGGTGGATGGTTTGGCGGATATGGCTGGGATAGCCGAGTAGGATATGCCGGATGGAACTGCCTGGAGGCAGGCTGCTGGAAAAGTCGGCAGGCAAGGCTGGTGATACTGGAGGTGTCTGGTCTTGGAATGTCATAGGGGCGTTTTCCTTTGCGGGGTTTAACCGCGAAACGATAGGAGGAAATGCCCCCAAAAAAGTTAGCCACCCTGCAACTAAAATCAGGGTGGCTGTAAAATGCTCACAGCTCACCAACTGGGTTAGTCAGTTGGAGGGTTAGCGGGATGGTTGTGTTGGCGCACTTCCATCTCGCGCAGCTAAGTTTTTTTGGGTGCGAAACGCAACTGGGGTCAGTTGCTTATTGTGTAGGCTATCAGGCCCAGATCGATGAGTCAAGCGGGCGTTTGAGGGGCTGTTATATGGGTGCGCCATCGCTACGAAATTGTCTGAATTTCTGATTTTATTAATCTGCTGGTAGAGCCAAAACTGGGCAGTTTTTGCCAATATGGAGTTTGAGCTGGGGTTAGGCGATGGCAATGACCAAGGATGAGCTGCTGGCGTTGATTGACCAAGCGGCGACGGAAGGATGGACGAAGTTGGACCTGTCAGGGCAGGGGCTGACGGAACTTCCAGAGGAGATTGGTAAGCTGAGTCAGCTTGAACAGTTGATCTTGGGGAAGAGCAAAAAATACGAAAATGGCAATCAGCAATAGGAAATTCAATTCCTTGATGGCAATCAGAGGTTAGTGACACTGGTAGCTGACAATCAATTAACATGCCTGCCAGACAGTATTATTCAGTTAAAGAATTTGCGCTATTTAGACCTAAGTAGCAATCCTTGGGAAACTTTATCGGATAAGCTTGGCAGCCTATCCCAGTTAGAAACCCTGATAGCTTTAAACTGCGCATTA
The DNA here is from genome assembly GCF_018739885.1 of Leptothoe spongobia TAU-MAC 1115. Classification (GTDB taxonomy): domain Bacteria; phylum Cyanobacteriota; class Cyanobacteriia; order Phormidesmidales; family Phormidesmidaceae; genus Leptothoe; species Leptothoe spongobia. Next base: position 136,434 of record NZ_JADOES010000010.1, on the reverse strand, counting down.
ATTAGAATCCCTACAGCTGTCACAAATTTGTCAAAGCTACAACAGTTCGACCTCAGCTATAACCAAATCACTGAGATTCCAGAGTCCTTAGCCCAGCTATCCTCTCTGCAACAGCTCGACCTCAGCTATAACCAAATCACTGAGATTCCAGAGTCCTTAGTCCAGCTATCCTCTCTGCAACAGCTAAATCTTAGCTATAACCAAATCACTGAGATTCCAGAGTCCTTAGCCCAGCTATCCTCTCTGCAACAGCTCGACTTTAGCTACAACCAAATCACTGAGATTTCAGAGTCTTTAGCCCAGCTATCCTTTCTTCAACAGCTAAACCTCAGCTACAACCAAATCACTGAGATTCAATCCTTAGCCCAGCTATCCTCTCTGCAACAGCTCGACCTCAGCTCTAATCAAATCACTGAGATTCCAGAGTCCTTAGCCCAGCTATCCTTTCTTCAGCAGCTAAACCTCAGCTACAACCAAGTCAGCGTAATTCCAGAGTCCTTAGCTCAGCTATCCTTTCTTCAGCAGCTAAACCTCAGCTACAACCAAATCACTGAGATTCCAGAGTCCTTAGCCCAGCTATCCTCTCTGCAACAGCTCGACTTTAGCTCTAACCAAATCACTAAGATTCCAGAGTCCTTAGCTCAGCTATCCTCTCTGCAACAGCTCGACTTCAGCTACAACCAAATCAGCGTAATTCCAGAGCCCTTAGCTCAGCTATCCTCTCTTCAGCATCTTGACCTCAGCTCTAACCAAATCAGCGCAATTTCAGAGCCCTTAGCTCAGCTATCCTCTCTTCAGCAGCTAAACCTCAACTACAACCAAATCAGCGTAATTCCAGAGTCCTTAGCTCAGCTATCCTCCCTGCAACAGCTCGACTTTAGCTCTAACCAAATCACTGAGATTCCAGAGTCCTTAGCCCAGCTATCCTCTCTGCAACAGCTTGACTTTAGCTCTAACCAAATCACTGAGATTCCAGAATCCTTAGCCCAGCTATCCTCTCTTCAGCAGCTTGACCTCAGCTCTAACCAAATCACTGGGATTCCAGAACCCTTAGCCCAGCTATCCTCTCTGCAACAGCTAAATCTTAGCTATAACCAAATCACTGAGATTCCAGAGTCCTTAGCCCAGCTATCCTCTCTGCAACAGCTAAACTTCAACTCTAATCAAATTACCGAGATTCCAGAGAGTTTAGAAGGCTTAATGCAGCTCAAAAAACTGGATGTGCGATGTAACTCATTACCCATTTCACCAGAAATCCTTGGTCCACCCCAACTTCATTATCCTCCTGGAGCTGTTTCCGGCATCTTCAATTACTGCCGTCAACTTCGCAGCAGCGACGTCCAGCCCCTCAACGAAGCTAAACTTATCCTTGTCGGCCAAGGCAGTGTCGGCAAAACCTCCCTGATCAATCGCCTTATTAATGATTACTTTAATCCTAACGAAGCCCAAACCGACGGCCTCAACGTCATCAGCTGGATGATCAACGTCAACACCAAAAACGTACGCCTCAACGTTTGGGACTTTGGCGGCCAAGAAATCTACCACGCCACCCACCAATTTTTCCTCACCAAACGCAGCCTCTACCTACTCGTGTGTAACTGCCGCACTAGCGAAGACGAAAACCGTCTCGACTACTGGCTCAAACTAATCCAAAGCTTTGGCGACCAATCCCCCGTCATCATCGTTGGCAACAAACGCGACGAACAACCCCTCGATATTAACCGCAAAGCCCTACGGGAAAAGTATTCTAACATCAAAGATATTATCGAAACCTCCTGCCAAACCGGGGATGGTCTTAAAGAACTCAACCAGGTCATCCACAGAGAAGTTGGTCAGCTAAAAGAAGTCTACGATTTGCTACCACTCTCCTGGTTCGAAGTCAAAGAACAACTAGAAGCCATGGAAAAAGACTTTGTCAGCTACACTGAATATATTGGCATCTGCTACCAAAACGATATTCCCGACGAACCCAACCAAACCCAGCTGATCGACCTACTCCACAACCTGGGACTTGTCCTCAACTATCGAGAACACCCCCTACTCCAAAACACCAACGTTCTCAATCCCGACTGGGTTACTCAAGGCATCTACACCCTGCTCAGCGACGACGACCTTAAAACCCAAGCCAAAGGCCAACTCACCCTAGCCGACCTTAACCGTATACTCCCCGTTGAACGCTATCCAAAAAATCGTCATAACTACCTCATTGAGCTGATGAAAGAATTCCAGCTCTGCTTCCAACTACCAGAATGTATCCCTGACCGCTATCTCATTCCTGGCATCCTCCCCAAAGAAGAGCCTGAAGAAACAGACTTAAAAGGTGAAACCCTTGATTTTCAGTACCACTACGCCATTTTACCCGACAGCGTTATCTCAAGATTCATTGTTCTAATGTATGACAAAATCTACAAACAACTCTACTGGCGTAGTGGCGTCATGCTAATCTATGGAGAAGGAGATAATGCCAACGTCGCTCGTATTCGTTCCGATCCAGCTGACAACAAAATCTTTATTGCTATCAGTGGTAATCAATCTACTCGCCGCGAATTTCTGGCTATTATCCGTGATGTATTTAACAGAATCCATGCTAGTTTTACCCAACCAACCGAATGGGTTCCAGTCCCTGAACATCCTGAACATCCGCCTTTAGACTATCAAGAGCTACTAGGTTTAGAAGTTATGGGAGTAAGTGAATACCCTATTGGTAAACTTCGCATTACAGTTAATCTACATCAGCTCCTTGATGGATATGAGTCATTCACAAGCCGACAACAGTTACGGCAATCTCAAAAAGATATCAACAATGCCGACTCTTTATATACAGATGACTCTGACATTGACGAAGAATTTCAGATAGATATATTTTCCATTAAATAGAAGTGCATATTATTTCAGATGAATTGATTTAAGAATAGTTTGAAGAGAAAAATATGAAATGCACAATATATGTATTATATTTCCAGAAGAATATCATTCAAGCTGTTCGTATATACCTCTGCATATTACAGAAGTCTTTGGACATAAAAAAGTAAAATGTTTTTTCATAAAGTATAAGCATCTCACTCGAAAGTGTGTGCTATTAATTCGAAAACTACTCAAAGCACCGTGTGTACTAATAATTGGTTACACAGAAGAGCTAACTATTGAAAATTTGTATAAAATTGGGATGGCAAATGTTCTTGAAAGACATATTATTCTTGTGAAAATAGCTCATTTCCCAGAGAAGCTATCCTTTACAAAATTTTCCTTAAAAGAGATTCCTGAGTTTATTGATCATAATTTTTGGGTCCCTTGCGAGAATGGTATAAATCAAAAATTACTAAGAGATTTAGATAGAATTCTCATCAAGATACTATTTGGCAGTGTTGAGTCAATTTTGTATGAAAAGGCCATTCGGCAATGTGAGTATTTTGAAAAGAGAGCCGAAAGAAAAATAAAAAAGGTGTCTGAGCAGTTTTTTTTGAGAAGACTAAAAGAAGCACTTGTTCAATGTGGAAAACAATATACCAATAAGGTTCTTTATTCTTTATATGTAAACAACACAGAGTCTTTTTTGAATAAGCTAACTTGTCTTGTTGCTGCAAATGCTCTCGAAGCATTCGATCTAGTAAACTTCAATGCCGAATGTGAAGATAATCAAGATTTATGTAAGATTAAAGAAAAAAGTAATTTGCCCACAAAAAAAGTGAGTTTAACTATTATCAAAGGTAGTCAAATTAACTTTCAAGATACTCCAATAGAGGATGTTTCTATGAGCGACACTATCCACCAATACGGTTACGGCGACAACATCGCAGGCGACAAAGTCATGGGCAACAAAATCAACACCCAAATCAACAACAGCCAGGACCTCACCCAAGCCGCCCAAGACATCAAAGATCTTCTCACCCAACTCGAAACCGACTACGATCCCACCACACCCACCGGTCAAACCATGATGACGGCCAAACTAGTCGAATCCGTCGACAACAACCCCACCCTCAAAGCCCGAGTCATCAACGCCCTCAAAGAAGGCAGCAGCACCGCCCTCGAAGAAGCCATCGATCATCCAGTGGTTAAACCCGTAGTTGCAGCTCTCAAAGGATTTATCGATGCATGATTGCTTGGATTGGATGTCGGAGAATAGTTAAAATGGTTGAATGGTGCGCGGTGCACACCCTACTAGCTATGTCCTACAGAGCTTCAAGCTATACTTAAACCAAGCCACTCAAAGCTCACACCATGACTACAGTAGCTATCCTGCCCATCGCCGATACCACCGGAAGCAAGTCTTACCGTGCTATATCCGGTGACAAATCTTCCATTGGAGCCACTGCAGGGCAAGCCCTAGACGCCTTAACTGCCCAGCTAGGCGAAACTGAATTTAGCGCACTACTCGTCATCCAAAGCTTTCGACCCGATTCCTTCTTTAGTGTCGATCAACAAAAACGACTATCAGAACTAATGGACCTGTGGCGAGTGGCCAGAGATAGTGGACAGGCCTTACCACCAGAACAACAAACCGAACTAGATGCCCTGGTTGAAGCAGAACTACATGCAGCAACTGCACGAGCTGCAACCCTAACTCAGACTGCAAGCGCATGAATCGGTATTATGTTGAGATTTCAGAGCGCGCTAATCATCGCTGTGAATATTGCAAGGCACCTGAAGTCGTTTTCAACTTTCCCTTTGAAGTGGAACATATCATTCCCCTATCTCGCCAAGGGACAAATGATGTACAAAATTTAGCTCTGGCTTGCCGCTCTTGCAATCTTCGTAAAGGTAATCGCGTCAGTGGCCATCAACCTGATTCCGATCTTGAAGTACCATTCTTTCATCCCAGAAGAAACGAATGGAGTAATCATTTTCAAATCGATGCTGACTCTGGCAATATCATCGGTTTAACCTCTACAGGGCAAGTCACCGTGACATCATTGGAAATGAATAGCCCTCCTCAAGTGACCGCCAGACAGCTATGGATTCGCCTCGGTTTATTTCCTTAGACAGATTTTTGACAAAAATTGGTTTTGAATTTAAATATTGAAAAATGGCTTAAACGGTTGCATGGTGGGCAGTGCACACCCTACCCTCGTGAATCGATGACTAACGCGATACCCTAATAACGCGTGCATCCCCAATCCCCCATGACTAACCCCTCACAAAAAATTGTCATCATCGGCGCAGGCCCTGCAGGTCTTCTCCTCGCCCACTATCTGCTCTGCCGCCAGCAATACCACATCGAAATCTACGACCGCCGACCCGACCCACGTCAGGCCAGCCTAAACGAACAACGCTCCTTCCCCATCTCCCTACAAAAACGAGGCCGTAAAGCCCTCCAAGCCATCCCCGGCCTGGAAGACGCCATCGCCCAGCAAGCCATAGTCTGCCAAGGCACCGTCATCCATAGCAAAACCAAAGCCCGCGATATCCCCCGCGACAATCCCACCCTCACCATCGACCGCAGCCGCCTAGTCCTCACCCTCATCAACCAGCTAACCAACACCTATCCCGACACCGTCCTCAAACTAAAGTTTGACTGCGCCTGCCAGCATATCAATGCAGCTAACCAAACCGTTAGTCTCCAGACAGCTACGGGGCAAACATTTTCCACCAGCTACGATCGTCTCATCGGTGCCGACGGAGCCCGCTCCCAAGTCAGAACCGAACTCGTCGCTCACCACGGACTAACCTGCAACCAAACCTACGTCCCCGACGCCTACAAATCCATCTTTCTAGCCAGAACTAATGCAGACCAAAACATAGAACTAGCCCCCGATCGCATCCACACCTCTAACATTGGTCGCAATAACCGCATTGTCCTCGCCCCCCAACCCAACGGACAACTCCATGGTGCATTTATCTTCAATGCCGAGAACAATCCCCTAGAAGAGTTCACCACAAAGGAAGAAATCCTGACCTATTTTGAAGAAAAGCTGCCCGTCTTTCGCCAGTTGATGAACGATACCGAAGCTGACGAATTATTGCACCGTCCGGTGGCTCGGTTGGTGACTGTGAAGTGCGATCGCTTCCACCAAGGCGACCATATCCTCCTCATAGGCGATGCCGCCCATGCCGTATCCCCCTCTATTGGCCAAGGCTGCAACTCCTCCCTCGAAGACATCCAGCTGATCAATCAGCTGCTTGACCAATTCCAGGACGATTGGTCCCAGGTCCTCCCTCAATTCTCCCAACAGCGAGTGCCTGAAGCCCATGCCCTCAAAGACCTATCAGATTATTCATTCCCACGGTCTACACCACTCATTATCGAATTTTTCCTACGGCTAACCCTAGGACGTAAGCTACACCAATGGTTTCCCCAATGGTTTCAGCCCTTCGTATTTGATCTCGTTTTAGACTCAGATCTCTCCTATGCCGAAGTGCTTAACCTTAGCCAGGGATGGATTAACAAAGTCAAACGCTCAATGGCATCCTAATTGAGAAGCCGGGTTTCTCGGTAAAACCTACATCACATTGCCATAAACATCTAGAAGCCGGGTTTCTCGGTAAAACCTACATCACATTGCCATAAACATCTAGAAACCCGGCTTCTAGAGCCAACTTTACACATATCCCCCAAGCTTCATCATTTTTTCATGAAGGCAAGTCTCAACTGTCTTGAGAAAAAAACATAGTCCACCTATAACTGAAAATGAGCGAATCAAGCATTCTTAGTATCAGCTTACAAAGCATCCCCTGATTGCAATTAATCCACATAAAGCTGTGTTGAGCACAGCGAGCAGATATGAAGAAGAAACTGTTAGTTGCAGGAGCCATAATCTCATCCTGCTTGGTTTCCTTAGAAGCAAAGGCTGCCTCATTTACAGGATTAAACATTTTCGGCGATAGCCTGGTCGACGCAGGCAATCTATTTAAAGCGACCGATGCTCTGTTTTCCCCTATCGGTCTGCCTGCGTTACCGCCCAGCCCACCCTATGCCCAAAAAAATTCTAACGGGCCGATCTGGATTGAGAATGTAGCCAAATCCTTAGGACTATCGCCGACGCTGGCAACTGACCTCATCCTCAATCCTGCCACCACCCCGCCTCCTACCCAAGGCATCAACTTTGCCTTTGCCGGAGCCCTATCATCAGATGTCCATATCCTTGACGATGATATTCAGCTACTTGCAACACTGTTTCCAGGGTTACAAGCTCAACTCGGCAACAGTCCGTTTTTAGGCTTTGAGGACCAAGTAGATGCCTTTACTGGACTCTCCGCCACTCTCCCCGTTGATCCCAATGCTCTCAATGTTATCTGGGTAGGAGGCAACGACTACAACGAAGCGTTCTTTAACCCAGCGTCTTTAGGAGGATTATCCCAAGCAGAATTGCCTAACGTTGTTACCGACAACATTATTGACGGCCTCACTCGCCTCAGCAGTTTAGGGGCAAAAGAGTTTTTAGTGGTTAACTTACCCGATATTGGAGAAGCTCCCTTCGCTGACTTCTTAGATGGACAAAGCCCCCTGGACATTCCCTCAATATTAAATCAGCTAATATTTGCTCACAACGAATTGTTGTCAGCCAAACTCGATATATTTAGTCAAAGCCAACCCGATACCAATATCATCACCTTTGATGTCAATACATTGTTTGCCGATATCCTGGCAAACCCAGGAGAGTTTGGTTTTGCCAATGTCACCGAGTCTTGCTTGATCAACTTTGAAGCAGGATTTCAGTTTGATGGGGTCTGTGACAACCCAAATGAGTTTTTCTTCTGGGATGACACTCACCCTACTACAGCGGCCTATCAAATTGTGGGAGACTTTGCCCTGGCTACACTAAATAACGAGACTGAACCTGCCACCAGTGTGCCAGAGCCGTCTTCCCTGGCAACTCTATTAGCGATGGGCATGATCGGCACCGGGACACTACTGGTAAAGCGGAAACTAACAGTTTAAAGCACTCGCCATCTAAGACAGCGTGAACCCGCCTTGGACTCAAAATCGCAAGGCTAATCGGCTCAAAACTCACTATAGGTGCAAGACTTTTCGCAGAGTAGGAGTTAAAGAATCCCTGAAAGCTCTATATTCAGAGCTGCCCAGCCAATTTTGTCCCTTTAGTGGACAGCCCTCAATTAGCGTTGGGTTTTGAACCCAACGTGGGTTTGAGCTTCGCAACCGACCTTAGTGCAAGATCTTAGTATTAGGAGCGAGGATTAAACAAGGCATGCAATCTTAAATTCGCAACTTAATCCCCTCCTGGGAGAGACAACGGGGTGGGTTGGCCTTGAGTGCTAGTGATCGAAACCCACCCTGCCTTTCAGGCACCCCGCCCGAGGAGGGGATTAAGTTGAATACCTTATGAAATCCTTATTCCTTAGATGTTTTTGGAGCCCAAAGCTCGGATCTAATCGATCACTTTACCGTCAGGCATTGTGGTCCCAGCAAATTTAGCATCCGCTAGATTTGCACTACTCAGTTCGGCTTTGAACAGGATGGCACCGGTCAGATTCGCCTCACCCAAATTTGTACGACCCAGGTAGGCGTTGGTCAGATCCGCCTGGGTGAGATCAGCGCCGCTGAGGTTAGCTCGACTCAGGTCGGCTCGTAGTAAGCGGGCATCGACCATGACAATTTGGAAAAGCTGGGCACCACAAAGTCGGGTGTCAGTAAAGTTAACACCCTTGAGGTTGGCACCGGTAAAGTCGCAGCCTGCCAGGTTGGACCGCTGGGCACGGGTACGGGTAAGGTTGGCATAGCGTAGATTAGCGCCTTCTAGCTGGGCATCCGCCAGGGATGCTCCCTTGAGGTTTGCTCCACTGAGATTCGCATTGCGCAGATCCGCATCTTTCAAAAATGCTTCGCTGAGGTTAGCACCACTCAGATCCACGCAGGCTAGATCAGCCCCTTTAAGATTAGCCCCCCGCATATCTACCTGACGCAGATGGGCACCGCGCAAAATCGTTTGCTCACTGCGTAACTCCTGGCGCAGGTTGGCTCCGCGCAGGCAGGCTCCAGTCAAATTAGCCCCGCTGAGGTCTGCATTGCGCAGGTCTGCATCGGCCAGGTTCACATCAAATAGGTCGGCCAGGGTCAGGTCCGCACCGCGCAGGTCTGCACCTTGCAAACTCGCGCCGTGCAGGTTGGCATCGCTCAGATTTGAATAGATCAGATTCGCCTGGTTCAGGTTAACGCCACTGAGGTTGGCATGGCTGAGATTTGCCTGCTGCAGATTCACCCGACTTAAATAGGAAAACATCAGATCCGTGCGTTCCAGGTCGGCCTTAGAAAAATTAGCACCGATCAGGTCTGCTTTGGGCAACTGCAAACCGGCTAAACATAGGCCACTAAAATCCTTGTGACCGTTGTTATAGGATGCCATTAGCTCTTCGACATTATCCATAGGATGCGGGCCTCATCGATGTGACAGCAGCAGACATGACAGCTCGACTGACCTCAGCCGGAGCAGTCGTCTCACTCGGAGGCTCGGCATAGTAGGGCTTGATCGCATTCAAAATAGATGTGACCACTGGTTCGTTTTCGTCAGTGTCCTCTAGACAGTGGACGATGATAGACAGTTTGCTTTCCAGGTCCTGGAATGACGAGCAATAGTTAAAGACCTCGCGCAAAAAGTCCTCTAAGGTTTTACTACGCAGTAGCGACCACTCCTGGGAGCTGCCGGTAAAGGGACTGTAGAGGGTGGAGTGCAGCAAAATTTTTGCCCGTAGGGGGTTGCAGTACTTGATGATGTCTAGCCTCAGCTCAAATAAATCGGCCCGATCTTTGACCTGGGCAATATCACCCATGGGTGGACCTTCTACGGCCTTGGCTGAGAAAGCAACGGTATTGTCAGGATGAATACCAACAGGCAAATCTCCAAAGCAGGTTTCTGGACTATCGGTATCATTGGCATTTTGTAATCCCGGTGTCGACATGGGGATCAGCTCTGTCTGGACAGAGTACAGGGGATGAAATGCCTTGAAAATGATATTGACGATTTTGGTGTACTTGGCCTTGCGATTGAGATGGTGCAGCAAATGACGCAGCCGATATTTTAGGTCGTTGGGCGTCGGGGTGAGCTGGTAAAGCTGCTTTACTAAGATCGCTGTATCTGCCTGTTCGATTTTCTGAATATCTGTTTCCCAGACCTTATGGCAGAGACAGTAAAGGACTTTCTTGATGCGAATAATCTGGGCATCGTGCTCTAGATCATCGGCCACATGCTGATAGCGATCTTTTGACTCTCCGGCTACCTCCTCTGCTACCTCCTCAGAATTCCCTGGGTGTGAGGCTGGGTGGGCTTCAGGCAGTAGATTAGCGGCACGTTCAATGTAAAGGGGAGTCAGTGACTGCAAAATCACCTCAGCCACATCCGAGTAAACTTCTTTGTGATTGAGGGTGGCAACAATCCGATAGAGACTTGCGCGACACTGATCTACGGAGGGATTTCTCTGCATGAGAGAATCGATCAAATGCTCTAGAGAGAACTGATCTAAGACAGTCGTGTCGTTTTCCCAGAGATTTTGACAGGTACCAAAGATGAGCTTTTTGATACGTAGGTGATCAGCATGATCACTTAATGCTTGTAGGGCTTGATCCAGGGGACTATCAAAAACATAGCCTTCGACCCCCTCCGCAAAGAAGGGTCGGGTCAGTTCGGCATCGCAAATATCAAGATCAATCACCGGGCGCAGTTGATAGGCTGGGACCTGTTCTTGAATATTTTTTAGATTGAGTGGGCCTAGAAATGTAGCATCTAAATCTAAGCGGCTTTTGACGACGTCGTACACCACTTGGGAGACGCAAATTTCCCCAGGGGCAGCAAAGCTTTCTAAGCGAGCGGCAATATTGACGCCATTCCCCATGACGTCTGAATTGTTGATGTAGACATCGCCCAGGTGAATACCGATGCGATGGTCAAAACTATCCCGTTTACTATCGCCACGGAGTTTTTTTTGAATATTGAGCGCACAGGCAACAGCTTGAGCTGCACTGAAAAAGCACATCAACAGACCATCACCAGTTGATTTGAGAACTTGTCCCTTAAACACATTGCAAAGGCCTGCAATCTGTTTGAGATCTCGATTGATGGTGGCCAGCGCCCGCTCTTCATCAGCGGACATCTGGGCACTAAACCCCACTGCGTCAGTCACCACGATGGCGGCGAGTACACGCTGCTGGTTTTGAAGCGATTGCTGCGCTCCTTCCATAGAAAACCTGACTGACAAGACTACCTGATATTAAGATTACCCCAGCTAAATAGGGTGATCCGTACATCATGAAGTAATGAATACGGAATTTTCGGAAGAATTTACTTGCCCTTTTTATATCTTCGTAATAAAATCCGCAACTACTGGTAGATCGCAAGCCCCTTTATTCTCATAGCAATATACCCTGTCTTTACGGTTCATGATAGGACAATCTTCAGATCGGATCCTAAATAACGGACTTGCTTCTCTTCTGTGATAACAGTTTCACAATTTTTATATTTCTTCGGTATTGCTTTGATAAAGGCAGGATTTTGGTGGATTGATGATGAAACTCTAGGTCTACCTATGTGATTTTTGATACCGACCCCAGATATAGGATTCTTAAAAAGTAATGGACTCAGGGGTGATTTGGTGGTCCAATGCTGTTGAGTCTAGTGCGCGGAAGGTTACTTTACTATGCCCCAACTTACTCCTGGGCCTCAGCCCACCCCTACTGGGCACCAGATCACCCCCTGGTTCGTAAATGTGCTGGCTGGTGTAGGTGCGGTCTGGTGTACTACGGCAGCAACGGCGACTGCCCTTGAGCCCACGTTTGCTGATGTGTGCGGTACATTTCAGGGAGTGGGTGGGGACTGGAGTAGTGTGCTTTATAGTCGTCCCTATGCCTGGCAAACGGTGGATGCGCTCATGTCGGCACTGGCCATTAGTGACTGTGGGATTGCTGAGCGGCGGTTGGCAAATGTGCGTACGCTGTGGGGGCCTCAACTGGAAACGACGTATTTGCCGGAAAACGGGCTGATGGTGGATTTTCCGATGGGGGTGGACCTGCAGATGATTGCGATCGCAACTCCCAATCTCACCGACCTCAATCTCAATGGCCATGTCATTCCAGATTTAGCACCTATTTCCACCCTGATCCAGCTGCGGACACTGCGGGTGGCCAATGCTCAATTGCAAGATATCAGCGCCCTGACCACACTACCTCGGCTCACTACCCTGGACATTAGCTACAACCAGATCAACAGTATTGCTCCCGTGGCCAATATCCCCACCATTCGCTCCCTCAATGTGTCCTACAATCCCTTTACTGATGTAGGCCCCATCGGAGAAATTCTCACCCCCTCTGTGGAACAAGAATGGCAGCTGCTCGATCTCAGCGGCATTGCCATTGACTATGACACCTGTCCCGATAATCTAGGAGATATTTGTGAAGGGGACCTTGAGGGGGACCTAGACGGGGCCCTGTAAGGGGGTGGCTAAGGAGCTTGCCAACGGTAATCGAATTTCAACGCATGTGCCTTTGCCATGAACAGACTCTACCAATAACTGTCCCTGGTGCTGCTGAGTAATCACCTGGTAGCTGATGGCTAGACCCATGCCAGTACCTTGCCCAACGGGCTTGGTGGTAAAAAATGGATCAAAGATTTGTGCTTTAACAGTATCTGAGATCCCAGGACCATTGTCACAGATAGAGATGACTGTTTGTCGGCCACCGGGTTGAGAGGTCGATATCTCAATCTGCGGGGAGGCTGTCTGAGGAGAGCCTGTACTGCTATTAGTCCGAGCATCAGCGAGAGCATCAATCGCATTGGTCAATACATTCATAAAGACCTGATTGAGTGGCCCAGGATAGCAAACAATAGGAGAGAGATTGCCATAGTTTTTCACCACTTGAATGGCAGGATCGATGGTTTGTAGACGATGATGAAGAATTCGCAGGGTACTGTTGAGGCCATCATGAATATCAACAACCTTAGCCCCTGTTTCATCTAACCGAGAGAAATTTCGGAGAGAGTCTACAATGCTCCGAATACGGTCTGCCCCCACCTGCATCGAGGTGGCCAGTTTAAAAAAATCTTTTTGGATAAAGTCCAGGTCCAGGCTTTCTAGTACCGATTGGATGTCGTGACGAGGGCTAGGATAAGCTGTTTGGTATAGGCTCACCAGATGGAGCAGGTCTGTCATATACTCTTTCGCATGGTCTAGATTGCCATCGATAAAGCTGATGGGATTGTTAATTTCATGGGCGATTCCAGCCACCATTTTGCCTAGGCTGGACATTTTTTCACCGTGCATCATTTTTAACTGAGCCTGTTGCAGGGTGGACTCGGCTTGTTTGCGATCGCTAATATCGAGATCTAGACAATACAGCTCAGGTTCACCTTCCAGATTGGTCAGCATCATATGACTGGAAAACACCTCCACCGGGCCACCATTTTTATGACGCAGCGTCAGCTCACAGGCAGGAATCGGAATGCCTCGCTGCAACCAGGCTTCTACAGCTTGGATCACCCACTCACGCATGGCATCGGGGATGATTAAATCTTCGAGCTGCTGTCCCATGGCTTCTTTGCAGGTATAGCCATAGAGTTGCTCACTGGCCCGATTCCAACCAATTACCCGACGCTGATGATCGTATATTTGCATCCCAATCAGTGAGACACCTTCAAATAAAGATCTGAAGCGCTCTTCGCTCTGACGCAGTGCCGCTTCAGATGATCTGCGGGTAAATGTCACTATCAGCTGTGCCGCAGCATTATCAACCGGAGGTACGGGAATTGCTTCAATGGCAAACTGATAACGCCGATCTGAAAGGGTGACGGTATCCTCAAATGTTACTGTCTGGGAGGTATTTAACGCTTGCCAATAGTGGGAACTATGGTCAGTCTTCGTCGAAAAAATTGCTTGAAAAGGGCGATTGCTTAATTGCTCAATCGGTGCTGCCAGCAGCTGTGTCATTGCCGGATTTGCATCCGTAATCCAGAATGCGTCTTGATGCCAATGCAGACAACACATTGCTCTGGGACTTCTCTGCCAGAGGGCTGAAAGACTCTGTGCTGAGTGGACAACCGAATCGTATCCTTCAGTCACACATTCGTTCATGAACTAGATAATGATGACACATATTCATTACTGTAACGAAGTTGCCCTCAAGCTAACCGAAGTTCGGATTAAAAGAAGTGACATTCTTTATTCATAATTTGCAAGCCCCATCCGGAGATCCATGGATTGAAATAGAGAATCCTATTAAAGGGGTGAACCTAACTTGCTAAATTATCTTGCACTGCCTGACGTAGTTGCTTGGTGAGCCGTGCTACGGTACCCGCTTTATCGCGTCGTAAATCAGCTACATAATGTTTCAGGTTAATGGGCTGTCCTATGCGAAAAATGGCCTGACGATAAGCTTTAGGCTGAATATGCTCAATTTGATATACTTCTCGCTCTAGACGCATTAAGGTGTCTAAGAATCTCTCGGGGGTAGGGTCGGCAGCGACATAGCCGTCATAGATGGCATCAAAGTTGAGCAGTCGTACCGTAGTCCAATAGAGAGCATCGTCTTCGGCGATGGTTTTGGGTTCTTCAGCTTCTAAAAGAGCCTGGATTTTGTACACTCGTTCTCGAATAGGGGCACCGTTTGGCTGTAGGTCTAACTGCTGCTCACATTGGTCAATCACATGGTTTCGCAGACGATCAATGCGTTGATTCCAATCTTGCTCGGGGTGACTGGATAGACTAAATTCTGATTCGATCCGGTTTAGAACTAGGGATGCGATCGCAAGCAGCCGTTGATAAAAGGTCTTAGCATCTGCCATATCAGCCACAACGATGCCTAGCTCCTGCTCTAGTCCCTGTAGCGTTTGCTCAATTACAGCCGTCATCGGCTCGATATAGCGATATTTCAAAGATATGGGCACTACATACAAATCCGTATCCGGATCTTGCTTAGCCAGCTGGGCCATCACCTGTAGTGGCATCTGAATCGCTCCCGAACGAAACGGCATTACCGTATCGTTTTGATAGGAGCAGCCCCCCTCTGGAAAAATCACCACCCGCGCCTGGGGCTCTTTTAATAGGCTCAGGGTTTGGGCAATACTAGCTCGATCGCCCAAACCCCGTCGAATCGAATAGCACCCCATCCACTGCAAAAACTTACCCTGCAGCCCCTTAAACGACTCCCGTGCCACAATATAGTGCCAAAGCTGTCCCACCCGTGCAGCCAAACTAAATAGTGCCATGCCATCCTCCATGGTGGGATGGTTGCACACATACACGACCCGTGAACTATCAATCGCTCGTAGCTGAGCAATATCATCATCAGAGACCACCAGGTCACAGCGATATAAACGCTGTAGTACCAGATAGGACACACTTTGCACTAATCGAATCAGCAACGGCTGCTGCTTAGGAGGAAAAAATAGGTTAGTTTCAGGAGCCATATACTCTATAGTCAGTGGATCAGAAAAACGTTCCAAAAGCACTTAAACCACGTCCAAGTTGAAACCTGGAGTTTTTCCCACGGTAAAACGACCGTTCTAGACGTGAATAAGGTTTATACGGTTATGCCCCGTCCAAGGGCTAAATGGCAACTGGTTGGGCAATTATTGTTCCATCACATCCGGGTACAGGCAGTTTTGATCAGGAATAGTGATGTAGGGTGTCAAAAACTTAGGTCAATATACAACATCCAAAAATGCTGTGAATACACAGCATTGGTCACCGTGGTGAGGACATTCATAGCGCTTGGAAATGCCAAGTTAAAACACGAACTAATATGGATGCGCAAACAGCATCAAGCATCGGGCTGTTTGCTATACCTGAGCCTTACAAACGTTTCCTAAACCTTTAAAACCCTCAGAGAGCACTGCCTCACAACGGATTCAGACATCAGACGTAGCCCATATATACCAATGCTTGGAACAATTCAGGCTGGAACTTGAGTCGTCAAGTTTCGTTAAACACCTTTGCAATTAGAATTTATACCACCAACGGCCCTATGAAACTGGTCAAGGTTAGCTCGCTACTGACATTTTTGGGGATACCTGTTTTAGGGGTTTCAGTAGCACTTAATTATTTCCTCTATACACAGCTCGAAAAATACTATGTAGAACTCAACCAAGTTCGATTAGATCCCCTGGGCCTTAGTTACTATAGTCAAGCGCAAAAACTGGATGAGAAAGGAGATACCAAACGGGTAGTTATTTTTGGAGATTCTAGAGCTGAGGACTGGACATCTCCGAAAATTGAAGGCTATGAATTTATCAATCGAGGTGTTGGCGGTCAGACATCGGCCCAAACAAGCCAGCGTTTTGACCATCATATGAGAGATTTAGAGCCAGACATCGTCGTCATTCAAGTGGGTATCAATGACCTCAAAGCCATTCCACTGATGCCAGACGAACGTAATGTCATTATTGATCTTTGCCGTGCCAATATTCGCCAGATGGTCGAAGATTCAAAAGCTCTGGGGGCCAATGTCATTATCACGACTATCCTCCCGGTTGGTGAAGTACCGTTGATACGTAAACCCGTTTGGTCAGACGATGTCGCCCAGGCTATTTATGAAGTCAATGGATATATTGACTCGTTAGCTGATGAGCAAGTCATTATCTTTGACGGCTTCTCAGCTATCGCCGATGAACAAGGCCTCATGCCCGAAGACTTTCGCAAGGATGAATTACATCTAAACCAGCAAGGCTATGTGACTTTGAATGAAGCATTTATCGAGTTTCTCACTAATGCCGATCTACCAGAACTGCCTGATGGTTCAGAGATAGCTGAGTTTTAAACCTTAAAGAAGACGATTGTCAAAGCAACAAAAAAGCCCCGCCATCAGCGGGGCTAGTATGGAGAGCTATGCAATATCAAACCAGTTGTTAGAAGCTGTAACCGATACCAGCGACAAAGTCTACGTCATCGCTACCATCTTGGAATGGAGACCAAACAACAGAACCATTTACCAGCCACTGATCATTAAAGCGATAGTCGGCACCACCTGTAACTGCGGCTTCGATAGTGCTGTCATCACCCAGTTCGCCATTGATACCAGCGCCTAGGAAAGGATAGAGACGCCCGTCAGGATCAACAGAGTTGAAATCGTAGGTGATAGGCAGGACGTAGGCAACATCTTCGCCATCATCAAAGTCAAAGTCGGTACTAACAGAAGGACGGACAGAAAGATTATCGGATAGGGAGACTTTACCGTTCACGGCAAATCCTTCATCTCCGCCACCGATTCCAAAGTAGTTATAGTCAGGAGCTTCCTGTGCAAAAGCAGTGAGGGGAGCTGCAGCAAGAACAGCAGCCGTTAGCCCCAGGGTGCAAAGAATACGATTAAACATGGTTGGATTCCTCGAAACGTTTTGAATCTTTTCCACGCCCAGAACTGAAATTTCTCTGTAGAGGAAGCTACAGGATTCAACTTGGTCGTGGGTTCTGACAAACAGGGCTAAGTAACCGGTATGTGAGACCAGAGATTACTGAACCTCGTTGCATGGTTCTGTTGTATCTTCGCGCCCTTGGCAATGCACAAAAGCATAGGACACTTATTGTAGGTGGACTACAAAATTGACGCTATAACCGTTGAAAAATCGTCCAAATAGACTGTGCCAGTTAGGGATATGACCGTAGTGGCGACGCAACGGCTTACCATAGAGAATGTTCTTTTGGAGTGTGCTTGATCTATGGTGTTTTGTCTTAAACGTGGTTTTGCGATCGCGAGATCGCTGACTTGTCAGTTCGCAATTATCTGCTTCACCTGTCTGTTCAGTCTGTCGGTAGCGTCTGCAGCCTATGCCACAGACCTTTCCCCAGCTCCTGAGACAGCAACGGCCTATATTATTGCCCCCAGCAATGGTGAGACCGTCAGTTCCCCCTTCATCGTGCAGTTTGGCTTGTCGGGTATGGGCATTGCTCCTGCTGGCGTTGACCGTCCCAACACCGGTCACCATCATCTACTGATTGATGTCAAAGAGTTACCATCCCTCACCGAACCGCTCCAGGGTTCTGAGCAAGTGCTGCACTACGGCGCAGGCCAAACCGAGACTCAACTCAGTTTGACTCCAGGAGAGCACACATTACAGCTAGTGCTAGGCAACTACAGTCATATTCCCCATGACAACCCAGTGATTTCCGAGAAAATTAAGGTCACAGTCGAGCCATGATCACCGATGACTAGCGTCAACGACTCACCCACCCCCTCTGCAAATAGCAATGCATCCTCTCCCCGTCGATCAGCTCCTGGCCATTGATCGCCAGCATGTATGGCACCCCTATGCCGCCATGCCCAATCCATTGCCAATTTTCCCTGTCAAGTCAGCTCAGGGCGTCTACATCGAGATGGAAGATGGCCGCACTTTGGTAGATGGCATGTCCTCCTGGTGGACCACCATCCACGGGTATAACCATCCTCGCCTGAATCAGGCAGCCAGAGACCAGATTGACTGCATGTCCCACGTCATGTTTGGGGGACTCACGCATCAGCCTGCCGTTCAACTCGCCCAGAAGCTAGTAGAACTAACACCGCAGCCTTTGCAGCAGGTATTCTTCTGTGACTCGGGCTCAGTGTCAGTAGAAGTAGCCATGAAAATGGCAATTCAGTACTGGTACAACCTGGGCAAACCTGCAAAACATCGCTTTCTCACCGTGCGGGGTGGTTACCATGGCGATACTTTTGACGCCATGTCAGTGTGTGATCCGGTCAATGGCATGCACCATTTGTTTAACAAGGTACTACGACAGCAATATTTTGCCGATATCCCTCAGATTCCCGTTTGGGGGGTATGGGACGATCACGATATTGCTAGTTTTGAACAACACCTGGCTGAGAACCATGCAAACATTGCTGCAGCCATATTTGAGCCGGTGGTGCAGGGGGCAGGGGGGATGCGATTTTACAGTCCCGATTATGTTCGGCGAGCACGGGAACTGTGCAATCAGTACGATGTGCTACTGATTTTGGATGAAATCGCCACAGGCTTTGGTCGTACTGGCAGATATTTTGCCTGTGAACACGCTGGTATTTCCCCTGACATTCTCTGTATTGGTAAAGCCATGTCCGGTGGTTTTATATCCCTAGCAGCCACCCTAACTACTCCCCACATTAGCCAGGTCTTCTCCCAGGGGGAGGCTGGCGTCTTTATGCACGGTCCCACATTCATGGCCAATCCTTTAGCCTGCGCTGTGTCCTTAGCCAATATCGACATTCTAGAAAGCTATGACTGGCAATCCAAAATCCAGGTTATTGAGGCACAACTCAAGGCAGAGCTTGCTCCCTGTCGTGAATCTTCTAACGTGAAGGACGTTCGCGTACTGGGGGCCATTGGGGTGGTAGAACTACATGAATCAGTGAATATGAACGAGATCCAGCCTCAGGTAGTGGAACATGGGGTGTGGTTACGGCCCTTTGGCAAGCTGCTGTACACCATGCCGCCCTATATCATTGAGCCCGATGAACTGAGACGAATTACCCAGGCAATGGTAGCCCTGACAAAAAGCGATGGGTAAGCGTGATATGTAAGTTTATGTAAACATTGTGTCTGTTTTCTGAAATCTTTCCATAAGCGGTTAGCTCCCAAGGGGGCTGAAACAGATTTACGGGATTTCACCACAATGCATAAGACATATCGTCTGCTGCTCATGGGCATGCTGATAGCAATGACCCTTGGTCTACTAAGCTGTGACTCAGAGACCCACAGTGACAACTTAGCTAATCAACACTTAACGACAACAGGCACTCGATAATATTTGATATTGTTATGAGAGTCTTGATTACTATTGAGTTATCGTTCATATCTCTTTTGGACCTGTTCCTATGATGCGTCTTACTTCTATTGTTTTTTTAGCAACAGGTCTCGTCACTCTTCTCAGTGGCTGCGGTGCAACGACCGTTAATCGACCCGAGGAAACCGTAGCAGCTTCACCTATTTCTCAAAACGCGTCTGAGCCCGCTGCCCCCGAAACTAATGCCCCTGCAACCGATAGCACTACACCGCTTGCAAGTACCCAGAAGATTGCCTTGGATCCTAGTCCTGATCCTTACTGTTACACGTTCGATGACGGTATTATCACCACGCACCTGCGTTTGACCATTCACGAAGACAATCAGCTTCAAGGTGATGCTCGATCAACAGTTCAAAATGATGAAGCAGCTTATTATACAAGCTATACTCAGGCATTTTCAGGCCCCTTAATCAACAATCAGGCCAACGTTGATATTACTACATGGATTGAGTTCGATGTTCAAGCATCAAGGGAAACCTGGACGCTGACCCAAAATACTCTCCAGACCAAAGATTATTTATTGGACCTCACCAACTGTGAGCTAGTGGATCCAGTATTTCAGGATGAGGATGGCTTAGAAGCCAGCGATCTGATGGACTGGGCTAGTGCCGTTCATACCGAGCGGGTGGAGTTTTCTCCTGGAGAAAGTTCAGCTACGGTTAGCAACAGTGTTATCAGAGGAGAGCGAGATGTTTATATCTTGGGAGCCAGTGGTGGCCAACAGATGGAATTGTCCATTGAGTCCCTAGAAGACAATGCGGTTTTTGATGTAATTTCTCCCAGTCAATTAATCCTGGCACGGGAAGCCATGGATGAAACCATCTATTTACCACATACAGGTGACTATAGGATCATCGTAGGAGGTACGCGGGGGAATGCGTCCTACCATCTGACAATCGGCATTCAGTAAAAAAGGAAGTCTGGACTGTAGCTATGGTAAGCCGGATCCACTGTTGCTGTTGAATATCCAGAACATGACGATAATTTTATTTGGATTATCGAGCCGAATAGCTTACAAAATGCCAGGCAGGAAATATACCAACTGATCGACTGCAAGGCTGTCGACTAAACATGGAGAACGTTGCTGCTAGATCGATACAAGGCCCCTGAATGCCCATCGACGCAAATGTAAACTTTGCCCCTGGGTTTATCTAGCTTTTCTGAAAATGATTGAAGTTTTGTAACAAGACTGCCGTAGATTACGCCTTCCTACTGATAGATCCTTGGACCGTTCCCATCGGACCATTGTGCCTTTTGCGTCTGCAACATCTACCATGGGTAGCTTTCTAAGGAATCTGATGACCAAGACACTGCTAATCAGCCATCTACTGGTTGTGGCCGATGCTGCTGCGTTTGCGATGGATACCAGACCGGAATTACTCCCTCAGACAGCCTCAGCCGAGCAGCCTTTCCAACCGCCACCGCCAGGGATACCGCAGCGCAGGCTCAGCGGAGGCACCCGATAGCATGCAACTACGTATTTACTCTTGATCCCAAGGCCATTTGGGTGACTTTGTTCCCATCTCTGTAGCTGCAGACCAAAAGAGGTATAACACCAAAAGAACAACACATAGAAGAAAAATGGGTAGGTCATCAGGCATGGTAAACCATCGGAAAATGATGCCGTTAATAAACTACCTTAATAAAAACCACGCCTGCATCATACCCATATTCATTTCTAATCTGCGTTAACCATGACCCACAGCACACCCACATCCTCAAACTCCCGTTGGCAGTTTTGGATTGATCGTGGGGGCACCTTTACCGATGTTGTTGCTCGCCGTCCCGATGGTCAACTGCAGGTGCATAAGCTGCTGTCAGAGAATCCAGGTCGCTATGTTGATGCTCCTATCCAGGGGATGCGAGAGATTTTAGGGCTAAGGGATGATGAGGTCATCCCCGCTGAGCACATCGAAGTGGTGAAAATGGGTACTACGGTGGCGACCAATGCTCTCCTAGAGCGGCAAGGAGATCCCACAGTCCTGCTGATTACCAAGGGATTTAAGGATGCCCTGCGCATTGGTTATCAGAATCGGCCTGATATTTTTGCCCGCCATATTCAGCTGCCAGAGATGCTGTATGAGCAGGTGATTGAGGTACCGGAGCGTTACAGTGCTCAAGGTGAGGAGCTGATGGCATTGGCAGAAACTGGGGCATGGGTGGAGGAATTGAAGCAGGTGTTTGAAAGCGGGGTGAGGGGATGTGCGATCGCACTGCTCCACGCCTACCGCTACCCCGATCATGAACTCAAGGTAGCTGCGATCGCCAAACGCATCGGCTTTACCCAAATTTCCATCTCCCACCAGGTCAGCCCCCTGATGAAACTCGTTAGCCGAGGCGACACCACCGTCGTCGACGCCTACCTCTCCCCCATCCTCCGCCGCTACATCGATCAAGTAGAACAATCCCTCTCCCCTTCTCCCCCTCTCCCCCTCTCCCCCTCCGATCCAAACCCACCAACCACCAACCACCAACCAGACCTCCGCCTCATGTTCATGCAGTCCAACGGCGGTCTTACCGACGCCCATCGCTTCCAGGGCAAAGACAGTATTCTCTCCGGTCCCGCAGGTGGCATCGTCGGCGCAGTCAAAACCTGTGCCAGTGCTGGGTTGAATAAAATTATTGGCTTTGACATGGGCGGCACCTCCACCGATGTCTCGCACTATAACGGAGAAGAGAGTAATGGCGACTACGAGCGTACCTTTGAGACTGAAGTAGCTGGTATCAGACTGCGAGCACCGATGATGGCTATCCATACCGTGGCAGCCGGTGGAGGCTCCATCCTGCAGTTTGACGGAGCCCGTTATCGTGTAGGACCAGAATCAGCCGGAGCTTACCCTGGTCCTACCTGTTATCGCCGGGGTGGTCCGCTAACGGTCACCGACTGCAACGTTATGCTGGGCAAACTGCAGCCTGAGTTCTTTCCCACGGTGTTTGGTCCAGAAGGAAATCTACCTTTAGATAAAACTACTGTTACTGAAGGATTCCAAGCCTTAGCACAGCAGGTTTATCAACACACTGGAGCCACTCAACAACCCGAAGAAGTAGCCGCTGGTTTTCTCGCCATTGCCGTTGAGAGAATGGCCAGCGCCATCAAGAAAATCTCCATTCAGCGAGGCTATGACGTTAGCGAATACACCCTCTGCAGCTTTGGTGGAGCCGGGGGGCAGCACGCTTGCCTGATTGCCGAATCACTGGGTATGCGACAAATTTTCCTCCATCCCTTTGCTGGAGTACTGTCTGCCTACGGCATTGGCCTGGCTGATCTGCGCATCCTCAAAGAACAAGCCATTGAAGCCACCCTCTCCGACGAAACTCTACCTTTACTCACTAAAACACTATCCTTCTTGGCAGCAACAGGGAGGCAGGAAATGGCTGACCAGGGCGTCACGTCTGAGAGAACTACTACCCTGCAAAAGGTTCACCTTCGCTACACCGGCACTGATGCAGCCTTAATTGTCTCCTTTGGTTCTCTCACCGACATGCAGGTTCAATTTGAACAAGTCTACAAACAACGCTACGGTTTCACCATGCCCCACAAAGCACTCATGGTAGAAGCCGTGTCTGTAGAGACCATTGGACAAACCAACCCCATCGACGAACCCCAGATTACTCAGCAACGCACCACTCCCTTGACTGCCATCACCAGAGTTTCCATTTACACCAAGGGACAATGGCATGACAGCCCCGTCTATAAGCGGGATGAGCTTCTCCCCCATGACATAGTCCAGGGACCAGCCTTAATTATTGAACCGACGGGCACCAATGTGATCGAACCCAACTGGTCTGCGCAACTGACCGAACAAAATCATCTAATTCTGAAGCACCAGCCTCCATTAAAGCAGCCTATAAATCAGACAGCTGATCAGGCTATTGATTCTGCCAAGCCGGATCCAGTAAAGCTGGAAATATTCAATAACCTCTTCCGCTCCGTTGCTGAGGAAATGGGCATTACCCTGCAAAACACTAGCTACTCAGTCAACATTAAAGAGCGGCTGGATTTCTCTTGCGCTATCTTTGACCAGCAGGGACAGCTGGTGGCCAATGCTCCGCATATTCCAGTACACCTGGGCTCTATGGGAGAAAGTGTTGCTAGCTTAATTCAGGCAAAGGGAGAAACAATTCAATCTGGCGATGTTTACGTTTCCAACAATCCCTACAATGGCGGCACACATCTGCCGGATATTACGGTGATTACGCCTGTATTTGTTGAATTGGTAGGTAGTGCTCCTCCTACCTTCGCTCCCCCTACTTTCTATGTTGCTTCGCGAGGACACCACGCTGATATCGGCGGCATTACGCCTGGCTCCATGCCTCCTTATAGCAAAACTATTGAACAGGAAGGCATTCTGATTGATAACTTCAAACTGATCGAGCACGGAAAATTTCGTGAAGCTGCGATCGCAGAACTATTACAATCAAGTCCCAACCCTGTCCGTAACTTGACTCAGAATCTGGCAGATCTCCAGGCCCAGGTCGCCGCCAATGAACGTGGGGTGCAAGAACTGCGACGCATGGTTACCCACTATGGTTTGCACCAGGTCCAAGCCTATATGCAACATGTGCAAGACAATGCTGCCGAGGCTGTTCGCCGAGTGATTGATGTATTGTCAGACGGAGAGTTTAGCTACACTACTGACAATGGCACCCAAATCAACTTAACCCTTGAGATCAACCAAATAGAACGGTCAGCACGGATTGATTTTACCGGCACATCTCCCCAGCAGGAGAACAACTTTAATGCGCCATTAGCTGTATGTAAGGCAGCCGTGCTCTATGTTTTTCGTACCCTGGTTGATGACGATATCCCCCTCAATGCTGGTTGCCTCAAACCTTTAGAGATAATTGTCCCCGAGGGCTGTCTGCTCAATCCTCGTTATCCTGCTGCTGTGGTGGCAGGCAATGTGGAAACCTCTCAAGCTGTCACCAATGCCCTCTATGGTGCTTTAGGAACGATGGCCGCCAGCCAAGGCACCATGAATAACTTTACCTTTGGCAATGAACAATATCAGTATTACGAGACCATTTGCGGTGGTTCTGGTGCTGGCCCTAATTTTGCTGGAACAGATGCAGTGCAGACCCATATGACTAACTCACGGCTGACAGACCCTGAGGTGCTTGAATGGAGGTTTCCTGTCCTGGTGGATGATTTTTCTATCCGTCCCAACAGTGGTGGAGCAGGCAAACATTCCGGTGGTAACGGCGTCATTCGTCGTATTCGTTTCCGTGAGCCAATGACCGCTGCCATTATCTCAGGCCATCGGCAGGTCAAGCCGTTTGGCTTACAGCATGGTCAGCCTGGCAAACTGGGGCAGAATACAATTGAGCGGAGCAACGGAGCAAGAGAAACCATCGGCAGTAATGCTCAGATCGCTATGGAATCCGATGATGTTTTTGTTATCGAGACCCCCGGTGGTGGTGGATTTGGATCGAGATTTCAGGCAGCACCGTATTAGTGTCTCAAACTTTACTTGTTTTAATCGATTAGATCGCCAATCCCAATAAAATAGACTATGGCCACAGTACATTCTTTATTAAGGATGAATCTGATTAAGGATGAATCTGATTAAGGATCATTCGCAGTCGATCATAATCATCCTTCAACAAAGTTCCAACTGTTCGCCCGGCTAACACCAACCAATCCCGATCAAATTGCCGCAGTTGATAAACTTCACGAATCGCCGCCGCCACCAAACTCTCACTCGGCACTGCACCCACTTGCAATAGCGTGCGCAAAAAATCTAACTCATCCGTAAACCCAATCACTTCATCGGGCTCACATCGATATACGGCCTGATGCACCTGTGGTGGTCGCGGTGGCAAATGCTGATAGCAACGCTCGTTTAACTCACCGCGATTATCGGACGTCTGAAACCCAACAATGGCTACTCGAAATTCAGTTTTAAGCATGGCAAAAATCTGCGGCTGCTGCTGCCGCAAATCCTCTAACGACATTCCCAACGCTCGTGCCCGATGCACCGAGTCAATTGGGCTGGTCGTCGCATGGTAAACCACTCCATATATTTGATTACTCGCTTCCTCATCAAACGACTTTACCCAGCTGCCGAAGGGTGGCATTGCCGGGAAACTTAAATCTTCAGGCTCAAGACATTGGGCCAAAAATTCAGTCGTTGCCGTTTCGATCACCTCAGCAATGTGGGCTGGGTTGCGATCGCGAGCAGCCAACTGCGGTAGAGGAAGACGCATAGTTCTGTCATATAGTACAAACGTCTCCAGTACATTAGCATCATACCCGAAAAATTACATCCCGTAGGGGCTCCCCTTGTGGGTGCCCTGACTAGCATGCCTTATTTCTAATTGTTTGATAAATGAAATGAGGCCCTATTGATAACGAGCCTGCATAAGGCAAGCCTTTACTTCTTCTTTTTCTTGCCGCCGCGTTTAGGCTTGACAGCCTCAATCTCAGACATTCTGAAGGTCACCAGCTTATCCCAGTTACCCCCC
Source organism: Leptothoe spongobia TAU-MAC 1115 (assembly GCF_018739885.1). Taxonomy (GTDB): domain Bacteria; phylum Cyanobacteriota; class Cyanobacteriia; order Phormidesmidales; family Phormidesmidaceae; genus Leptothoe; species Leptothoe spongobia. Next base: position 110,280 of record NZ_JADOES010000010.1, on the reverse strand, counting down.
TCAAACAGCACAGCTACCCTGCCATCTGTGATCCGCTGCACTAATCCCTGAAACCCATAGTAAGTATCGTTTACATTCGTCACCTTTACAGGAGAACCAGGCAAAATTATCATTGGATTCGCTTCGCTAGAGTTTCAATTAATAGTGTAGGTTGGGTTGCTACAACGCCCAACCCCTTGCTTCTCACTCAAATCTATTATCACCCCAACAAATCCATCCCACGTTTTTGCTGGCTGAGCGAAGTGAAGCCTAAAACTTCAACCGATGCTGAAAATTCGCCACCGATTCCACAATGCCAATGGCAATAAAGTTCGTCAGCAATGACGATCGTCCATAGCTCATCCATGGTAACGGAATCCCCGTAATCGGGGCCAGACCAATGGTCATGCCAATATTCACCACCACCTGGAATACAATCATTGACAAGACGCCAATGGCCAGCAATGAGCCAAAATTATCCTTCGCATTTTGGGCGATGATAATCAACCGCAAGCAGATGAACCAATAGGCCAGCACCATGGCCAAGGCCCCCATAAACCCAAGCTCTTCGCCTAGGGCAGAGAAAATAAAATCCGTATGCTGCTCCGGAATAAAACTCAGCTGGGTTTGGGTGCCATGGAATAAACCACGTCCCCACAGCTGTCCTGAACCAATGGCAATGCGAGATTGGATCAGGTGATAGCCGCCGCCTAGGGGATCCTGTTCAGGATTCAAAAATAGGGTGAGACGATCCCGCTGGTAGTCTTGCAGCAGGCTCCACATGAGTTCTCCAATTTTGCCTGCAACTGAGTTAATGACGACAATGATTAGTGTGCTGTACCAACGTAGCGGCAATGTCATCCAGGCAATCACCCCCATTAAGATCACCCAGCCGATCCACACAGGGATATATAGATTGAAGACAATCGCAGCTACCAAGGGTGATACCAACAGCACCAGCCAGCCTGGGTTCATATTGCTCCAGTAGAGCATCCCCAACACAATCGCTCCAAAGACAAGGGATGTACCTAAGTCTGGTTGTAAAAAGATCAGTGCCCAGGGGATAGCCGTTATAGCTAGGGCTTTGAGTAGACCACTCAGAGTAGTGGATTCTCGATCTTTGAGCGTAGCGGCCAGGGTAATAATGATGCCGACTTTGGCAAATTCTGAAGGCTGAATGTTAAAGCCACCAATGCTAATCCAACTTTGGGCACCGTTACCTACAGTACCAATCAGCATGACAGCGACTAAAGACACATTGGTGATCAGATAGATGACCCAGCGCCATTCCAGGAGAGATTCGTACCGACTACGGGCCAACCACATACAGAGGAAAACACCAAGCACACACATGACCACATGGTTCCATGCGAGATCGGTTTCCCCGGTATACAGCCGTGTACTGGCGATCAACAGACTAGAAAAAAGTGTGATGCCAATGGGGAAGAACAATAACAGCCAATCAATGCCGCGCCAGGGATGCAGCCAACGATAAAACCATTTGCCTAGGAATGTGGTTTGAGCCATAAAAGCAAAACCAATTAATAAAGAGAACCTAATTTTTTGTAGGGTCGTTCCGTGGAACGACCCTACAAAAAATCAATAAATACCTACGTCAATGCCGCTACAGAGACCTTGGCCGCTACTTGCTGGGAAATTTTGGTGAGGGCCACCGCAGAAGCGGATTCAGGCTGAGCTAAGACAATCGGCTTCCCCGCATCCCCCCCTTCTCGTACTGGCATCTCTAAGGGAACACAGCCTAACAGAGGTACTCCTAATGCTTCGGCCGCTTTCTCACCACCTCCGGAGCCAAAAATGTCATAGCTCTTGTCGGGCATATCGGGAGGGATAAAGTAGCTCATGTTTTCTACAATGCCCAACACTCGTACATTGAGCTGTTGGAACATTTTTAGACCGCGACGGGCATCGGAGAGGGCCACATCTTGTGGGGTGGTGACGATGACTACACCTGCCATGGGGACTGCTTGGGCCATGGTGAGCTGAGCATCGCCTGTGCCAGGGGGCATATCTACAATTAGATAGTCCAGTTCGCCCCACTGTACCTGATATAAAAACTGACGAATAATGCCATTGAGCATGGGGCCACGCCACACAACTGGTTGATCTCGGTCAATCAAAAAGCCCATGGATACAAGCTTAACGCCATGGTTAAAGGCGGGCTCTAGTTCCTGTTGGCCATCGGCCCCATCCCGGACGACGACATTGCCATCCTGGAGCCCCATCATGATAGGGGCATTGGGACCATAGATGTCGGCATCAAGTAGGCCTACTTTGGAGCCTGCTTTTGCCAGTGAAACGGCGAGATTGACAGCGATGGTACTCTTGCCGACGCCCCCCTTACCGCTGGAAACGGCCAAAATGTTTTTGACTTTATCAATGCCCTGTTGATCAGGCAGAACTGACTTTTGCTGAGGAGTTTCAGCGGTTACTTCGACAGCAACTGAGGCTACGCCTGGCAGTGCCTTGACGGCTTTTTCGCAGTCTTCAACAATAAATTCTTTGAGTGGACAAGCTGGGGTGGTAAGTACAAGGGTAAAGCTTACCTGGCCATCATCGACGGCCACATTGCGGATCATATTCAGCTCTACCAGGCTTTTTTGCAGCTCAGGATCTTGAACGGGGCGCAGCGCGTCCAGAATTGCCTCAGTTGTCGGCATCATGTTTGTGAAAGATTGATATGAACGGGAAAATTCTTCAGAGAATGTTTGCCATCCATTCTAAGGCTTCATGTCCGATGGTGTAGGCGTGTTTCATCGAACACATTGACTGCTCCATCCTATCTAGCTAGCTAAAGATATCTCGATACTGATTTGGCATCATTCCAGAGACGGTGGCTTGTTCGGCCGCTTGCGCAAGGGCGGCGGCGACTCTGGCGGCATAGGGACGTAAAAATGACCAGGCTACAGGGGATAGCCAACCCTTGAGTTTAATGGAGTAAGAGATCTGCGTACCACAAAGGGTGGACTCAAGGCGATAAATGGCTCGCTCTTCTAAGCCCGGCACAGGAAAGATGCGAAGACTAATATATTCACCAGGTAGTACGCCTTCTACAAAAATTTTGATGGGGACGGGAACCCAGCGGGCAAATACTCGATAAATCAACCCCGGTGTAGCCTGTTGACCATTGGGGGCATTGGTGGAGGTAATGAGTGGATGCCATGAAGCTAACCCTGCCAAGTCGTTCATTTTTTGCCAGAGGGCTTCGATGGAAGCGGTGCTACTGACTTGGTAGTGTTTTTCTAGGGTTAGTCGATTTCTTGGCACTAGGGCTGGGTGGCTAGACGTTTGATGTGTAGGGTGCCAGAAGCTTTGCCTAAATGACTGAAACCAGGATATAAACATATGGATGTGCGGGCGATTTGCCAAATTTATCGCTGCCCTGCCGTCCTATAAATCGGTCAATGTCTTTTGAACATGACCGGTCCTTGGGCGTTGAACATGTATTTTTTTATCTTGAAAGGCATTTTAACCCTGAGTTAACATTCAGCTCACTGGTTAAGCTAGGTTCAGAGACGAAAACGTTACTTCCACATAGGTTTGAGCTTTTGTCAAGGATTGTCACACTGTGTGTCAACTTGGTTAAAAAAGGCCGAAATCGTGATTCATTATCATTATTAGCTGCTAGCTAGGGCCTGTGTTTATCACAGGTTTGAGGATAGTTGGCAGTATCAGTCTTAATCAAATTTGTTTTTTTAGCTCTAGATCGCCATGGTCACCACTTCTACGCAGAATTCTACGCAGAAGATAACTAGTCCAGTTGCTCCTCCCAGTGATTCCCGTGAGCGTGTGAGCGCGGGATTTAAAGGTCTTCAGGACCGTATTTGTAAGAAGCTGGCTGAGGTTGATGGTGTCGGTCAGTTTATGGAAGACCAGTGGACTCGCCCCGACGGTGGCGGCGGTCGTTCACGGGTGATGAAGGAAGGCGATGTCTTTGAACAGGGAGGCGTTAACTTCTCTGAGGTTTGGGGGGATCGTCTGCCTCCTTCGATTTTGATGCAGCGTCCTGAAGCTGAGGGCCATGGCTTCTATGCAACTGGGACGTCCATGGTGCTGCATCCTCGTAGTCCTTATATTCCAACAGTGCATCTCAACTATCGCTACTTTGAGGCGGGCCCGGTTTGGTGGTTTGGTGGGGGGATTGACCTGACTCCTTACTATCCGTTTGAAGAGGATGTGGTGCAGTTCCACAAGACGCTAAAAGAAGCATGCGATCGCAATCATCCCGAGTATTACAACACCTTTAAGTTATGGTGTGATGAATATTTCTACCTGAAGCATCGCCAAGAAACTCGGGGTGTGGGCGGTGTATTTTTCGACTATCAAGACGGTACTGGAGAGCTTTATCGCGGTCCTAGCCCCGATGGTCCTGCAGCTCAGCATAGTAAAACAGTTGGGCAACCCACTCAGCGTGGTTGGGAAGACTTGTTTAAGTTTGCCATTGACTGTGGCGATGCATTTTTGCCATCCTATGTGCCCATCGTAGAAAAGCGTCGTCATACCGAATACGGTGAGCATCAGCGCAACTTCCAGCTTTACCGTCGTGGTCGTTATGTAGAATTTAACCTTGTCTATGACCGGGGGACTATCTTTGGTTTACAGACCAACGGTCGTACTGAATCTATCCTGATGTCGTTGCCTCCCATGGTGCGTTGGGAATACAGCTATGCACCTGAGCCTGGTACACCAGAATCCAAGCTGTATGAGGTTTTTCTTAAGCCTCAGGACTGGGTTAACTGGAAAGCATAGAAAAATAGTTGAATTCTGTAGCAAGCTGCTATTTTGTGGAACTACGTTCGCTCTTTTCGCATCATTAAAACTGCGGAGTGAATGTGTTGATTGACTAGAGCGGTATAAGTAAACAGGATTCATAATTATCCTGATTTAGGATATGTTCCTGTGCATACTAGGTTGCACGTTTCTCTGAATCGTGTTGTACTTCCGTACAGTCTGACAGGCTGATTGTCAATGAAGATCCGCAATTTGTCGTAAGCATTGATTTTTCAGCTCTTTCTCCTGAAGTCAAGGGCATCATGGTTTATATGAGTGCAATATTTTCTTGCGTTCGCCAGATATAAGACATCAGATATTGAAGGGCCGGTCACCATGGAGCAAAGAATCGTCACCCCACCCAACAGCAGTTACAGTATCGTTGTCTTTTCGCCTCAGGGGCGGCTAGATATCACGACAGCTTGGCAATTTCGACTCAAGCTGCAGGAATGTATTGAAAATACAACGCCTCATATCATCGTTAATTTAGGCCAGGTGAACTTTATTGATAGTTCGGGTCTGACGTCTCTGGTTGCTGGGATGCGGGATGCAGATAAGGTTGAAGGCAGTTTCAAGCTCTGTAACGTTCATCCAGAGTCAAAGCTGGTCTTTGAAGTGACTATGATGGATTCTGTCTTTGCGATCTATGACAGCGAAGAGGAAGCGATTAATGCGGCTCCTGAGCCTATGACTTTTTAAGGACTGCGCAGCATCATTGGCGGGATAGATGGCTGATTTTCGTTATGGTGGTATAGGCATCCATAACGAAAGTCACTATTTTGCTAGGAGTTTATGATTCTTGGCAAATAGTCATCTGCAGTAGAAAATGATGTCTAGCATTTTATTATCCCCACCTGTGACTAACCTGCGTACGGTTTCTGATACCAAGCGAGCCTTTTACGAATATCATTCTCGTCCTATTAATTCTCTCTACCGACGAGTGGTTGAGGAGTTAATGGTGGAGATGCATCTGCTTTCGGTAAACGCTGATTTTGTTTACAACCCCCTGTATACCCTGGGTATGGTTACCAGTTTTGATCGCTTTATGGTGGGTTATGAGCCGGAACAGGATAAGGAATCAATTTTTGCGGCTATTTGCCGTTCGGTTGATGGTGATCCTCAGCAATATCGTCAGGATGCGAATGCTTTGAAGGCCGATTTGTCAGGTCTTTCGCTGAGCGAACTCAACACCCAACTTGCTAATGCCAAGACCACAGACGGCGATAATCTGCAGGGCAAGCTGTATATGGTGGCGAATCAGGCAAATACTAAATACACTCGGCTGATGGCTGTCGGTCTCTACACATTGTTTGAAACGGTCGATGCGTCATCTTTGGATGATAAGGACAAGCGCGAGGAAATGTTAAAGACAGCGGCTGAAATGTTGGCCCTGCCTGCTGAAAAGGTCGACAAGGATCTGGAACTCTACCGGAGTAATCTGGAGAAAATGGCCCAGGCCCAGGAAGTCATGAAAGATATCTTGGAGGCTGAACGTAAAAAGCGTGAGCAGCGAGCTCAGGCAAAGAAAGATGCTGATGCTGCAACAGCGACTGAGACGACGACGGCGACTGCTGCCGAACAAGACGTTACCGAAGAAGACACTGCTGACTCTGAATCTTAGTGTGGTAACTGAATTCTGGGTTTGTTTACGCGTTTACTGTGCAGAGCTTACCCAGTAAAGATAATATTCCTCATCCTGCCAGGCCTTTGTAAACTCCTGAATTGATTCGATATTTAACCCTGGTGTGGACCCCTTTATTTTTTGGTGCATCACCAGGAGAATTTTGGGGTGTTCAGTGAGGAGCTGGGTAACTTGTGCCATAATTTCGGGCTCCTCTACTTCATTCCGAACACCTTTAAAGAATAAGGTGTAGCTACCGATGGCCTGGCGTTCTGGAAAATAAAATGGATGACCAAAATAACCACTTAGTGAGGCCATCTGAGCATCACGACTGGCTACAATAAACTCGTTTTGTAGGTTGGCCTGACGCATGTAGGCAGCCGTCATCCGGCTTGCAGAATAGGGAATAGTGAAATCCATCGTAAAGAGGAACAAGCCCCCCATAAGATGGGCAATCAGAATGGTGGTGAATACTCGGTTAAACCATTGCTGGGTGTTTAACTGCCAATTTTCTGCGACGGGTAAGTGTCGAGTAATGGTGGCTGTCGGAGCGTAGTGGTGGGCGAGCCATAGGGCGGCGATCAAGATGAGATAAAAGTTGCCATAGTGTCGAATGGCACTAGGCATGAACTTGGCATAGGTAAAGGCCAAAATAATGCCGTTGCCAAGCAGATAAAAGACTAGAGCATAGGGCTTTTTGATGAGCTTGATGGCAACTAGATAGCAGGAGCCTAGGGCAATTGCTCCACAAACTGCCAGATCTAAGTATCGTGCGCCGTTGGGGATGATGATGTAGTAACCGCCAAAGATCCGACCAATGGCCTTGAGCAACTGGCGGATGTCGAGGCCAGTAACGTATTCGCCCATGGCCTGACTGGCTATATCACTGGGGGGCAGGATGAAGTACAGTGCCATCGCGCAGCCCGCTGTAATCAAAGCAGCACTAAAAATAATGTCAAGCCAATGACGACGGAGTTTTGCTTCAAAGACTAGCTCGATGGCCAGGGTGAGGGCGATCGCGATCGCAATCAACAGCGCATACACATTGCTATTAGCCAGCAGCACCAGTAAACCGGCGATAGGCCAATAGGCCCGCTGTCTCTGAGGCCACAAAGCACAGATCGCAAATAGTAATAGCATCGCCACCGCATAGTTGCGAGCGATCAGCAGGTGCTCATAGAACGGCAAGTACCCAAACGTAATTAGCCACTTTTGCCCTTGGGTAAAGGGGCTACATCGCCAGATCAGAAGCACTGAGCCCATGGCCAGTAGCCAATGGAGGACCTGCATGGCGACGGGATGGCCAAACAGGTGATACATCGCTGCTACCAGCAAATGCCACAGGCCTGGATGGGCACGGTCATAGTGGATATTTTCAACAAATGCTGCCCAAGATGGACTGTCCCGCGCGATTAGCCATACATTCATCTCATCGCGCCACATGCTGTGATTAAGTGCACCGATGAAGCCCAGAATGGCAACAATCAAGAGGGCGGCCCATGGCGATTTATAAATACGTATTAGCCAATGGGGGAATGAGATGGACATCGCTAAAACACCATACCAAGCTTTACAAGTCCTCTGATGCCAATGGATAGAACAAAAATGCGGGATGTTCGATCGCCTCAAGAGGCAGCGGGGGACGTACTTGATAGTATTTGAAAATGGCTTGGTTTACGTCTGTCGGCAGGCGACGACTGCCGTTGCTATGATCTAACTGGATGACAGCAAAGTACTGCCGTTCTATCAGTTTGATGAGAGTAGCCTGGGCCATGGCCCCAGTTTTCATTTTTTGACCCGTGTTAAATAGGTCGACTTCGAACGGTTTGTCAGCCCAGTAGCATAGGGCCAACATCTCACACATTACAGGGCCATTGGTTTTTGAAATTGCATCGACTACCTTTGCTGCCGATACTTTTTCCGCTTCAAAAATTTTCCATTCATCCACTAGCCCAACGTAGGGTAGGGCCAAAATTACCGGCAAAGATAGCACTAGGATCCAGCCTAGGCGAGGTTGGATAAATCTTGAGAATAGCCAGGGTCTACTTCGATCTAGTCCTATACCTAATAGCAACGACAGACTAATCAACACATCAAAGACCGCGTTGTAATCTACTCCCTTACCCCCAGCAATAGCAATAGCTAGAACTAAAGACACCAGAAAGTAGAGCATTACCAGCCAGGAATGACGTTTGTGGGAGTTCCAATTTGCCCAAATGCCATAAATTATCCACAGAAAAGCCGGATGAAGCCAATTCAATAGTTTGTCTGGCATCTTAACCAGCTGATACTCGCGCGAATGTGACAATATCCCGCTTAAGAAATTAGGTCCATAAAGTCCATAGCAGAGGCCGATACAGCCAACACCAATTCCCAGAAACACCCAGAGCCAATGGCGTTTAGCACTGGTCATCAGCCAAATAGCTGTGATTAAAGGAATTGGCAGTAAATTGTGCTTGACCAAGAGACTGCTAAATATTAGTCCCAGGGCTAGGAATGTGAAAAATGGAGGACACTTGTCTCGAATCCTGATAGTGGTCACCCAAAGTAACCAAACCCCAGATAACTGCATCGCATGCCCTAACATCTGGGGATCATTCATCGCCACATAATTGCGATAGTGGGTGCTCATATAGCCCAAAAACATTAGCGGTGCTAGCAAACTCGATGTCAGTGCACAATCCAATGGCCATCGTAGAAACAAAAAGATAGTGATAGCCACTATCAGCAGACTGATCAGCGCGACTAGTCGGCCAGCAATGATGCTATCGCCAAGCAATAGGCCCAACCCACCAATCCCATAGAACGATAAGGGGGGATAGTTGTTGCTGAAAAGATGTTCGCTTGAAGGGTACAGTGCTTCTAAGCCAAAGGCTCGGGCACTATGGAAAGCATTCCAGCCTTCGTTATAGTTTTTAGGCACCCTTGCTAGCAGCTCAAGTATGGGCTGAGCCAGCAACCCAATAATCAAAATTCCTAATATGGATAGGGCCAATCTTTCTAGCTTTACTATTCGATGAGCATTCATGAACCGCTGGATTTATCAGAAAACAGTGCTCACTATGTCAGCACACATGGATGTCAGTGGCAAAAGACGACTAGAAGTCTATACGTACCAAATGAGTTTGTTTAATCTGGCCTAAGGATTCATAGGGCTGTTTGAGGTTAGAGAGTTCACTATCTTCAATCCACAGGTAGTCACCGGGACTAACCTGCTCAAGGGTATTTAGCTTTTCTCCAAGTTTAGGGGTATAAAACCTGAGTAAAGTACTGCGCTTGCTATTGAGCCCTGGGGAAAAATCGATCGCCTTAGTCTGCAAAATCGGTTGGATATCGTTTCGAATTAACAATGCTTTCATGTGAGGGTTGATATTCCCGAGGTCAGCGGTTCCCCAAGCGATCACCAGGCTTAGCCATTGCCCCAACAGTAGTAGTGCTAGCCAGTTGATTAAAAGCTTTGGCTTTGGCGCATCATAGTTAAACCAAAGTAAACCAGCTCCAAACCAGGCTGGGCCAAGGCCCAAAGCGATGGGCGCGTAGGGGCTAATGTCATCTGTATTGGGTAGGAGATTGGTTGTCAGAGCTAGGCAAGCGGCCACTGTGAGCAAACCGCCTAGCAGCATCAAGAGTCCGTTTATGGCATGGAGCAGGCCTTTTATGGGGTGAGTGGGTATAGTTTTGACTAGTTTCTCCATGGCATAGCCCGCTAGCAATGCCAGAAAGGGATATGTGGGGATGGCATAGTGGGGGAGTTTGGTCGAGGCAAAACTGAGTAACCCCAGATAGGACAGAGGATAGATCAGCAGTAATGAAATCTGAGGGTGAGATAGCCTGGTTTTTGCCTTTATTAGACTAATCACCAGCAAAATAACGGCTCCCAGCGCAAAAAAGCTCCACAGAAAATCATTGACTAAAAGATTGAATAGATAAAACAGTGGGGATTTGGCCCGGTCTGCTGTTAGCCCCTGACTCACGGGGAAATTGATCAAGGAGTTGATCATCGCCATGCCGTAACGTTGCCAGCAAAGCCAGAGCCAAACTGCCGTTGGCAGCAGCCCCACCAAGCCCCCTAGATATAAACTCCACTGTTTCAAATGGTGCCGTCCTGACAGTAATAGGTAGGGGAGTAAGCAGGCTATGGGGATGGCGGCCAAGGCGCTGCGAACCAATACGGTGATGCCTAAGGTGATACCTGCTCCAAAATAGAACCAGTGGCGGTGTGTCAGGTTGTTGCTTGCATTGTGTTCTGGTCTGTCAGCTGTGAGCAATAGCCAAATTGCAAGCAGAATCAGCCCTGTAAACAGGACATCAGGTGTGGCTAGTCGACTGTATTGCAGCCATAGGGGAGCTACTCCCAAGGAGAGTGCCCCCAGCAGTGCTGCTTTGGGCGTCAAGAGACGACGACCAATGGCATAGGTCAGCAGCAGACAGCCAATACTGGCCAGTACACTGGGCAGGCGCACCGCCACCTCATGTCGCCCTAACAGTGTTATAAACAAGCCCACGACCCAGTAGGGACCCGGAGTTTTGTGGTGAGGAGCTGCCCAGGGGTGGACCCAATCACCTGAATCAACAATCACCCTGGCACGACGGGCATACAGACCCTCGTCGTGGGCCATTAAACTTTGGTGATCGAGGTCAAAAAAGCCCGCCAGCAATAGGGGCACCATCCAGGTCACTAGGATTAACCAGTGCCAGCGTTTTGCTTGAATAATGGCATGTACGCTTCGAGCTAGCCAGCCAGGGCCCAATTGCCAGCGGGTCATGGGGATAGGAAGATAATAGGGCGTAGCTATTGTGCCATTGTCTTGGATGAATTGTCCTTGACTACATTGTTGTGGTTAATCGGGTAGACAAATTCGTGTGGTCAGACCGTTCAGCGGCCAGTGATAAAACGGCAAAAACAGCTGATGGGTTATGGCTAATGCTTGCAGCTTGGTGCTTATATCTATGGCGGTTGGGGATGGTGCCTCTGCGCGACTGGGATGAAGGCACCATTGCCTCCGTGGCGCGGGGAATGGCAACCAGCGGAGATTGGCTTTATCCTACGCTATACGACGGTCCTTATCTAAATAAGCCCCCCCTGGTGGAGTGGTTAATGGCGACAGGGTACATGGGTGGGGTTTCAGAATGGACCTCACGATTACTGCCTGCAATGGTAAGTGCCCTGGCCGTGCCGTTGCTTTACTGGATTGGTCGGGAGGTCTTTGGACAGCGGCGACCCGCCTTGCTATCGGCAGGTGTTTTCTTAACATTGTTACCAGTGGTGCGCCATAGTCGTCTGGCCATGCGTGATGGGGTGGCGGTGACGTTATTTTTGTTATTGCTGCTGGCAGGACTAAAGGCGAGGAAATGCTCCGGGTATGCCCTTGGGGTCGGAATTTGTCTTGGGCTGATTGCTCTGACAAAGGGGATTTTGGTGCTGTTACTGGGGACGATTGCCCTGGTTTTCTTTAGTGTTCAGGCGGGGACAAGCCTTTTTTCTGGGCAACGTCTGATGCTTAGTCAAGGCTCTAAAGGGTTGCGTTGTAGTCTCTATCTAGGGCTAGGGCTAGTCCTGGGGAGTTTGCCGGTTGTACTTTGGTACGGTGCTCAGCTGGGACGCTACGGCGATGTTTACTGGCAGGGGCACTTTGTGGCTCAGTCATTGGATCGAGTCACGTCTGTCATTGAAGATCACCAGCACCCTCCCTGGTACTATCTGCTGGAGTTGCTGAAGTACAGCTGGCCCTGGCTGATATTTTGGCCGGGTGGGATCTTGCTGGCCTGGCGACAGCGGCAGCGTCCCTGGGGACAGCTCGTGCTGGTCGGTACCGGTATTTATCTGGGGGCAATATCCCTCATGGGAACCAAGTTGCCGTGGTACATCATGCCGCTATATCCGTTTGTGGCGTTAGCGATTGGAGGGTATTTGCACCATTGCTGGCAAAAGCCACCACGGTGGGCGGTGGGGTTCTTCGCCTTGATTGCTGTGGTGGCACTCGGAGGTGGCCTGTACTTGGGGATTGCTGACCAGCATCCAACCTTAATTACTATTGGAATTGTGCTGGGGCTAAGTGTTGGTTGGACGGGTTGGCAGCTGTGGCGACGTCAATTGCGCTGGTGTTTGACGCTGATGGTAGGTCTCTATTGCACCCTGCTACTGCTACTGGGATCGGATTTTTGGCTTTGGGAGCTAAATGAGGCCTATGGGGTGAAGCCGGTGGCATTGCTGATTAACCAATCTGTACCGACGGCAGCTGAGGTGGTAACGACGTTTAGCTATGGGCGACCCAGTCTAAATTTTTATTGCGATCGCTACATACCTAACCTCTCTGGCCAACCACTCCTCGACCGCTGGCAGGAAAACATTTACGTCTTAGCCGAAGCTCAACATTTAGCTGACTTACCCCCTCATCGTGAAATTGGTCGCGCGGAAGGCATGGTTTTGATTCAGACGATGGCTCAGTAAGACGATAGATGGCTTTTCCATGACTGCTTTGGGGTAACCCTAGGTAGGTGTGTCATGTACATTACGATGTCGAGCCCTAATTTAGGAGACATTGCTATGATCGCCAAGTAATCGATAGCGACATCTGGGTATTTACCAAGCATCAACCCTTCATCAGAGGCCTTTCCATTGTCTGACGACCCTCAAAAGCAGAAAGAAAATCTCATCATGCCGCGTGCTCCCTACCACGGTGAGTTTACGCCAGAGCGGATGGTGTTTAATGCCAATTTGCAAGAATTTGCTAGCAAAGTGTCATTGATTTGCAACCTGGAAACCGGTGGCAAAATTACATCTGAAGATGCCTATGGCCGCATTAAACAGCTGTGGAAAGACTTGAAAGCGTCCAAGAAAAGTTTACTGGATACTATAGATCGCAAGGGTGAAGATGCTTAGTGTCCTTGCTTCTTAACCTTTACCTCTTAAAAGTTCTCGCCTATTGGCTGAAATAATCCTGCACAGCTTGGACGATCCGTTCCGATGCTTTCCCATCTCCAAATGGATTAATGGCGCGAGCCATGGCATCGTAAGCGACTGGATCGCTGAGGAGCTTGGCTGCTTCAGCCGTAATCACCTCCGGTTCAGTGCCCACTAATTTTGCTGTGCCAGCTTCGGCAGCTTCGGGGCGCTCAGTTGTTTCCCGTAGAACGAGTACTGGTTTGCCAAGACCAGGGGCTTCTTCCTGGAGTCCACCGGAGTCAGTTAGTAGCAGATGGCAGCGTCGCATGGCTCCCACTAGCTGACCGTAGTCGAGGGGCTCTACCAAAAATGTACGAGGATGAGATTCCAACGCAGCTTTTAAGGGCTCTCTGACGGTGGGGTTGCGATGTAGCGGCAATAGCAAAGCTACATCTTCAAACTTATCTAATACTTGTAGAAAGCCTTTGGCAATATTCTGCAGTGGCTCACCCCAGTTTTCTCGACGATGTACCGTTGACAGAATAACTCGATGGTTATTCCAGTCTAATCCAGGAACTTCACAGGCTGGAGCCTTTGATGCCACGGTTTGCAAGGCATCAATCACCGTATTGCCAGTTTTAATCACTTTGCCACTCACACCAGAAGCCGTCAGGTTAGCAACGGACTTATCCGTAGGGGGAAAGTGGAGGGTGGTGATTTGCGATACTAACCTTCGATTGGCTTCTTCGGGAAAGGGATCCAAAATATTATCGGTGCGCAGTCCAGCTTCCACATGACCGACTGGAATTTTCTGATAAAACGCGGCTAGGGCAGCGGCAAAGGCCGTGGTCGTGTCGCCTTGAACCAGTACAATCTGCGGCTGGAGTTCGGCAAAAAGCGTCTGTAGACCTTGCAAACTCCGACAAGTAATATCTGACAGGGTTTGTTTGGGCTGCATAATATTCAGATCTCGGTCAGCCTTAATCTCAAACAGCTGCATGACCTGATCTACCATTTCCCGATGTTGGCCAGTGAGGACGACCTGGGTGTCAAAACCTGGTGTTTTTTGAAACTGTTTAATCACCGGGGCTAGTTTAATCGCTTCGGGCCGGGTGCCTAGGGTAATACATACTCGAATTGGAGATGTGGTCATAGCAAATAAAAGCTTATATATCGTGAAGTATCAATTTGAACCGAGGATGTGCAGATAAGACTTGACCCCTAGTAAAGTCTTCCACAGCAAGGCACACTGTCTAGCAAACGGTCCTGATGCATTAGGATGTTTGCGCGTCACATTGGATTTATTTATCCATACCCTGGTGGATATCCATGGCCTCTACCAATGTGACAAATCTCTAGTCTGTTTCATCTGCCTTACAATGTCTCAATCCATTGTTGTCGGTGCTAAATACCTCCAGACCCTGGATCTAACGGTGGCTCACACTGCTCTGAGCCAAGTTGATTGGCACCAAGTCGACCTTAAAATGAGTTTTAATATCGACTATCCCCGCGAGGCGAACGACCCCAGAGAACTTTCCGAAGTTCCTGAGGTGCGCCTATGGTTTATTCGTCTTGATAGCCATTATCCTTGGCTACCTTTGTTTCTAGATGTGGAGTCCGGTGAACTAGGCCGCTATACCGCGATGCTGGTACCCCATCAGTTCAGCCCGCTAGATGGTATCCGCTATAACCCAGAAGCCCTAGAAATTTTTGTGATGGGCAAGGTCTTCACCATTGCTCAATGGCTGAAAGATAACCAGATTGATGGGATTGAGAAACTGAAGCTAGTGGTGCGGACGCTGGGGTATGAGCTGGACGATGGACTATTTGAGCTTTTGCAGTAAGTGTTGGTTTCGGAGTCCTGATGTCACAATGGAACGAGAGCTAATTTTTCCTGAGTAGTGATGCTTGTCCAGTCTACAGAAATTAAGTTCACCGTTTCGTTACCTGAGCTGGCAGAAGGGCATCGGCAAGAAGCTGAGACCAAAGCCAGAGAAGCCTTTATTATGGTGCTGCTAAAGCATGGAGATATTAGTGCTGGTCACGCTGCTGAGCAACTGGCAATTGATCGTTGGCAGTTATCTACACTAATGGAAAGCTATGATATTTCACCATTCCCGACACAGAGTGAGGAAGATTTATTGCAGGAAGTTTCACAAACTCTATGCAGGATGGAGGGTACTGATTTGTGATAGTTGTCTCAGACACTACGCCTCTCAGTGAGTTAGCTAAGGTCAATCAGCTCAATTTACTTTTTCGAGTTTATGGTACAATCCTTATCCCGCAAGAAGTATACGACGAAGTCACTACAGGTAATCACCCAGCTATTTCTCAGGTAAAGGCTGTTGATTGGATTAGGATTCAATCTGTTAGTCAGTCCCATAGGATAGCTGAACTTCAAAATACTACTCGACTTGGTAAAGGTGAATGTGCTGCTATGATTCTGGCTGAAGAATATAAGGCAGATCAGCTACTGATAGATGATCTAGATGCTCGCCGAGTTGCGTTATCTCGTAACTTGCCAGTTGTCGGTACTATCGGTACTTTGTTGGTGGCAAAGCAACGGGGACTAATCGATAGTGTCAAAGATATTTTGGTTGCCTTAATCAAAAGTGGAACTCGAATTAGTCCAAGACTGTATCAAAATGCGATCGCAGCTGCTAATGAGTCAGCGTAGAGCAATCAACACATGCACTTTGATTAAGTGTGCATAGTCAAAAGCTAGTTACGTAGTTGCGATACGAAGTTACATACTCAGGGATAATCCAATAAATCATGTAGAGCAAGTGTTTTGACTCTAATGAATCCTCAATATTTTCACGTGAATCAAGCCTTTATGGAAGTCTATAGGGGATCTTTTGCCTAAACTGACCATTTTTTTCAAATTCAATTCGGAATTCGCCAATTCCAAGTTCGTGCTGAGATTCAGTATCTGAATTAAAAGCAGCGACTTTAAACTGACTGACTGACTGAAGCTTGCCTTAATTCACCCACCAAGTAAAAACAGTGATCACCATTTCCAGGTGAGCGTACTACCTGATTGAAAGCATGAACTTTTGAAGTGTGCCGAGGATGTGGAAGCTTTTGAAATTCTTTGTTGTACTTGTGCAGTATGCGGTTATTCGCGACCGTATCAGAGGCAATAGCCACACACAAAATACCTACCATTCCCACTGCTATTAGAAGTGGTGTGGCTATCGTAAGTCGCAGTAACCATGGTAATGATTTGTTCTTTGAGGGCATAAAATTTCGCACAAACCCGTCGTTCTAAAGTTTCCTGAATAGGTGTAGAAAATATCAGATAAAATTTTTTTTGATATTTGAACCCATCGATAGGGAGAATTTTAAAACTCTGCTCAGATATTTCAGTGATTGCTTCAGATCCGAGAGTGCGATACAAATCTTACGGATGCAGCCATAAACCAAAGCTAAGGGTTATGGCCACACCACCCATTTATATGGCACAGGAGTAACCCGTTAATGGCAGGGATTTTGGGCACGCTAGTAATTTTACTGATATTGCTGGCCCTGGGAGTTTGGCTACTGATCGAGCGGCAATATCAGGCCCGCCCTGGCAATCAGTTGGAGCTAGAGTCTGGCAAGTGGACAATTACTTCCCGAGAGTCCCAACACTATGTCATTGAAGGGGAGCCCTCCCTGGTGAATCTGACCCGCACCTTAGAGATTATGGTGCCGGAAATTTCGGTTGAGGCAGAGCTACTATCGGGGGCTAGCGTTGACGACATTACGGTTAAAACCCAGCTGGTTTCGAACCATGAAGATGCCCCTGCTAGGCCAGATAATTATTGGTTCGCTTACATTGTCAAGACGGCTAAATCCACTGGGCTGAAGATCAAAATTGATATTCAAGGTCCCGACTTATCGAGGCTGAAGGCTTTATGGGTTAAGGTGCACTATCTCACTTACGGTCCCGAAGGCCGCATCCCCAAAATGGGAAATGTGGTGGTACCGCTCAAGTATCCTGACCCCAATGCGCCTCAAAATTGGCGCTCCACACCTAAGGCTGAGGTTTTGCCGATTCCCACCCATTTGTTGGGCCCTCTCGATAGCCCCATCGATACGGTTAAACGCTATGTAGAGCCATACGCTAAGCCAGGGGACATTGTCACTATTGGTGAAACGCCTGTGGCAATTATGCAGGGCCGGTGGCGGCATCCCAGTAGTATCAAACCGGGTTGGGTTGCCAAGCGGATTTGCTATTTCTTTATGCCGACATCGAGTTTGGCAACGGCTTGCGGTATGCAGACGCTGGTTGATTTGGTAGGTCCGGTGCGAGTGGTGTATGCCTTTGTGGTGGGTGCGATCGCAAAGAAACTTCTCGGTCGTCCCGGTATGTTCTATGTATTAGCGGGTGATCAGGCGCGTTTGATTGACGATGTCACCGGTACGTTACCCCCCTACGATCAATTCATCGTCCTCGGTCCTCAACACCCCGAAAAAATTGTTCAAGAAATTTATGATGCAACTGGCCTGAAAGCGGCCATTGTCGATGTGAATGATTTGAAAGCGGTTAAGATATTAGCAGCGACACCAGGCACTGACTTAGACTTGGTAACAAGTGCTTTGATTGATAATCCAGCTGGTAACGCCGATGAACAGACTCCTGTGGTCCTAATTCATCCGAAATCCTAGGGATTTTTATACATTTTGGCCCTATGACCCCTGTTAACCCCTCTGAACCCATTGCAGTTCGTCCCGTCCATTTTCGTGACTCAGAGAAACTGATGCCTGATGTGGGCTCAGAAGTGGTTACCTGTGGTGCATTTACAAAACATCAGCCTTTGCCTGAGACTGGACGGATGTTTGGGCATTCCTCCTGGCAGCGTTTATCTCGCTTGGTTAATCCGCTTCAGCCCAAGGCCCTGATCTTTGCAGCAGGCTGTAAGCACACCACCCAAGGGGTGATTCAAGTTTCTCCATTTAACTCTACCCGCAGTACCTGGCGTGTAGATCGGGTGATGGTTAATGCGGTGGCTGACGAGGAGCTGGCTCTAAATCTCGATGTGGCGAGTTTACTACTGCGTCACTGCTTTGAAACCCTGGTCGAAGCCCACACCTGGATTAGTGAAACCAGTATCCATGACAAGTTTGGTCTAGCGCTCTATCGTCAAAACGGGTTTCAACCGTTAGCTTATGTCACCTATTGGTCGATTGATGCTGAGCAAATTGCTGAGCTGGCTGAAAATGAGCCAGATTTGCCAAATCTATTGCCAGTGAGCAACGCTGATGCGCAGCTCATCTATCACCTGGAAACGGCTTCCATGCCACCCCAGCTGCGACAAGTGTTTGATCATCAGATTCAAGATTTTCGCACTCGTTCAATTGCTGGAGTACGCTCCCAAGTACGGCGTTGGTTGGGGCAGTCCGAATCGGTGTCTGCCTATGTATTTGAACCTCAGCGCAAGGCGGCCATTGGCTACTTTAGTTTGCGGCTTTCCCAAGATGCTGAACAGCCCAACCGGGCTAAGCTGACCGTACATCCAGCTTACACATGGCTTTATCCAGAGTTGATGACTCAAATGGCCCAAGTCCTACAGGGGGCATCAAACCAGACATTACAGTTGGCTTCTCTGGATTATCAGCCTGAGCGAGAAAGCTATCTACGGGAGATTGATGCTACGGAGATAGAACATGCTGTCATGATGTCTCGCTCGGTATGGCATAAAGTCCGAGAAACCAAGGCAGTTTCCATTGAAGGTCTGCAGGATGTTTTGCAGGGGTTACAGCCCTCTGGTAAAGCTATTCCTAGTCGGTTCTTTTGGGATGCGGCTAATCCTGGGTTGAGACAGTCTACTGGAGATGACTCTTCCGGTGGGACGGCAGGGTAGTAGGGCTACTAGAAGGCTAACCAGTAAGGCTGACCATGATTTCTGTACTGGGATTGGATATTGGCAGTAAGCGCATTGGCGTGGCAGGATGCGATCGCACCGGTCTCATTGCCACTGGTCTGACCACCATCAACAACAAATCTTTCGTCTACGTGACTGAGCAACTGAGTCAGATCGTTCGTCAGCGAGAGGCTACATTGCTAGTGGTCGGTTTGCCATACACCATGGACGGTGCCAAGGGCACCCAAGCCCGCCGGGTGCAAAAATTTACTAAACGATTGGCAAAGGCCCTGAGTTTACCGGTTACCTATGTGGATGAACGGCTGACATCGGTAGAAGCCGAACAGCAACTGATAGCTGAGCGTCGGCCAACTGTTAAAGATAAAGGACTGATTGACCGTCGAGCGGCTGCTATCATTTTGCAACAGTGGCTGGATCGTTCTCGATCTGAATTGTAGCGCTTAGCCATGATCTCAGTTCTCAAGACTTGTAATCGTTTTTATCCCTCCAGGGCCTAAACGGTTCCAATATTCTCCAGGGCCTACGCCCTATGAAACATAACGAATGCCCAATCTAAACCACAATCCCAATCAGCCTTCTGATTTTCAACAAGGCCAATCAATTGTCACCCTAGCCGATAACGATGGACATACCCTGGCCTGTTACGTTGAAAAAGCAATTATCCTGAGCGATTCGGGACAGGAATATCTGCTATTGCTACCTGTGGCCGCTCCCATTGAAGTATTTAGCTGGCAGGATGAAGATGATACCTTGGCAGATATCGAAGATGAGGAAATAGATGCGCTGTTCCCCAGTGCCCGTGCGGTTTTAGCAGAGTTGGACTTGACCTTACAACGCAGTGCTTATACTCTTACAGCCGTAGGTGATATCCCTGATGCTGATGACGATAGCTGTTTTGCATTAGAGGTTGATGATGATGGGGCAACGGATAATTTTCAAATGCTGGCGCAGTTTTATCATCATGAGCAGCGCTATGTTGCCTGTACACCTTTAGAACCTCTACTATTTTTTGCCTATCGGACTGAGAGTGACATGGTGGCGTTGCTTTCTCCTGAAGAGTTTCAGAGACTGCAACCTGAAATTGAAGATCAGCTGTTTGAGGGGCTAGATTAGCTTTTGATCAGATTTACCTCTGACCCCATATCTCTGATGCTAGAGCTAAGACGCTGATCGACTCTGTGACCATTACCAAAGGTCTGTCTAAACAAATTATGGGTTGTTTAAAGCGATTATTTTACGTTGGCATTTTCCCCGTTGCTTTAGGTATGGCTGCCTGGCAGGGGTGGTCTTGGTGGAGTTGGGCTCAAAGTCCTGTGTCAGCTAGTGAAGCGGACCAGTCTGTACAAATCCAGATTCCATCCGGGACAGCGGCTCAACAAATTGGTCAAGATCTAGAAGCGGCTGGGCTGATCCGGTCTACGACTGCTTGGAAAGTTTGGAATCGACTGCAGGGCTTTCAGAAACGTGAAGGTGGGCTACAGGCTGGGACCTATTCCCTATCTCCCACACAGTCCTTGTCAGAAATTGCTGATCAAATTTGGAATGGTGATGTGGTGCAAACCACCTTTACCATCCCTGAAGGGTGGAATCGCTCTCAGATGGCAGAGGCTTTAGAGGCTCAAGGGCTAGTTAATGCTGATGACTTCCTTAGCTCCACCGAAGCAATTCCCTATGCTCAATTTCCTTGGCTACCCCAGGGGTTACCTCATCTAGAAGGTTTTCTCTATCCAGATACCTATCAATTGCCCAGTGAGCAAATGGATGCTAATGACATTGTTGATGTGATGCTGTTGCGGTTCGAGCAGGTGGCCCTACCGGTCTATCAACAAGCGGCCAGTTCTTATTCCCTCTTAGAGTGGGTGAACTTGGCAAGCATCGTTGAAAAGGAGTCCGTCGTTGCTGAGGAACGAGACACGATTGCAGGTGTGTTTGCCCGACGGTTGCGAGAAGGCATTAGTCTTGGGTCTGATCCGACTGTGGAATATGGATTAGGTGTGACTCAAACGCCGGAAAATCCATTGACTTTGGCTCAGGTCAATACCCCCAACCCTTACAATACCTACCGTAATCTAGGATTACCCCCCACACCCATTGCCAGTCCTGGTATTGCTAGTTTAGAGGCGTCCTTAAATCCTCCGGATACCGAGTATCTTTACTTTGTAGCTCGTTACGATGGTACCCATGTGTTTAGCCGTTCGTTGGCTGAGCATGAGCGAGCCCAGGGGCAAATTCGCGATCGCGTTGATGCTCAATTGGGGGATGATCTTTAGAAGTATTGCTCACTTTTCGACCACCTTTTGACCTATGGCCGCTTGGGGACGACTTTTACAACCTGATCTTGCTTTGGGAGGATCTATCCTTAAACTAACGCCAGAGTTGATTGCTCGGCATCGTCTGAAAGGGCTGATTTTGGATGTGGATGAAACCCTGGTGTCGTTTAAACAAAGCCAACCGATAGACGAGGTATGTCAGTGGTTGGAGCAGATGCAATCCAGGTTCATTCGTGTGGTTCTGGTGAGTAATAACGTCAGCCATAGCCGCATTAGCCGCATTGCAGATGCGTTGGGGGTAGAAGCGTTCTACATTGCAGCGGCTAAGCCTTCCCGTCGTAAGCTTCGTGAAGCAGTAGCGCTGATGCAACTTCCCCATCATGAGATTGCGATGGTGGGTGATCGTCTGTTTACTGATGTCCTGGGCGGCAATCGACTGGGATTATTTACGGTTTTAGTAGAGCCCATGGTTGATCCAGTGGCGGCTAGTTCTCCCAAGCAGTGTCTTCGTAACACTGAAATTTGGATATCAAAACGTTTTGGAGTCATTTTGACTGGCGGAGACCACGGTTAACAAGCCTCTAAAAAAAGATTACATCCCCCTGTCTTGTCATAATTTTGTTGCATGGCATCACATTGAGGATTAGCAATGCCTCTTTATCTATGAGCAACTTTATGGCCCAATGAGGGTGTTAGCTACTCATAGCTAGCGCTTATCTACGCCTTGTCTGATAAACCACCCTGTGACTGCAATGTCGATCCCTTTGGCTGCCAAAGCTCAGTCTGTCAAGCTTCAAACTATTGTTGTCAAGATTGGTACGTCTAGTTTGACGCAGACTGATAATCAGCTGGCTCTATCGGTACTAGCCCGTTTAGTAGAAACGCTGAGTCATTTACAACGTCAGGGGCATCGAGTGATTCTAGTGTCTTCTGGGGCTGTGGGTGTGGGTTGTGTGCGTTTGGGGCTCAGAGAACGCCCAAAATCGATTGAACAAAAGCAGGCGGTGGCAGCGGTAGGGCAGGGACGATTGATGCGAATATACGATGACCTGTTTACCGTACTAAATCAACCCATTGCTCAGGTATTGCTGACCCGTAGCGATTTGATACAGCGCTCACGCTATGTAAATAGCTATCACACATTTCGGCAGCTCTTTAAGCTCAATGTCATTCCCATCGTTAATGAGAACGACACAGTTGCTGTGGATGAGCTCAAATTTGGGGATAACGATACACTGTCTGCCCTAGTAGCTAGTTTGGTTGGGGCTGACTGGTTATTTTTACTGACTGATGTGGACCGTTTATATTCAGCTGATCCACGGGCTAACCCAGATGCTGAGCCGATCACCTGGGTGCAGCATCTGGGTGATTTAAATATTGATGTGGGCGATCGCGGATCGGCTTGGGGGACTGGCGGCATGATTACAAAGTTAGAAGCGGCCCGAATTGCAACTAACTCTGGAATCCGTATGGCCATTACCAATGGCCAGGCACCCGATAATATTCTCAAGATTTTGACAGGTGAACCTCTAGGGACTCAATTTGCACCTCAGCCAAAACCGAATAATGCACGCAAGCGGTGGATTGCTAATGGGTTGCGCCCGAGTGGACGATTGTACTTAGACCCAGGGGCTGTGCAAGCCATTGGGCAAGATGGCAAGTCCTTATTGCCTGCTGGAATTGCGATGATTGAGGGGACGTTTCAATCCCAGGATGCAGTGGTATTGTGCGATCTCAATGGCCAAGAAATTGCCCGTGGTTTAGTTAACTATAATCACCATGAACTTCAGCAGATTCGCGGACGTCGTTCTAGTGAAATTTCTATGATCTTGGGCTACGACGGTGCCGATACAGTTGTACATCGCGATAACTTAGTGCTAAATCCTGATTCCCTTAGCCCCAAATTGAACCTTGTGGCAGAGGATGACGAGGCTCGCTAGATTAGTAATATTTTGTGGTTAATTTACAGGGCTACTAGACTTAGATGCCCTGGCGTCTGGTGCTACCAAAGCTCGAAGACTATTTTTACTTGCTATAACTATCCGATTTACGAATTCTTGATATGACTAATCCAACTACATCAGCTCCTTCGATTTTGGTGACCGGTGGTGCTGGCTACATCGGTTCCCATGCTGTGTTAGCTCTAGAGCAAGCGGGGTATCAAGTCGTTATTTTAGATAGCCTTGAATATGGTCATCAGGACCTGGTTGAACAGCATCTCAATGCCACGCTGATCAAAGGTAATACGACGGATCGTGATCTTCTAGATCAACTGTTTACACAATATGACTTTGTAGCAGTGATGCATTTTGCTGCCTACATTGCTGTAGGTGAGTCTGTTACAGCTCCAGCTGACTACTATCGCAATAATGTATACGGTACGCTTAATCTTCTACAAGCGATGCAGGTAGCAGGTATCAAGCAGTTTGTCTTTTCCTCTACCTGTGCCATTTACGGACCACCTAAGACAGTCCCCATCCCAGAAGACCATCCCAAAAATCCCATTAGCCCCTACGCCAGCAGCAAGCTAATGGTGGAAATGATGCTCAAAGACTTTCAGAAAGCTTATGGTTTGCAGTCGGTATGTTTTCGCTACTTCAATGCGGCAGGGGCAGATCCTCAGGGTCGTCTAGGCGAAGACCACAATCCTGAAACCCATCTAATCCCATTGGTATTACAAACGGCGCTTGGAACGCGAGATCATATATCGATCTATGGCACCGACTATACAACCCGTGACGGTACGTGCATCCGTGATTATATCCATGTAGCTGATTTGGCCGATGCCCATGTTAAGGGGGTGCAATACCTGATCGATGGTGGCGAGACAGCCTTTATCAATTTAGGCAATGGGAATGGATTTACAGTTAAAGAAGTGATTGAAACAGCCCGAAAAGTAACTGGGCATCCTATTCCTGCTTTGGAGTGTGGTCGTCGTCCTGGGGATCCACCCAGTCTGATTGGTAGTAGTGAGCATGCCCGTCAGCGTCTAAAGTGGACGCCTCAGTATGCTGATCTTGAGACGATCATTAGCCATGCGTGGCAGTGGCATCAAAAGCGACATGGCTAACGGTGATATTGCTCATTAATCTTTCCGGAATAAATTAACTTTAGGGGTACTGATAAGAAGCGTTATAGACTGATGATGAAACCATCAGTTCTAGGCTTTTTCGGTGTGCTTTACCCATTCGCGTCCTTAATAGAAAATGGATTAACAGGGAAAAGTAAATATATCCGGATAAATCGAGGGATTGAGTGCACTAGAATGAGCAAATTATTGATCAACTAGCATTGCTGATCCGAACTATGATTTTATCTGCAAGGATTTGGCTAATGCATTGTTTTTAGATTGCTTCATTCTCTAAATCAGTAACGGTAATCAATCCTTTCCCATGGCATTTCGCTTGGGGCATTTTTTACTCAGCAGCAGGCGCGCGCATGGCAGTGGCAACCACAATCGTAAATGAATGGCAGCAAAGGCTTCGGGCTGATTTGCCCGATCAAAGCCACGATACCCACATAGCGATTACTCAGTGGCTCTGCGGTGAAAATACTGAGCGTTTTGAAGAGCTTTCTCGCAAAGATCTTTCCATTGCCACTCAGGCCATGGATTATCGATACCGTATCTTTTACAAGACCTATTGGGGGCTACCTCCAGATCGAGCCTATCAAACCCTCATGCGAAAGCTCGGTGGTCTATTTCTAGTCCGTAGCAAAATCCGTACATGGATTGCCCTTAGTCGTGATCGACAGCGTCAAGTTAAAGATGTCCTACAGGAAATTATCCAGGAAATGTTGCAGAGCGATCGCCATCTACAGCAGCAAATGACCTGGATTGCCCAAGTTACGGAGCGACCTCAACTACGTAATTTGCTCACGATGGCGACGATCGAAGAATACTGTTTACGCCCGATTCGTAATCAGCCTCTAATTGTTTATCGTTTTGTAAACTATCTACGACGTTCCCAACGGGGTGGGATGACCCAAGTCCCCGGAGCACAGCTAATTCAGCTAATTTCAGAAGAGATTGGTACTGACGATGCTGACAGCACCATTAGCTTGTTTGATGTCCAGGCGGTCAGTACTTATGAAGAGCAGCAAGACTTTGAAGCAACCCAGAGGGCACGGGCATCGGTTAAAGATAGTTTTATGACTTATTTACAAGAAACTCTAGGGGATACGGCTACTCAATGGTTGCGATTACATTTGCAGGGCTACACCCAAGACAATATTGCTAAACAACTTGACATGTCGATTAATCAAGTTTATCGCCTGCGGGAAAAAATTAGCTATCACGCAATCCGTATTTTTACTCTCAAAGAACAGCCAGAACTCGTTCTAGGTTGGTTAAAAACGACGCTAACGGACCATGATTTGGGCCTGACAGCTAGTCAATGGCAGGCCTATTGGCAAACACTAGAACCAGCTCAACAGCAATTGCTGTCCGAACTTAAACAGGGTAGAAGCATTGATGAGATCGCACAAAAACAGGGATGTAAATCTAAACAAGTCATGAGCGAATGGGCTAAGCTTTACCTAGCTGCCCAAAATCTACGAACCTAGCAAACTAGGGCTCTTGAAGGTTGTCTTCAGGCAACAGGCATTGGTGCCCTATGGGCAGGTTGCCAACTCACATCAGTGTGCCTGTCTCCCATTTACGTTATTCCTTCCTAAGGCAGTCCCCATGTCACCCTTACCTGAAGACAATGCCTTGTCTCTTCCGTCTCATGGTCTTCAAAAGACTGAGATCAAGGCTGATTTAGATCAAATGTTTCTGTTGATAGAGGGTATTTTGCCATTTGAGGCTTGCCTTTACTATCAGGTTCTACCTCTTTCGATTGAGGGTAGTAGCTTAAATTTGGGCATGGTAAACCCTGATGATACAAAAGCCGCTGACTATGTTAGACGGCTGGTGTCGTATATCAACTGCTCGATCGTATCACGCCCTATTTCATCTGATTGGCATCGGGGAATCCTATCAAAATTTTTGAGTCACTCAGCGAAAAATCGTCAATCATCTCAGCTTTCTCAATCAAAAACGAGTACTACGCCTAGCTCATTTGAAGAGCTGCCTACGCTGGTAGTAGGAGCTCCAACTGAAATTATTGAAAATCCTCGTGAGGTTCTGGCGCAGCAGCAGCCTAAGTCACCTGCTAATGCTTCTGAAGAGCCAGTATTACCAACACCTACTGTGACAGCGAATAGTCACAGTAGTGGCTCTAGCGAACAAATTTCGGAAGCTCCGTTGAGTATCGGACTAGAAGCAGATGCGCTAACATCTGAGCCTGTGGCTATAGAGTCTTCTGAGCCTGCGATTCTGTCGACTACGGAAGAGCAGACTACAGAACCTTCCCCGGAGAAAGATTCTGAGCTAAGTCAGTCTAATCCTAAAGAACTAACTCAGAGTCTACTAAAGCGAATTATTACCCAAGAAGGAATTGGGAGACTCTATTTAGAGCGTCAAAGTACTGCTTGCCGTATCCTTTGGAGTAAGGATGGTGTGGTGCAATCGGTTGTAGACAATATTTCACCTCAGCTTTTTCAAGGTGTTATTAATGAACTCAAGCGGATTATGAGTCTTTCCTTGATTCCTGTCCGTAAGCCAAAACAAATCGAGATCGAACGCATCCATAATCAGAAGCGGATATTACTTCGTTTTCGAGTAATGCCGGGAGCTCATGGTGAAGAAGCTACCTTACAAATATTACGTGGTGCTGCTCTTAAGTTTTACCAGCAACAGCAGATTGATAATATTGGCCGCGATGCCCTGGGAATTGCGCACGATTTACAGCAGCGCATTGATGAACTGCGTACCCAAGCACAGCGCAACCTTGATGTTCAGGATACAAAGCAAAAAACTTTGCCAGCAATTATGAATATGCTGAAACAGATGGAGCAGCAGTTGAACGACATTATAGAAACATCGGACTAACGAAGTATGGTCAGCTGCTTACTGTAAGCCCGAAAACGGAGTCTGAATCATTGCTCAGACTCGGACGGTGGTTGTTTGCGCAGACCTTGTATCAGGCGTCGAAAATTTACCGAGAACTCAGATACCCCAAGCAGACTTCCTTCAACATCCTCCTGCCAAGATGCAGACAAAACCCCATAGCTTAAACCAATAGTTCCCAAGCCAAAAAGGCTCAGAGAGACAATTAGTACGACTACATTGGGAAATTCGGCAATATGTTGAGTGAGCAAGATGTAGAAAATGACAAATGAAGACATTCCTAAAAATGTCGGAACGCCAGCAAAGATAGCCATACGACGCATCATACGGCGACTCACTACCTCAGGAATACCAGCCTCATCTTTGGAAAGAGCTGAGGCTTTGGATACACCCTGCTTTAAGGAGGTAGAGGCCCCTACTGAAGATGACGAGCTAGACGAAGCCTTTTGGCTGCTTGATTGCTTATTTGACTTAGGCTCAAATGGCAGGGACTCACGCTGAGACTCTGAAGGCATATAACACCTGATACTAAATTGCGCAAACAAGGCTGTGATAAGGGTCTATTGAGACGCTTTAACCACGGATACCCAATCGCTTGATTAGAGCCCGATAACGCTCAGCATCTTGCTGGACTAAATAGGCCAACAACCGCTTACGACGACCAATCATGCGTAGTAAACCGCGTCGAGATGAATGGTCCTTTTTATTGGCTTGTAGGTGCTTGCTTAGCCGATTGATTTTTTCAGTGAGCATGGCCACTTGCACATCGACAGAGCCAGTATCTGTTTCATGCACCTGGTAGTCAGAAATAATTGATTGCTTTTGTTCTTGCAGGAGCGCCATAGAGCTTACCGATTACAGCCAATTGAAACGAATTTAATGAGCTTAGTTGGACCGCACAACCTTGCACTAATCCAACGCAGGATTTTGTATTGTACTACAGCAACGCTGGTCGAGCTAAATATATGTAGAACTTGTTCTGATTATGGGGCGAGGTTACAGATGACGTAGGGTATCAGCGCGATATATTATGCAAAAGCTTACCTACCTATGCGCTAGCTAGAGGGTGCACGCCTAATATAAGTGCTAGCTCTATTTCTTCAATAAAAAATTATAAATAGAACCGTAACTTCGCAGTTTACGGCTAAAAAGCTACTGAATAAGATCAAAGAAAATCTTTATCTTATTTTCTGGATAACTTGTCAGGGGATGTAAGGAGGTATAGGAAAGGTTATTAAGATGTTCTATTCTAAGAACGAATGTCCTATCACCTTAGAAAAGCTTCGTTAATGAGGTTTTCAGAGCGTTTCCCAGGCTTCTTGACATTGGTTTTCAAAAAACATCTTAGTTTTCCTGCTGTTTTAAGTTAGTTTCCCTAATTTTACTGTCTTGATATAGCCAGATTATGTCCGAGAAGTACACCTTCGTTCGGTATAGTCCTTCTGGGAATTCTTTCTCATGTGTTGTTTGAATTCCCTGATCTGTAAAGTTTTTGGCACTGTCTTGCTTTTGGTGCGTCAGTTATCTTGCTTCGTCTGTCACGCTTGCTCATGCTTCATTCACCGTTTATCGCTTTCTATACATTGTTTGCTGTGTTAGGAGGATTAGTCCTGGCTACTCCTAGTGTGGCTAAATCCTCTGGATTAGAATTTTCTGAAGTAAATACGGTGATTCGAGAGTTGCCTGTTGCTGATATAGATTCAGCTGAACTAGCTTTAGGCGGCACGGATCCGGCTCATAATGTTGAGCCTCCTGGACTAGATATTCGGGCTGGAAACACTGTAATTAGCCCGTTTCTTGATTTGGCTATGCAGGCAGAGCTGAGTAATTTGATGGGACGATTTGAGGGGGCATTGCTTCATGGTTATGCCAGTACTCAGCCTGCGGAGTTAGCCTTGACGTCGATTAGAACTGACGGTAGCCTCAGCGCTAGTCTAGGCGGTGCTGGATTGGCAACACCACTGACGCATCCAGCTCTTGAAGCAGCACGGCAGACACTGGATGATTGGCCTGATTTGATTGCTCGACGTGATTATGGGATAGCTCGTCAGCGCTGGCTTGAGGCTCGTAGAGCACTCTGGAATGCCTTTCCGGTGGAGCAATCTTTAGCTCAGGCCGAAGTTCGGGGCATGTGGCTGGATCGGGGGACTATTGTCCGGGCGGGTTCTGAAACTAAGCTGGCAGAGGTATTTGATCGGCTGGCGGCAGCCGGTATCAATACGGTTTTCTTTGAGGCTATCAATGCGGGTTATCCTATCTATCCCAGTCGCATTGCGCCTCAGCAAAATCCCTTAACACGTCATTGGGATCCGTTGGCCTCAGCAGTCAAGTTGGGTAAAGAACGTGGTATTGAAGTTCATGCGTGGGTTTGGCTCTTTGCCGCTGGCAATCGTCGCCACAATGCTTTGCTCAATCTACCGACTAATTATCCAGGTCCGTTAATTAATGCTAATCCGGGTTGGGCTGCCTATGACCGTCGAGGGCGCATCGTCCCAGTAGGTCAGGATAAGCCATTTTTGGATCCTGCTAATCCTGAGGTGCGCAGCTATCTAATGAGAATGCTGCAAGAGCTAGTCAATAATTATGAGGTGGATGGTGTGCATTTTGACTATGTGCGCTATCCCTTTCAGGATCCGAGTGCTGATCGTACCTATGGTTATGGAACGGCTGCTCGACTAAAGTTTCGAGATATGACTGGTCTGGATCCAGCCATTTTGTCCCCTCGCAATAATGCATCACTGTCGCCTCATGAGCAACGTCGGCAGCGGCAGCTGTGGCAGCGCTGGACTGAGTTCCGTGTAGAGCAGGTGAGTTCATTTGTGGCAGAGGCCTCCCAAATGTTGCGGCAACGGCGACCGGGCATGACCATTTCAGCTGCAGTGTTTGCTAAGCCCACCCATGAGCGTATCCAAAAAATTCAGCAGGATTGGGAAACGTGGGCCAAGCGGGGAGACGTGGACTGGATTGTGTTGATGAGCTATGCCATGGATACTAATCGGTTTGAGGAACTGATTAGTCCTTGGGTTTTAGACGCTGACTATGGTTCCACATTAATTATTCCGGGGATTCGGTTGCTAAACTTGCCTGAGATGGCAGCGTTAGACCAAATTCAAACTTTGCGGGATTTGCCTGTGAGTGGCTATGCTCTGTTTGCGGTGGATAATCTACAACGAGGTATTCAAACGTTACTCAATAATACGCAGGGAACTTCTCTGGCGGATTATTCTGTTCCTCAGCAGCAGCCATTTAATACAGCTGTCGAGCGTTATCAGGCGTTGCAACGGGAGTGGAGTTGGCTTTTAAATAATGGTCAGCTATTGATGCAGGAAAAGCAGCTGAATCAGTGGGTGAATGATGTGAATACATTAGGTGTTCAGCTGGCTGACTTAGCCGAGGAGCCGTCCCATCGAAAGTTGGAGGAGGTGCGATCTCAGCTAGCTCAGCTTGATCGCATTATCACCTCCGACCTATCTGTCAAATCACAGCAAAATCGCTATCGACTACAAACTTGGGAACATCGCCTGACCACGATTGAGCACCTGCTAACCTACGGTGAGAAACGATTTATTCCTTAGAAAAATCATAGAGCTTTCACCAATCAGTGATTAGCGACATCAAGCTTGTTTGATGCGTCGCATTTCAACTTTGGGCATTCTGTTCAGAGTAAGGTTTAAATCTTATTCGTAAGTGATTGCCCCTATGACCGAGCCTGTCCCGGAAATTATCATCGAAGCTGGTCGTACCGAGGTGCAATACTGGCGAGATCTTTGGCGTTACCGTGAGCTATTTTACTTCTTGGCCTGGCGCGATGTTTTGGTGCGCTATAAGCAAATGGTTATTGGTATAGCTTGGGCTTTGCTACGGCCTTTTTTAACCATGCTTGTATTCACTGTGGTGTTTGGTCGATTAGCGAATCTGCCATCAGAAGGTGATGCGCCATATCCGATTTTGGTCTTTTCCGCGATGCTGCCCTGGCAGTTTTTTGCCAATGCTCTAACAGAGTGCAGCAATAGCTTAATTACAAATGCCAACTTGCTATCAAAGGTATACTTTCCTCGACTTGTGGTGCCCACCAGTGCTGTGATTGTGAGCTTTGTAGACTTTTTGATTTCCGGCATCCTGTTGCTGGGGCTAATGATTTGGTTTAATGCAGTACCTACCTGGCGAATTTTGATGTTGCCGCTGGTTATTGCGATCTCATTTGCAGCGGCCATGGGCATGGGGCTATGGTTAGCAGCCTTGAATGTTCAGTACCGCGACTTTCGCTATATCGTTCCGTTTATTGTTCAGTTTGGTCTTTATATTTCACCAGTAGGGTTTAGCAGCACCATTGTGCCTGAGAACTGGAGACTACTTTATTCTCTGAATCCAATGGTGGGTGTGATTGATGGATTTCGTTGGGCAATTATTGGTGGTGATGTACAGCTCTTCTGGCCAGGCTTTTTGCTCTCGTTGCTGCTAGTTATGCTGGTTTTGGTTACTGGGATAAGGTACTTTCGCCATATGGAACGCTCCTTTGCAGATATTATCTGAGCAACTGCTGCTATCTGACCAGCTGTTATTTGAGTTGTACGAATCTTTTGAGAACATCCCAATTCTTAACCTTTGTCCCTTTGTGATATGCCCGACACTGTTATTCAAGTCGAAAACTTAGGCAAGATGTACACCATTGGGCATCAGCAGAAAGGCTCTTATCGCTATACGGCACTGCGAGATGTCTTGGCTGATGGAGCTGGGGCATTTTTACGTAAGCTAAGAAGGCCTGGTAAGTCATTCACTCCCTTTAACCGAGAAGAATTTTGGGCACTTAAAGATCTTTCCTTTGAAATTAAACAAGGGGAAATGGTGGGCATTATTGGTCGTAATGGGGCAGGTAAGTCTACACTACTCAAGATTCTGAGTCGGATTACAGAACCAACCACTGGACGTGTTCGGTTAAAAGGCCGTGTTGCCAGTCTTTTGGAAGTTGGAACAGGATTTCATCCTGAATTAACGGGTAGAGAGAATATTTTTCTTAACGGTGCCATTCTCGGCATGAGGCGGGCGGAAATAAATCATAAATTTGATGAAATTGTTGATTTTGCCGAGGTTAGTAAGTTTCTAGACACGCCTGTTAAACGCTACTCCTCAGGCATGTATGTGCGATTGGCATTTTCCGTAGCTGCACACTTGGATCCAGAAATCCTGATCATTGACGAAGTGTTGGCTGTTGGCGATATTCAGTTTCAGAAAAAATGTCTTAAGAAACTTGAAAGTATAGAAGATAGCCATCGGACTATTGTGTTTGTTAGTCACAATATGTCAACGATCAAAGGACTATGCAGTCGAGCCCTTTTGATAAAAGATGGCGAAATTGTGAAAGACGACATGCCTGAAACCGTTGCCACCCATTACTTGGCTGATGCTCAAGAACAGCAAGCCATGATTGATTTCAAAGATAGCTATACTGCAGCCGAAATCAGTTTTCTTAAAGCATACTTATGCGATAAGGAGAATAATTTATCTTCCTCCTTTGATAATAGAGATGCTTTTGCAATTCATTTAGAATATAAGCTGCACAAAGAAATCCGTGGATTAAGAATTGGTTTTCTGATGGAGACAATTGAAGGCATTCAAGTTTGTGGAGCCACAGATTTTGTGTTTACAGACTCTACTCGAAAACCTGGCATTTATAAGAGTAAATGCTTATTCCCAGCTCATATTCTTAATTCAGGTAAATACACCATACTATTTGGAGCAGATAAATTTCCTTACACTCAATCACTTATGCGGACTGAGCATTGCTTGACATTTGAAATTGAAGATATCGATAGAGAAAGGCCTCTGTATGATCGACGACCAGGTATTATAAAGCCAACATTAACATGGCAGGTAGTACGACCTTATCCTAAAAATCAATAAATTACTCAGATAGTTTTCTGGTAGTTTACGGCTAAAAACTATCCAAAATCTGTGATTTGTGTCCACGTTTTACATCGATTTTGTACCGGGGTGGTTCGTAATGGTTTTCAGCAGTAAAGGGAGTCGCAAACTTATCAGTTACTAAATCTTTGCGTACGAAAAATGCGTTAGTTCCTGAAAAGTCACATCCAATAAGACTATACCCAAGTTTTTTTCCTAGGTTTTCAAATGCCTTTAAACTACCACCAAAATTTTGAGAACAATCCCAGACTTTATCTGAATTATATTCGACTTTCCACTCAATATAAGGCGGCAACAGGGAATTATATTCAATGACTACCACTCTAGGTTTATATTTATCAAGGCTTTCCCAAATATAGTAAGTATTTTGATCTACATCTATTGATAAAAGATCAATCTCTATGGGGACTTCTAATTGCTCAAAGATTGTTTTGATATTTTCTTTGCTAACAAAGGCAACAGATAGCTTAACAAGTTTTTTGATATTTGGTTTAGATTGAAGGGTTTGAGAGACTACGTTACTACTATCTATCCAAAAGCCATGCCAGCCTTGAGAAATTAGAAATGCAGTATTATTCTCATGGCCGTCACCAATACCTATTTCAGCAAATATATGTTTCTTAATGCCTATTCGATTGAATATTTCAGCAATCATCCCGTCTTCCTGATTCTGTGAATTAATCTGAAAGGCATAGCGATGAAGTCTTTTAGGATCTCCATACCGAGAATGTTTGCTTAACTGAAAGTCAAACAACCGAACTATCTCGATCGATTTCAATGAGGCAATCTCAGTGTAAATTCCTCTCAAAGTGTCTCTTATTTGCCGAATTTCTCGGATGATTGGCAAATAACTGTAAATAGTAAAAATCCACTCCTTAAGCTTCATAAAATAAAATTCCAGTTATAGGTAGTTTCAGTATTCTAGCTAAATAGTTAAATAGAAGTTTGATTGCTCGATCTGATGACAAACCAAGAGATATTAAATATGAGCTACTCTATCCAAAATGCAAATCGATTTAAATGGTCGTCTATAACTGGAGAGCTACTATCAGAAAGATTATCTCACTTAAATAAATATATAATTGGGAATACTGTTTTGGATGTCGGTTGTGGTGGTGGAGCCTATGTGAATTTTCTTGCAGAACAAGGACTTGAAGTAATTGGTGTTGACCAATATCAGGATTTTCTACAAGTCGCTAGTGAAGCCCAATATCAGGGTAGCTTTGTACAGGCAGATGCAGCCAAGTTGCCCTTTGAGGAAAATAGTTTTGATTCGGCCTATTGTTTCGATGTTTTAGAACATGTAGATGACCGAAAAGTACTCAAGGAAATATCTCGCGTTACATCCAAACGGATTATCCTAACAGTTCCTCAAAAAGACGAACATATGGAGCAGTTTGGATTGTCATTTATGACATATCGCGATCCCACCCACCTAAGATATTATTCGGAAGATTCCCTTCGAGAACTGTGTCTATCGATTAAGCCTGAAAATATCAAGATTTTTCCCGAAGGTTATTTATCATGTCCCTGGATTATCGAATATTTTATAGATAATGACTCTGAAAATATTGATTTAGGATCAGAACAAAAATCTGAGTTTAAAAAGTATCGAGAGCTAGCTTATAAATTTGTAATTAGAAAGTTGTTAAAGAGGATCTCATACAAGAAAATTTTTCTAGGATTAGTTGCTGTTATTGATTTAGAGGGATTTAAGCCGATTGCACTATCTAAGATATCGTAAGTAGGATTGAATTTACTCCATCGGCTCATGTACTAGAGACTAGCTATGGTTTGCAAACTTATGCTTCAGACTGCCAGTGAACTTCGTTGACTATAGGATTAGGTAAGATGCAAAAAATTAGGCTGGCATATGACATTAGTCCATTGGGTCTTTATTTTAGTTGGCCAGATTCTAAAACGGGTATTTATAGAGTCGCCGAAGAAATATTATATGAACTGCTAGAAGAAGATACGCTGGATATTACCCTGATGGGTTTGTGTGGTGAAGCACTGGCATATACCAACGTTGGATGTCAGAAATACTTCATTAATCGAAAAGAAGGTGAGAAGACAAATATAAATTTCGGAAAAGCTGAGTTTGCAACAAGCTATAAGAGCCGATTGAACATTAAGTGGCTATACAGCATCCTCTATGGACGATATTTCTCAAAACGATTTCAAAAAAAGTCTAAGAAATCCCTGGAATCGCTTTTAGTCAGGGCTCCATTAAAGGCTATAGAACTAACTAAGCTTGAAAGATTTGACACATATCGAATATTTGATCCTACTCAATATGATCTATTGCACTCGACCTATTTTAAGGTACCTCCTAGAGAACTGACTCAGGATATACCGAGGCTGATCACGATTTATGACCTAATCCCACTAACTGCTAAAGAATTTGTTGATCCAAATTTAAATAGTTATTTTTTTGAAACAATCAATAGTATCGATCATCATAAGGACTGGGTTACCTGCATTTCTGAATATACACGTCAAGAATTTTGTGACTATACGGGTTTCCCAAAAGAACGTACATTTGTTAGCTATCTCGGTGCAGATAGTGCTTTTGGAATTATTGATGATAAATATCAAATAGACAGTGTGAGACAATCCTATGGTATTAAAAGCTCAAATTATTTCCTATGTCTGGCGAGTCACTTAGACCCCAGGAAAAACATTTTTCATCTGATTAAAACATTTGTACGTCTAATTAGAGAAAATCCTCGTCTTGATGTTAGTTTAGTTCTGATTGGGACCCTTAGGTTTCAGCGTAGGGATGTGGAGGCTGCCTTTCAAGAATTTGCTGACTATATGGAACAAATCGTCTTTACAGGATATGTGCCTGATGCAGACTTAAATACTATTTACAATGGAGCAACAGCGTTTGTTTTTCCATCTCTTTATGAAGGTTTTGGTTTGCCGATATTGGAAGCAATGCAGGCTGGAGTTCCAGTGATTTCATCTAATTCAACCTCTCTTCCTGAAGTGGCTGGCGATGCGGCAATTTTAGTTGATCCAAAAGATGAAACGGCCCTGTGTCAATCAATGCTCGATGTTTTCCGAGATGACGATCTGCGTCAGCAGCTATCTCAAAAAGGATTAGTGCAGGCTAGAAAATTTAGTTGGAAAAAGTGTGCTGGTCAGACAGTGGAAATATATCGTGAAATTCTTGATAGAAATTTATAAGGATAGAAAATGCTAGAGCCTTCAGTTTCTGTATCAAAGTCTCGATTATGTACTCAGCTAGAATTTGAGTCTAAGACATTTCAGGATTGGCTAGTTTGTCTTAGAGAAAAACGAAAGTTGACACATCGTAAATCTTGGGAATATTGTTTTATTCTTCAAACGCTCTATGAGCAAAAACTTCTTTGCCCAGGTATTTCAGGATTAGGATTTGGTGTTGGTCGGGAACCTCTGGTTTCTCTGTTTTGTAGTCGAGGTGCCTCTATCTGCGCGACAGATTTAGTTGATGATATGGCAAGTGCGAAAGGTTGGATTGAGACTAGTCAGCATGCATCAGGTCTTGAATCGCTAAATTTGCGTAACCTTTGTCCAGATGATTTATTTCATCAAAACTGCACGTTTCGGAATGTGGATATGAATCAGATACCTAACGATTTGCAGAACTTTGATTTTATTTGGTCCTCATGTTCTTTAGAGCATCTTGGGACGCTAAGTCTTGGCGAACAATTTATTTATAATGCGATGAACTGTCTTAAGCCAGGTGGTCTGGCTATACACACTACGGAATATAACGTTTCTTCGAATTTCTTTACTATTAGACGTGGTGATACAGCCTTATATCGTCGTCGAGATATTAAGAGAATAGCTCGTAATTTGCGAAAGCAAGGACATAAAATCGATGTGGATTTTACATTGGGGACCTTGCCTAAAGATAGTTTTATTGATCTTCCTCCCTACAAGCATAACCCTCACTTGAAGTTGAAATTTGCAGGTTATGTCATTACTTCTATTGGAT
This sequence comes from Leptothoe spongobia TAU-MAC 1115, assembly GCF_018739885.1. GTDB lineage: Bacteria > Cyanobacteriota > Cyanobacteriia > Phormidesmidales > Phormidesmidaceae > Leptothoe > Leptothoe spongobia. The sequence goes on along the minus strand of NZ_JADOES010000010.1, from coordinate 73,009 downwards.
TAGTTATAAAGAAAGCAATGTAGCTGCGTTATTTTTCCTAATGTCCAAAGTAGTACTTTAAAGGCTGTTTTATTCAATCAAATACTTTTGTTAGATGTAAATGGCTTGAATTTTAATCCTAAAAGTTATGAGGACATTTTGAAGACATTAAAGGTAGCTTATGATTGTTCTGTGCTGGGAGTTGGCTATGTAAATCCCAAGGGTAGGACAGGTATTTTCCGTTTTACCGAGCAAATACTTATTAGGCTCATAGAGCATCCATTGGTCGAACTGACTGCGGTGGGATTTAATGGTACATCTTCGATTTGGGAAGAGGTTTCTGCCCAGCTTTATTTGACTGACGGAGGTTATCTCGATTTAACATTTTGCCATCGCTACGAAAATGTTTTGCGATCGCTGGTTCAGCCAGCAGTAAAGCTACAAAAATACTGCATTGCCAGAACTTATCAGTCATTTAACCCTCTGTACCTAGCGTCTATTGGATTGCAAGTACCCTTTAAGCAACTGGCCAGATTGAGTAGGCCCAAAAACTTGTCTGAAACCAGTTGTCAAGTCTACCATTCGACGTTTTTTGCATTGCCCCATAGATCGTTGCCTGAGTCAGCAGAGCGGGTTTTGACGGTCCATGACATGATTCCGCTGCTTTATCCCCAACATTTCACATCTGCAGCTCTTGCTAAATACAAAGTAGCTATTGATAGTATTCGTCTTGAGCAAGATTGGGTGATTTGCGATTCGGAATCGACTCGACAAGATTTTTGCAAATTGGTGCCTATGGATCCTAGTCGCGTGTTTACGGCTCATCTGGCGGCGATGCGGGATTGTTTCCCGATCACAGACACTGAATTAATTGACCAAATCCTAAAGCAATACAAAATTCCTGAAACCCCCTATTTCTTAACTCTTTCAACCTTAGAACCCCGCAAAAATTTATCGGTTTTAATCAAATCTTTTCTCGAACTTATCCAGGCTGATCCTAGCTTAGATGTGAACTTAGTATTAGTGGGCCCGAGCGGCTGGAAAAACAATAGTTTATTTCAAATAATTGCCGAACATCCACAGCTTGAGTCTCGGATCTTTTTTACCGGATATGTTCCCGATAGAGATCTCAATGCCCTCTATAGTGGCTGTCTTAGCTTTGTTTATCCTTCCCTATATGAAGGATTTGGATTACCTCCCCTAGAAGCCATGCAATGTGGAGCACCTGTCATCACCTCTAATACGAGTTCCTTGCCAGAAGTTGTAGGAAATGCTGGCATCATGGTCGATCCCCATAGCATCAATGAGCTTTGTCAGGCTCTATGGAGTGTAGCAACCGATAGCAGTTTACGAACAGATATGAGGCAACAATCTATTCAACAAGCGAGACAGTTTAGCTGGCAAACCTGTGTAGATCAAGTTGTTGACGTTTATCGACTGGCTGCAGAAACGAGTTCGAAATAATTTAACGACGGCGGCGATGAATCTTCTTTATACCCTTACGGCTTATCCCCCTTCCATTGGCGGAGCGCAATTACATCAACACCTGCTAGCTCAGCAGTTGGGTGAAAGTCATGCCATACAGGTGGCTAGTTTTTGGAATGCTAACCGTACGGACTGGCTGTGGGGCACTACGATGGGAGCGCACAGAAACTCCTATGACTACACGATTGACAATATTAATGTCCGTCGGCTGGGTTTTCATTGGTTAGAAAAGCTAAAAATGAGCTGTCTGCTGCCGTTTTACTATCCCTGTATGTCGGTAGCACTGCCTCTCTTATCCAGGTCCATTATTTCTCATTTGCGGGAGCTGGCTCAGTCGGTTGATTTGATCCACAATGTTCGCATTGGCCGCGAAGGATTAACCTATGCATCTTGGCAGTTAGCAAGACAGAGGCATATTCCCTTTCTGTTAACTCCTGTACATCATCCTCGCTGGGTGGGATGGCGCTATTGTGAGTATATTAAGCTTTATCGTCAGGCTGATGCAGTTATTGCCCTGACAGTTGCTGAGAAAGGTATTCTTTCGGGGTTAGGTGTTAGCCCTGATCGGATTCACGTAACCGGACATGGTCCCGTGTTAGCGGCAGAGGCTAACCCTGATAGGTTTCGCCAAAAATATCAGCTGCAAAATCCCATTGTGCTTTTCCTGGGACAGCATTATCCCTACAAAGGATATGTCCAACTGTTAACAGCGGCGACATCTGTGTGGTGCGACCACCCTGATACGGAGTTTGTGTTTATAGGACCATCTGTTAAACAATCCGAGAACATATTTCAAACCTGCGCTGATCCTCGTATCCACCGCTTAGGTAAAGTCTCTCTGCAGGAGAAAACAGATGCTCTGGCAGCTTGTACGTTGTTGTGTGTCCCATCTATACAGGAAAGCTTTGGTGGGGTATACACAGAGGCCTGGTCTTTTAAAAAGCCTGTTATTGGTTGCCCTATCCCCGCTGTTTCAGAATTAATTACTGACGAAGTTGATGGATGTTTGGTGACACAGCAGGCGGATGCGATCGCAGACCGCATAAATTATTTACTGTCAAATAGCGGTGTGGCGGCAAAACTGGGGTTAGCAGGGCACCGGAAGGTACAGGCTAATTATACATGGTCACGGCTGGCAGAAAAAACTGCACAGATTTATCAGTCTGTATGTAAGAACGGTTAAACCTATGGGATAAAAAGAACAATTCTTTTATCATTTATTCGCTAGGCTTAGTAGTTATAGTGTTGGTCCCTTTGATTGGGCAAACAATGCAATTGAACCAGAGTGCTGAAAAAATTTTAGGGACACGGGTTGATAGCACAACGTATGAAGATGCCTGCGATCGCATCTCCACCTGGGCTAAAGCAAAACAGTCCTGTTACATTGTGGCAGCCAATGTCCATGTCGTGATGACGGCTTATTGGAATCGAGCCTATCGTCGAGTTCTGAACCATGCGGCCCTAGTGACCCCTGATGGGATGCCCCTGGTGTGGGGGTTACGGTGGCTGGGCATAGCTCGCCAGTCGCGGGTGTACGGTCCTGATCTGATGTTGGCCTGGTGCGATCGCGCTGTCCAAGAACACTTGCCCATTTACCTCTACGGTGGCACTGATGCCATGGTGCAGCGTCTATCTCAGAACTTACAACAGCAGTTTCCCCAGTTAATAGTTGCGGGTGTCCATGCTCCCCCATTCAGACCTCTAACGCTAGAGGAAGAAGCAGCTGACATTGCAACTATCCACCAGTCTGGGGCAGCTGTAGTCTTTGTAGGGTTAGGCTGTCCTAAGCAAGAAGAGTGGATGGCGCGCCAGCAGGATAAACTCAACGCCGTCATGATTGGTGTGGGTGCTGCCTTTAGCTTTCACAGTGGAATGGTATCCCAAGCGCCCCGCTGGATGATGGCCTGGGGGCTGGAATGGGTCTATCGTCTGTGGCAAGAACCCCGCCGACTATGGCGACGCTATGTGCTGAACAATACGGCATTTCTCGTATTATTTGGATTGCAGTTAATGAATCGAACGATGCGGTCTATCCTAAAGCCATACTCAGAGCATTCCTCCGGTTAAGGGTTGGTATGCTGCGGGGGTGCTCTCACTTTCCTCAGATATTTAATGAAAGAGCCGTCGTCACTAAAACCAAGCCGTAAACAGAATTTGCTGTTTGCCGTAGGGACAGATATTCGGGCCAACCGTTGGGGCAACTCTGGGCAGCTCTTAGGTTGGCATAGCCTTAGGGTATTGAGCCTGCTCCTGAGTGATGCCCTGGCCCTGGGAGTAGCCTGGCAGCTGGCCCGATTTTTGAACAAATTTTATTCTCCGATTCCTGATCAGCTGGTGTGGTGGGTCTGGTTGGGATTGCCCAGTTTGTTTTGGTTGTTTGCCGCTGTGACACTACTGCTGTTTACTCACTATGGTCTCTACGGCGCTACGGTACGAGCGCGAGACTATCTGCGGGCAGCCCAGTTGGTGAGCTGTGTTTATTTTGTATCGTTAGTGCTGGCTTATTTCTACGATCCAAAGCTAGATGCGCCCCGTTCGCTTTTTTTTAGTGCCTGGGTGGGCAGTATTTTCTTGGTATTAATCACGCGTCTCGGTACCAATGGATTATTGGCCCGATGGCAAGGAGCAAGGTCTCCTTCACGGGTATTTCTAATTACGAATGCTAGTCGGATGCACCGCCTATCAAAGATATTGGAGCAGCGGTCTCACTATCGGGTGGTGGGGGCTGCCATCGTCTCAATGGCTAATACGGAGACAATATTTCAGCAAATTTTATCAGCCCAGCCAGATGAAGTATTTGCTGAAGATGTGCCGGATGTCGAGTTGGCATCTGGTCTGTACTGGCGATTGCGCAGTGCCAATATTCCCCTAAGGTTACTGCCGTCGAGTCGAGAAATGCTCTACCGGCGCGGTATGCCAGAGATTGTAGCTGGGCTGCCCACGCTGATGATTGAAACTTCTGTTTTTCAGAGTGTTGATTACCGCATTAAGCGGTGGCTGGATTATGGATTAGCGACTTTGACCATACTGTTGCTGAGTCCTGTGTTTGTGGGGGTTGCGATCTCTATTCGTATAAACTCACCGGGACCTGTATTTTTCAAACAAGAACGTATAGGGCTACGGGGGCAGGTGTTTCAGCTATGGAAGTTTCGCTCTATGACAGCTGATGCACCTCAACGCCAGGCTCAGCTTGAACAGCACAATCAGAGTGTTGATGGCATCATGTTTAAGCTTCAGAACGATCCACGGATCACTCCTGTAGGAAGGTTTCTGCGGCGCACTAGTCTCGATGAGCTGCCCCAACTCTTTAATGTGTTGCTTGGGCAAATGAGCCTTGTTGGGCCACGTCCTTTACCCTTGCGGGATGTTGCTCAGTTTGATCAGTGGCATCATATTCGTCATCAAGTCCTTCCAGGCATTACGGGGCTCTGGCAAGTGTCAGGGCGTTCTGATATTGAAAACTTTGATGATGCAGCCCGGTTGGATTTGCACTACATCGACAATTGGTCCTTAAATCTGGATCTAGAAATCTTAATGGCTACCCTGCGAATTGTGCTGACAGGGTTGGGAGCTTATTGACTAGAATTTGTTTGAATGTGGCCTAATCCATGGCCTGGGGTAAAAGAATATGGGCGCATCGCACCGATTTACTGCATACGATGGTTTGCTCAGTCTGGCATTGCTAGGTTTCGCGGTCTTTGCCTGGCTACCCGACAGTTATTTTCGTATGGTGAGCTGGCCCTGGATCTTGGTGTGGCAAGGGGCATTTTTGCTGGTGACTGGTACCTGTCTTTGGCAGCTGCGGCGATTTGATCAACCATTTTATGGTTTGGGATTTGGCTTGGATTGGGTGGTAACAGCTTTGTTAGGATGCCTGGTGCTAACCACTGCAGCTGCAGAATTTCCGCTACTGGCCATACAAAATAGTCTCTTGGTGGGCTGCTATGTCATCTTGCTTTATGGGTTACGTCATGCCCCTGGGTTGCAGCCGTTAAGGTTGTGCCAGGGCGTAGTTTGGGTAGGTGCGATCGCAGCCATTATTAGTCTGATTCTCTGGCGACCGACGGTGGACATGTGGCTATCGGATAATTTTTACGATGCCATTCGTAATCGCTTTCCCTTAGGCCACCATAATTTTACAGGTGGATACTTTGTGCTGGTATTACCCCTAGCGGTAGGACTTGCTGGGTGGTACAAAACCTGGCGGCGATGGACCTATGGCCTGATCAGTGGTCTCATGGCCATGGCGCTCTACGCCTCCGGGTCGCGGGGGGCATGGTTGGGCGGGATAGTCCTCATCCTAGGCGTGATAATCGTCAGCATTATTCGTAGCCGTGGTAAACAGCGGCGATGGGCCATTACGCTCTCCATTGTGACCTTAGGGATAGTACTGGTGTTATTGGTTAGTAATCCTCGGATTCGGACACTGATCCCTCTAGCTCCCACAGACATCTTAACTAATCCAGCGGTTGTGAGTGACGGCCCTACAGTAGATCGTTTTTTTATGGCCCAGGCAACCGGGAATGTTTTGCGCCATCGACCTTTGTTGGGGCTTGGTCCTGGTAACTTAGGGCGATTGTACGATCGCTATCGTCCGGTGATGGCCGGTACCGGACTTAGCCAGGTGCAGCAACTACACAACACTCCGCTGCAAATTGTTGCAGAGCTAGGGCTGGGTGGAGGATTGATTTACTTGGGCTCAATATTATGTCTCTTCAAGTGGTTGCGATATCTCCAGCATCAAGCAGTCCCAGTCCCCGATAAATGGTCAGCAAAGTTACTATGCATTGGATTGCTGGGGTATGGCATTTCTAGTCTGAGCGATTATCAATTAGAAAACATCCCCATTGCAGTTACCCTAATTGTACTCGTGGCAGCCATTACACAAGTAGCCTCTGAGCCCTCTGCTGGGTTATCCAGGGGTATCCGCCGTTGGCTCAGTTTGTTATTGCTCACTACATTCGTGATAACACTACATTTTTGGCTACGAACGGATCTCGCTATCTTATTTACCCACCAGGGGGTCAGGGCCATATCCCAGGGCAATGTCACCCGTGCTGGCGACAAATTCTACACGGCTGCTCAAATAGCGCCATGGGATCCCACACCCATTGCCCTGGCAGCCCAGCAGTTGGACAACATGACTCAAACCACCAACCACAACCACCAAACTACGCTGCAGCAAGAAGCTCTCAGTCTCTATCAACAAGCTCTCAAGGTGGCTCCCAACGATATTTGGTTTAACCAAAATGTAGCTGTCTTAGCCTGGCAAACTGGTGATGTTGTTACCGCCCACCAAGCCATTAGTAAGGTGGTGCAATTGAGCCCCCGCAGTCAAAACCATAGCTACTATCTTTTGGGGTTAACCTCCCAAATGTTAGGCGATACTGAAGCGACAGTCGCAGCACTCGCGCTGGAATGTTTAGTCAATCCTCAGGTCTTCACCTTCGAGAGCTGGCAACATGAGTTAGCACCCTTGAAACAGGCTGTTTCTGACCAGGTGCTAAAACATTATGGCACTATCCTCGCAGGACTAGGAGTCGGGCATCCTCTCAGTAGCCAAGTTCAGAATCACATGGCTGCGGTCAGGTGGTGGGCGAATGGGGTGTCAGCTATTAACCCTAATCAGGTTGACCGTTTACTACTAAAAGCGTTGATCGCCCTAGAGGACTCACCCGATCAATCGATGCAATTTCTCGATATATGTATTGCAGCTAAGTCGTCTAGTTCAGAAGCTCAAAGGTGTAGCCTACTTAAGGCATGGTTACGCCCTCATGAGTATTTATCGATCTATTTGCAGACACTTGATATAGAGGAGGCAGAAAAAGAGGTGTTGAGATCGCACATCATAACCCAGCGTAGTCTCAGAAACTGGCTCTGCTCAACAACTAGTCCAGTAGAAAACAACCAACGCGTGGCCCTATCATTGCTTTATCGTAACTACTACGCTAGCAAAATTTCTTCTATCTTGATACCTGACAACTTGCAGCAATTTTCTTTGCCTGTATCTCTTGGCCTATTTTCTCTCAATTGGCCACGAGAGTTACCTGTCCTGGATGACCTCGTGGAAACTCTGCGTACAGAGACACTGGGGTTGCCTCATCCTACACGCAACAACTTTAGATTATCTTCTGCAGCCACCTAACCTTGATCACCATCATTGCCACCTGAGACTGCTTGATCGGCAATTGACGAGATCATATTTTCATCTTTGATTAGGAGATCCGCATGACATCAGCATCTACTCACCCCACTCTCGTCAAAACCTTAATGCGTTGGCAAGAACATTGGTTAAGTATTGCAGGCGTGGTCAGCTTGCTCATCTTTGCCTGGCTACCTGACAGCTACTTAAAAATGAGGAGCTGGCCCTGGATTGTTATATGGCAATTTGGATGGCTTGCCATTGCAAGAAGTGCTGTATGGAGACTAAGACAGTTTCAACGCCCCTGGCAATGGCTCGGACACGGTCTGGATCAAATCTTTCTAACATTGGTCTTAGTCTTATTGATAACCTGTGGCTTTGCCATGGATCGGGGGCTAGCATTTTTAAATTGTTTGCTAGTTTTTGCCTACATCATTGCCCTTTATCTCTTTCGTAACTCTCTATCTCCAAAACCATCACACATTCGTCGTTTTTGGATGGGATTTGTAGTTGTTAGTACTGTATCAAGCTTGATAGCGTTGTGGTTATGGCAACCCACTACAGACATGTGGCTATCCAACCGATTTTATGATGCTCTCCGTAATCGTTTTCCACTGGGACATCATAATTTCTCAGGTGGTTATTTTGCCCTAACACTGCCAATGGCTGTAGCATTCGCGATCGCTCATACAGGGTGGCGTCGGTGTTTAGGCGCAATAACCAGCCTTAGTATTGCCATTGCGTTATATTCATCGGGCTCCAGAGGGGCCTGGTTAGGGAGTAGTGTTGCATTGCTAATCAGCTTCGGAACCGTTCTTTGGCAGAGCCATGGCAAACAACGATGGCAGGTATTTCTGATTAGTTTCCTTTGCGCTGGTGGAGTGATATTACTATTTTTGAGTAATCCGAGAATCCGCAGTTTTGATATTCATCGTCAAGGCCCCACATTTGATCGTATTTTAATGGTTCGAGCGGCAGGCAACATTTTAAACCATCGACCACTTGTTGGCGTTGGTCCTGGCAATATGGCCCATGCCTATAACGTCTATCGCCCTATTGAAGGCGGGACTGGCCTAGAAATGGCCCAACAGTTACATAATTTACCCGTGCAGATTGCGGGAGAGTTGGGTTATGCAGGGCTTATAGTCTACGGATGGTTGTTATTTAACATTGCCAAACTATGGATTAGATTAAATCAATCTGCTTCAAATCATACAGAACGCTGGCTTCTATACGGCATTGGGCTGAGTGGTCTAAGTTATGCAGTTTCCAGCCTCACCGATTACCAACTCGAAAATATTCCTATTGCTGCTACATTAATTTGTCTATTACTCTTACTTATTTTGAAAGCCGATCAGGCCATTTCCCAAGGATCGCCAAGCTCGACCTCCGTCAAATATGCTTCAGTACCACTAAGACGACTGTTAAGTCTCAGTATCCTCAGTATTTTGCTCTTACAATTCAGTTTTTGGGGAGCTACATCAATAGCCATATATTTCAATCAGTCAGCGATAAAAAAAGCCAACAATAATCAGTTAGTTGAGGCTGAAGCCGACTTTATAAAAGCAGCAAAACTCAATCCTTGGGACCCTACACCGAATGCCTTGATGGCGCAGCTAATGTATGACGTTAGTCGTGCAGCCCCTACTGCAGAGGATCGTCAGCTCTTAATGCAGCAAACCATCAATTACTATCTCAATGCTCTGGCAGCGTCTCCTAACGATGCTTGGTTTAACAACAATCTAGCGTTGTTGTATTTGCAGGCAGGCGATCCAGGGCGAGCAGAAGCCTATGCTGAGCGTGCGATCTCGCTTTATCCTAGAAACTATAACTATACTTACTATACCCTGGGACTCGTCTATTTGGCTCAGGCTAAAGTTGAACAAGCAATCGATGCGTTAGCGTTAGAAATGTTGGCTAGTCCAAATTTCATCACAATGCAGATCTGGCATCGTGATCCTTTGGCGTCACTCCAGCCTCGCATATTAGATAAAGCTATTTCCTATTATGAACATGTGCAAAGCCTGCTTGGTCCTGATCATCTCTATGGCAACCAGCTTTACGAACAATCTTTGTTGATCCGTTGGTGGGCGGAGAGAAGTTTACCTGAAACCATCCAATGGCAGAGACTGAGACCGATTGTACAGGCTGTTATACAAGCGAACACTGAACCTGAGCAAGCATTGATGCTAGTGAAGCAGCAACTAGAAACATTCCACGATACAGAAGGATTAAAACTACTTAGAGCGTGGTTAAAGCCCGATTTATATTTGGAACAGTATCTTGCAAGTGCAGATTTATCTGAGGAAGAGGCAGTCAATATTCGATCTGAAATTTTGGAAAAACGTATGCTGAAAGATTGGCTGACTGCTAGTGTTGGCACACCCAGTGAACGTAAGCGAGGGAGTCTCAGTCTTGCCTATCGAAATGCTAGTGCAAATGGAATTACGTCTATCCTTAGACCAGAGGCTTTAGAATACAGTATTTTACCTAATCAGGTTCTACAACTGTTTGTTGCTATGCCAAGAGACTTACCGATCTTAGATGAATTGATGGAATCAATTCGAGCTGAACAACTTAACCTTGTCCATTCAACTCGTAATAGATTTGAGTTAGCCCCATTAGAATTACCCCCTAGTCAATCGGATCGTGATTAAAATCCTCTTAGCTTGTTGTTATATTTTTCTCACGCTTTTACCCAACAGCCATACATTAATTGTTTCATGGCCATGGGTGCTAATCTGGCAAATTATGCTTATCATACCCATTGTATGGTTAAGTCTCCAGATAGCTCATAGTCAACGACTTTTCTTACTAAACTCTGGGTTTGATATTGTAATTCTCCTATTGTTGTTGGGTATAGGGGGTAATATCGCTTTTGCTCAGTATCCCAACCAGGCCATCTGGCAAGGTATCCCTTTGTTAGGTTTTATTGCTGGGCTGTATGCCCTCAACCAATGGCTACAGGAAGACCACTGTTCTGAAAAATTATTTCTTTTTCAAGGTGGCCTAGGTCTTGCTTTTATTATCGTGAGTTTAGTTCTCTGGAGTAGCCAAACTGTTATCCCAGAGCTTGCCCAATTACAGACGCTTAACGCCATTGGGATTAGCAGCAGTTTTAATCTAAATGAGATCCCTCTTCGGAACTGGCATCCTTTGGGACATCAGAATTATGTTGCAGGTTATTTATCCTTAGTCTTACCTGTTCTTCTGAGTTTGGGGCTGCAACGTTCAGGTTGGCAACGACATGTGTGGCTCACTGGATTTATTCTGGGTCTTGTTGATCTTTATACAACCTATTCTAGAGCAGGTTTTTTGTGTGTAGGGCTGTGCAGCATTATTTTTTGTGGAACCCTAATTCTACAGAAAAAATACTCAAACCGTTGGCGCTTAGCAGCCATAGTGATGTTACTGATGACCATTGGCATCACCGTTTCCAATTCGAGGGTCATCAGCTTTATCGCAGTTTTTTTAACAAATACGGCAAATAGCGATGTTTATCGAATCATTACTAATTCAACCGGGATAACCATGGGGAGCGCCCATCCTTGGACAGGGTTAGGCCTCGGTAATGTGCCTCTGCTGTATCAACAATTTCGTCCCTTTTGGGCTGGTCAAGAGGCTGAACTGACCTTTCAGCTACACAGTACACCTGCTCAAATCTGGGCAGAAATGGGGCTTTGGGGATTGATTTTAGGCATCGTCACAATAGCACTAGGGATACGGGCTGTCAGGACAGCGGCTGTCCTGACAGCTAAGGGCTCTGATGAGATATCTCGTAAGGGGCAACTCTCTAACGAGTCGATTAAAAGTTTATGGTTTGGGTTGTTTGCCTATGGACTTTATAGTTTGACTGACTACCAGTTAGATAATGTTGCTATTAGCGGCACACTTGTCGTTTATGGGGCGTTAATTTTGTCCCATTGGCAATTACAAACAACAGTTAATTCAGTACCCATCAAGACCCGCGCTATTACCCTGGGTGCGTTGGGGTGGGCTCTTTTCATCACCCTTTGGCTAATACCTGTGCATCGAGCCTGGCACTTATCAAGTCAAGGATTTTTGGCATTACATCAAGATAATCTGCAGGGAATGCGTCGGTATCTAGAAAAGGCGACTCAACTCGTGCCTTGGGATCCCTATTACCCGAATCAAATTGCTTGGAATCTGGGTGATCATGCTCTGACGGGAGCTTCTGTAGAAGCGCTTACAGATAGTCTGGCTTGGTTTCAGCAGTCATTAGAAATTGCCCCTGCTCAAGAATTTGTCCATACAAATATGGGATGGTTGTTGGTTAATACTGAGCCCAAAGCTGCCACTCAGTCTTTTATGGCGTCCATTCGACTAATTCCTGCAAAGAAAGGACTGTTTTTTAGCTTAGGCTATAGCCTACTGCAACAAAATGAACTGGCGCTGGCAATACAGGCATTTACGTTGGAAAGCTTACGAAGTCCTTTAATTGTTACTAGTCCACTATGGCAGCAACCACCATTACAGATGCTTTACCCCCAAGTATTAGCTAATGTTGAGACTACATTGACTCAGTTTATTGCCACTAACCAAGAGCCAACCCTTCAATCCTACTGGCAGCATATTCGAGCTGGGATCCTCTGGTGGCGAGGAGATTCGGCTGCGGCCCAGGTCGATTGGCAAGCGGAAAACTTTACCTTAGGTAACCTATTTGGTCAGCTAGATCAGGGCAATAAGGCTCAGATAAATTCTCTCTTATCAGATGTAGATCCAGCCAGTGCTGCCATTATCCATGCATGGTTAGAGCCAGATAACCGACCAAAACTGCTTAAACAAGCGCTGCTTACCCAGACTGTTTCGGAGGTTTATGCCTATGACAGTGAAATCCAAACAAATTTGCTACAAAAGTTACAAATCACCATGCAGACTGCAGACACATTTTCCGCTTGGTTAAAACACCATGCGCCTAGTCAAAATCTACGGAATGAACGATTGGGGTTTGGCATTATCAGTCGTCATATTGATGGTCCAATACCCAGTGACTTTCTCCCTAGAAGCGAAAACATACCTATGCAACTATTTTTTGGTTCCGTGTTACAGTCACCTGCTTACAATAAAGCCCTAGATATTGCTCTACAGCCATTAAGAAACGAGTTGTTAGATAATATAGACGCTTCTTGATGCAGTTCATGCGAGGTCACTCTACTGGTAAGGTAACATTTATTTTGCCAGTGCTATTATCAATAGAAATATCCCCACCTAGGGCTCTAATCTCTTCAATGATTCGCTGACGAGATGTATCATCCAACGCAGAGTTTAAGAGACCTAGCCATGCATTGATCCTAACTATTTTGTTATCAGGATTTACCTGGAGAGACTGCACCATACGTCGTGAAAGTTGAGCAACAAGCTCGCTATCGGGATGATTAGATACATCAGCCCAGTCCGCTGCCATTTGATAAGACGCTTTAGCATTGTCGCTATCACCTAAGAACAGGAGTTCATCGGCGGCCTTATAACGCCAAACCAAAAATGAGTCTGCCGGTTTATTAGGCTGCAATTGCTTTAATCCTTGATTTAGTAACGCAACTGAACGGGTTGGCTGGCCAGCGTACATGGTAGAACTGCTAGAAGCAAATATGTAGAATGGAATATAGTATGGATCATTTGCCAAGATAAGGCTAAAGAAATCGGGACTTAGGCCATAACCGGTTTGTTCTCGTAATGGGTCATTCCCAAAATATTGCAGAAATTTAAGGAATATTCCATCAGCAAATAGGTTTTCAAACCCTAGCTTAGGTAGAGTACTTAACAGGTAAAGTTGTTCAGTTCTCACGGATGTAGTATTTTCTAGATTACTGCCAACAGAAAACTGTTTGAAGTTGAAATCCATATAGGATTTTTGCAGACCTAAAATTAGACTAATTCCAGCTAACATTGTTAACGCTGAAAGCGCTTTCTTCATAGAACAGAAACGATTAGATTATTGACCAATATCTGTATATATTGTCGCATCACAGGTGAGGGCACCAGTCACCCCTAATCCAAAGTTTGCCAGGGTTAACCCACTTGCATCTGTTCCCGGCACATTGCCTCCTTCAATAGGGGCTGAGAGAGCTTCACAAATGGTTGTTAATGTTGTTGCTTCGCCAGCGGTCGATGTGCCTAGTTTTGTGGGGCCAACATAGGCTTTTAATGCAGCTGTTTGGGGGTTAGCAACATTAACGATATAGGTAAGGTTTGCAGAATTTGTAGCGATGCTGTAAATGTAGTTATTCGTTTCTGACTTTAAGCCTAAACCGAGTTCATCAAAAGCAACCTGGGGGGCAAACTTCAAATTTTCGAGAAAATAGGCTTGTTGAGCACGATTTATAGAGCCTATATAGGCTTTGCCTTCTGCCTGTTTAGCCTTGTTTGCTTGGGAAAGAAAGGACGGGAGTGAGATCGCAGCTAGTATGCCAATAATAATAATGACAACTAAAAGCTCAATGAGAGTAAATCCTTGCTCACGAGAGTCATATAAGCTGAGGGGACGAGCAAAGACCTTACCTCTGGAATGAAAAATCTGAATCACCTTAAACCCCAACGTTGATACGCGTGCAATCTAAATTCATGTGAAAAGTCTATAAGAAGAATCATGACTATAAGTATAGTATTGGCTCAATTTTAAGATTTAGGTGATTGCGCGTTTACAATAATATTCTTTTTGAAAAAATACTTCGTTCTATGACGTAGATCCCGCCTTTAATAGTGCTGTACGAAGCGAAGTACATTAATCGTCTTTAAAAATTCTATTTAAACTAATGCAATGCCAAAAATGACAATCAGGAGAGTGAGATTATGAAAGCTTCGCTGCAGGCAATCACTTTCAACAAAAATTCTTCTCTGAGTCAAGTATCGGCATTGCATTGATGCTTAGTCCAAAAGACCAATCCCCAGATACCTACGTGAGCAAGCCGAGAGGAGTAGCCTCAGTAAAGATGGTCAACGTTAACTAGCTACCAAGATCCTTAAATGTAGCAGGACAAACTAAATCGCCAGTAGTGTTCAAATTAAGAGCAGCGGCAGTCAGGCCACCACCAACGGAACCAAGATCATCATCAGCGGTGGGGTCCGCGCCACTAGGCTCAATCGGTGCTTTTAGAGCTTCACATAGGATTGCTAGGGTAGTTGCCTCACCAGTACCTGCAACGGTGCCCAGCTTAACACCACCAGCATACGCCTTCAGTGCATCTCCATCTGGATCAGCAACGCTGAGAGCATATTGCTTATTGTTACCATCAGTTGCAACACTGTACTTGTAGTTTACGGTTTCAGTATCGATTCCCAAACCCAACTGTGTAAATACATCATGGGTGGCAAACTCATTGTTTTCTAGGTAATAAGCTTGTTGTGCGCGGTTAATGGAACCGATGTAAGTTTTAGCTTCAGACTGCTTGGCTTTGTTAGCCTGGTTCAGGAAGGATGGTAGAGCGATCGCAGCCAGAATACCGATGATGATGATGACTACTAGCAGCTCAATTAGGGTAAAACCTTCGTCAGCTTTTTTCTTACCTGCTAGATGCTGCAGTAGCTTTGCACGTAGAGTGGTCTTCATTATGTAATGTGTCTCCTTGAGGTTTGGGATGTAGCGTCTAGCTCCTTGCTTTAAAGCTACCCATGGAATTCAGATCTCTTATCACTTGGGTTGAAAACCTGAAAAGCCCTGGACTAGCTTGATTAGCACTACGTTTCTAACCTACCCTCACAAACTAGTAGACTTATCAGCCAATGTACAGAATTCGTACAAACAGCCACCGTGCCTTCTACGTATTATTACTAGGGTGATGAACGTATCGCTGTTTGATTTTGCTTTGTGGGATGGCTAAAAGCGTTCCACATCATTAAACGTGGTCGTTTCGGCTATAGCTGCCTCACCGCAGGTTTTGGGGGTCGGAAATAGCTTAGTTGGATTGGCGAGTCCCTCGGTATTAATCGCATGGCGGACCCATTGCATAGTTTCAAGGTCAGCGTCAGTAAACATTTGTGGCATATAGCAGCGTTTGTCTGCTCCGATGCCGTGTTCACCGGAGATACTGCCTCCGGCTTCGACGCAGAGTTTGAGGATTTCGCCACCCAATGCTTCGACGGTTTCGAGCTGACCAGGGATAGCATTGTTGTACAGAATTAGCGGGTGTAGATTACCATCTCCAGCATGAAAGACGTTGGCAACGTCATAACCATATTTTTGGCTTAATGTTTCGATCTCATTGAGGACATGGGGTAGTTGGGCTCTGGGAATGACACCATCTTGAACGTAATAGTCGGGACTGAGTTTGCCCATGGCGGCAAAAGCGGCTTTGCGACCTTTCCAAAGGCGTAGGCGTTCTTCGGGGGTGGTTGCGATCGCAACGCTCCGAGCCCCATTTCCCTTAACAATTTCACTCACCTTTTGAGCACTGGCTTCCACATCTGCGGGAGAGCCATCCACTTCAACGATGAGAATTGCAGTTGCATCACGGGGATAGCAATCAAGGGCAACGACTTTTTCAACGGCGTTGATACTAAAGTTATCCATCATTTCCATTCCAGCTGGAATAATGCCCGCACTGATAATATCGGAAACGCTCTTGCCTGCGGCTTCGACGGTACTAAAGTCGGCTAGTAGTGTTTGGGCACTTTCCGGTGATTTGAGGATGCGTAGAGTAATTTCGGTGGCGATTCCTAGGGTCCCTTCGGAGCCGACAAAAATGCCAGTCAGGTCGTAGCCTGGAGTTTCTGGCATGTCGCCAACATCGACGATATCGCCGTTAGGTAAGACTAGCTTTAGTCCTAATACATGGTTAGTTGTGACGCCGTATTTAAGGCAGTGAACACCGCCAGAATTTTCGGCAATGTTACCGCCAATGGAGCAGACAGACTGGCTGGATGGGTCGGGAGCGTAGTAAAAGCCTTCACCGCTAACGGCCTGGGTCACCCAATTGTTGATGACACCGGGTTGGACGACGATGCGCTGGTTATCGTAGTCGATGTCCAAAATTTGTCGCATACAGGCGGTGACGATCAGTACACTGTCTTCGATGGGGAGGGCTCCGCCTGAGAGACCGGTGCCTGCACCACGAGTAACAAAGGGGATCTGATTGCGATCGCAGATTTTAACGGCTGCTGCTACTTCTTCAGTGTTTTTTGGCAATACGACAATGGCCGGTCGCTGACGATAGCTGGTGAGACCGTCACATTCATAAACGAGTAACTCCTCTTTGCGACGTATCACCTGGTCATCATTGAGTACCTGCAAAAAATCTTGAACAATTGGTTGCCAGTCTCGTTGTCTGGAGGATGTTGTTTTATTGAGGGCTGCACCAGAAGTCATCTATCGTCTGCCATGGGCATTAGGTATAGCTTGATCCTAACGCAGCACGCCAACGAGTAATCCTTGAATCAAATAATTGATTTTGAATGCTTCCAGTCTCCTTGGATGGTAGGTAATGCCCATTGGGTGGTGGGTTCCCACCCTACACCAACCTTTCTCCATGGAGCATCTTGTTGGCGGCATCTAACAGGGCTTCTTCCAAGTATGGTTTGGTAAAGTAACCACTAGCTCCCAGATCGACGGCCATCTGACGATGTCGATCTGCACCCCGTGATGTCAGCATGGCAATGGGAATTTGCTGGAGTCCATCATCTTTTTGCAGACGAGACAGGAGCTCTAATCCATCCATTCGTGGCATTTCGATATCACAGAAAACTAAATCACAGGGCAATCCAGAACGTAGTTTTTCCCAAGCTTCCTGACCATCTCGGGCCTGCTCCACCCGGTAGCCCACCTTATTAAAGCTCATAGATAGGAGCTCACGTACCGTGATGGAGTCATCCACAATCAAAACTGTAGGTTCAGACTTCACCTTAGCGGGTTCTTCTTGGGATGGAGCAGATTCTTCCAATTGAGACCATACAGCGGTAGTAGGATCACGACGAACTCGACCCAGGGCTAAATCAATTAGTTCCAGAACATCGGCAATTGGCATTACTCGTCCATCACCTAAGACGGTAGCTCCGGCAATACCCGTAGGCTTGGGTACAGGACCTTCTAGCTGTTTGATGACAATCTCTTGTTCACCCATTACTTGATCTACTTCTAAGGCGATGAAACTATTGGCACTACGCAATACCACAATGGAAATCATATTCTCATCTTGGTTCCCGCCATATACTCGTCCCCGACCTAGGGTGCGGTTAAACGACAGCAGATCCGATAGGTTTTGGAAGGGTAGCAAGGTATCGCGCCAGAGAATACAATCCTCATCTTGATCATTTTTCTGAATACGCTCTCGTGACACGTCAAACATGTCTTCCACACCGTCCATGGGGAAGGCGATGCGAGCCTGATTGCTAATACAGCTTAGGGCTTTAGAAATACTGAGGGTGAGGGGTAAACGAATAGTGAAGTTTGTTCCCCGTCCAAGTTCAGAATCGATGGTGATATTACCTCGAATATCTGCCAAGGATGTGCGCACCACATCCATGCCAAATCCTCGTCCGGCAAAGTCATCTGCTTGATCTCTGGTACTAAAGCCAGGATGGAACAACAGGTCATAAACATCCAAAACTGTCATTGTTTGGATATCTGATTGAGAAATCAATCCTTTCTGTAATGCCTTTTGCTTAACAATATCAGGATTAATACCGGCTCCATCATCTCCGACCGAGATAACTGTTTGATTGCCTTGGTAAAATGCCCGGACTGTAATAACACCTTCTGGTGTTTTCCCAGCTAACCGTCGCTCATCGGGGGTTTCTACACCATGGGTAATGGCATTGTTTACTAGATGGGTCATAGGATCATAGAGCTGTTCTAGGATCATCTTGTCGATCAGGATGTCGCGACCCTCAACGATTAGGCGAGCTTCTTTGCCACACTTGACGGAGATATCTCGTACTGCTCGAGGTAAGCGAGATGCGGTTTGGGCAAAGGGTACCATGCGAGCTTTATTAAGGCCTTCCTGTAACTGATTGGTTACCTGTCTAAACTGACGAGTGACTTGATCAGAGGATTCGACCGTATAGGCAATGTCAGACGCTGATTCTCGAACTCGCACAATCAGCTCAATCATTTCTTGAGATAAGGTATGGAACCCGGTGAACCGGTCCATTTCCAGAGCATCAAAAGATTCACCTGTGGCGTGATCGCTCAAATCTGTCTCGGCAGGAGTACTTGTAGACGCTGTCTGATATGATTGTCGGCTAGAGATCAAAGAGCTTTCCAATAGTGAGCGCTCATAGAGGTCACGCATCCGCTGACCAACATCATTGAGTTGTTGCACCTGGAACAATAGATTATCTAAAAACTGACGCAGGCGTTCCTGATCCTGCTCTAGAGTATTGCGGTTGACTACCAATTCCCCAACCAGATTGCTCAAATTATCTAAGTGACTGACCGATACACGCATAGTTTGATCGGTCACTATGCGACGACTGGATAATCGGTTAGATGTAGGTCGATAAGAGGTAGAGCTGGCTGAAGTTGGTGCTAAAGTTTGGTCGGCGTCCTGTAATAGAGCCTCAAGATCGCCAAATTCATCATCGCCGGATGTTGATGCTGCTGGGGGAGTTGGACTAGTTGACAATGTTGAGGGAGCTGGGCTGACTGACTCTTCAGAGGTATCTAATAGAGCTTCGAGATCACCAAATTCATTGTTGTCGTCAGTCTCAAGAGTCGTCGCTTGACTAATCTCTTCGGGGAGTTCTGAGGAAAGTAAGGAGTCTAATGGTTCTAAAGCTTGCTCGCTTGATATAGTGTCTGGTGTATCGAACAAGTCATCAACTGCCGAGGGTGACTCAGCTGGTTCTAAGGCCTGTTCGCTCGATGGAGTGTCTGCTGGTGTATCGAACAGGTCATCAATTGCCGAGGGTGACTCAGCTGGTTTTAAGGCCTGTTCACTCGATGGAGTGTCTGCTGGTGTATCGAACAAGTCATCAACTGCCGAGGATGACTCAGCTGGTTCTAAGGCTTGTTCGTTCGATGGAGTGTCTGCTGGTGTCTCGAACAAGTCATCAACTGCAGGGATGGACTCAGCTGGGTCTAAGGCCTGTTCACTCGATGGAGTGTCTGGTGTCTCGAACAGGTCATCAATTGCCGAGGGGGCTTCTGCAGCAGGAGTCTCAGTAGAGGAAACCTCAATAGTTGAATCTTCTAGTTCGTTAAGTGAGTTTTCCAGACCCAGTTCATTGAGTTCTGGATTGAGGTCAGTGAACGGCGCGGGTACCACCTCATCAGTTGCCATATCAGTCAACAGATCGGTCTCTGTATCGTTATTTAGGCTAGTTTCAACATCATTCTCCAGATTGTTATCATCAGTGACAAAGCCTGTGACAATGCCATCGTCTTCAAGATCTAATAGATCAAATTCAATGTCGTTAGATGGAGGCTCACTGACAATGTCTGTTGATTCGAGATTGCTATTGGTAGGATTTAAACCGCTTAGGCTTACATCCAGATCAGTCATATCTGAAATGCCAGTCGCTGACTCAGCCAATTCTAGGTTTTCTAACCCATCGTCTAGCCCAGCTATATCTGACGCAAGCTCTGCTGGACTGTCATTAAATAGATTATCTACAGCAATTTCAGATGCGATATTGTCACTAAACGGATTGTCTAGTCCCTCATCTAAGGAGAAAACATCGAGCTCAGGCTGTGTCCCATCACCAGGTAAATCAGGATTTTCAAGGTTCTCACCAAAAAGACCATCAAATCCCTCGTTTAGAGATGATGAGGTACTAGTCTCTTGAGCTGAGTCGTTAGTTAGCTCAGGACTAGTATCGCCAAATAAGCCATCATCAGTCGTTAACTCAGGGCCAGTATTATTAAATAGATCGTCTAGTTCTGCCTTTGGAGAGTCTGTAGAAGCTACATCAGCCCCAGCTTGCGTTGGTTCTGCTATGGCTGCATCTAGGTCAATATCCTCAACAGATGCCCACACATCATCCAACTCCAGGCCGTCTAGGTTGTTGTTGTCGGGTATGTTTTGTGTTGATGTATCTATATCAGTATCAGTGATGGCAGCATTATCAAGGCTTTGTTCTGGATTGGAGTCCCAGATATCTGGTGATAGCTCGCCTAATGGTGTTGGTGCAGAGGCACTGTCTGAACGATTATTTTCTGTCCAAAGCGCGTCATCTAAAGAACCAGATACTGCTTTTTGAGGGGGCTCGGCAATGGCCTCATCCACAGTGAAGAAATCATCAAATTCGGACTGCTCAGAATCCGAGCTATCAGATGTTTCAGGTGTACTTGTGTCTTCACTAAAGAAGCCGCTGTTTGTTGCTTTGGTCGCGACTTCTAGACTATCGCTGAGTAAAGCGTCAGTTTCTGAAGTGACGGTAGCATTGTCCAAGGCTAAATCGATATCTGTTAGGTCGTTGCTGGTGGTTTCTAAGGAAGTGAGTGCACCAAGTTCATCCAGATTACTGGATATGTCTAAATTCTCTTGAATACTAGGTTCTGGTAAACTTTGATCTACGTCACCGAATAGATCGTCAACGCTAGCTACTTCATCGGTTGTTGCCATGTCGCCAAATAAACCATCAAGAGGGCCAACATTCTCAGCTGGTGAGGTGTCGGTCGGCGACAGATTGGTTGTATCTGATGGTTGATTTGGATCTTCTAAGCTGTTATCCAGGTTGTCTAAGCTATCGGTATTATCAGTATCGCCAAATAGGTCGGCTAGCTCACTGCCTGATTCAAAGTCATTGAGGTTAGTCCCTAGCTCTGATGAGTCATCGTTTAACAGATCCTCAAAGTCGGGTGAAATGTCGATATCTAAGGACTCTGAAGGCGATGTACCTTCGGTGATGGGCACTTCCTCTTCTTGCCAGTCACTGTCGAGGGCATCTCCACTAGTTTCGAACAAGTCGGCTAAGCTAGTGAGCTCTGCAGCGCCTACTTCTGGGCCAGACGGAGTAGAGACTGCGTTGTTTAGAAGGTCATCTATGGAGATACCATCCTCGGTTGGTGAGGGTGAGGGTTCTACGCTGTCAATGTCTAAATTGGGTTCTAATGCTGACAAATCATCAATATCGATCGCGTCACTATTAGCGGTGACACTAGTATCTTCTGACTCATTGGTTGTAAACAACGCATCGTCTGCAAATAGATCATCCAAGCTATCGGGAGTATCTACGACATCTTCTGGGGCTGCCCCCAGTGTCTGTAATTCTTGAGATAGTAATATTTCACGTTCCCGACCAGCTAAAACGAGGTCCTGTGCTTTTTTGATTTCTTTGATGAGCACTGGGGCTAGGGTGCGGTAGTCATTGTTGCGATCGCACACGGCCCAGCGACCATGCTTCACCAGATTCATCCAAGTGGGCAAATTAAACTGCTCACCAAACCTTTCTAACATTTGGCAGCAGGCCTCTAACGCCAAGCGACTTTCATCCGTATCGGCCTGCTTGAATCGAGCCAGCATCTCTCTAAGAGCGGCTGATACATCGCTACTAAATACAAGCTTCAAAGCGCTTTCTTCAACTGGTTGAGGCGAAGGAGATGTAAAGGCGACAGGAGCAACCTCTTCCAACACTTCGTTGGTATCTGCATCAGCTACAAGTTGGTCCAGATGTTCCTGAAGTTGCTGAAATACTGGCTCTACACCAGCCATGATGCTTTGTTCTTTCTCCTCGGTCAGACCAAATGGTCCCTGCAGCTGTTCGAGCAGTTCTTGGAGGGCATCAAATACCCGTAAGAACATAGATTCTAGGGACCGATCTACCTTAATTGGAGCTTCTTTGAGCAGCTTGAAGTAATCCTCCATGCGATGGGCAGTGCGCTGCATACTTTCAATGCCCAGCATCGCCGCCCCCCCTTTGACAGAGTGAGCGGCCCGAAAAACTTCATTGGCCATCTCTGGATTGACAATGGTGGCCTGAAGATTTAGCAAACCCTGCTCAATAGTATTGAGATGATCCTTGGCTTCTTCAATAAAGTAGCCTAATATACGCTGTTGTTGTTCAGGCAGCATCACCCTCGTCTCCCTAGATAAAAATTGTCTTTATCCCTCGACAAATAATCGGACGTGAATAGACTACTTATTCTCACTTTCTACCTTAAATCGCTCAACGGATGTCAGCAGATCACGGGCTACACCCACTAGATTTTGGAGAGAGCCCGATACCCGCTGAGACTCTTGAGAGGTTTCTTGGGCACTTAGTTCAACCGATTGCATAACTTGAGCAACTGCCCGTGAGGTTTCCGTTTGCTCAACTGTATCCGCTGTAATAGAACGTACCAACACATCAATACGGTTCGATACTTGAATAATATCCTCCAAAGAACGTTTTGCCTGTTCTGCCAATCGTGTCCCTTCGATTACCTGTTGAGTGCCCTCTTCCATGGCAGTCATTACACTACTAGTCTCACCCTGAATTTGCAGAACGATTTGTTCAATCTCTTTCGATGCTTTCGCGGCTCGATCAGCCAGCTGGCGAACTTCATCGGCCACAATAGCAAAGCCGCGTCCTGCCTCTCCCGCACGAGCTGCTTCAATACTAGCGTTGAGTGCCAAGAGGTTAGTTCGAGATGCAATTTGCGAAATCAACGCCACAATCTTAGAAATTTCCTGGGATGATTCTGCTAAGCGCTTTACCTTCCGTGTGGTTTCAGCAACCGTTTCTCGAATCTCTAAAATACCGGCTACAGTTCGCTCCACCGCTTCACCACCGCGCAGAGCTGTGGCTGAAGCTGAGCGAGCTACCTCTTCAGCTTCTTTTGCACTGTCTGCTACCCGCTGAATTGATTCAGTCATCACCTGAACAGAATTCAGGGTAACGGCCAACTCTTCAGCCTGGCGCAGGGCATCTGCCGATAGGCTACGAGCAAACATCTCATTGTCAGAAGAACTCTTAGTCACCTGTAGAGCGGCTGCACTCACTTGTTGCACAATCTCTCGCAAATTTTGAATGGTGAGGTTAAACGAGTCAGCAACCGCACCCAATACATCCGCTGTAACTTCTGCCTGTACCGTCAAATCACCACGAGCGGCTCCTTCTACATCGTCTAGCAAACGAATCACTTGACGTTGGAGGTCTTCTTTTGCCTGTTCTTGCTCTTGTGCTTTGCGTTGAGCTTCGCTGGTGGTGGTAAGAATTACCCGAGCCATCTGATTAAACCCTGTAGCCAACTGTCCTAAATCATCGCTGGAGTAGGCTGTTGCCCGAGCATTTAGATCGCCTTGAGATACCAGATCAAACTGCTGTTGTAAGTTGTCGATAGAGCGTTTGGCCTGGCGATCGATTAATACGCCTAAACCCAATACAGTCAAGAAGCTTGCGATACCGGCCGCGCTACCCATGATTGCAGGCCGTACCCTAACAATAAGATTGCGATCCTTCTGAGAAATATTATTGGACAAACCTCCCAGAGTAACCGAGCTAACGCTAGCAACAGCAATCAACGATACCAGTCCAGCGACACTTGCCATGAGCAAACGCTTGGTTGCTAGTGGCGCATTGCTTAACCAGCTGAGCGTACTCTCATCCTGCACTTCAGGTACAACCACAGGGGATTCATCACCTTGGGTGAATGATGGCAGTTGATCAGCGGTTTCGATGCTAAAAATGTCATCTTCCCCAATAATTGCCTGATCATCATCTTCGACCAAACTAAAACCAGATCCCCCACGGAGTGCGGGATCCTCAGAAAATACCCCTTCTGAGTTATTGACAGATGGTTCCGTAAATTCAGTAGATCCTTCAGAAAGGTCAAATTCCGGTAGGCTTCCTAGATCGTCAAACTCATCAAACTCATCTAGAAAGTCAATGTCTCCCCCTTGCTGACTTTCCAATCCCTCCATAGTGTCGACACCTGGAAAAGTTTGTTCCCCAGCCGGAAAGGTTTGCTCACCAGTTTCGTCATCTATTAGTTCATCAGGCGAAGCCTCAATACCCGAGAGTGTTGAGGCTTCATCAAAATCCTGAAAATCCTGTATAGCATCAGCTGGAATACTTGCCTCAGGCTCCATCATGAAGAGCGTTTTATCTTCTGGCTCTTCTAACAAATTTGATTCTGTCAAATTTGATTCTGTTGGTGGATTATCAATGCCGGGAGTATTGTCAGTTTCGAGGAAATTATCCACATCGGGAAAAGCGTCATAGTCACTTTCGGAGACTTCTCCTGATGGAAATGCTTCGTCAAAATCGTCTTGATCAAACTGTGATAATTCTTGGGTTGATGTGGAGGGACCATCTCGTACAATGCTGTCGAGAGTAATTTCCTCTTCCTCCGAGGATTCAACCAGACCTTCTAAGCTACTGTCTGCAAATGGATCTAAAAGTTCAGCATTACCCAAATCTCCACCGACTGACAAATCGCCCAAATCTCCAATGGAAAACGGATCATCACTGGCTAAGTCGATATCTTGATCACCAGAAGTGCTTTCATAATCAGCTGTGGCATTAAAAGGGTCTGCTACAGCTTCAGTAGCAAGGTCATAGCTATCGTCACGGGCTACGACATTTGGCTCTACAGCATTAGTATTTAAATCAGTAGGGGGGGCTGCGGCTGATTCACCTTGAACACTAGTACCATCTTCAAAGGACAAATCTAGTCCGGCACTTAAGTCGTCTCCTTCTTCCCCCATATCTCCATAGAGCTCTATGGAATCGAATAAACCGTCTGCAGTAATATCCTCAATGCCATTGTCATCAACTGCCTGTGCCTGGCCAACATCCATCTGTTCAGCGTAGGTAAGACCATTATTGGCATAATTGACAAACTCAGGATCAGACGTGAGCTCCAAGACAGATTTGTATTGGGTCCGAGCAACATCGTATGAACTGAGTCCATAGCAATAGATATGACCCTTGAGCAAGAGCACATTCGGATCGCTCGGGTAGTTTTCCGCCAATTGCTCAATGATGTCAGCAGCTTGCTCATAACTGCCTTGCATGTATGCGCGCTCTGCCGCTTGATATGTTTGAGCGTAGTCTATACCCGATGCCATCTGTATTCTCCTGCCAGTCTAAACATCTCCATTTGTCGAACCCGTTGAATTAAGCGGCCCAGCGTGCTGAGCGTAATATGGCAACGTGGTCTAGTAGGCGTAATGAGCGATCCGTATTTGCATCTAATACCCATTCGCCTCTTAGAAAAGGTGCCATCGTATCGGAGTAATCGCGAGACATCTTCATACGCTCCGCATCTAGCCAATCTGTCCCAACTATCTGATTAACGGCTAAGCCTAACATAGTCCCCTGATGTTCGACAGCGATTACTGGAATTTCTGCTCTGTCTGTATTCATCGGCTGAGGGTAGCCAAGAAACTGTCCGAGATCAGCGACCCAAATCACTCGCCCTTGCTCATTTAAGGTCCCAAGCAATAAAGGCGATACGTTGGGGACGGGGGTGATGCGATCGGGGGGATTTTCAATAATTCGGCGAATACCAATGGCAGGTAGAGCAAATTCATCCCTGGAGCCCACATAAAATCGCAAATGAAGTTCACCATCAGGCGTTTCAATTTTCTGTAGTTCAGGGTCTTGATCTTGCCCTACTCCGGTTTGAAAGTCTGGATTACCTACCATCGGCCCCTGTCACCTCACAAATCATTGACATTTCAATCGCGTAGCAGCTGTTTGACCGTTCCCACTAGCTCAGTTGGCTGAAATGGTTTTGCTATATAAGCATCGGCTCCTTGTTTCATACCCCAATAGCGGTCAAACTCTTCACCTTTAGATGAGCACAGTACAACGGGCAAATTTTGAGTTGCTGGATCAGACTTAATCCTTCTACAGACCTCATAACCATTCATACGAGGCATCACGATGTCTAGTACAACGAGATCGGGTAGATCTCCCTGAATATGAGCTAATGCTTCAACCCCATCGCTAGCAACGGTAACTTGAAGACCATTACCCTGGAGTAAGTCAATAATCATTTCTCTCTGGGCAACGCTGTCTTCCACCACTAAAACCGTACTCATAACCTGAATTTCGCCGTTTAAGACCGGTTCATATCTTGATTCAACTCATTATGCCCTTCTAAGGGGAAATAACTATTTAAGTTGAGTCGTATGCCCAGTTGAGTTTGACCATTTTGGTCAAGCAGCGATTGGTTGACCATCTAAGGCTAGTAATGCACACCCTACCGCTTGTGCCTAATAAAATACCCACCCACATCAAATTTATTAAACTTTCATCAAAATTCTTTTATTAGTTTTGTTTGTGAAGTGTCCGAACGGTGCTTAGGAATATATACGAATAATTCTAAATAAGGCTATAGAAAGCAGTGGCTTTCATCCATTAGGGTATTACTGATTACTCCAGCTTTCAGGGTTTAAAGTGGCTGATATCTCTTGTTCGAGAAGGGTTTCAGGCGCAAGGCGCTTGGGATTTCCCCGACCTACATATTTTTCTACCAAGGCTAATAGTTCGGGTTCGCCAAACGGTTTGGTGAGATAGTCTGTGGCTCCGACCATATTGGCTTTGACTCGATCGACGAAGCTATCCTTCCCCGTCAGCATCACAATGGGGACCGATTGAAACCAGGGTGCTTGTCTGAGCATCGCACATAGCTGATGGCCTTCTAGCTCAGGCATTGCTACATCACATAGGATGAGGTCTGGCTTGAGACTAAAAAGTAAACTCAGAGCTTTGACTGGATTGGCAATTGATGTGACTTCATAACCATAGGCATCCAGCATCATTTCTATGGCCTGGCGCACAGCTAGGGTGTCGTCAATACATACGATCCGAGGGACGGTATTGATAATTGGTTCTCTGACTTGCTGTTCCGAGGTTGTTTGCGGACGGTGTAGTAGCTGGAGCTGTCCTTTTTGGATGTAAGGGTAGAGCCCATTAGCAACGCTAAAAATATTGCGATTGAGATGACGAGAGATCCGGATAATGGACGTTTTACCATTGGCCATGGTCAGCAATGGCGGCAGGTTTTCGGCTGTTTCTAGTTGATCCTTATCCACTAATAGGGGGCAATCGTAAAATGAGCTAAAGTGAGGCTGGAGCTGTAACCATCCCTGGAGCTGGCGAATCACTTGTTTTACGAGGGGTAAGCTGCTAAATTCGGTCAATTGAGGACTCAGGGATACGCGGAAGCGAAAGGAAAACCGTCCTTGGTGTAGGCTGATGACCTCAAATAGCGTTTCTTCGATTAGGCGGTATAGGATGGAACGAGCTTGTTGGGTGGTGAGATAGTTATTTTCTAAAAGCCACCAGAGTGCTCCATATTCTGGTGGTCTCAGGGGTGCCAAATTCGATAAGTTAACGCTAGCCCAATTTATAGAAAGTTTAAGGGGGTGCAAAATATCTTGCAGTCTTTCGAGTTGCTCATTGGTCCGTCCGGCGTAGAGGACGCCTCCATTGGCAAAGAACACGAGCCATGAGTTGGATGGCTCTTCGAAAGACTCAATGTAAAGTTCTCCGGTTTGCTGACCAATATCAATCAGTTGAAAAATACTGCGAATATCCAGCTCGCTTAACTGGCCCTGCATAGATTCTGTCCTAGGGTTTTCCTGAGTTTGTCTTGGAAAATTGAAGGCTTGCTATAGAAGCGGCTGCTAATAGTGCAATTTTTAGCTTCATAGAGTAATCGGTCTTGGAACTTGGTAACTAGGTTAGCTACATTGAGGCACGGCATTAGCTACAATTATTAGCATTTAACTGCAGCTATACAGTTTCTATATGGGGTGACTCTTTCATCCGGATGGTTTAGCTACTGTTTATAAAGTTACATTTTTTATGTGAATGGTATGTGTTGGAGCTTGTTTATTACCCGTATGTGCACGTAGGAATGTACATATTAGGGGTAAAGGTATTACATTCTGGCTTAATGACTAGGGATTATTAGCTAAGCTCTAGTTCATTAGGGAATTGTTTTAGAAATAGAGTTTTCTACTTGAGACGGATACACTAAGTGAACTGCTTGAAATTACTATGTACAATCTCGACTGAATAAATATTTCTTGATTATTGATTTTGCTCCAATATTTTGATAGATCAAAGTTCCCTGGGTGGTGCCTTGGGCTTCTATATTACTAGCTGAACGAGACGTGGATGTTGTGTAGGTGAGTAGCTGTTATTCATAGCTATTTGTATAGACGAAGGGGATGCCAGCGTGCGTTATTTGGCCGAAGTTCAGAAAAAAAGCGGTTTTATGGGTGGCAATCGAGCTGAGTTTAAACTCTTAGCTTGTGAGCGTTCAGAGCAAAATTGGAGTGCTGTATCGGGGGATGAGTTGGTTCCTGCTCCAGATGATGCGGGTTATGGTTCCGGCACTCTTGTTTTAATTGAACTTTCTAATGGTCGTCAGGTGCAGCGCCACTACGAGGCAGGACGTCAGTTAGTAAGTATTCTGCAAAATTTTTCTAGTCTCAACAAAAAATTTAAGACCCAGGAAGATGAGATTGAGCAGTGGAAGGAGTCTTTGACGTATCAAAGTCAGGCACTCAATCAGCGTGAGTTGGAGCTGGATACCCGTGAAGATGAGGTCAAACAAGCGGCAGCCGATCTAGATCAGTTAGAGGACCAGAAGACACAATTAGAAACGTTTCGTAGTGAGCTAGATCAGCAGAAGCAGGACTATGAACGTAAAAATGCTGAACTTGAGGGAGCTTGGGCCCATCTAAATGGGGAAAAGCAAAAGCTGGAAGAGCAGCACGAAGCTGTATCGGCCCAAACTGGTTTGGATTCGGGGCAGACGCAAAAGCTGCGAGATGCTGTAGAGCATCTGATGGCCAATGTGTTACCTATGGAGGATCTACGTCAGCAGTTAGGTGGTACAAGGGAGGTTTTGGGGGTACATCAAGTACAGCTTCAGGACGGGCAGCATGCAGTCAGCGAGCAACAGGCTCAGTTACCCACTAAGGAAGGCGATGTTGAGCGGTTTAGGCAATCTATTCAGGAGCTTTATGTTGCTTCTGATGCGGAGCGTTCAGCTTTAAATGATCTGTGTTTAGAGCTTCAACAAGCGAGGGTTGAGCTGGCGCAGAAAAAGCAGCAAAATCAGCTGGTATCAGAGCAGGTTAATCAGCAGAGTGGTGTCTATCAGAAGGTCTATGAGCTTCTAAATACCGGCGATCAGGTGCGTTTGGGTAAAAAAATTGATCTGACCAAGCTGGAAGAGATGTCTGTAGAAGACCTGGAGACGTTGGTTGGGAACATGGAGACCGACTTGGAAAAGATGTCTCGGTTTGTCAGCGATCAAGAAGAAGAGCTGAACTATCAGCAGCAGGCAATTGATGAACTCAAGCAAAAGGCCGAGGCTGCTAGTGAGTACGATCGGATGCAAATTGAAGCTGATATCGGCGATGAGCAGGATCGCTATGACATGCTCAATAAGACTCTGGTGGGACAACGACGTAATCTGCTGGAGCGAGAAGAGGTATTGAGTCAGCATCGAGCAGTTTTGCTGCGACGCCAAGGGCAGGCAACGGTTGATAGTCCAGTGGCGAATTCTGCTGATTTGGAGCCGGTACTAGAGCATATTGACCAGGTGCGTCAGCAGCTGGCGACTCAGGCAACGGAGCTAGAAGAGTTAATTGCTGATTTAGAAGGTCGTTGTGAAACGCTGCAGCAGCAGGTAGATGCTAAGCAGGCTGATCTATCGACGAAACTGGCAAGCCTTGAGAAGGAACGATCAAACTTGGAGCAGGCTGTGAAGGATTGGGCCGGTTTGGAGAGTGTGATCGCCACCCGCAATGATTATCTTGGGTCTGCTATGGATAAAATGAACGCTGTACAGCAAATGCTTGAAAGCGTTTTTGGTACTTTAGAACGTTTTCAAGAGGTTAATGACTATCAGCTGCAAGCCATTGCTGAGATGCAACAAACGATTCAAAGCTTGTCTAACGAGCCAGCGGCAGCTTAATCTTGAGTCCTATCCATCGCACTTGCGCCATGATTTGGGTAAACGAGCATATTGATCCGTCAGGTATTATTTATTCGGCGATTGCTTGCTGCGATCGCAGCGCTGCCGAAGATTGCCATGATACGTTTCAAGCTGCCCTCACGGACGAGCAAAAAGAAGCGGGTTGGGTTGCTCGATTACGTACCGTCGATTCCTGGGATGATGTTCCCATCAGTGCTTTAAAGCTTTCATAAGGTGGGGCAAACGCCCACCATCCAAAATAAATTATGTCCGAGCATTTTATTAAGCTGAGTCAATTTCTCAAGTTCAACGATTTAGTACAGTCTGGTGGCGAAGCTAAGCATTTGATCCAAGCAGGGCATGTATTGGTCAATGATGAAGTGGAACTGCGACGAGGCCGTAAATTATATACAGGGGATCGAGTCACATTTGCTGATCAGACTTATGATGTCGTCTCCGATGTAGATAGTTCAGACGGTTCCAGCTAAACCCTGCTTAAGTTCTTTAAAAATCGCATAATAAATAAATCCGCTTGGATGATCAAGTGGAGCATCCAGGCGGATTAAAACCGATATTCAAAGATAACGGTGTGTCTGTCTTCTATTTGCGTAAAGGAGCAGACTGTAGATTTTTCTTAGCAGGATGAGTATGCCCGTTATTGTTGATGGGCACAGGGACGCTATGATCACCGTTTTTATGGTTATTGCTAGCCCCTGCAGGTCGTGGCTGAATTAGGCCATACCCACCATGATTTCGTTCATACATGACGTTGATCTCATCGGTTTCTGTGTTGTAAAACACATAGAAATCGTGATCAATAAGCTGCAAATTTTCTAAAGCCTCCTGTACTGACATGGGAGTCATGGCAAAGTACTTAGTCCTCACCACTTCTTCTGGTAGCTGAGGTTGACGCTGTTCTAATAGTTCAGTTACCTGCAAATCGGCATCTTGAGAACTATCATCAACAGTCATAGATCGCACTGATACATGTTCAGAACTGCGACGTTTTTCTTTATATTTACGTAGCTGTCGGCTAATTTTATCAGCGACTAGATCAATGCTGGCATATAGGCTGTCACTGCTTTCTTCTGCGCGTACCACAGCCCGATTTACATAGACCGTAACTTCAGCACACTGTCGGGTGGGCATTTTTGTTCCACCAGCCACAGATAAGCACACATCAACCTTATTGATCATTCGTTGAAAGTGGCTAACTGACTTTTCAATTTTTTGAGAAACATGCTGACGAATAGCCTCTGTGATTTCAATATTTTTTCCTTGGATAACAAGCCTCATAAAGCTGCCTCCACTGATAGAAGATAAGCGATTAATTTCACTTTAGCACTTTAATTTTGAGAGAGTTTTCTTCTTTGAAAAGATTTTTATCCGTTGATAATTCTTTAGATTTAATGTGGGATCATTTTAGTTGCAATGGTTTTATTTAGGTCTGTATTTTCTTTTATGATGGGACTCCCAGCGGTTTTTTGAAGCTTTCATCGGTATAGGCCAAGGTGCTGATTCAATCCTATTTTAATTATTCTTTAATCTTGATGCATGTCGGTGTTTATATTTAATTAGTTCTTCTTTAAAGGTTTGATTGATGATTGTCGAATTCAAATCTCAGTAAATATATGGCTGGCTAAATTACGTATCAACCCTCACAAAATTGATGTTTTTGTGATGATTAAAGATAGAAAACTTATTGTTCAAGATCTTGGATTGATGGCCTATGAATTGGTCTGGCAACATCAAAAAAAAGAGGTGTCTGCTCGGAAGCAAGAGCCTATGCTGGACGATGTTTTGATTCTGGCTGAGCATGCACCGGTGTATACCCTGGGGACGGGCTCTCAAACCCAGTTTGTCCACTTTGATTTAGCCGATCCGAGCTATGAAGTGCATCGAGTGGAACGTGGGGGGGAGGTGACTTATCATTGCCCTGGCCAATTGGTGGGATATCCTATTCTGAATTTGCGCTATCACCGGCAGGATTTGCACTGGTATCTACGTCAGTTAGAAGAAGTTTTAATCCACTGCCTGGCTCACTACGGACTTTTGGGAGAACGCGTCAAAGGGCTGACGGGTGTATGGATTGACGGCTATAAAGTGGCTGCCATCGGCATCAAGGTCAGTCGATGGATCACCATGCATGGTTTTGCTCTCAATGTATGCCCTGACCTGGCAGGGTTTAAGTTAATTACTCCCTGTGGTATTGCCAATCGGCCCATAGGTTCTATGGAGCAGTTTGTGCCTGGTATCGCTGTCGATGAGATTAAGGCAGTGCTTGTAGCGTCATTTGCTGAGGTGTTTAACCTATCGAATGCAGTGGTTGGATTTGGATACTGACCATTGTTAAGCCATGGTACCAATCAGCGATATAAAAATTTAGGTACGGGTGAGTGGGTGTCAATTTACACACAGATAGACCTGTGAGACTTGGTTAGCTTTAGTTGTGGGCTCGCTAGTAAACCCCAATAGTGGTTGTGAGTTACCGTCTATGATGGCGAACCGCCTTATAGGCCAATACAATGGTTTGATAACGGACATTTAGCCTATGCCCGACCATAGTTTCCCTGAATCCAAGTCAATCAATAGAATACACTCGTCTATCCATACCCTAGTTGGAGTTGAGCAGACATCTAAATCTGTTTTTCCATCATTTGTAGAGTCCAAGCAGGACTCCTGGGGTGGCATTACTTTACAAGCTCGTTATCAGCCTGAGGTCAATAGCTCGCCTCTGAGCCCATTAACATTCCATGCTGAGCCCTTGGCTCCTTTGCGCCAGCGTGATCAACAGGCCTTGGAGGAAATATTTGATGATACCCAGGTTGAAGACATTGTTGCTGATATCTGTATGAGGCTTAAGCAACTATGTCCTGAACCCTGCTGGGATGATGATCCTTTTGAATTTTTAAAAGGATATGTGTAAGTTAAGTTTGTCCCGCAAGGTTGCAAGGATTGCTACCAGAACAGGGGCCGTAAAGCTCATGGGTGCTTTAAATATTTTATGGAAGCCTTTTGAACTTTAGATTTGCTTAGGCAAGCATCAAAATAGCCCACCTGTTCCTGACATTGGAGCAGGTGGGCTATTTGTTCTACTAAGACTAGAACGGGATTTCGTCGTAGTCGGGGGTGCTGCTGGCTGGCTGTGTGGCTGTGGGAGGACTGGTGGGGGCGGCGGCGGCAGGACTACTATTGCCTTGAGGGTTGTTTCCTTCGGCAATGGGAGCAGCCTCTGCCATCATCATGGCCTGCATTTCAGCAATACGATGCAGGCGTTGTACAGTGATTTCTGCCTGTTTTTCGCGAAATCCTTCAGGCCGATCCACGCTTTTCATCGTCAAGCGACCTTCAATCACTACCCGATCACCTGGACCGTAGCTGGCATCCTGAATAGTCTGCGCCAGATTACCCCAGCCTATGGCCTTAAATTGGGATGGACTATCATCCGGACGCAGACCGGCTATTTTGACCTTGAATTCGGCAATGGGCGTTTGATTGTCGGAGGTATAGCGCAACTGCGGTACCTCAACGATCTCGGCCATTAGGATGCAATGGTTCATACGACTTGTTCTTCTCGAATACCCTGCTCTTTTTCAATGAATCCTTGAACTCGCTGACGATAATCTTGCAGATGGGTATCGACCCAATCTCGATCGGCGCTATTAGCAAAGATATGAACAAGTGGATCGCCTGCGTCCGGTAGAATCAACACCCAGCTATTGCTAGCGCGGTCAATGACCTTGACACCATCTACCAGTTCAAGGGTATCAGCAGGATGACTTTCCACAAGATAGCGCATGAGGGCACCCTTGATGGTCCATGGACAACGCAGGGTTTGGACACGATGGGAAATCCGAGGTAAATCACCCCAAATCCGGCCCAGAGACTGTTCCTGAATTGTTAACATTTCTATCAGTTTGGCGATGCAGAACATGGCATCGAAGCCTGGATGAAGTTGGGGGAAAATGAAGCCCATGTCGCCACTGCCTCCAAGGACAACATTGTCGCTGGCCTGACAGGCTTCCATCAGAGCCGTTGGATTGGCTTTGGTGCGAACTACGTTACCACCATGACGGCGGGCAATTTGTTCGATGGCTCCTGAGGTATGTACAGGGACAACAACGGTTCCCTTGGGCTGAGCCGTCAGGATCATGTGGGTCATTAGGGCCGTCAGCATCTCCCCACGAATGGGTGAGCCTACTTCATCCATCAGTACCAACTGCTCTCCATTTGCCGCTACCTGTACGCCAAAAGTAGCTTGTAAAGCTTGGACCACTTGCCCTAGCTGTCCTAGCATGCTCTCGCGTTCGTTATTGGAAGGGGCCGCCTGGCTTAGACTGGCATTTAGCACGACCGCATCACAGCTAAATTTTCCTAGCAAACGAGGCAATACGGCTCCTGAGACCGCATAGGCATAGTCGATCACTACTTTGGATTTGCTGTGGCGAATGGCTTCAACATTGAGACGCTTTTCAAACTCAGTTGTGTAGATTTCAACCAGGTTTGCCGGGTAAGCCACTTCACCAATTTCATGGATTTGAGAGCGTCTTAGATTTTCTTTGAAATAGGCACCTTCAATTTTCTTCTCCTTTCCTTTGGGAATGTCGATGCCGTTTTTATCAAAAAACTCAATCAGGATTTGATCCGCTCGATCAGGATGGATGCGTACATGGATACCGCCTGCAACATCCAGAGTGGGCAGAATGGCACGGGCTAATGGGATTGCTGTGGCCTCTAAGTTTTGAATGTTAATGCCCACGGACATTAGTCCGGCGATTAGCGATCGCGACACCATCCGTGAAATACTGCGTTGATCCCGTGAGACAGTCACATGGGATCCCGGTTTTAGGGTAGAGCCATAGGCTGCTCCCAACTTGACTGCAAATTCAGGGGTAATGTCGATGTTGGCCAAACCTGTGACGCCACGCTGACCAAACAGGTTACGTTGGGCCGTATTACCCCAAATCAGGTTGATATTTAGCGTTGCGCCAGATTCGATCCGCTTACTCGGCCAGACTCTTACCCCTGGACTAATTTGTGCTTCTTCCCCAACGGTTGAAAGTGCCCCTACTACAGCGCCTTCTAGGACGTGGGCCCGGCGGTCAGCGCGGGTACCCCGAGCAATGACACAGGCTCGCAGGTGGGTCTCATCGCCGATAATTGCACCATTCCAGATGATGGGCCGTTTTAGATCCGCGTCGCTACCGACCGTGACATTATCGCCAATAACAGTACCTGGCTCTAAGGTCACCCGTGCGCCGATCCGACAGTTACGACCAATTAGGACCGGGGGCTTAATGACCACTGTCGGATCGATGTGGGTGTTTTGTCCGACATGAACACCTGGTGAAACTTCAGGGTAGGCAAAATCCACTAGTACTTTGCTATCGAGGGCATCATACTGAGCCTCACGGTAGGCTTCGAGGTGGCCCACATCACACCAGTAGCCTTCGGCTACATAGCCATACATGGGATCGTCCTTTTCTAGGAGTAAGGGGAAGAGATCCTTAGAAAAGTCCTTTTCTTGGTTGGGAGGCAGATAGTCGAGTACCTCAGGTTCCAGGATATAAGTACCCGTATTAACCGTATCTGAGAAAATCTCACTGGTGGAGGGCTTTTCAAGAAAACGCTTGATACGTCCTTCCTCATCGGTGATCACTACACCAAACTCAATTGGGTTAGGAACTCGAGTCAGTACCAGGGTTGCTTTAGACCCCTTTGCTTTATGGAAACGAACCGCTTCCTTCAGGTCAAAATCAGTGATGCTATCACCGCTAATCACGAGGAACGTGTCATCAAGGAGCTCGGCAATATTTTTGACGCAACCGGCGGTGCCCAGGGGCTGATCTTCTTCAACGGCATAGGTCATCTGTACGCCAAAATCATGCCCATCTTGGAAGTAGTCACGCATGACGTCAGGTAGGTAGTGCAAGGTAGCGATGACCTCCTTGATGTCATGTCGCTTGAGCAAGTTAACAATGTGCTCTGCGATGGGACGGTTGAGCACAGGAACCATGGGCTTAGGTAGGTCACAAGTCAGGGGTCGAAGCCGGGTCCCAGAACCACCAGCCATGAGTACTGCGCGCATAATTCCTCCTATGATTTTGTGAAAACTCAAACAATTGTTATTAGGGGTTCGTCGTAGATGAATAACGACGTTACCCTTTGAGATGCACCCTGGCAGGATTTGCTGTGGGTGATGTCATTTCTCTACTGTTGTTCCTTGTCTGCAGTGTCAATTGTACTTGTTTTATTAAGCTGAACTTCATATTCATTAAGACAGCCTTCAGATTACTTAGTTTACGGCCATACATACCCGTTGACTGTGTTTTATGTCCTATCAAAATTAGCCTCAGTCACCTGGAGGCCAATTGGCAAACTAATTTTGATACGTTATCGTTGCACTAATTTTTTGTGAGGATGAACCTATGCCCACTCTATTAGGTCTATTGCTACTGGCTGGTTACGGCTACGGTGCTTGGAAATTTTGGACCGGATTTAATCGCACTAATTTCAGCAGCGGCAAGCTTTACCTAACGCTGCTATGGCCTGTATTTATAGTCAGTGCTTCCTATCGTCAGAATTTTACTAAAGCGTTGAAGGGACGTTAGAGGTAATGTTCAGATGAACACCAGCAGAAAGTAGGAAGAGCAAGAATGGTAGTAGGCCAATTGCAGGCAGTTGCCCAGAGATTTGACCAAGAATATCGAGGCGAATCATTTGAGCTGCCAGACGAGGTTGAAGAGATGGCGGTGTTTAGAGAATGGGTGGCTGGTAGCTTGACGCCGCGTATTACCAGTAAGTTCTGGGAGCTGGCTAAACCTAAGAAAGGACAGCGCTGTCTGGATCTTGGCTGTGGTTTGAGTTTTTTGATTTATCCCTGGAAAGAGTGGCAAGCCGCATTTGTTGGGCAAGACATTAGTAAAGTTGCCCACGCTGCCCTCAATCAGCGTGGGCCTCAGCTAGATTCAAAGCTTTTTAAGGGGGTGCAGCTAGCACCCGCTCATAAGCTGGACTATGAACCAGCCACATTTGACCTGGTGATTGCCACTGGGGTGAGTTGCTATTATCCGGTGGATTATTGGGAGCGGGTGATGACTGCAGTGAAACCTTGCCTAAAGCCAGGGGGAAGCTTTGTATTTGATGTGGTTAATCCAGAAGAAGAGCTGGCAGAAAACTGGGCGATTTTAGAAACCTACCTGGGGGTGGATGTTGAACTGGTGGAATTAAAGCAATGGCGTACCCTGATCAAGACTATGGGAGCCAAGGTCACTAAGCAGGTTGCAGGTGAAGTTTTTCACATGTATCGAGTTCAGTGGGCTTAGGGTAATGACGTTGCTAGTTGAGATTTAAGTCCTGATGATGGCCCCAAGCTTAGTATCCGTTGACTAATTTGGAAAATTAATCCTCTCTAGACATAACCCTGATCCACGGCCAGAACTGTAGTTTTGCCGTAGGGGAAACTACAGTTCTAGCCTTGGTCGTGGTTTAGTTTGAGAAAAATACCCTTGACTGTTATGTCTGAGGTGTTATGTTGGTGTCTAAAATTTTGCATCGACGATTTTATTTGAAGACTTATAGTTAACGATAAATATCTAGTTGCCAATCGTGACCTTGACCGCTATATTGCCTTCCATTCGCTGGTGGTTTTTTGACTCTGCTGCTCCTGAGGATGGACTTAATCTGATAGATTCTGACAAATTGTCTTCATTTCAGTTTGGTTTTCTCAGTAATCAGCAAAATCAATCGTCTTAATTCCTCTATTGCCCCTAGATATCGGCCTTGCTGTCGATTGTGCCTATGTCGCCCAGTCCCTCGCTACCCTTTAACTCCCTTCCCGAGGGCAGTACTCTGCCGGGCGGCACCCCTGTATTTGCGCTCAAAGAGCTGGTGGCGCGATTACAGCGAGAGCAGTACAAAATTCAAGATTTGCTGAGTTCTTTGGGGTTTGCCCTTAGAAGTCTCAATAATATTAGTCAGTTTTTAGAGCTGATTCCGATGATTGCCAGTCGGGTGACCGATGCGACTGGCGGGGCCTTAGTCTTATTTCGTCCCAACGGACAGCTCCGATTAGAACGTCTTTATTGTCCAGCTAATGACACCTGTCAAACCGTGCGCTGTGCCCTGGAATCAGCTACGCGTCAAATTACGTCTTCGTTGACGGGGTCGCTGGGTACCCAGGGAAAGGATGGTGAGACCGTTGCGCTCACTCACCAGGCTGCTCGGAGTGCTATGGTCACCCTCGATCAGCAACTCAACCACTTTCTAGCTCCTGATCTGCAGCTATTTGGCACGTCTATTATTGTCCAAAATGTTGAACGTGGGCGTCTCTATGTATTTAGTGACGATGCGGACTATGCCTGGACAGAAACCCGACAGAAGTTGGTCCGGTTGGTGGCTGATCAAACCGCTGTTGCCATTGAAAATGACGAACTGACCCTGGCTCTACGTAAGAAAGAGCGCCTGGATCGGGAGCTAGAACTGGGTGCAGAGATTCAGGAAAAATTATTGCCTCGTCAATGTCCGGTGATTGAGGGTGTGGATTTGGCTGCCCGTTGTCAAACCGCGCAAAAGGTTGGTGGGGACTACTATGATTTTATTCCTACCACCTATGATCAGCTTCGCAGTCCGACTACTCGGATATCATCGGCCCAACCCTGGAGTATTGCCATTGGCGATGTGATGGGAAAAGGCGTTCCTGCTGGGTTGATTATGACGATGCTGCGGGGGATGTTGCGGGCTGAGGTGCTGAACGATCATTCCCCTGGACAGATTTTGCAGAATCTTAACTGCGTCATGCACAACGATTTGGAAAGTTCCAATCGGTTTGTCACCCTGTTCTATGCAGAATATGATCCCAGGACCCAGTTATTTGCCTATGGTAATGCGGCGCATAATCCACCGTTGTTGTGGCAGGCGTCTACCGGTATGATCAATCGGCTAGATGCCGATGGCATGTTGCTGGGGTTGGATATTGATACTCGTTACCATGAGGGACAGATGCAGCTCTATCCCGGAGACGTGGTGATTTTCTACACGGATGGCTTTACCGATGCTGCGAATATTCGCGGTGAGCGATTCGACGAAGAAAATTTGATTAAGGCTGTATGCTGGGCTTGCCAAAACTTGGGCAGTTCTCAAGAGATTTTGGATTATTTGTTTAACTTACTGCGTCAATTTATTGGGCCAGATCGATCAAAAGATGACGATACAACGTTGGTGGTGATGAAGGTTACTCAACCGGCTGAATTTCGTCAATTGTCTGCGATTGAGGGGTAAAGGGTTACTAAATTGTGGAGTTGTGCCATATAACGATTCCACAATTTGATTATTGGCTTGATGTTATTGGGAGGGAATGCAATGATCGGGTTGCCTCCAAAACTAAGTTCAAGTTAAAACCTGAGATTGCCTCTATGGCAAAACTACAGTTCTGACCGTGGACAAGGTTCAATTAATTGTCTACCAATTGTTTAGTACACCCCATGAAAATCGATA
Organism: Leptothoe spongobia TAU-MAC 1115; assembly: GCF_018739885.1. Lineage (GTDB taxonomy): Bacteria > Cyanobacteriota > Cyanobacteriia > Phormidesmidales > Phormidesmidaceae > Leptothoe > Leptothoe spongobia. Next base: position 33,086 of record NZ_JADOES010000010.1, on the reverse strand, counting down.
CCAATACTTTGTTCCCTGGCGATTTGACACCCTCTGCTACTCAGATATTGGGTCAGCCAACTGCCCTGGTGACGCAACCTGTGATTGCTCAGAAGTTTGAGGAAAATTTCTTTGATCGCTCTGGAGAGATTCTGGGTGACTTTGTAGATTCTGGACAGCTGTGGGCTTTGCTGATTGGTGTCGTAATAGGTTATGTAATTCGAGGTATTACGACTTACTAGCTCATTCCATCATGGGGTAATCTCATTCAGCAGGTGTCGATAAGTAGACCCCTGTATGGCAGCTAGCGGATGCATTTGGATGTATTTGGTTAGTTGCTCGCCAGGTTAGTTTTGTAGCTTAAGACTTTCAGGGATACCCGTTGTCCTAACTAACCTGACAGATTTATTACCTGCAGGAGATTTTGCGCTTTGAGTACGTCATCCACCCCCTGGAGTCAGCGGTTTGATCAGGGGTTACATCCGGTGATTGCTGAGTTTAATGCCAGTATTGGATTTGATATTGCCCTGGTTGAATATGATCTGACGGGGTCCCAGGCCCATGCCCAGATGCTAGCCAAGGTCGGTATTATCTCAGAGGCCGAAGGTCAGCAGTTGGTGGATGGATTGGAAACGATTCGTCAGGAATATCATCAGGGTAGCTTTATCCCAGGAGTGGATGAGGAAGATGTCCACTTTGCCGTGGAACGACGACTGACTGAATTGCTGGGTCCTCTGGGGAAAAAGCTGCATACAGGACGCTCACGTAATGATCAAGTCGGTACAGATATTCGGTTGTATTTGCGATCGCATATCCATACCCTCCGCACCTTGCTCAGAGACTTCCAAAAAGCCCTCCTCACCCATGCTGCCGACCATGTAGAAACCCTAATTCCTGGCTATACCCATCTACAGCGAGCCCAGCCGCTCAGTTTAGCCCATCATCTGCTGGCCTATGTAGATATGGCCCAGCGCGACTATGAGCGTCTAGGAGATGTCGCTAAGCGCGTCAATATCTCTCCCCTGGGCGCAGGGGCATTGGCCGGTACTCCCTTTCCCATCGATCGTCAGTACACGGCTGATCAGCTAGGGTTTGAGCGCATTTACTCCAATAGCCTGGATGCCGTTAGCGATCGCGACTTTGCCATCGAGTTTGCCGGGGCTGCCAGCCTGATCATGGTGCATCTGTCCCGCCTGGCTGAGGAAATTATTTTCTGGGCCTCAGAGGAATTTCGGTTTGTCACTCTGACGGACAGTTGCTCCACTGGGTCGAGCATTATGCCCCAAAAGAAAAATCCCGATGTCCCAGAGCTGGTACGAGGCAAGACCGGACGGGTATTTGGTCACTTGCAGGGGCTACTGACCATGATGAAGGGGTTGCCCCTGGCCTATAACAAGGATTTACAAGAAGACAAGGAAGCCCTTTTTGACACCGTTAATACTGTGCAGGGCTGTCTGCAGGCTATGACAGTTTTGCTGCACCAGGGGTTGGAGTTTCGGCCTCAAAGATTGGCAGAGGCGGTGGCGAGCGATTTCTCTAATGCTACTGATGTGGCAGATTATCTAGCTGCCAAGGGGGTGCCTTTCCGCGATGCCTATAATCTGGTGGGGACTGTAGTGAAGACCTCGTTGGCTGCTGGCAAGTTGTTGAAAGACTTGACTTTAGACGAATGGCAGGCGATTCATCCAGCGTTTGCAGGGGATATCTATGACGCGATCTCACCGCAGCAAGTCGTCGCTGCCCGCAATAGCCTAGGCGGTACCGGTTTTGAGCAAGTTAAACAAGCACTAGCCAAGGCCCAGAAGATAGTGGAAAGCTAGTTAGAACTAGCGATTGAAAAAAAAGAGTGAGGAGGGGGAGCAGAGGGGGCAACACTCCACCCTTCACAACTCTCTTCTTTACCGATACCGAGAATCGTTCCAGTCGTATCCCGATACGGAGGAAGACGTTGTAGGGGTGTGATAACCATGGTCACGTTTGGGATGCCAGGACGTTTCACCATAGGTGCCAGGCCGCCAAACTGTCCCATGGTTATCTGAGTGATGATCATGGGAGGTGGCATGCCCTGTGGCATATGCAGCTGCATAGGGTTCAGCTGCGTAGGGTTCGGCTGTTTGGGTAGGAGGCCGTTGTCTGTCCGCCATCGACTCTCGCCGTGCTGCTCCAGCCCGCTTACACTTGCGTAGCAACGATTCCCAGGTAAGGTTCGGCTGTCCTAAGGCGGCTCGAAACTGCTCCAGCAGAAGTGCGTCGTTAGATGGTGGCGAAGGATGATGGATCAACGGGCGAGAGGCTCGGAGAGGATCAACCTGGACAGCGGCAATCGCCTGCCTTACAGCGTTATAAATTTCCTTACGCAGTTCGTGTTTGGCCTTCTGATATTGAGTATGCCAGCCTTTCTCGCTCGCGGCATACAGAGAGGGCAACCGATTTAAGGCGTAAGTTTCTACCTCAATCGGTTTGACATACTTGAGAATACGAGTTGGTAGCTGGCGTAGCTGGTGCTCCACCTCTTCTGCTACCAAAATTTCCATGACGTTAATGTATTCCCGCGGGGGAGGTGCTTTCACATCAACCATGGTATTTGTCACCTACTTAACAACAATCCTGGCATAAAGCCTGCTCAATCAGGTCGGTTGGACCTATGTAATGTTGAAACCGATGTCGGATCCAACATTCGATTTGGTGACACGTATATAAAGTGACACTCAGGAAACGCTCCAAACATAAAAAGGTATGAAAGCGTTAAAGCAAACCCACCTTCTATGCAGGAATAGATCCAAACCACTAAATGATTTTCCGGATCACTGTTCTCAAATCAGGACAACTGTGGATTTAACAATCTTGCAGTGAGTCCTAAACACTTGAACGCTCGTAATTACGAAACCTTATACGGGGGGTGTTACACCCTATCAGTATAACTACTTGGCTGACAAATAATGTCTAAAGCTATGAACAGATGTTTTTTTCTGAGGATTGAAAAATATAGTAAAAAATGCTGATTTGTAGGCCTATTGATAGATAATTAAGCTGTTGAATAAAATATAAAGAATTGCATCTTCTAGAAACTCATTGTTTGTTTAACTAAATCAATGTCTGAAGTCTGTAGGTCTTGCCGTATATGGGATGTACGGTATTGTGAACGGATTTGATGGATGAGATGAAGTATGGGTTGACAACATTTAGATTGACATATTCGATGGATTCATAAGTTCTTGAATATCGCACTTAAGCATGGCCAAGAAGTGACTGTGGACCTGCTTTAAAAATGGATTAATTTAGGAAATGTAGAGGATGGAATGTTGATTATCTAAGGGGGTAGAAAAAGCCCAAATGGGTGGATCTACGTACTAACCCACGTCCAAGTTGAAACCTGTAGTTTTCCCCACGGTAAAACGACCGTCCTGGACGTGGACAAGGTTTAAGTGTGAGTGGTTGGAAGTCTATGGGTGATTCGAGCACCCAAGCCTTGTTGGCAATCGGCCTGGGTGTTCGATGGATTAAGAACGTTAGATTCCTTTAGCCCGTGGATATGTGGATGTCGGTTGACTCGGACTAGCTAGACGAATGAGGGCATCCATAGCCTGGGGTAAAAAGCGATGGAACCATAGGGCCATATGACTTTGCCAGCCGATAGTAATTTCTGGGTGACGGGATTTGAGACCGGTGATCAACCCTTGAGCCACTTGCTCTGTGCTCAGAGGCAGGACCCAGCGAAATAAATTAAACTCCTGCACCATGTCAGTATCAGTGAGTGATGGCAGCAGCGTCACCACTCGGACATCATGGGGGGCAAGCTCATGACGGAGGGCTTGAGTGAAGCCAACGATGGCAAACTTGGTGGCAGAATAGGTGGCCATGGTGGGAGCCGCTACTTTACCCATAAGGCTAGACACATTGACAATGGTGCCCCGACGCCGGGAGGCCATGCGACGACCCACGAGCCAGGTAACTGTATAGAGTCCCATCAGATTAGTGGAAAGTTCGGCATGGGCCTGACCGAGATTGGTTTTGAGAAAATTGGACTGGTAGGCGATACCGGCACAGTTTACCAGCAGGTCAAATGGACCATAGTCTTTCCATGCCTGAGCGACAACAATATTGACAGATGTTGGCTCGGTCAGGTCAACGGAGAGAGGAATTGCCTGGGCTCCATACTGACGAATTTCTGTTGCCACTTCCTTCAGCTTCTGAAGATTGCGGGCAATGAGCAAAATGTGGCTAGCACCTTGTTTGGCCAGCTCGATGGCAATGGCACGACCAATACCCCGTGAGGCTCCGGTAACCAGGGCCGTCTTTCCTTGCATATCCATTTTAAAAATCTCCAAAGGTATCTGGTACCGAGCCCTATCAAAAGGCAGGTAGGAACCAGAGCTGTACTGATGTCGAAATATTCTTGGGGGTGGGAACGTAGAGGAATTCGCTTATGGTTACTGAAATCCTCTCGATGTAAATCGTTGCTGATCTCTGGTATGAACCAGGTTTCGGTCTATTGATGAGTTGTCGTAACAACTGACACAATCATTCTCCAAATCAGCGACGGGACAGATGAATTGCAACTTAGACATTGATGATGCCTGGGTGATCATTTCAAACGGCATCACAAAACAATTCATGGGTCACACCTTAGCAATTCGAAACAATAGCTGCAACATTTATTTAACAAGAGCATGACATTTTAGCGAATATTTGGCCTTTGGTTTGGTTGAGAGTGTTGCTGTAAAAGAGATTCAAGAATTTCCGATTTTTTTAAAATTACTCCAGCCCCATGGCGATCTGCATCACACCATTTAAGTGTTTTACGATACCTTTGCTTGGGGCTGAATTGGCAAAGTCCAATGGTTTCAGGCTGTTCAGCCCTTGTCAAAAATCTTCCATATTTCTGTGGTGGTAAAAATTTGCGTAAGGGGCATCACCCCTAGCATTAGAAAAATGAATAACAGGGTTCGGATATTTTGAACCAATTAATGTAACCAAAGGGAGAGGAAATGATTTGTAATCAGATTTGAGAAGAGTATTCGAATTCAGAATGAATGGTTCTCCTATGGGAAACAATAATTTGCAATGGGGAAACCTATTCAAAATGATCATGTAGTGATGGAGATCATTGATGGTGGATAACGCAGACATCAGACCATGGCTATTTGTGTGGGAGTAAGTGGCCATGAACGGGCAGACGTTATATTAGAGCTGTGCCCAAGGTCTAGAAATGGTTGCTATATCTGTCAAGCGATTTACAACGAGCGAGTTTCACCGGTTGGGTGAGTTGGGTTTCTTTGACAATGGACCGGTTGAGTTAATTCGGGGTGAACTAATTGAAATGTCTCCAAAGCGTACACCTCATTCTGTGTGCAATACGAGATTGGTGAGGCGACTGATTTTATTGCTAGGGGAACGAGCGACGGTGCGGGGGCAGGAGCCGATTATGTTATCGGAACACAGTGAACCATCGCCAGATGTAGTCGTCGCAAAGTATCGTCAGGATGATTATTTAGAGAGGCACCCTGGCCCAGATGATTGTTGGGCGGTGATGGAGATTTCGGACTCGACGCTGGGCTATGATCGTGGCAACAAGCTGTCGCTCTATGCGGAGTCGGGAGTCAGACAATATTGGATTTTTAATTTGGTCAATCGGCAGTTAGAGGTTTATCGTGAGCCGTATCAGGATAGTCAAGGAAACTATGGCTATCGGCAGAAGCTGACGTATTTGGCGACGGAAAATGTGGAGCTGCCGATGGGGGATTGTGTTTTGGAATTGGATGGGTTGTTTCCTTAGTTTGATCGTTATCTCACTGCATAAGGAGTGAATTGACGTTTAAACTCTGAATGGAAGCCGAGAACAATATCGGACTCTGGAACACCTAAGGCGACTAACTGCTGGGCGACAGGGGCTTCTGTGCCGTTGTATTGAACCCAGATTTTGCCGTCTTGAATATCAAAGTGTAGAACGGGGCCAAATACTCTCTTTTTGCCTTGCCAGCCAACGTAGATTAGCTGGTAATGTCTTCTTTTATCATCAAAGATAAGCTGGTTTTGGACGGTATCGGTTGATGGAGAGGTGTCGGCATGATCGCTCAGGATTTGTTTGATCGCATTTTGATACTGAGTTAGTTTATCCATTGCTGAATCTCCTCTGACTCGGGTTCGTATACGATGAGCTTTACTTGATAGCGTTGTATGGACCTTTGAATAAAAGGTAACTGAATGAAATCCTCATACGTGCCAGCAGGCAGTGCTAGAAATATGAGTCTATCGGGTTCTTGTTCTTCTAAAGCTTGAGCATAGTTTAGGTACTGCCCCAGAGCCATATGAAATGAGCTAATGTCTGACTCACTGACAAAGCTTTTGATTTCGACAGCTATTTTTTCGCTGCCTCGTTCCGCAGCTACTGTGCTTTCTGCGGCCAGATCTATCTGTAGCTTAATGGCTTCGCTAATGCGGATGGGATATGGATCGTGGGTAATTTGCCATCCATCTTTGATCAGGGCGTTTTTGACCTGCTGATGGAAAACATCTCTGGCCATCGTTAATAGACTGTGATTAAGCCTTAATATGCTAGCACTTGTGTATTCGATAATAGTAGAGGTAATGACCTTGTCTGGTTCGACTGCGCTTACCGTCAAGGTCTTGCCCTTCGATCGTGATTGCCGTGTGCCGATCGTTGAATGAACAGTCGGATGAGTGGCATAGGTCATCCAGGGCACCCACAAGGGGATGCCTCTACAGAATCTGTGAGGATTGCCAGGGTTGTTGTGTAGGAGCATTGCAAGCAATGCCCGTGGACTGGTTCCCAGGCTCTGCCTGGTGAACGGTGCTGTGGCTCTGCCACCTGTGATTAGCAGGCGGAGCCTGGGGTGGGGGTGCTCAGCCGGAAGCTGGGCACCAGGAGGTGAGGAGAAAACAACATGGCAAGATTAAATGTTGTTGTTGGCAGACAGACTGAACCTGGACCATGGGACGAAAACAACGCATTTTGAAATCTAATTGTTGCTATCACGTCACGTTGCGGTGTAATAATCGAGAGTTTCGCCTAATACAGCAAGAATGTCGCAATGTATTTCTCTATGCTATTCAGCAGTGTCAAGAGAAATATCACTTTCATCTCTATGCCTTGTGCATTATGAGCAATCACGTACATTATTTGTTGGCACCAGCCCAGCCCTATGAGCTACCCAAAATTATGCACTGGATCAATTGGTATACGGCCATGTGCTTTAACCAAATGCTCGGACGTACGGGGCATTTTTGGGAAAAACGCTATCACAGCAACAATTTTGCCATGGATGATTTCCGTCGTGCGTTGAATACCATCCGCTATATCCATGCCAATCCTAAAGCGGCCAATATGCAGCATGGCTTTTTTTATGATTTTAGCAACTATGGTAGCTATCATCGTTTGACTGACGATGGTCTGACTGAATGGCATCCTGCTTTTTTGGACCTGGGGGCCACGCTTGAAGAATGTGCCGATGCCTACCATAAGTTTTGTCGAAACTATAAACCTAAACCCAAGCCAGAGCCAAAACCTCGGTGGGGTAGCAAACTACTAGCGGGGCTAGCCCCAGAGAAAGCGAAAAAATCTAAACGGACCAGTCCTGGGCAGCAAACTCTGTGGGAAAAAGCTGTACCTGACCAGAGTGAGGTGGAAACAGTAGCGAAGAAGTTCGTTGAGGCTAATAGGCGGCCAGGGGGGAAAATGCAGGCGGAGCCTGGTGGGGGATACCCAGCCAGAGACTGAGTACCAGTGACCTCATGGTGCCAGGTAACGCTGCGGAGGAGTAACGGTAAATCAGGAATTTCAGGGCCTGAAAAATTAGTTTGGGAACTTTTTAAAGTCCTTGCTGCTCACATGTTGCAAGCCTGGATGCGAGAAAAGACCATCAACGAGAACCTACTCAATCGGGAGATGGGCTAACGGACTATCCGTAGAGTTGAACTATCGGGAGATGGGCTAACCATCCCGGGAGATGGGCTAACGGACTATCCGTAGAGTTGAACTCAAGGTTTTCATAGCCAATAAATTTATCATCTTGATACCAGCCCACTGCTATTCGGAACTTTTTGTAGCTTTCGTAAGCTTCACTAGTCCATTTCCCATCCAGCTTACCGCCACACTGGACCCAGATTTCCTTTTGTACACTAAAGCCAAACTTGCCATCACTATACTTAACCCACAGCCCATCGATACGCAGTAAATCCTGGCAGGGAAAGGTAAGGAGTTCCTTGGCAGTAAAGCCTTGACCATAGGACTTGCCCAACACTTGAATCATCAGGCGATAGGTATACTGATCTGCCGCTTTCCAGTTACCCTCGACCATGTATTGCTCTAGCTGGCCGTAGCACTGTTTCTGGAGCGCTGAAAACACATCGGGTGGCACTCGATTAGGGTTTTCTAGCCAGCAGTCATAGGCCAAGGCTAAGGATGTGCGATCGCCTCTAGCCAGCAAAGTATTAATCAGCGCTGTAGGGTTTGCCTGGGCCGCATAAAACAGTACAGCCCCTTGCCATTCTTCTTTGAGATTAACTAAAGCCTGATCACGGCCCTGCTTTTTGACCTCAACCGCCGCCAAATACTCTTGGAAACTACGGTGGGCAAACTCTACCTCATCGGCTGATTCTCGTTTTACAAACAGCTCACTAACGTCTTCAACATCTTGAATAAATTTTTGAGGGGCCGCTTTTGCATCTGTCTCACGCGCCATCAAGCCTTGCACCAAGCCTATCAGTTCTGTTTTCGGTATGGCAATAGTGTCTTTTTGAACCATTGCCCAGGCCACCCCTTGCAATACGGCCTGGGCCTCTTCCGCCGGTAGCGTCATCGGCTGACCTTTCGATTCAGGACGATCCGCCAACAGCATTTGGCAAAATCCCTGGTACAGCTTTGTCCGCTGTCGCGGCAGCTCGCTACTGGGACGAAACCGATGGAATGTGGCAATCATGCATAGCAATAGGGGATTATCTGCCATTTTTGCCAGCTCAGACCGCTGCTCAAGCTGATTGATCAAACCATCTGCAGCTTTGTCAGCGACGGTTTTGACATAGGCCAAATCTCGCCCTGGTCTGGACAGCTTGGCCTGACATAGATACCATCGTCGCAAGAAATCATCTCGCTGTTCATCGTCAAACGCTTTGACCTCTAATGGCATCCAGGGTTGAGTATTTTTATAGCGCTCATACCCTACAGGACGCGACGTGAGTAAAAAGAAAGCACTGTTGCCATAGGTAGTCACTGCTTTATCAATCCAGGCACCGACTGCTTCGTATTGGTCAGTGGCCACTTCATCAAACCCATCAATCATCACCAGGGCATTGCCCTGCCGCAGCAGCTTATCTGCCCAATGTTTATCTAATTTCAGACTACTGCTAATTTCTGGTAAATGGTGTTCTGCGATCAGTGTTGCTAAATCAGGCGCATCAGCCTGAGCCATTTCCTAACCAATTAGAAAAAGACTGACTATGGCGTTTACCCAGTTCACCAGCACTTTCATTGGAGGTACTAATAAAGTTGCCGGTATAGGCCGCCCACGCTCCGGTAATTAACATGACCGGAAACATCAGTACCGCATATATCCACTCTTGCTGGCGCAAAAAATGGACTAATATCCAACCACTGCCACCGACTGGTGTAATGCGAATAACAGCATTCACAATTTGCGTGACAAACTTACTCTCAGGCCCAGGGGGCGGGCTATTCGAAGCGGTCATAGGCAAACAGGGATACCATAGCTACACCATAGCGATTTACGTCTGAATACACCTGAAAATGCCATGATGCCTTCAAGGTAAGGCTGATCATACTGTTGATTGCATTACTTGCCAGCTTTTTGGAATATGGTCCTGTAATTTGGGGTTGGCACAAGGCACAACCCCTACAGGGCATCCAGGGGCAATTCAAAGATCCCCCAAATGAATTTGGTTACGTAACAGGGAACACACAAGCAGCCATCACATCATCAGCTATGAGTAATGCCTAGCAAACAGCCTGGGGTCAGAAACTCCATTGGCCTATCCACTAGAGTTTGACATCTCATGTTTAACTAATGACTTCTTCAGTCTATACATCCCAATTCAGTAGAATCCCTGATAGATATCGGGTAGATTTTCCAAATTTGGAAAAATTGTCCCTAATGTCTGTAAGCGTGTTTACGGGCGAAATGATCTGAAAATGCAGTGATATGACGGACTTCTTTTGCAGGCGGAGCCTGGTGGAGGGGGTGCTCAGCCAGAGGCTGGGCACTAGAAGGTAAAGGAGTCTGGTAGGGGGAAATGCAAAAATTGGCTATAAAGGATAATAAATCAGTGGTTAGACGGGGTGAGGCTGTGGGATGCTGATGCATGAGTTTAGTCTATTCATTGCCTCTACGCCCAAGGCACCTTATGAATATCCTCTTTCTACATCAGAACTTTCCGGCCCAGTTTCGGCATCTGGCATCGACCCTGGCCAAAGACCCCCAGAATACAGTCGTCTTTGGCACTACACGCAAAAACGGTTCGATTGCCGGAGTGAATAAGGTCATCTACCAACCCACCCGACAGCCCCATCCTGATGTTCATTATTATGTTCGCCCTTTAGAAAGTGCAGTCCTCGAAGGGCAAGCGGTGTATCGTGTTGCCAGCCAGCTCAAAGAACGACACAAGTTTGAACCGGATATTGTCTATGCCCACTCGGGCTGGGGACCGGGGTTATTTATGAAAGACCTGTTTCCCAACTCCCAATATCTCTGTTTTTTTGAGTGGTTCTACCATGCCCACGGCAGCGATACTGATTTTGATCCTGCATTTCCTTGTAATGAAGAGACCGAGGCCAAACTGCGGATTCGTAATGCGCCGATTTTGATTGATCTGTATAGTTGCGATCGCGGCCTCACCCCCACCCATTGGCAACAACAACAATTCCCACCTGAATATCACAACAAACTTACCGTTTGTCATGACGGGATCGATACCAACTTCTTTCGTCCCAAATCCGATGCCAAACTTGTGATTAAACCCACCGACCCGATTGCCTGTCCGTCTCCCCTGGACTTATCCGAAGTGGATGAGATTGTTACCTATGTGGCCAGAGGGATGGAACCTTACCGAGGCTTTCCCCAGTTTATGGAAGTGGTAGAACAGTTGCAGCAAAACCGCCCCCAGTGCCATGTGGTTATTGTGGGAGAAGATCGAGTGGCCTACGGTTCCCCTCGCAAAGATGGCAAAACTTATCGGGAGCATATGCTAGAGCAACTCGATTTAGATTTGACCCGGATTCATTTTACTGGCCATTTATCCTATAAACAGTATTTAATCGTACTACAAGCCTCCTCAGTCCATGTGTATCTCACCTATCCTTTTGTGTTGTCTTGGTCTATGTTAGAAGCCTTATCCACAGGATGCGTGGTGGTAGGGTCTAAAACACAACCCGTGGAAGAAGTTATCCAGGATGGTGTCAACGGCATATTAGTAGACTTTTTCGACACAAAGGCCATTACCGAGAAAGTCAATAATGTTTTGGACCATCCCGAACAAATGCAGATGATGCGAGAACGCGCTAGACAAACAATTGTCGAAAACTACAATTTAGATGACTTATTGAAAACCCACCTGGCTTGGATGCAAGGACAATAAAATCCAGGATGGGGCAAGGTTAAGGCATTAGCCTCTCATACGAAATCCTGGCTGATAGCGTCTGGTATCGAAGGGCCTCTACAGATGATTCTTATTGGTGTACCTTGCTAGCAAAATAACGCCTAGAAGAACGACTGGCGACCAGCCACACCCCTGGAAAAATTTGTAGTCCCAAAATGAGTAGCTCCCAGAGAACTTTTCTAGCGAGCTGGGCGTAGCTGTTGTAACCGCAGAAGATAACAACATTATTCCAAAGATTCTCTGGTTGCCAACAGTCATAGGGCGGTGTATGTAACCCTTTGCCAGGTTCCATCGCCCGAAATATGAGCTGTATATAGTGCATATCATCAATATTGGTAACAGCCACAGCAATCATGAGAATACCGATTAGCCATCGAGCATAGGGTAGTCCCTTCTCAAGGCCATAGAGCAGCCATAGCTGGATAGTCAGCACAATAACGCTCAGCAAAAGTTGGAGGATAAACGCCTGTGACCAACAGGATTCAACCAAGTCTGGGGTTGCACAAAACTGATAGCTCAGCCCCATCGAAAAGAGCGTCCCAAGACACAGAAATAGCAGATACCCCTGGATCAGCCATACAACCAAAGGACGCTCTGATTCATTGGTAAGAGGATTGTCGGTTGGCATGATTAAACCTGTATATGACTGCAGTGAAATGCTCCCTTATAGTCACTTCAGCCCAGGCCTCTGGTTTTTTGGAAAAACTGGTGGTCTATGCCGTATAAGTTTTGCTCAAACCTAGTTTTGCCAAGCCTTGGCGGTAGGCGATAGACGTTTTATCGGCTGGGATGTGATATTCGCTACGTAAATCTAGAGGCAGGTCTTCTGGATACTGAGCCTCGACGACTTCTTTATCTTCTGAAAAAATCTGCCGGTTAAACTCATAAACCGGTTCTAGGGGCTGGTCCTGGTCAAAATTGCGACACAGTGGAGAAAACAGCCGGGTCTGGCGGGCCGATATCGGTGAGGGGGCATTCAAAATACACAACCGACCGCCTTCGGGAAAATGCACTCGTAAAATAGCGGCAAAGGGTAAAAATACATCAAATATTCGCAGCCATTCAAAATCCTTTGGGGCCCGGTGCTGTAACTCTTTGGGAAAGTTACTGACGGTACTGGTATATTCTGCTCGCAGACCTTGGGCGGTAGGGGTAACTGTGTAAGGAGGCACCACCGGATTATCGCGGCTGGCAAAGGCCTGATGGTGCACCCAGGCAAAGTGAGCGACATCGAGAAAGCCTTCCATTTGACGTCCGACGGCGGCGTTGATATCGATGCTGTCGGGCAAAATTGGCTGATAGTCAGGTTCGTCCCATTCAGGTAGCTGGGGTAGATTGGCATCGCTGCCATTGCCTCTCAAGGTGGTCCATACGAGGCCATAGGCTTCGCGGACGGGATAGGTTTTTAGGCAGAGGCGTCGAGAAATGGTGGCTTGGGGATTTGCCGGTATTAGGGTGCAGTTGCCGCTGGCGTCGTAGTGAAAGCCGTGGTATTTGCAAATTAGCTGATCGTTGTCTATGTGGCCCATGCTCATGGGTACACCGCGATGGATACAGAGGTCGTTGGCGACCGATATACCCTGACTGGTGCGCCAGATAACTAGTCTTTGGTCCAGTAACGTGGCAGCAATAGGACTATCGGTGATGTCGTGGCTAAAGGCAATCGGGAACCAGAAGGGTGCGATCGCATCCCAATCTCCTTCAAAAAAGGTACAACCACGCGGATATTGCCTTGAAGATTTACCCACCTTTTCTGCATCCATAGCCTTGCCGATCCGCTAAAATTCTATCCGTAAAAAATCATATGATTGTCATGGTGGCTAATCGCAACCGCTTTGTCTGTCATCGTTTTGACGGTTATGGGCGGTTATTGCGCAGACGCTCACCTGAGCCTAATCCCTATTCAGTTAGATTGTCCGGGACTATAGACGATGACCTGCATTACAATCCCTTTAGCCTTTCAATCCAATTCATAAGGGAAAAATATCGTTACTTCTGGTTACGCTTCTTAAAAAAAGTACATAATAGGTCTGGCTATATAGTTTGGTTTCGGCTGTCGCGGCCATTGAAATCGCTCACTGAACAGGAATGACATCCTTCGTGTTAGGCAATTTACCATTTCCAGGACAGAGCGGTGACCAGGTTGTTAGCAAAGCAGTTACCACTGCTATTGCCGCACTGTTTAAGCGCACGGGCAAATTAGATGCGACCGTGCGGGCTGAACCTGTAGCTAAGCTACTCCAGGGTAGTGTTGATGGCTTTGATTTCATGGGTACTAGTATGCTCATGTACAACGGCCTCCGCATCGAATCCATGGAGCTTTATTTGCAGGCCATTTCGCTAGATTTTGGCGCTATTTTCAAGGGCCAAATCAATCTGCGTCAACCTACCCAGGCATCCATGCGAGTGGTGTTGACTGAGGAGGACTTGACGACGTCGTTTAATACTAATTTCATTGTCGATAAATTAGAGCAGCTAGAAGTCGATGGCAAAAAGCTGCATTTTCAAGACACGACATTTGCTCTGGGGCAGGATAAAACCTGCACAGTTAAAACTAAGGTTAAAGCTGGTGACTGGGCTCCAACGCTAGACATTGAGTTCGTTGCTCGACTAGAGGTCCAAGAACGTCGAAAAATTCAGTTTGTAGACGTTAGCTACAGCGGTGACGAAACGTCCGTTGAGTTGAGCAAGGCAATTATTGAACATGTCAATTCTCTGCTGGATTTAGATAAATTTGCTTTGCAGGGGACCCAGTTGCGTGTTGATCGCCTGCGACTACGAGATAAAGAATTAGTATTTTATGGAACTGCTGACATTAGGCAATTTCCAAGGAAAAAATAGAACTCATTTCGTGTGATAGGTTCGTGCATTATTGTCAATGGGTGAGAATAGGTTCCCTTTCGATCCTGTATAACCAGCAGTGTCGTTAACACTGGAGGCGGTTATGAGCCGTCTTCCCTAGCCCTCAGATTTAAGCGATGATGAGTGGGATTTGATTTAGCCATTAATCCCCGTCCATCAGGGTATCGGTCATCCTCAAGAAGTCAACGTTTGACGAGCATTGATAGTCAATCTGTGAGGACCTCAGAGAAAAAAGGACCTGACCCAGGAATTGATGGCCATAAGTGGGTCAAAGGGCGTAAGCGTCATATCGTTGTTGACATCTTAGGCTTGGTGTTAAATTGTTTTGTCAGTGCCGCTAATGTGGTAGTCATTAAAGCAGCAGTGGTGGTGTTAGACCCGTTATTAGAGGCCTATGTGAGAATTGAGAAAGTGTTACTGACCAGGTGTATCAAGGCAGGCTAGGAGAGAATCTGGAACAAGCTCATCACTCTATTCTAGAGGTGATAACAAAACTGGGGGAGAGTTTTGTTCTTGCTTCATATTAGTGATTTGAACTAAATAAAATGCCAAATGCAATGAAAGCAAAGATACTACCCCTAGTTCGCCGGTCAAATATTGGAAAGTATCTCTAGGATTAGAAAAGTTCCCAGAGACATTGACCTTGTACGAAATGTGATATTTGGATGTTGTTGAGATGAACTTGCTACTACCCAACCCCTGAAGTTACTGGCAAAGATATTGAAGCATTTAAGTAATTGTACATATTCTGTAAAGTCACCCGCAAAGAGATAGCACACAAATTATATTTAAGGCATCCTTATATCTTATGCAGAGAGAGACAATGTCTCTTTTTGAGTGTTTGCTTAAGTGGTCACTGTAACAATTAGCACCTAAAAGCCTCATGAAAAATTTACTTTCCTGGTGTTTAATATTGTTACCCTACTTAAGGCGTATCACTAATGCCTCCTGAACAATCAGGCAAATTATTAGAGATACCCTAATAAGCTCAGTCAATACGTATCCAATACTTCAATATTGGAGCAGTGGTTAGTTGTGCTACAACTTTTAGGCCACCCTCTCGCAAGAGTTTCATCAGGAATAGCATCGACGATTACTTTTTAGAGAATATTCGATCTATTGATATTGATACTATGAGATGTAAATATATTTTCGGGGTTGTGGTTCCAGCAATGGTGCTGGCTAGTACAGTGGCCACATCCGTATCTGCCTTTAGTCTCAATCGCTTAGGTGGCACTCAAGTTGAAGGTGGAGCAGAGATTTCTGCATTCGATGCTGATAGCGCTAACCTGTTTGTTACAACGGGCGATACCATTGAAATTTTTAATCTCAGTAACCCCAGTACACCTACCTTTGTCAGCTCTATTGATTTGACTAAGTCCTCGAATATTGGCGGATTCGAGAGCGGCAGTGTCAATAGTGTCGCTTTTAGTAATGGTGTCTTGGTAGCTGCCATCGAAGCCGATGTGGCACAGGACAACGGCATTGTTGCCTTTTTCGATGCCCAAGGCAATTTCCAGCAAAAGTTTGAAGTTGGTGCCCTACCTGATATGGTGACCTTTACCCCCAATGGTGACAAGGTGTTAGTCGCCAATGAAGGAGAGCCTAGCGATGACTATACTGTGGATCCAGTAGGGTCTGTCAGCATCATTAATATAGCTAATAACACAGTAAAAACCGTTGGCTTTGATAATGTACCGATCGATCCTGAGGTGCGTATCTTTGGCTCTGGCGCTAGTCCTTCAGAAGATCTTGAGCCTGAGTTTATTACAGTCTCTGCAGATGGTTCCACTGCCTATGTTACCTTGCAAGAAAACAATGCCATCGGCATTTTAGATCTGTATACTGAACGCTTCACTGAGGTGAAAAGTTTGGGCTTTAAGGATCACAGTATTATTGGTAATAATTTTGATGCCAGTAATGAGGATGGTGGTATTAACATTCAAACCCGTCCAGTATTGGGTATGTACCAACCGGATGCAATCTCAAGCTACACGGTCAATGGAGATACCTACTTAGTGACTGCCAACGAAGGGGATGCGCGTGACTACGAAGGCTTTTCAGAAGAAGAACGGGTAAAGGATCTAGTCCTCGATCCCTTTGCCTATCCCAATGCTGCTGCACTACAGCGCGAAAACAACTTAGGTCGTCTGAAAACTACCAGTGCCTTGGGTGACACCGACGGCGATGGCGACATTGATCAAATCTACAGCTATGGTGCTCGTTCCTTCTCCATCTGGGATGCGGCAGGTAATCTAGTCTTTGACAGTGGCGACGACTTTGAGCAGATCATTGCGAATAATTTCCCGGAGCTGTTCAACATCAATGGGGGAGAAGTCAACGAGCTTGATGACCGTAGTGACGACAAAGGTCCCGAGGCTGAAGGTGTGGCTCTCGGTGTTTTCAGAGGACATACCCTTGCCTTTATCGGGCTAGAGCGTACGGGTGGTGTTATGGTCTATGACATTTCCAATCCTGCGGCCCCTACGTTTGTGACCTACGAACCCAACTTTAGCAGTGATTACAGTCCCGAAGGGTTACTTTATATCGATGCAGACAATAGTCCGATTGGGGCACCTTTACTGGTAGTCACCAATGAAGTAAGCAAAACCTTTGCGGTATATCAGGCTACCCCTTAGTCTCATGAGCTCGAATTAGCCTGAATTATAAGGTGAAGTGGCAAATATTTCTCCAATACATTAGACCTGCGTCGTATTTCTGTTATTTCTGCGTTATGACTCAGCGTCACATACAATTTGGCTATGTATTGTTAAGAGTCTTACTTGGCCCTGGAAACACCCTTGCGTTTTGATTGTAAAAACCTCTTTGAAAGTATTTCTTAGAGGTTTTTTATTTCCATAAATAAAGTTCTCCAGTGCCTGGAACAATCGGTGAGAGTCCCTTAAACAAAAAAGTCAGGAAACTTATCAGAAACTTATCCTGAACCATCCCGTCGATAATCGTAATGTCCATATGGATACTTCTAATCAGCTGTTTGTAGTTAGGACGTAGTCAAAGTTTTTCCCGATTGAGAAACAGTCGGTTGCTTAATTAGTCCTTGATTAACAGTAACTATAATTCGTTTCAGGCATAGAGAGAGAACAAAAAGTTCAGGGATACAGCTAATCGATCACGATAACTTTCGACAAAATTCTAACCAACATACTACATACACTATGCTAAATAAACTAACTTCATCACTTCTATTGACTAGCAGCATAATATTTCTCGCAGGCTGCGGTTTTAGTCAAGCAGACTCCACCCCTAAGGGGGCATCTGGTGGAGAATCTATTATCCTTACAGATGTTGATTTTGATCCTGAATCCTTAATTCCTGAAACTCAGCCTATGGCTGATTACCTCGCTTCAAAACTAAAGAAGGTCGGTGTCACGCAAGGAGAAGTAAAAATTGCTCCAGATGTGGACACCGTTGCGGAATGGATGGCATCAGGCGAGGTCAATCTTTACTTTGATAGTGTTTTTCCAGCGATGCAGGTAATGGAAAAATCAGGAGCCACTCCAATTCTACGCCGTTGGAAAGATGGTGTGCCTGAGTACAACACTTTATTTATTGCTCGCCAAGACAGCGATCTATCAGATTTGGCCTCTCTCCAGGGGAAAATGATGGCAATGCAGAAGCCCAGCTCCAGCTCAGGGTTTATGTTTCCCTTGATTGAACTGATGGACAATGACTTAACCCCAGTAACCAAGGCAGAAGCCAATCATCCTGTTGATGAGGATGAAATTGGCTATATCTTTTCTGGGGAAGATGAAACAACTGTGGAATGGGTCCTCAACGGTAAAGTACAAGCTGGAGCCGTAGATAGTGAAACGTGGGCCGAAGTCTCTGACGCGGATCGAGCTCAACTAATGGTCATCACTGAAACTCCAAAATATCCTCGGCATATGGTAGTGGTTGGCCCTAGTCTGAGTGACCAGCAAATTGCGGCCGTCAAAGATGTTTTGTTAGATATGGAAACTTCTCAAAAAGGTCGTGCAGCTCTTGTTGAGTTTAGTGAGACAGCAGAATTTGACGAATTTCCTGAAGGCGTGGATGAGGCCATTCTTAAGCTTCAAGACTCCTACAATCGTGTACAAGAGCATCTTGCTGCCCAACAGATTTCTAGCTAGCTGCGCTTGCAATTTTAGATATCGCTCTAACATCTACTCTCACTCAATGTTTTGATTCCATGTCTTATTCCTACGGGACTAAGGCTGTTATCAAGCCTATTTGATATACGTATTTTCTAATTAAGTGATCCTTCAGTAGCCTTAGCCATGGTTCAACAAAATGCAATGACTGGTCAATCAAAACCTAACCCGGCGTTGGGCGTTGTGGGCAATTGGCTAGGACAATGGTTGACACCCCAGGGAAACACCCTACGAAGTCAACTCCTATTGACTATCCTGCCAGTGGTTTTAGTGCCGCTGTTAATTGCCAGTGGCATTGGCTATCGAGTTGTGCAACAGCGGACAGAAGAACGCTTACAGCGGCAGTTGACAGACCAGTCGTTACTGGCTAGTGGCAGTACTCTTGCTGTTTTAGACGAACTCCTTACCCTCCCACGTGTCATTGCGAACAGTCCCCTGGTCATCAATGAAGCCCTAGCTGGTAGTAATGAAGCGGCCAACGCTGGTTTAGATAAGCTATCTGTCTCAGAGCTGGAATCTAAATTTACCAATACCAAGCTACTGCGGGATCACAAATCTTTAAACAAATACCTCCAAGAAACGGTTGAAACTGCTGAAATCTCAGAAATCTCAGTGACTAACCGCTACGGTTTTAATGTGGCCTATAGTCGTCCGACCACCGACTTTGTACAAAGTGATGAAGATTGGTGGCAGAGAGCTAAACAAGATGGTGTATGGATTAGCCCACCTGACTTTGATTTTGCCTCTAAGGCTCGCACAGTAGAACTAGTCCAGTCCATCATCAATCCTGGTGATCAACAGTTTGTGGGCGTCATTCGTGCCGTATTACCCGCTCGAAAATTCAGTCTCCTGGCCGACTATCTACAACGGACAGGGATTAGCGGTAGTCAGAGAGTCCAAATTATTGATAGTCAGACCCTAGGAATTATTGATACGTTTTCTCCCCAAGGTTTTCGGAAAGAAACTAAAACCATTGGTGCTGAGACTGTCGAGGCTGTCATTACGGCTCTTAGTGAGATTGACTTTCCAGCAGATGCGTCGGCTACGAACATAGAGGCGTATGAGGCTCAAATTACTAAAGCCCTGAGCAATCAGAAACAGGTGCGAGAACTTTCCCTCATCTTGTCAGAGAACAATATTGTTTTACTGTCTTTCATCCATAAAAACAGACTGTATAAAGTCGCGACTATTCCAACGACTAAATGGGTGGCGATCGCATCAATGGAACGTCGAGAAATTGCGAGTGCAGGACAGGAGCTATTATTACTGTTTGCAGTCACAGCTATTCTACTCAGCGGCTT
Source organism: Leptothoe spongobia TAU-MAC 1115 (assembly GCF_018739885.1). Classification (GTDB taxonomy): domain Bacteria; phylum Cyanobacteriota; class Cyanobacteriia; order Phormidesmidales; family Phormidesmidaceae; genus Leptothoe; species Leptothoe spongobia. The sequence continues at coordinate 13,165 of NZ_JADOES010000010.1, read as the reverse complement.
AACGTCAGGACTGATTATTTTGCTAGCTCGTCAGCTTTCATTGCCACTGGCTAATTTGGCAGACTATAGCAATCAGGTAGCATCCGGCGATCTGACCGTTGCAGCCACCCCAGAAGGAACTCGCGAAACCCGTCTCTTAGCTCGCACCTTCAATCAGCTTGTTTCGCGTACCCGGACGCTGCTAACGGCACAAGAAGCCGACACCCACAAGGCTAAACTCTTTGCCCGTATTGCTAGCGCTCCTGCAGACAATTTGCGCGCTATGCGTACTATTGCTGAAGATGCTTTGCCTGATATACAGGAAATCTTGCAAGCTGATCGAGTTTTCTTTTATCGATTGAGTTCCAATGGTAGTGGACTAGTCGAATCGGAAGTGACAACATCCAATTATCGTCGAGCTACCAGCTATCCTAACCAAAAAGCTTTTATTCCTCCAAACCTGTTGACAGAAGATATTGAAGTAACAACAACAGTAATCGATGATGTGGCAAAGGAAATAGGCGAAGATTCAGATGCCTATTATCAGTGCATGGAGCTACTGGATGTAAAGTCTAGCTTGATAGTACCCATGGCTGTTGATAATGCGTTATATGGTTTTTGGATGGTTCACCACTGTGAGGCATTGCACCCATGGCAGCCTGTAGAAGTGGCGTTTGTAGAACAATTGTCTGTCCAGTTCCAGTTAGTTGTTGAACGCTTAAATTCTCTATCTGAGGCCCAGGATGCTCGTCAAGTAAGCGAAACGTTATCGAAAAAGCTACAGCAGCAAAAAGAGAGGCTTCAGCAACAAATAGCTGAGCTCACACATACGTTCAAGACAGAAACCTCATCCTCACAATCAACCCCTAAAGCGTTGGAAGTTAATGCCTCTGAAGATCTTTCTGATGTTTTCCAAAATACCTTCACCCATTTACTTCAACTAACCGCTAATGTAGAGCACATCAATAGTCAGCTTAAAACATCGCTCGCTCAAACCGAAGAAACTGCGGTCAAGGTGGTGGAGCCGATGACGTACCAAACCCAGGCTGCTCTGACAATGCTAGCAACCCTTCAACCACTCATTCAGACTATTCCAGAGTTAGTGGATGTAGCCCAGAAGGCTCTCCATCGATGCCGTAGCTTCTCAGGGATTAGTAACAATATAAAACAGTTGCAGGCTTTGGATCAGCCGCATGCTCAAAATATTGAGCAAGAGACTGACAAGAGTGCAAATAGCACATCAGTGTATTTAGGCTTGATTGATAAGGAAATCGGGAATATTAGTAACACCTTAAACAAGATTCAAGTACAGATTAATAATGGTACTGAATATGTAAAAGATGCTCAGCACCATATAGAAGAAGTATTAAAAGGTGAACAACAGATTGATCAGCTGCTTCAAGGTCTGTCTTTCATTAACATTAATCAATTGCAAATGACCCAAGCTGTGGATAATTTGGCGAAGAGCATGACGCTTTCCTCGGAACGTACTTCAAACTTGACCGAAGAAATCGACAGCGTTCTGGATGCAGAACATCGGCTATAACGTGTTTCCCTCGGTTCGTTAATTTACTATTCAATGAGATAAAAAACTGTGGGCAAACCCATCAAATTCAAGGGTATCAACTTAATGTGGGACGTTTTCTAGAAGATAGTAGTTAGTAGTTAGTCGTTAGACTCCAGTCAGGGAATAACTACCAACCCCGAACCATTAACTTCCTTACCTGATCAGAATTTCCCGGCTTACGCGAATACCCCTTCTCTTAGCTCAAAATTGATGGTTGAAGATTGATGGTTGAAGTGGGGCATTAGCTGAGAAGCTGGGTTTTTCTAAATTGGAGAGGATAAACGGGCCGTTTACCCATTGTTTTTTATGCGATACTTCCTGTTGAGCTGAAACTATCAGAGAAGCATATATTTATTGAGTTTGCGGTCATCTTCGGCAGGTGCAAACTATGATGACCTAGCAAGCGTCATCTGATCAATACGGGCAACTAAAAGAGAATGACTCAACCTATTAAATACGCTAACGTCGCAGACTTATATGATAGTTATGTTCAAACAACCCTAGATATTCCTTTTTTGCTTGATCAAGTTAAGGGGGTATCATCGGATGTTTTAGAATTAATGTCTGGAACAGGACGGATTTCTATCCCGTTAATCGAAGCAGGGGCAAAGTTAACCTGCATCGATAAATCTCCTGAGATGCTGGCTGTACTAGAGCAAAAACTAGCTCAACGCGATCTATCAGCTACGATTCACCCCGTTGATGTTTGCCTACTTGATCTCGATCAACAGTTTGATCGGATCTTGTTGCCATTTCAAACTTTTTCTGAGTTGTTATCCTCCGCAGAACAGCGACAGGCTCTTATCCGGATCTATCAACACTTATCAACCGATGGACGCTTTATTTGTTCACTGCATAATCCTCATGTTCGGTTGCGGACTGTAGATGGCAGACTCAAGTTGAGGGCTCGGCATGCTTTGCCAGATGCACAAGGTTCACTGATGCTTTGGACAATGGAGACCTATGATCCAGAGCAGAAGCAGGTCCATGGCTTACAGTTTATTGAGACCTATAGCCTGCAAGGGATACTACAGACTAAGCGGTTTATGGACATTGAATTTAGCATTCTTGAAAAAGAAGCGTTTGAAGCGTTGATCAAAGAAGTTGGATTTGAAGTATTGGCATTGTACGGGGATTATAACTATGGAGACTTTCAACTGATGGAGAGCCCATTTATGATCTGGGTCCTTGGCAAGAAATTGTAAAAAAGATATGGGTGATCTGAGACAAGACTATCTTCAGACCTGTCTCAGGCGAGAACATCGAGGGATAGAATCTCTAGTTGCATTATGCGGACAGTACGACTCGGCCAACCGGTCGAGCAACACAGACCAGGACATGATTATTTTTGCGATCGCTATCCGATAGTCCCCCTGGTTCATCATCATATTCCACATCGCCTTCTAGTAACTGGTGCTTACACACGCCACAGCTACCCATGCGGCAGCCACTGGTCAGGTCAATGCCAGCCTGCTCTGCCACATCGAGCAAACTATCTTCAAGATCGCAACTCACTTCCTTATTAGAGTTAGCAAAGATAACGACCGGATCATCGGTACCTTCTGACTGAGCCAGAGTCGGCGCTGCGACTTCAGTCGGTTGAGCCTGGACCTTAGGCGGTGTCTTGCGAGGGGCTTTAGCCGCACCAAAACTCTCTTCAAAGTAATTTTTCATCGGAAAGCCGAGGCTCTCGAACAAGGATTTTGTACTACTCATAAAGCCCTGAGGACCACATACAAAGGTGGTGAAACACTCATACTTAGGTACGATGGCCTTTAATAAGCTTTCTCTCAAACGTCCACGATAGCCTGTCCAGGCAGAGCCAGTCGTCGGTCGCGTGAGGGTCCAAGCTAGCTCCAGATTAGGATTTTGACGGGCTAGCAATTCTAATCGTTGCCGACAAATAATGTCCTCAGGTGAGCGAGCGCTGTGGATAAAGACAATCTTTGACGTAGAGCCAGTATCACATAGCCACTGAGCCATGGACATCATCGGGGTGATGCCACTCCCTGCAGATACAAATAGATAATTATCCGCTGGATGGTCAATACAGTTAAAGTGACCAAACGGGCCTTGAATATCCAATGTCTGGCCTACAGTCAGGTGATCATGCAACCAGTTAGAGACAAGGCCAGGGGGCATACTTTCTTGAGCCGGAGGGACACGTTTGACGGTAATTTCTAGAATATGGGGACGAGACGGGCTGGATGAGATGGAGTAGGAGCGATTGACTGGTTTGCCATCAATATTGAGCTTGAGGGTGACAAACTGGCCTGGTTTGTAGTCAAACAGTCGGGTGGGCTCTGCCCGAAACCGAAATGTTTTGACATCGACGGTTTCTTGAATGATTTGGATACACTGTACTGTCATCTGGTCCACCATTGGACTCCCTGAGGGAGTCGCTGTAGTCGACTGAACCTGCTGTGAATCAATGGATTCGACTAGGAGAGCAAACTCTCCTACACGGATAACGTCATCGGTAGCCAGGGCGTAGGGCTGGGTGACTGCAATGGATTCGTTATTGAGACGAGAGCCATCGGTACTACCCAAGTCGGAAAAATAACAGCGCTGGTCCTGGAACAGAATGCGACCATGAACACGGCTGACGGTGGGGCCATCCAAGACCAGGTCACAGCTAGGGTGGCGGCCAATTAAGCATTCGGGGGTGTTGGCCTGTTGTGGTTGTAGGTCGCTTTCGTAGAAGGTATTGGTGGCTTGGTTGATGACTTTGAGTTTCAACATGGTAGTGCTGGAGTGATGCCTACAGGAACAGTTGGACTAATGTCCGTCTCATTGTGACCACATTCTGACGGGTTGTTTTTCCGTAGGAGGAATGACAGTTTGAACTTTGGTCGTGGTTGTTGGGATTTGTAGAGGCGTTGTATGTAACGCCTCTACAACGCGCCCATGGTGGGTTGTTTAAGGGGTGCGATCGCTACGCATAATGGTACGCTGGTGGCCAGAACCTTGCCTCAACACCGTGCGTGGCAGGGGCGGTGCGATGGGATGGATCGCTTGCTGTACACCGGTAGCAGCCGTCAGCTCTGCGAGCAAGTCATAGTGCTGCTGCGGGGTGATTTCTAGTTGCTCTTGTAAGTAATGTAAGCGCATCAGGCTATTGGCTGACGTGACTTGTTCAGCTTCTAGGGTTTCTTGCAGGACACCTTTATAGAGCTTACGTCGATCATACTGGGCGGTATGGGGTAACGTTTTTGCTAATACATAGATCTGATCAGCACTGAGCCGGTCAAGCGAACCACCGATTAAAGGGGTTAATAGCCCCGCTGGCAGCTTGGCTAATTGTCGTTTGAGTTTATCGGCAACACTTTCGCGCAGATATTGATCGGGGCTACGTTCCCATGTTCTATAGAGCCAGATGCCACTGGCAAGGGTAATCATGCCCTGAAAGGCTAGCTGCATGGCCAAGGGCCAGCTGTTGATCTCTGGACGACCACCATAGATAAAGAAAATGTTGAAGGCGAGAAAGGTGCAAATGGCAAAGAGCCGATGTTGACTTTGTTCTGAACCAAGGTGAGGGCTGTTGCTCTTGAGGTAGCCACGATAGCGTTTTTCTAGACGGGTGCAGAGGTGGAAGATTGCGATCGCAAATCCCCCCAACGTCAGCGGTGCAGCTATCAGCTTCGGAATTGGCACAGCCATTCCAAACCAATAAAACCCAGGTTTCCATAGATTATCCAAAGCTGCCGCTTCATGGCTCCACACCCCAGAAAAGTAATAATCAAAATTACCCGCATAGAGCCAGTAAAACAGAAAGTAACCAATCACCAGGCCCAGGTAGCCATACTGTACCAACCGTCTACCCGGCTTTTGCAGATGCTCCCAGTAAGACTTCTCACTGTCAATATCCATACAGAGAGACTTACATGAGATACAGGCACTTTTCTCTTGCCGAGTTGCATCCACGGTCCGGCACATAGACTGGGTGACTCCCTTCGGTTGTGATACATGGGCCTGGCTATCCAGCAAGCCCCGAGGGCCAGTGAATACTGTTTGCACCATGCCAAAGGGACACACATAGTGACACCAGCTGCGCCCTCCCAAGAACCACACCACACCCGCTGAGCTTAATAGTGTCAACACTAAAAACGTACCTAATACAGGACGAATAGAATTAACCAACAGAATGCGCCCATTGAGCCCCAAAAAGAAGAGGCCAAACTGTAAATAAAAATGATTGCGTTCTAGCCAGGGAAAAGACTTAATCGATGAACGAGGGGGTAAACCTAACGCCCGTGGAATCTGTGAAAAGAAATATAGGGGACAAATGCGTCGCCAGGTCTCATGGCCAAAGACAAACACAATAAAAATGCCACAGGGCACCACCATACCCCAAAAGATACGCGCACCAATCTGATAAGGCTCAAGATCCACACAGGCACCCTGCACCTGGACACAGCGATTCGGATCGAGGGTAGGATCGCCCAAGAACCCCCAAGGGCCATTCGGAATCGTAAGCACAGAGGAAATCGGATCATAAAAAAGGGACAGAATCAATACGCCCCAACCAATAATTAAAACCCATCGGACAACGTGCATCCGCCGTTCTGAAATTTTCGCTAGCATAATACGCCTCCTCCCTTTTCTTCACTGTGGAAGATGGCGTATCAATTGGCAGTACCTTTAAGGGTAATCTTTTACAGACTATGTATTTTGTCCGGGTAAGAGATTAATATAAATCCTGCTAAGCAACATTATTGGAGGAGTTGTATGTTCGAGATCCTGTGCAGAAACCAGCCCAGAACATACATAATCGTCCTCGCCGTAACCCCAATTTAGTGTCATTAGGGATAACCTGGTACGTTGGGTTGTAGGGCGGCGTAACGGCCCTGCCCAGGGGGTTTGGGGAACTCGGAGGGACCCCAAGCAACCCCTTTAAACTCCCCATCAGTCACCCCAGTTCCTTATCTACGCAAAAAGGGCACTTACAAGAAGTGCCCCTACAGTGTGATTAAAATTCTGCCATACCTAACAATTCCAGGGCACCCACCAGGGATGCTCCTACCAAATGCCCTGAAATTATTTACTGCTGTAAATTCTCCGGTCTCACATCCAACCGCTTCACATCACCATTTCTGTTCACCTCAACTGTCAACTTTTCGCCAACTTTGCCATTGCCGACAATACGCTGGACCTCAGCGGCATCCGCTACAGCAGTACCATCGATAGCCGTAATGACATCGCCAGCCCGCAGACCACCCTCGGCTGCTGGTGAATCCGACAGTACCCGAGCGATTAAAATCCCGCTATCCTCATCAACTGTCAAGCCACTGTTGGGATTGCTATTAATCTCCTCCTTCACATTCGGACTTAGGGTAATCATCTGAATCCCTAAGAATGGATGCTGTACCTCACCATTTTGAGCGAGTTCTGTGGCAATGCGCTCCACCATGTTGATAGGAATGGCAAAGCCCAGCCCTTGGGCACCGTTGATGATGGCCGTATTCACACCAATGACCTCACCCTGCTGGTTGAGCAGTGGTCCACCAGAGTTACCAGGATTAATTGCTGTATCCGTTTGGATAAATTCCACCCGTTTGTCGGGCACCCCCACCTGGTTACTGGAACGCCCTACGGCACTGACAATGCCGACGGTAACGGTATTGTCGAGACCGAGGGGATTACCAATAGCGATGGACCATTCGCCGGGTTGCAACTGATCGGAATCACCCAGTTCAACGGTAGGCAGGTTCCGTTCATCTACCTTAATGACGGCAATATCGGTGACGGGGTCGCTACCCAATACTTGACCATCTAAAATGCGGCCATCCTTGAGGGTAACCGTTACCGTATCGGCTCCATCGACCACATGGGCATTGGTAATGATCTGACCATCATCGCTGATGATAAAGCCTGAGCCCAGACCACGTTCTGTCCGTTCTTGGCCTCCCTGGGGGACTCGTCCACCAAAGAACTGACGGAAGGTGGGGTCGTTAAAGACATCGGGGATCCGCTGACTCACGGTGCGGGATGCGTCGATACGGACGACCGCAGGTCCGACGTCAGTGACGACATCGGTAATGAAGTTGGGGTTAGCGACGGGAGTAGTTGCTGGTGCAGTTTGGGCAACGGCGACCTGGTTTTCGTTACGCAGGGGTGATTCGGGTGCCCAGGCGAGGTAGCTACCTGCTGTGGCGAGGGTGGCTCCCATGAGGACACTGCTGAGCATGGTTAGTCTGCGGGAGCGGGGCTTAGGGGTTTTGGGATGAAGGGGATAAGACATGGCTTGGGACAGCTTTGATTCAGTTATCCATAGCTTAAAGAGGCAATATGACTTTTCTGTGACATCTGGTTGTCAGTTATGTGTTGGGTGGCTTAATAAATGCTGAGATGGTTGGGCGGAGTCGAAGCCAATGGATGATCCAGAGGTTGGAGGTTGATATTTGCCTATTTCATTAATTCTTTCGCGATGCGCTGAGCTTTGATGTCTTTAATCGCTTCTTTGATTGCAGTTTCCACATCGTGCCAGGCTTCGTCGCGATCAGACCAGGATGTAATGGGTTTTGCATTGGGAGGAAACGCTTGAAGGGCGCTAAATGGTGTGTCAGTCCAATCAGCATGCCGCAGAATAATTGGAATTACTCTCGCTTCACCAGCATAATGACGTTCCATGGCTTGCTTGAGTTCGATTTCGTAGCAGTAGTCCGAGGCGATAAAGTCAGCGCTAATCAACAATAGAATAATGTCTGCTCGTTTGAGATTGTCGTCAATTTCTTTGGCCCAGTCTGTACCGGCAACAATACAGCGGTCGTGCCAGGGTTGAATAAGCTTTTGGCGTTGGAGGATTTTGAGGTGAGTGTCGAGTTGATTACGTAGGGTTTCGTCCTTGTGGGAATAGCTGTAGAAGAGCTTTAGGGCCTGATCACGGCGTTCTATACCAGATGCACTTTGGCGACTACCTTCGATATCTACGCCGTTGAGTAAGTCTTGAACATTGAGGTCAATTAGCTCATCTCCGACGACTTCCTCAAATGATTTTCTGCCTTTGTTTTCTCGGATTAGCAGATCTTTGTAGCTGACAGCGATATTGTGATAACCAGGGACCGGAACGAGTTCTTTAGGGGTGAACTTAAAGTTGCTGTGGATACGGTCAAAGTCAGAGCGGATAATTGCTAATAGGCGACGGCGACTAGAGATGGGGCCATTGACACTTATACTCACAGATTTGTCTTGAGGGTCGGCTTTAACTAGGGCTTGATTGCCTTCAAAATTCAGAATAACGCCAGTGCGCCAGCGGAGTTGATGATCGCTTAGCACATGGGTACGGACGATAAATCGGGGAAGCAAGCCTTCTGGCAAAATGGGGTACTTATAGCGAAAGTTGAGACATTCAGAAGGTTCAAACTGCGATGCGGCTTTAGGTTGTTGTTTGTCCAGAAGGTCCGGGATAAGATAACGCTTTTCGTCATCTTGGAAGGGAAAGCACAACTCAAACTTACGCATGAGCCCCAACAAGAAGTCATGGCGTTCTAATGGATAGTCTTTTGGGTCTAACAGCCTGTTGAGGCAGTCAATTTCTAGTTCGCCATTTGTTTCGGTAAGCTCGTGGTCATTGAGGAGGGTATAAATGCCGTTAGTAACCCAGTGAGGATCGAGGACGTGAGTGTCACGGAGACGGCTATCATCTTTATAATTAAGGGCGATACCGAGACTATGGAGATGTACCGCTAATGAGTTCTGAGCAATTGGTTCAGGTTCTCCATCTGCTTGGCAAATTTCTCGATACTTTTCAAAGGAGATGTAGTTGGCAGCCATTTTGGACAGGCGCTTTTTGATTTCGAACCAACTGCCAGGGAACGGGTCCCGCAGGTGCTCTAGTCGGTCTGTTTCTCTTTAAATTGCTGTGCGTAAAGTATCAATGCCAGTTTCCGTGTCACAGTCAGTCTGGATGAACTCACGAATGTTAGGAAACTTTTGTTGGAGGGCGCGGCGGTTGACGTCAAAGGGGTGCTCTGCCACTTTGTTGAGTACAACGATGATGGGGGAATCTCCCCCAAAGCTTTGGATTAGCTCTAGCCAGTATTCGGCATCGGTGTCTTCATGGCCTTGGCGACCGTTGAGGACTAGCAGGTAAAGGCTGCGTTCGGTGAGAAAGAATTGGTGGGTGGAGTGCATGATCTCTTGCCCCCCAAAGTCCCATACATGGAGGGTGATGTCTTCGCTTTGGTTAAGTTGTATGGGCCATTGGGTAATGTTAATGCCCTCGGTTTTCTTTGAAGTTTGGTCAAAAGTATTGTGAATCAAACGGTTAACCAGGGAGGTTTTACCCACAGCACCAAAACCTACAAGAATGAGCTTTGCTTCGTTTAGGGGCTGGCGATCGTCCTGTATGCGGAAGTAATAGTTGAGAATATCTGCTGGCTTTGCAGGTGTTGCACCAGAGTTAACTTCTTTCCGAGTAGGACCAAGGATTTCGACAGAAACTCCCAATTGGTCATTTTCATGGAGGAAAAGATTGGTCAGGCTATTGAGTTGCCAAAGTTCTGCAGGTAGCGAGGTGAGTTGATTGTGATCGAGGCCAACATCTGTAAGATTGCTGAGCTGGCCGATTTCCGTGGGCAGCAAGGTCAGCTGGTTTTGTGAAAGGTCAAGGTCTGTGAGATTGTTGAGCTGACCGATCTCTTTTAGGAGTGAGGTGAGCTTATTTTTTGAAAGATCAAGCCAAGTCAGGCTATTGAGCTGGCCGATCTCTTTTGGAAGTGAGGTGAGCTGGTTGTGAGAGAGGTCAAGCTTTGTTAGCTTATTGAGCTGACCGATCTCTTTTGGAAGTGAGGTCAGTTGGTTTTGTGAGAGATCAAGCCGAGTTAAGCTGTTGAGCTGACCGATCTCTTTTGGGAGCGAGGTCAGTTGGTTTTGTGAGAGATCAAGCCAAGCCAGGTTGTTGAGCTGACCGATTTCTTTTGGGAGCGAAGTAAGTTGACTTTGTGAGAGATCAAGCCGAATCAAGTCATTGAGCTGCCCAATTTCATTCGGGAGTGAGGTAAGCTCTAATCTTGATAAATCCAGGTTCGTTGATCTATATGCGATAGCCGTCTTAATACGCCTTTGAGCTAAAGCGAATGCTTTGCTATTGCTTGAGTGAACTTCAACAGCCGTAATTTCTCTTGGTGTCACTGTCAATACCCGAGCAATGGCTGCAAGGCTCACCTCACTCACGCGCTTTTCCCAACTCGGGTGAAACAGCCGCATCACCGTATCCGTTTCCACGCCAGCCTGCTTAGCAATCGCAGCAAAGCTCAGATTCAGTGAAGCTTTTGCAGCCTCTAGCTTTTGCAATCCTTCAGGGCTGGCCATAAAACCACGCGGTTTTGACGACATAGACGGCATTTGGTCAGTATCGCTACTAAGATACTCGGCTTAGCCCCAGACTGCCAGGAATCCCTAAAATTTGTAATGGGTCATGCGCGATGCAAGCCCTGCCAGCTACTGCCAATCAACAAGTTTAAGATTCGGTATTCTTACAAACTCTCTGGTGTTGTGAGTCACTAAAGTTAATTCGTTTGCCAAGGCAATTGCAGCAATTTGTAAATCATAGGCTCCTACAGGAGTCCCTTTATCCTGCAAGTCAGCACGAATGGCACCACAGATTGCAGCCGCCTTGCCATCAAAGGGTAAACTTGCAAATTCAGCAAATAGTATTCTTAAGTTTTCCAGGTTCTCAGTTTTGCGCTTACTCCTGTAAGCCCCGTAATACAGCTCAAACTTAACCACATCACAGATGCATACATCGTCAGGCGATTGCGCAAGCAAATTTTCATAAATCAATTGACTACTGCGGTTAAGATACGCAATACATGTGTTGGTATCCAAAAGGTAGAGCATCATTTGTATATCTTTAGAGCAGAGGCTCACGCTCTGGCTGCTGACCTTGCGGTTCTCTGACTAAAGGTTCTCCTTGCCATGCACCAAACAAATCTAGGAACGTTTGTGACCACTGACGCTTTTGAGTAACCTGAACCGACTGATAAACAATCAGAATCTCAACCTCTTCATTATGATGATCTGGGAGTTGAACCTGTAACAAACCGAATTCATTAATATGGGATCTCAAACGAATCGTTTTCATATAGGGTTCCCTCCATTCTGACTGTCGTCATTTGCTTATATTCATTGTAGACGGAGCATTCACTAACTGCGAATACTGAAAATCACCAAAGCCACCGAGCATCTGGTTGTCAACCCATAATCCCTGCCCTTAAAGACTCTCTGGATAATTAATCGATTGGGTTGATATCGGATAATAGCTGAAACGATCGAACGGTGCGCAGGGCGCACCCTACGAATTCCCTCCTTACGACCGGCCACCAAACCTCTGCCACTGCTCTGGCGGCGGCAACAAAAACTCATAGGATCCCGCCGCACTCCCCGGCTTCGCCGCCAACACAATATCAAACGACAACGAAATCCGCTCCCCTTCTGTATGATTCATCGTCACCCCATGGCGCTGCTTCGACGGAAATAAAATCAACCGCCCCTCCACCGGCACATACATCGCCTGATCCTGATTTAGAGCATTCCACTCCACAATAATATTCGTATTCTCACTGCCCAACCCAGGACTTACCTCATTGGGCCGCATATCATCAAAAAACACCAGACTGCCCGCCTCATCACTACCCGAGTTCGGCACCGATACATAATACACAGCACTAATATGAGACGTATTATGGCAGTGGCTCCCCACTTCCTGCTGATAGCGAGAAATCACAGGCCATGCCCGCTGAATATAGAGGGCGATTTGGTTTAGATCTAAACCCAGCCCTTTCAAATATCCCTGCACATGACTTTCCACCTGCCCCACGATCCAGGTAAACCGAGGGTCAGTATGAATCCGCTCCGCCCCATGCAGGTCCCCCGTCCAGGCCATCTCAGGGAATGCCCGCCGCTCATAGCCATCCTTTTCAAGCTGCAGTGCCGCATCCATCAGCTGCTTTTTATGGGCTGTAGCATCCGGCAGGTCTTCGTAATAAACAGCAAGGGGAAACCAGGTATCAATGGGCATTTGCTGGGCTTCGAGGGTAAAGGTATCCGGATTGAGTAGCTTATCAGACTTCAGAAGACATGCGGTGCGTTACGGCTTCGCCTAACAGCACCCTACTTGTCACTATCCACCCTTTACTTTTTACTCTTTACTTTTTACTTTTTACTTTCTTTATCCATCCGCTGAATCCATTCATGTAACAGATGCCAGCAAGGCAGAAAATGCTGGGCCAGGACTGCATCCATCTGCCAGAAATTACTATAGCCGTCACCGGAGCAAAAGCAGCCAATAAAAATCATTACCAGGTCATGGTAGAGCGGCGGCTGAGATTGGTCTGCTGTTTCTAACCGTGTTATCACATCGCGATAGGCATCGACACAGAGATGGTTAATGGTATTTTGCAAATACACTAAATTTGTTGCTGCCTGACCAAACAGACCCGTACTCGACTTTAGCGATGACAAATAGTGTTGTCGATAATCGTCTAAAAAGAGTTCATGGAGACGGCTTAATTTTTGTTTTAGATGAGCCTTAAGCTCTAGGGGTATTAATTCACAGGGTCCCCTGAATTTCTCGTCAATATTGCGATGATCAGGTAGTGTAGTGGCCATGAGTCGCTT